>JAAVCP010000028.1 GCA_014802265.1 Bacteroides sp. | reverse complement strand
TAATGTAATTAAAAAGACTTAAATTTGTAGCCAAAATTAACCGCTCCAAGAGAACATTGATTTGCTGCCGATTTTTAAGTCCTGAATGTGGTACATAGTTGTGGTACATTCAACCTTAAGCATTGTTTGTAATACATTGATTATTAAACTAATACAGTAACAAATCAATGCTTCTGCGGATCACAGAAAGGTCCATAAAATCGTAATGGTTTTGTGGACCTCATATATTATACCACTTGCATATATGATCAAATTTACTTACCTTTGTAATGGAATTTGAAATAGATTATGATAACCCGGCTTTCACTACATAATTGGAAAAGTTTTGACCACGCTTCCCTTCTTATCGACCAAATTACATTTCTTATCGGTACCAACGCCTCCGGTAAGTCTAATATAGTCGATGCCATGGTCTTTTTATCGCGCTTGACTACAGGCGCGAAATTGGCGGATATATGCAAAAGTATAAGAGGTGGCATTGATCAAATCATACGAAGAGGATGCAACGCCACACAAATTAGCATTACCTTCAAAGCTAATGCCAATGAGTATAGATACACACTGCAATTCTCTGTTGAGAAAGCTGAGGCTCTGCTAAATTCAGAGTCATTGGAGGTAGCCACCGCAGATCACACCTGGCGTACGCTATTTGACACAGATACACTCCCTCCTAATGATTCATCGAGTCAAATTACTGTAAGAGTTGACAAGGATCGTCCCGGATCCAAAAAGGAATTTAGATTACGGCGTGACATAACCGTGCTTGCTCAAGTTCAAGGATTAAATGTGCTAAAAGTTATAAAAGAAGGTGCCGGCGCAGCTCTCAACACTTTTGCATCTATATATATCCTCGACCCCGCTCCCGTAAAGATGCGAGACTATGTCCAGTTGTCAGAAACCCTGAACTCTGACGGATCCAATGTGGCTGGGGTTATTGCTGCCCTTCCCGAAGAGGAGGTGCCTCAATTCGAGAATATGCTTACAGGGTATGTTAGTAAACTCCCTGAAAAGGACATCCGTAAAATATGGGCGGAAAGAGTAGGAAGATTTAAAGATACAGCCATGCTCTATTGCCGTGAAGACTGGGGTGATCCGGAAGACGCAATGGAAATTGACGCGCGCTCAATGTCGGATGGCACGTTGCGATTCATTGCAATAATTGTAGCCATGCTGACACGGCAACCGGACTCTCTAATAGTAATTGAGGAAATTGATAACGGTCTACATCCCTCCCGTGCCGGTGAACTTGTACACGCACTTACCGACATAGCCACCCGACGTGATTTTGATGTATTATGCACAACGCACAACCCCGTGTTGATTGATGCGTTAAGCTCTGAGATACTACACTCTGTCAGTTGTGTGACTCGTGAGGGCAACCACGGCACTACCTCCATATTTCGTCTCACTGAGCGTCCTGACTTCCTTCGCCAGTTAGCACAGTATACACCGGGCGGTATGATGATTAAGAATATTCTAACATCTACTATACATGGCAAAGAAGGTTCTTATTGTTGACACAAGCATCCTTTGTGTATGGCTCAAGATTCCCGGTAGGGAGGTCATCAAGAAAAAGGATAAGCCGGCTATTAAGGCAAGGATTAAAGAGGAAGTAGCCAACAACACCCATATCGTCTTGCCATTCGCTTCTATAATTGAATGTGGGAATCATATCACACAGATAAAACGTAAGGATTCACAAAAGTATGTGAATCAATTTGCTGAGTTTATCGAAAAAGCCATTGATGGAAAGGAACCATGGGATATATTCACCAACCAGTCCGTGCTATTTACAAAAGAAAGGCTAAAGGAGATGGTATGCGATTGGAAACAATTGTCAGTCACGGGTCTCTCAATGGGTGATGTATCTATCAAGCAAGTGGCTTCACATTATGATTCCATGGGCTATACTGCTGAAATATTTACTTCAGATGAAGGGCTAAAGGCATATCAGCCTTCACCTAAACCAAATTTACTTACCCGTAACCATAACCGCCGATAATTCCTTTATTATCCCCACCATTCTATCAAATACAGATTAATTATTCCTCTTAATTAAAGGCTTATAAGGCTTGTCGCTCCGATAGGCAATATTATCTGCCAACCGAAGCGACAAGTCTTATGTCGGAACGGATTACATTCCGGGATCGCCGGGGGCTTCCGCACGAAGGTTGGCAAGAGCCTCACTGTCTTTCACATGACACCCGCTGATGCCGTAGTAAAGCATGAAGAGTTCACACACTAAGGCAATTGACCATGTCCATTGCCAGCTTCCCAAATTATCGGCAAGAACTGCCTGAAGAAGTGGGAACACCGCGCCGCCAAACACACCCATCATGAATATGCCTGATGCCTTGGAAGTGTATTTTGAAAGTCCTGCCACGGCTAAGGTAAAGATACATCCCCACATCACGGAATGAAGCAGACCCACCGATACAAGTATCCAAAGGTTATCAAGTATCATTGCCAGAAGCACCAACACCGAGGCTACCGAAGTCACTGAGATTAGCAGGCGGCGAGGGGGAATCTTCGGGAAGAAGGAGAACACAAGTCGCCCAACCATCATGCCGCCCCAATAGAGAGTGGCAAGCAAAGCCGGAATGCCAAGGTTGAGACCGGCAATTTCAATATTATCGAGTCCGAAGAAGGAGAGCTTATGCCCCGATTCAATCATCTGCATGGCATGAAGATTGACATTGACACCTACAGCCACCTCTGTCCCGACATAGAAGAAGATAGCCACAACGCCAAGGGCGAGGTGTCTGAAACTCCAGACGCTCCTCGGCAACTTTTCACCGGCTTCACTCCGCGTTCCCTTTATGTCAGGAAGATACAGGCGTGAGGTGATGAGAGTGACAATGAGTATTATGGCTGCTATGATAAGAAATGGAACCATAAGCTGCCCGGGCATAACCGCCTCCATAGCTACCCCCGCAAAAATGATGCCCGTAACGAAAAATGGTGCGATGGTAGTGCCAATGGAGTTGATTGCACAGACTATGTTCATGCGCTGCACAGGTTTTGTGCCGGGAAGATCATAGGCAGCAATATATGGGTTAATCACAACCTGAAGAATCGCTGCCGATGTGCCCATAAGAAACGATCCGAGAAGGAACACGAAGTAACCCCACGGCACCAAATCTTCACCGAGCTTTACGCCTGCCTCCCCCCATTGCGTTGCTATGAATGAGGAGAGGGAATAGAGCGCCAATCCCCCCATCATGATCACGAGGGCACGCAGAAGAGTGACCTTATATCCCTTCCCGTCAATCCATTTCCCTCCCAACGAGCTGTTGACCAGATAGCCGAGAAAAAAGAAGAAGGAAATCATGGTGGTCAAGGTGTTGCGGAGGGCATGGGCATTCGACAGGAAAGCCACCTTCAGCGGACCCTGGAATTGCCCGTTGACTGTGGTAAGGAACCCCACTACGAAATAAATAAAAGTCAGGACCACAAAGGGTCCCAACTTATTCACTTTCCGATCTGTCATAGGCTGATCAAATTATAGTTTCCAAAGTTGACATAGCCCCCTTCTCCCTTATCTCTTTCACAAACTTGAGATAAAGGTCGGTAAAGGCTTTTGAATCTCTCAAGCCGGCTCCGGCAAATGCAGGGATATCAAGGAAGTCAAGCGGATTGTCGCTTGCAAGAGCTTTCTCAACGGTAGCGTCCATCCAAGGCTCTGCCACTTCAAACACTTCCCCCTTATCATCAGTGTGATATTTCAGATAGTCGTAGTAGGCGGCGAAAAGATAAGCCACACGGGTGAGATCCTTACCCTCCTTCACCATCTTGGTTACGTTGGGAATCAGATACACCGGGAACTTGGAAAGCCCATCAAAACAGAGACGTGCCACCTGATCACTCACTGAACTGTTGCTGAAACGCTCGATAAGAGTCTGCTTATACTCATCGAGATCAGTGTTTCCCGGGGCAGGGACGTAGGGGGTAATGTCAATATCCATGAAATCTTTCACAAACTTCCGGATTCTCTCGTCTTTCATAGCCTCGTCAACCTTACGGTAGCCGCTTAGGAATGAGGGATAGGAAAGGAGCGAGTGGGAAGCATTCAGCAGCGACAGTTTCATATTCTCATAGGGGGCAACGTTATCGGTAAATTCCACTCCTACTTCCTCCCATTTAGGGCGTCCGTTGGCGAAATTATCCTCCACAACCCATTGAATGAAGTCTTCGCAATACACAGGGGCTTTGTCTTCAGTGCCGTTTTTAATATTCAGGCGTTCCACATCTTCAGGGCGAGTGGCAGGGGTGATCCTGTCTACCATCGAATTAGGGAATGTCACATTCTCCTCAGCCCATTTCGCAAGCTCAGGGTCTTGAGCCTTAAAGAAGCTCATGAAGGCTTTTCTGGCAGTGTTGCCGTTATGCTGAAGGTTATCGCATGTGAGTATAGTCACTTTCCCTGCGCCGTCAGCTATACGTTTACGTAGTCCCTCTGCCACAAAACCGAACACAGTCTCAGGAGCCGACGGATTGGCAATATCCTTCCTTACGGCTTCGTTGTTGAGGTCGAAGTTTCCGGTTTCCTTATCAATATTATAACCCCCCTCGGTTATGGTCATCGACACGATTTTAGTATCCGGATCGGCAATCTTTTCTATCACCTTTTCCGGTTCAGTCTGTGCCCAGATCACGTCTTTGAGCGATCCTATCTCGTAAGCCTGATCCACCCCGTCTCGTCCGCATACGGTCACGGTATATAGCCCATCTTGATTTTTGAGAACATTATACAGTCTTTCGTCGGAAGGGAGAAGCATAGCGCCGGTGATAGCCCAGTCGCCCTGTGAAGGGTCAATGCGTAGCAACTGATCGGTGTAGAATTCCTCATGCGCACGATGGAAGTTGCCTACTCCGATGTGAAGTATTCCACTTTTTGTGTTATTGCGGTTGTAATCAACCGCTTTGATCTTTTCTTTTTCCATTAGATTATTGTATTTTTATGTTTATCTTTTTATTTATGAATTAATGCTATTGAGTGATAATGGCTATTTGTAGATGCCTTTCTTATAATGCATAACACTTTTAGGCACAAAAAGATTTGAGATTAATGTATTTTAAGATAAGGAAAGCAGAAAGGAATAAGAGGGTGGCATCAAAAAATGAAGTGAACCCTTGGGTTCACTCACAGAACGGAAGAGGGTACTATAATACGGGAGAGATACGCAGGATTATGATAAGGGGGGGATATAGCATTCCGCTATATCCCCCCCTTATCATAATCCTGGTCAGATATTTGACATTTGCGAGGCAGGTAGTATTATCTCTGGCAGTGTTGGCGGAAATATTTTCGCCTTTATCCGCCGTCTCCCCGATTTAATTAATCTCTAATGAGAGAGGTTGGTAAGTCCATGGGAAACGAAGGGTGAGAGTACGTGTCTGCGCATCGTAGCTCCAACCATACTGACGGATCATTTTGGGCGAACCATACTCTCCCATCGGAGAGCCGTTGGAGAGTGTTACATTCGAGGGCTTATCAACATCAACCACCTTGAATGTCATAAGGCGTGTTGTCGGCATACCGGGATATTTGCCGCCATTGGTGGCGAGAGATATCTTGATATCTTTCCCGGTCTGCTGCCCTGTGAAGGTAGTGAGCTGATAAGCACCGTCAGAGAGTGAAGTAGGCGACTTGCGATCGTCGTCAAACAGGGTGTATTCACTCTTGTTTGCCCCCGGGAAGTAAACCACCGTAAGCAGTTGCGGATCATATTGCGTCACATTCTCTATCTGCTTCTCATATTGAGGTATGAACGACCCTGCCTTGACAAACAGCGGTAGCTTGTCGAGCGGTGCGGGCACTTCGGCTACCAAATCCCCCTCCGGGCTGACATAGCTCACCGTGGGATTATACCAGTCATACCATTTTCCACGCGGGAACAATATCGGGCGGCTATTCAACCCCGGTTCCATCACCGGAGCCACCAGCACCTCGTCGCCCCACATATATTCATCAGTGATGAGGGAGAAACGGTCTTCTGGATTTTCACCGTTGAAATTCAGCGGGCGTGCGAGAGGCCAACCCTTAGATGAGTTATCGTAGGCAAGGGTGTAATTATAGGGCAGCCACTCATAACGCATCTTTACAAACTTCTTGATGATACTCTCCGATTGAGGATAGTGGTAAGGCTCAGGCTGCTGCTGTGCATGGGTACGCATAGAGGGGGTAAATGCCCCTGCCTGTACCCACCTTACGTATAGCTCCTCGTCACGTGGGTGCGCCGGGTCAACAGCAAAGCCGCCGAGATCGGAACTCATGTAAGCCAGTCCTGACAAGCCGGAACTGAGCATAAGGTTTACCTGTGGCTGGAAACCGCCCCAGGAGCGTGACACGTCAGTGGTCCAGGGGAAGACACTGTATCGTTGCAAACCTGCCGTGCCGCCGCGCATCATCAGCAACGGACGCATGTCGGGGAAATCCTTGCGCAATCCCTCATAAATAATACGCGACCATTCATTGCCATACACATTATGATATTGTGCCGCTGTCTCTCCGTTGGCATGGACAATAGAGCGCGGGTGCACCTCAGGTTCACCGAGGTCACCCCACCAGCCGGCTACACCTTCTTCCGTCAGACCTTTAAGTCGATTCCAGAGCCATTCGCGTGTGTCGGGGTTGCTTACGTCAAACATACCGGCATCACCCACCCATGTAGTCACATCGTGGGTATTGCCGAGAGAATCCTTTACGAGCATCCCCTTGCCGGAAAGATAATTATAGTTGTCGATTGCTCCCTTCTTATTTATATAAGGCTGGGAGATAAGAACCATGTTCACCCCTTTCTCCTTAAGGTCTGACAGCATCTTCTTATGGTCGGGCCATTGCGTCTTATCCCATTCAAGACGCCCCATGTCGGTCTCCACACCATACCAATAAAGGTCGAGCACGATTCCATCGACAGGATAGCCGCGTGTCTTCAGTGAGTCAATGGCACCCACCGCCTCGTCTTGGTTATGATAGCCATATTTTGAGGTGATATAGCCGAGGCTCCAGAACGGCGGGAGGTCTTGTCTGCCGGTCAGTTGGGTATAGCCCTCAGTTGTCCCGGCAATAGTATGGTTGCCGTTGATGAAATAATATGAGAGCGGGTTTGGGGTGTCTGACTCATATTTTATTGTGTCACCGAGCACCAGGAGTGCCTCATTGTAGTCATCAAACAATATGCCATAACCCTTGTCAGAAACAACGTATGGCACAGATATACCCATCTGGGAGATACGCTGGTCGCCTGCCGTGTAGCCGTAGTTCTGTCGGTTATACATGGTCAGCAACTCGCCGTTAAGATCCAACTTGTGACCTCTCTCGCCGCCGCCGAAAAAGCATTGACGAGGATCTCCGATGAAGGTAACGGTCTTTACATTGCCGGAGTTGTCAACTCCTCCGATTTCAGACAACAGAGTCTTACCATTAGCATCAAGGAAAGTCACAGCCCCTGTCTTGCGGTCAATGCTCACTGTGGTGGTAGGAGTGGAGAAGGTATACGTTTCCCACGATTTGTCGGTTGTTACCTTCACGTCGTCAGATGGTTTGAGTATGGCTGACTGAGACTCCCGGTAGTTAAGAGTCTTCCCCTTGGGTGAGGTGGTGATACGGAAGATATCGTTAGTCAGGGGTTGTACGGTGATTGTCTTGTTATTGACTGTCACCTCATACCCATCATTACCTTCACGCACTTGTGAGCATGATGTGGCTGCTATGCTAAAAATAGCGATGGTGGCGACTCCCGCCACCATCGAAATAGGGTGTTTACTTATCATGATTTTCCTTTTTCACTTTAATCGTTGAATTCGAGGTCGCCGTCAACAATCACGTGCCAGGGCAAGCCGGAGAGGGCAAGTTTTTCCAGGAAGGGATCCGGGTCAAACTCCTCTACATTGTGCACGCCCGGTTTAACCCATTTCCCCGTAAGGAACATATAGGCACCGACCATGGCGGGCACCCCTGTGGTGTAGCTTACAGCCTGGGCACCTGTCTCCTTATATGCCTCCTCGTGGGAACAGTTATTGTAGATGTAATATGTCGATTCATTCCCCTGCTTGTCAAGACCTGAGATTCGGCAGCCGATTGAAGTCTCGCCGTGGTAGTTCTCTCCGAGCGAGCCGGGATCGGGAAGAACAGCCTTCAGGAACTGGATCGGCACAATCTCTCTTCCCTCATACATTACCGGATCGATACGAGCCATGCCTATGTCTTGGATCACACGGAGGTGAGTAAGATATTCCTGACCGAAGGTCATCCAAAAGCGTGCGCGGCGGATGGTGGGGTAGTTGATGACGAGGCTCTCAAGCTCCTCATGATAGAGTAGGTAAGACTCGCGCTCACCGATATTGGGGTAGTTGAGCGGACGGTGCACCTCGAGGTTCTCAGTCTCTACCCATTTGCCGTCTTCCCAGTATTTACCTTTCTGGGTAATTTCACGGATATTGATTTCCGGGTTGAAGTTGGTGGCAAACGCCTTGCCGTGGTTGCCGGCGTTGCAGTCAACGATGTCGAGATAACGCATCTCGGAGAAATGGTGTTTTGCAGCGTATGCTACAAACACCGCCGACACGCCGGGATCAAATCCGCAACCGAGAATGGCAGTCAGCCCTGCCTTCTCAAATCTTTCGCGGTAAGCCCACTGCCATGAATATTCAAAATGAGCCTCATCTTCCGGCTCATAGTTGGCAGTGTCGAGATAGTTTACGCCACACTGAAGGCAAGCCTCCATTATGGTTAGGTCTTGATAGGGGAGCGCGACGTTGATGCAGATGTCGGGCTTATGACGGTTGAAAAGCTCGCAAAGCTGCTCCACGGAGTTGGCATCGACCTGATCAGTCGTAATGTTTTTCGCACCGATACGCTCGGCGAGGCGGTCGCATTTCTCCTTGGTGCGAGAAGCGATGACGATTTCAGAGAAAACGTCAGGATTCTGGGCGCATTTAGCTGCCACAACAGTTCCGACGCCACCGGCGCCGATAATCACTACTTTTCCCATTTCTATTTTATTAGTTTAAAGTTTAGAGTTGAGGATTGAGAGTTTGAGGGAGAGAGCACGCTACAAAGGTGCAAATGTAATAAAAAATATCCATAAAAAAGGATTCCCGAGTGTATAAACGCGCAAAGGAGGGGTAATGTGCTGTTTGATTTAATATTTTTTTGTAAATTTGCAGCGTGAGTGCGTTGCCCTTGCTGAAAATAAGCCAAGGGGGCACCCGCAATAAGCAAAACATATCGTTATGGAGAGAATCTTTTCACTTGCCGAGCTACCCGATGCCGCGCATGACTTTCTGGAAGCCATGCGCGATGACCGCATATTCGCCTTCGAAGGGGGAATGGGAGCCGGCAAGACCACTTTTATAGCTGAGGTGTGCCGTCAGCTTGGGGCTGATGACGACTCAGGAAGCCCTACGTTCAGCATCGTCAACGAGTATGTGGACGCACAGGGTAAGCCGGTTTATCATTTCGATTTCTATCGCCTTGACTCACCACAGGAGGCGCTTGACCTCGGGGCGGAAGACTATTTCTATTCCGGCAATCTTTGCCTGATAGAATGGCCTGACCGCATCGGCGACCTTCTGCCGGAAGAGGCGGTGACGGTGAGGATAGAGGAAACCGAAGACGGGAGGCGTAAACTGACAATGAGATGACCATCGTAGAGATTGCAAGCACTACGTCTACCAACTCATGGCTGGCAGAAAATTCCGGCAGCCTCACGCTTCCCACCTTGGTCTATGCCTTGGAGCAGACAGCGGGGAGAGGGCAGCGTGGCAATTCCTGGGAGGCGGAAACGGGGAAAAACCTGACTGCCTCGGTGCTGCTTGTGCCTGCCGGGGTAGAGCCCCAGAGGCAGTTTGTCATTTCAGAGGCAGTGGCACTGGCTGTCAGCGACACTCTCCGTGAATTAGGGGTGGAGACAAAGGTTAAATGGCCCAACGATATATATGCCGGCGACAAGAAAATCTGCGGCATACTTATCGAACATTCCATTATGGGGCGTAAAATCACACGGACCATTGCCGGGGTGGGGGTCAATATTAATCAGGAAGTGTTTTGCAGTGATGCCCCCAATCCTGTGTCGGTGGTGCAGATTACAGGTAAGGAAAATCCAATTGCAGGCGTTGCACAGATTTTGGGTGGTAGGATTGAGGCGCGGATTTCACAAATCCCGGCGGGAACCGTCCATGCGGAGTTTATGAGGAATCTTTGGCGAGGCGATGGCGCATATTATCCGTTTTATGACAAAATACGCCACCAAAAGATTGAAGCCCGTATTTCGGATATAGCTGAAAACGGCATTCTTTCCCTATTGACTGCCGACGGCGAGATAAGAGAATATGCCTTCAAGGAGGTTGAGTTTATATTAGACTATGGCAAAAGATATTAGCATGACTCCGGATCAGAAAGGGGAACCGGGCTGGAAAAAAGCGTTGTCACTGCTGGTGCGCTACGGGCTACCGTTGGCACTGACAGTGCTGCTGGTGTGGTATATGTTCAAGAAGGTTAACTTCACGGAGATGATGCATCTCATAGAGCATGGCGTCAACTATTGGTGGATTCTTCTTGCAATGGGAATCAGTGTCTTCTCCCATGTGTTCAGGGCAGCCCGTTGGCGACTGCAGCTTAACGCCCTTGGCATCAAGCCACCTTTTATGGCATTGTGTTGCTCTATATTCGGGTGCTATGCCCTCAACCTTGTTTTCCCCCGTCTCGGAGAGGTGTGGCGCTGCACGTATATCGCCTCCTCGGAGAAAGCATCTTTTACGTCGGTGCTTGGATCGATGATCGGCGACCGTCTTTCTGACACTCTTATGGTGGGAATGCTTTTCCTGTTGTCGCTTGTGGTGGCTTATCCCGGCATTGAGGCATTTCTTACGAAATATCCCGTGGGGCGCGACATTATAGGGCTGCTTTCGCAAATATGGTTCTGGGCGGCTATAATCGGAGCCGTGGCAGTGTGCTGGCTACTGCTCAGAGTGTTCCGCGACACAGCGATAGTGAAGAAGCTTAAGGAGATGTTGTTAAATATGTGGGAGGGATTCAGTGTAGTGGCACGCATGAAGGGTCGCTGGCTGTTTCTGTTCTATACCCTTTGCATCTGGGGGTGCTATTATTTCCAACTTTATGTTGCGTTTTATGCCTTTGATTTCACCCGCGCCTTGTGTCATGAGCCTGGTCTGGCAGGTGGTCTTATCCCGTGTCTGGTGACATTTGTGCTCAGTTCGATAGGTATGGCTATTCCCTCCAACGGGGGCTTGGGTCCGTGGAACCTTGCCGTGATGTTCGGTCTGGCAATCTATGGCGTGAGTGACGCGGAAGGCACAGCCTTCTCAATGCTTCAGTGGAGCGGACAGACAGTGATGCTTATAATACTCGGCATCTACACAATGGTCTACATCTCTCTTACAAGCAGAAAAAAAAGAGCTGACTCTCTATCCTCAACTCTTACCTATAAACCATAACCTGCTATGTTATTTGAACCAAAAGACGAAGATCAAGAGAAAAATGACTATTTCGACAGCACTGATGAGCCGGAAGTGAAGCCGGTGGTGCCGAAGAAACCGACATATAAGCCCGACGACCCCGCCTATTGGGAGGAGGAGTCGGAATGGGAACATCTCAAGCCGTGCCTCCGCATACAGTGGAAGCTGTGGCTGGCAGGGGGAGTGGTGCTTGTGGCGTTGATTATAGCTTGCTGGTTGCGCTATTTCTCTCCCTATATAGAAGATGCCACGCAGTTTGGATATGTTGAGGGGATTGAGAAACGTGGCACTGTCTTCAAGACCTATGAGGGTATCCTGTTGCCATATAAGGAGTTGATGGACACCACACGCGTGTATAGCCGTGACTTTATCTTTACTGCTAAAAACGACAGCCTGGCTGCGATGCTCAAACGTGCCCAGTTTGCTTCGCGTCCGGTGCGTGTGGGCTACAAAAAATATCATGCCACTCTTCCGTGGCGTGGCTCAAGCAAAGTGATTGTGACATCAGTTGACAGTGCTGATCCGGCAAAGATTCTTCCACCTGAATTTAATCCTTCTTTCCAATGAAAACATTTTTCAAGGCAGTATTGCTTTTTCTCCTTGTGTTCCCCACGGTGGTGAATGCACAAACTAATTCTATCCGTCCGGTAGCAAAACCGGTGGTGTCGATTCTTGGCGATTCTTATTCCACATTTGAGGGCTATATGCCGAAAGGGAATGCCGTGTGGTATACACGCCACACCAAAGCTGACCGAACAGACGTGGGCGACGTGAAACAGACATGGTGGTGGCAATTGATAGACAAGGGGGGATTCATTCTCGGGAAGAATGATTCCTACAGCGGTGCCACAATCTCTTATCGTGGATATAACGGCGACGATTATTCCGACAGATCGTTTATTACCCGCGTTGGCGACTTGGGTAGCCCTGACATATTGCTGATTTTTGGTGGTACCAACGACAGTTGGGCGGGTGTGGAAGTCGGTGAATATAATTATAGTAACTATATCCTCGGTGAAGACTTGTATAAGTTCCGTCCTGCGATGAGCCGACTGCTCTCGGATGCCATCAATCATTATCCGGGCACAACTATCTTTTTCATTATCAACTCAGATTTGCGTCAGGACATTACAGAGTCAATGAAAGAGATATGCCGCCATTATTCCGTGCCCTTCATTGAGCTTCACGACATACCCAAGACAGCGGGTCATCCTTCCAAAGCCGGAATGAAAGCCATAGCACTCCAGGTCTTTGAAGGGCTGTTGAGAAATCGCAAGCCCTGAAGCACGGGGTTAAGGATTAAGGAATTTCGCACGCAGGTCGTAGCGTATATCATTAAGCATTGCTTTTATTGGCGATAAAAACGGCTTAAACTCCTCTTCCTTTTCAGGCACAAAGACTGAAAGAGCTGTCGGATCACACACAATGTCGAGTTGCTTACCCAAAGTCAGCGGGTCGCCGTCAACGTGTGCCGGTCCCTCTTTAATTCTGGCAATGGTGGCAGAGCTGACTCGGAAAGTGTCAATATGAGTGTTGCGGTCAAGATAGCCGGTAAGCAGATCCATCCCGACCGACACAGCGGAGAGGGGGGAACCGGAATGAACCACAGTGATGTCAAGCAGACCGTCGGTGAGCTTTGCCTGTGGGGCAATATAGGCATTGTTACCATATTGGGAGGCATTGCACACGGCTATAAGGAGTGCCTTCTCAGTAATGACAGCACCATTGACTGAGATGGCATACGGCTGGCTGCGATAATTGAGAAATTCCCGTAGGACGCTGCGGATATAGGTTATCCTGCCACGACGGCTCATTGATGCAAACTTTTCGCTTACCACAGCATCAAAACCTACACCAAATGTGCAATAAAATGGGTGTCGGTTCACAATCCCACGGTCACATTTCATTTTGTGACCGTCAGCTATAATCTTTAGAGCAGCATCAACGTCTTGGGGTATGCCCAGTGATCGGGCAAGCCCGTTGCCCGAGCCGAGGGGAAGGATTCCCAGGGTGGTCTCGGTGTGTGACAACGCATCGGCAATTTCATTGACAGTGCCGTCACCACCTGCCGATATGACCATCTCTATGCCGTCGGCAGCAGCCCGGGCTGCAAATTCTGCCGCATCTCCGGCACCACTTGTCTCAAGCACGCTCACCTCAATTCCCAGAGGGCTTAAGCTTTGAATAACCGCTTCACGCACACCGCGCTTCGACCGCGTGCCGGCTATAGGGTTTATTATCAAGAGGGCTTCTCTTTTATCCATAAATTCTCTCACAAATGAGGGCGTTTATACTTATTTTGAAAAAGTTTAAACCTCTTCAGTTTAAAAAGTGGTGCAAAGTTACGAAAAATTTGCGAGAAACATAGAAAAAGGCTAAATTTGCATTCGTGAACAATGGTGGGGTCTCAGACTTTATTGAGTGTCCACCGCTAACCCTCGTCTAAAAGTGAAAATTCATAGAGAAGGCACCAACATACTCATACTCCTGTTTATAGTGCTCGGTGCGCTCAACGTGCCGGTGTGGCTCTTTCTGCCTCCTTACGTTCTTCCGGGATTGCTTTCCGCTATTTCAGTGGTGGTCTATCTCTTCGTGTTCAATTTTTTCCGGTGTCCGAAGCGTAAATACCGGGGTGTGCGTAAAAATATGGTTGTCAGTTCAGTCGACGGTCATATAGTAGCCATCGAGAAGGTGAGAGAGCCGGAATATCTTAAGTCGGAGGCAATGATGGTGTCGGTCTTCATGTCGCCCCTTAACGTCCATGCCAACTGGTATCCGGTTGACGGCACGGTGGAATATGTGCGTCATCACCGTGGGCGTTTTCTTTCGGCTTATCTTCCTAAGGCAAGCAGTGAAAACGAGCGTAGCACCATAGGGATTGTTACAGACCAAGGGGTACGCCTTACAGCTCGTCAGATTGCCGGCGCGATGGCACGCAGAATTGTGACATACGCCCGCCGGGGACACCGTGCCAATATTGACGATCACCTCGGATTCATAAAATTCGGCTCACGAGTGGATCTTTATCTCCCCCTTGATGCTGAAATACTCGTGGAAATGAAACAAAATGTGAAGGGAGGCGTTACACCTTTAGCACGACTTCATTCATCAAACTAAAAAAATATGAATCCAATAGTAAGAAACATACCCAATACAATCACATGTATCAATATCCTGTCGGGGTGTGTGGCTATAGTGGCAGCCTCAAAGGGCACCCAGCCGTTGTGGGGACTCCAGGCTTTTCAGTGGGCTTTTATCTTCATAGCCATAGGGGCGGTGGCAGATTTCCTTGACGGATTTGCTGCCCGCGCTCTTCATGCCTATTCAAATCTTGGGAAAGAACTCGACTCGCTGTGTGACCTTGTCACCTTCGGGGTAGCCCCTGCCATGATTATGTTTCATCTTTTGGAAGGAATGGGCGTGGCAGCATGGATGCCTTGGGCGACCTTGCTTATCCCGATATCAGGTGCCGTGCGCCTTGCGAGGTTTAACATCGACACCCGCCAGACCACTTACTTCATAGGAATGCCAATCCCTGCCAATGCAATCTTCTGGATAGGTTATGCTGCCACTATGACTGCCGGGGTGGGTGCCTTCTCGGAGTGGTATATATTTCTCCCCATTCTTATCATAGAATGCTGGCTTATGAATGCCCCGATGAAGATGTTTTCCTTGAAAATAAAGGATTTCAGTTTGAAGAAAATTGCGCCGCAGCTGATGCTTGTGGCAGCTGCCATAATCCTATGCATCACATTAGGTGTGGGAGGCTTGATGTGGCTTATGCTATTCTACATCGTTTTGTCGGTGATATGTAGCAATAAGATAGGATAAATTCAGGATAGGATAATTAGTGATATATTCAGTTACCTCCATTGCAGGGGGTGGCATTAAATTACATATATATAACCATGGGAATATTCTTAATAATTATAGTTGTAGTCATTCTTTGCTGGCCATGGATTTCAAGATGGTTTAAGCAGATGCTTGCTAATCGTACAGAAGATTATATTCGTAAAGCCACTGGTATGCCTCCTCGTCCCGGTTCAAAGGAAGAGCGCAGGCAGCAACGTGCCTCGCAGCAGTCTCAATATAGAGATTCCGACACCTCAAGTTCGTTTTATGGAAGCAGCTCAGACACCCGCTCACGCTCTCGTTCACGAGGCAGAGGCAGACAGTATTATAATGAGCCTCTGATTCCACGTGAATATGCAGAAGATGTGGAGTTTGTGGAAATAAAAAATTTCTCTGAGACAATAATAGGAGAAAAGGAACGACCGGAGAAACAGTATCACGAGAGTCAGGTGACTGATGTGGATTGGGTGGATATAAAGAAAAAAGCATGATTCCGGGAGGAACTGAGAATAATATGGAAAAAACATTATTTGTAAGTGACCTTGATGGCACTTTGCTGTCGTCAGACAGCCGTTTGTCGTCAGCTTCAGCTGATATGCTCAACAATGCCATAGACAATGGGGCATTGTTTACGGTAGCCACGGCGCGTACCCCTTCTACTGTGGCTTTACTGATGAGTGATGTGAGGGCTTCTCTTCCTTTTATAGTAATGACCGGCTCCGCGTTATGGAGTCCGCTTACCGGAGATTTTTTCGACACGATAACCATAAGCCGGGAGTCAGCTGAGAGAATATTCGACATTATCAAAAGACATTCCCTGCCCGCATTTATCTATTGCCTGGGGAAGAACAGAATAGACATTTATCACACGGGTCCGCTTTCTGTTAATGAAAAAAAGTTTATGGCAGACCGAGATGATTCTGACTATAAGGTATTTCATGTCCCCGGCGACGGTAATTCGGTGATTCCCCATCCTCTTAGCGATGTCTCGTTGTTCTACTCTATGCAACCCACGGCACTTGTGGAGTCAGCTTATCATGACATAAAGGAACACGTTGATTGTAACCCGATTTTCTATCATGATATGTTTGGAGCGGAGACAGGTATTCTGGAAGTCTTCTCTCCCCTTGCATCAAAGGCAAATGCCGTCAGGAGGTTGAAGGAGATGACCGGTGCTACCCGGGTGGTGGCTTTCGGTGATAACCTTAACGATCTTCCGATGCTTAGGGTGGCAGATGTGGCAGTGGCAGTAGAGAATGCTGTTGATGAAGTGAAGGCAGCTGCCGATATAATTATTCCGCCAAACACCACTGATTCCGTGGCTCGTTTCATACTTGATTCAACTCTTTCAAACCCGTTGTCCCTCACTCCGCAAGCATAATCATGGGAATATATGAACGCCAGCGTACAGGCAAATTTATTTTCTTGGGTATCTCAGTTATTGCCATAATCTTTTTTCTTCTGATCAGCAACAGCCTGGTGAAGGAGCTTGCGCAGCAGGAGAGGGAGAGAATGGACATTTGGGCATCTGCAACTGAGAAACTTGCCAAATCAAACATTGATTCTGATTTTGAGTTTCTTTTGGCAATTATAAGTCAAAACAACTCTATTCCGGTGCTTGTCAGTGATTCGGCGTATAATATAGTGGATTACCGAAATTTCCGATTGCCGGATGAAGTTAATCCCGAGGGGGCGACTTTTGATGAGCTGTCGCAAAAGAATAAGGATTTTCTTACCAAAAGGTTGAAGAAGGCAGGTCAGGGTAAACCCTTGTCGGCAATTGCTGCCACTGATCCCCACTTCATACGGGTTGAGATTTATTTCAATAATTATCAGTATATCTATTATGAGGATTCGATTCTGCTCAAGCGGTTGAGCATGTATCCTTACATACAGCTTGCTGTGATGATTATTCTGGTGGTAATCATCTATATTGCAGTGGTCTATACCAAGAGAGCCGAGCAAAACCGCGTGTGGGCGGGCTTGTCGAAGGAGACAGCTCATCAGCTTGGTACCCCTATATCGTCACTTATGGCATGGAATGAATATTTGGAAAGCACCGGCGTTGACAAAGAGATTACTGATGAGATGAATAAAGACGTGAAGCGACTTTCTGTTATTGCCGACCGTTTTTCAAAGATAGGTTCTATGCCGGAAATGCAACTCGAATATATAAATGAGATTGTGGGACAGTCGCTTCAATATATGAAGAGCCGTATCTCCGGCAAAGTTAAGATTGTGATGAATCTATCGGAAGATGACCACGGTGTCTTGCTGTCTATACCTCTTTTTGAATGGGTAATGGAAAATCTTACGAAGAATGCCGTCGACGCTATGGGAGGGGAAGGCACCATTACCATCACCACCGGCATGGAGAAGGGAAAGGTATGGATAGAGGTCAAGGACACTGGAAAGGGTATTCCTCGCAAGAATTTCAAGAATGTGTTCTCCCCGGGATTTACCACCAAGAAGCGAGGCTGGGGTCTCGGCTTGACCCTCGTAAAGCGTATAATTGAGGATTATCACGGTGGTAAAATATTTGTAAAAGACTCCGAACTCGGCAAGGGCACCACCTTCCGCATTGAGCTGCCCCCTGCCTGAAAATTCAGGAATACAAAAATAAAACTTTAAAAAATGAATCTTCGATTTCTCTTCCTCATTATGCTTCTCTGTGGATCATTTTTCACAGCGAATCTACATATATATGCTGATAATAAAGTTAATGACTCTATAACGCCACCACAGGAATACATTACTATAGGCGATCTTACGCAGCAGTTTACCGAGCTTAAATCCACTTTCAATAATACGGAGCGGAAGAATAAAGCCGCCATTCTGCTTAATGATTTTTCGGTGTTTCTTATCGAAAACGGGGAGTGGTTTCTTGCGGGTCCACTCATAGAGAATGCACTGTATTATTGCGCATCCGACAGTATTGAACTCAAAAATCATTTAATAGCCACATCTGCCTCTTTTCAGTATCTTAACGGTGACTTGGAAGAAGCTGAAAAGACTTTTAAAAGACTGTATGAAGAAACGGATAGAGACAGCACTCAGATTGATGCTCACATTCGTTTGGGTATAAATTTAGGGGAAATATGTCAACAGTCAGGCAGGAAGAAGCAGGCACTGGAATATTTTGAAAAGGCAGAATCGTTGGCTGATTCCATTGGGAGTAAATATTTATATGCTAATGCCATAATCCATGCTGAACGCCTGGAAGATAATTCTCATATACAACTTGATATTCTTCAAAAGTGTATTGAAGCTGTCTTTGAGGGCAACTGTAATACTCTTATGGCACCTGCCTATCTGGCTATGGCACGTTATCATTTCCGTCAGGGAGATTATCAGGAGGCAATAAAAGAGATTGACAAGGCATGTGCGATAGCTAAGAAACTTGGTCAGTTGAAATATGAAACTGAGGGTCTACAGCTTTGGGGTAATATTTATTCACGTCAGAATAATCCTGCCATGTCATACGCCTGTATGCAAAGATTGGTAGAGTTACGAGAGGCTGCCAATAAGGAAAGGGATAGGTTGGCAGCCGACCATGCAATGGAAGCTGACAAGATTCTGCAATGGTGTCGTGAGGAATTGGGTACCCCAAGTTCTGCTGCCGGGAAATCTGATAGACAGAGTTATTTTGGGGTATTAGTTGTGGTAGTGTTATTAGTGTTAGTGATATGTATTTTAGTTTTTACGATAATATTAAAGAAAAAGCGTGCCGAATATCGTGACATGGTAGAGAATTTGAAGGAGGAAATATCCGGCTTGCGAGGAGAATCAATAAAACTTGAAATCCTTTATAAAGGGTTTGGCTCCATGCTTACCAGAATACGCCAATCTCTTAAAAATATAAAAACTGATGACTCTCAACTTCAGGCAAAGATAAAAGATGTGTCAGCATCAATTTTGCAGAATGCGTTGCCTGAAAGAAGAAATGCCTTTAACATAATTGCTGAAGAGGAAGACGAGCGGTTTATAACCAAACTTGAGGGTAGTATTGGCAGTGAACTGAATCCTGCTGACCGCAAACTTGCCATATATCTCTGTCATGGTTTGACAACTCAGGAGATCAGTTGCATCACGGGAGTTTTGCCCAAATCAGTTAATCAAAACCGTTATCGGTTGAGGAGGGTATTGGGGCTTGAGCAGGAAGATAACCTTGAAGAGGTGCTATTGACTCATTATAAGGAGGCAAATTTGCAAATAGATAATAAAGTTTTCGAAAAATAAGATAGTTAGCGTCTTTTAATAGATATAAAAATACACTAATTTGAAATTTTGTAGTTACTATTTCTGACTTGTTTTATTGGAATAAAGTTGTTTTACTGACTAATTTTGAGCATCAAATTTCAATGCGCAAGAAAATTGATGTAACTTTTAACACCATCAACTATGAAACTGAAAATTTACAGTCTTATTGCTATGATGCTTAGTTCGGTCACGTGCATGTGGTCAGACTTACATGAAGCGTCAGCAAGAGAATTAAAGAAACCGACAGTAAATCTGATTTCCGGTCATACCAGGACTCAGGAACCTGTCGTTGTCTCCACCAAACCGTTTAAGGCAATCCGGAGGATACCGAAAATAAGTATGCCCTCACGCGTCAATGCATCTGGCTCAAGCATCATGGCGATGCGTCTTGCTCCGCAGCCTGCCGCCCTTATAGAATTTAATTATGACGGTAAGGAAACAATGCAGTGGGAGGGCTCCCAGTATTGGTTCCCGACCACAGGCTTCATATATGACGGCAAGATATATGGTATCAGTTCACTCTACATGTATGGCACCATATATGTCAGTCGAATGGACTATGATATAGCTACCGGTGAGATAGTCTATATGGAAGATATGGATCAGAATCCTGCTCATGCTGCCATTACTGCTGTCTATGATCCTCAGCTTAATGAGGCATACGCCTATACCTATACAGAGGAATTGGATGGGTATATGTTTAATAAATTTGATCCTGTCACATTTACATTTACCCCTCTTAATACCGACGTTGCCCAGAATGATATCTGTTTGGCAATGACCTATGATGAGAAAAAAGATGCAGTGGTGGGTTTGACCACTGATTCACGTCTGGTTATGCTTGATACAAAGACCGGCACCGGCAAAACGCTATGTCGCCTCCCGGTTTCTTTGGCATTCTCCAATACATCGATGGTGTATAGCCCCATTGATGATGCATACGTATGTCAGGTTATAGAGGCTACTGCAGAGAGTTCAATTCTGAGGATTGATGCTAATTCATATTCAGTAGAGCGGACTCACTCATGGTCTGAGGAGGAACTTCGTCAGTATATGATTATGTTTACACCTGATGAGGTTTATACATTCGATACTCCGGCGGCTCCCTCACTGAAAAGCGTCGATGTAGAGGGTCCGGCTCTTTCCGGATCAATTACATTTGATATGCCTTCGTCTGCAGTAGATGGCAGTTCTTTGACTGGTTCGCTTGATTTATATGTGAAGATTGACGGTGAAGACTATGTGAAAAAAGAAAATCTTCAACCCGGTTCCGCTGTAGAGATCTCACTTGATAATATGCAGGAAGGATTACGGATTATTACAGCCCGCGTAGCAGCAGGTGAAAAGGAAGGTCCTGTTCTAAAGTTCAGAAAATATTTCGGATATGATACTCCGGCAGTCCCCGCTAATTTAAGATTGGAAGGTAATGTTGCGAAATGGGATGCCGTGACTATTGGAGCTGAGGGTGGTTATGTTGATAACCTGAGATACGAGGTATGGCTCAACGGTGAGCAATACGGAGAAACCTCAGATACTTATATGGAACTTGAATTGCCGGAAGAATTCTCTTTTAATGAAATTGAGGTCTATGCTATTTCTCATGATAAACGGAGTGAGGCTGCTACTTCCGGTGTTACTCCTGGTGGTGTGCTTTCTTTAGGCACGACTATTCATCCGGAAGAGAATGAATGGGCTGCCTTCACAGTGATTGATGGTGACAATGATGGCAATACATGGGGATATGACGACTGGTATGGAATATTTTATCGTTTTGAGGAAACCACACCTTCTATGGTGGATGAATGGGTAATAACGCCTGCCTATAAAATTACAGACGCCGGAATGCGTCATATCCTATCGTTTAATGCTGAAGTAGATAGTGAGCATTCTCCAAGAATAGAAATACTCATGGGTTCGGCTCCCACTAAGAAGTCTATGACTTCAATTGGTGTGATGACACTTAAAGAAGGATTTTATGATATTGTTAATTGTTACATGAATCCGATTTCTGAGGGACCTTGCTACATAGCATTGCGTCTTTTAGATGCTGCCTCGATAGATATCTACGACATAATACTCGACAGTACAGGCACTCCTGTCACTGCCCCTGATAACGTTACGGATATTGTGGTGACACCTGATGCAATGGGGTTGGAAAAAGCTGAAGTAGCATTTACACTTCCCTCAACCACGATCGCGGGTACGCCACTCGATGGTCCTGTAGAAGTAAGCGTAAGCTCGGATAAAGAAACTGTTGAAGCAGTAGGGCAACCGGGAGAACGTATCTCTGTGACTCTGCGCGTGCCGGAAGGAATGACCCGAGTTGCTTTGCAAACTAAAGAGGGTACAAAAATCTATTCTGATGAATTCTATGCCGGTATTGACACAGCTGTTGCGCCTGATGAAGTTGATTATGTTCTTTCTGAAGATAATATGGAGGTGACCATAACTTGGACTGCCCCCACGGCTGGAGTTCATGGTGGCTATATAGATCCTGAATCACTCTATTATGAGGTCAGCATTTTCTCTGATGAAGAAGGTTGGTTAATGCTTGATGACGAAGTGGAAGTCACCACGTTTACTTACAGGTTGGCTGATGGTGCACCGCAGCGTGCATGGTACTACTCCATAACCCCCTGCAACTCGTCAGGTCCGTCAGAGGAGTCTATTAATGTGCCTGTGGCTATGGGAACCCCCTATAGTCTTCCGATGAATGATTATATGACGATGGGAGGCAAATATGAGCCTCTGATGTCAAATGGTGGTGACGAATATCAGGCAGGTTGGACTTATTCATATCCTGAATGGTATGAGGAGGATGCTTCGGAAATTGGGGATTTTATTGTTATAGGTGTAAATGGTAATGGATATCCAACTAAGGGCTCTATGATCCTTCCTAAGTTTAATCCGAATTATGGCGAGAGAATAATGGCATACTTCAAATTCTTCTTTGGTGATAAGACTCCTGATGTGATTCTTTATGGCTTATCATCAAAAGGTGACAAGACACCTGTGCTTGACATCAAGGCTAAGGAGATGCCTAAGGGTTATCAGACTGTAGTTGCGGTGCTCCCGGAAGGATTTAATGAATGTTCTTGGGCTCAGATTGCAATCGAACCACAGTATGATGGTACTGACCAATGTCTGATTTTCGCTTCTTATTCAATATTTGGTGCCTATAGCAATGATGGAGCTGTAAAAAATGTTGACGGTAGCCGTAGCTTATATTTGGGTGAAGACTCTATATTTGAGGTGACATTGAGCAATAATGGCTATGAAGATCTGGAGTTGCCTGATTGTGTTGCTCAAATCAGTCTTGAAGGTAAAGTCATAGCAGAAGGTGTTTTGATGTCTGAACCGGAAAAAATTATTCTTTCTCCAAGTGAGTCAGCATCTGTCGGATTCAAATTCAATATAGATAATCCAAATTATATCGGTGTAGCTGATCTTATAGCACGAATTATTACACCCGATAAAAATCCGGCTAATGATGAAATGAAAGCAAGTATATCGATTTCAGCAGGTAACCGTCCTGTCGTTACAGATCTGAATGCAGAGAAAACAGAGAATGGAAATATACTCCTTTCATGGTCTAAGCCTATGGTGGAAGATAATGCCGAGGGTTTTGAAAACTGCGATCCGTTCCTTATAACTCCTACATTAGGTGAATTTACTAATATTGATGGTGATGAAGAATACACCATAGGATATTGTTTCCCCTATCATACACCGGAAAATAATCCTACCGGTTGGATTATTTGGGACCGTTCAACTGTACAGAATGCTCCATATAATAACACTTATCTTCCTTTCTCCGGAGAGCGCATGGCAGTTGCTGTATCTCCTGACTTCAGCGTGACTGCTGATGACTGGTTGATTTCTCCCCGTGTTGCAGGTGGTAGTGAAATATCATTTATGATGGCAGCCGCAATGGCAGGTGTATATGAAGAACTTCAGGTGATGGTGTCTGCAGACGGTAATAGCCGTGAAGACTTTACTCTTCTTGAAAAGATTGGTTATGCTTCGGAGGATTGGACCTCATATTCAGTGACACTCCCGGACAATGCTAAATATTTTGCCTTGCGTTACACCACAACTGACGGTTGTTGTCTGTTCCTTGATGACATAACCTATACTCCTGCTTTGGCAAACGCTGTGTACACAGGCTACGACATAGTTCGTAATGGTGCCGTCATTGCCGAGAATGTTGCTCCTAATTGCACTTACACTGATGAGGAGAACAATGCCGCAAGTGATATTTATAGAGTGCGTCCGGTATATATACTTGACGGTAACACTGAGCGCGGACTTCTTTCCAATGAAGCAAGTGCTGCCTTATCGTCAATATCTGGTGTAGATTCTTCAGATATTAAAGTGTTTGCAACAGAGGGGCAGGTAGTCATATTGAATGCAATGGGCAAGCATATAGAATTGCTCACACCCGATGGAATGGTCATCACCGGAACCCAATGTGATACCGATGAATTATCTCTTCCTGTATCTCCCGGTATTATACTCGTAAGGGTTGATGGCAAGATCTGGAAAGTAATGGTAAAATAATCGAATATTCCGTTTAATTTACAAATTCTGATAATTATAAATTTTAGTAAGACGCAGACGATCTGTTTTTGATCGCCTGCGTCTTACCAGTTTACATAAGTAAAATCTGACATGTAGGATATTTGATTGCGTAAGTTGCCATGTCTTCAAGGTTGGTAAAGAGGGGATTTTCAATAGTGAAAGGCATTTTGTCCATAGTCCTCCATATTATTAAGTGTATATCAAAATTATTGACGCATTCATCAGTGACCTCTATTTAATATTTAAAACGTGATTAAGAAAAGGTTTAGAGTTCTCATTACCGACTATTAGCTTGAATCCAAAGTCTGTAAATGGATTAATGAATATTGCATTACAGAGTAATAATGGTTTGTATGCAATTTAATAATTTTTTGGAATTTGGAAAATAGATTGTGAATTTATATGTCATTTCACATGATATTCCCATTTTTTATGAAAATATAGTGTAATTTCTTTGATATAATTGATAAAAATATTTGTAGAGTTGAAAATTCTTATTAATTTTGCGACGCATATCGCTTGTCGAAGCCCGATATGGGTAAGCTGGTGGGATGTGCAATTTTCACCATGACATGAGAGTCATGGTAAATATACACAGATTAAAAGCGTTTATCAGCGCTAATTCTTGACTGATAGGAATCTCGCAAATTCTTTTGTCCAAGTCAGGGAATAGCAACGGTAGATGTCTTTCGGGTATGATAATTCGTAGTCTCTGCGAAGAGGCTGCTGTATATCATACAGCGTGAGGCTTCGACGTTGCTCTTTCTACTTGGACGGGCAATGCGAGAGCCTCTATCAGAAGGGAGAGCAACCGATACAGGCTTTCACGCTTTTTTGTATAATCTCTCAAAGTCTCAATCCGGGAAGCCTATAGGACGTGATATTTATGTCATGAAACAGAATCAGAATGGAGAACTGCAATCACGACGTAGCTTCTTCAAGAACGCAGCAAAAGCAGCGTTGCCTATCCTCGGTGCCATTGCCCTCGCAAATGTGCCAGTTTTAGGAAATGCCACAACCATTGGATATGATTGTGATAATTCATGTTCAAATTCATGTAAAGGTCGTTGCACAGGAGGTTGTCAGACATCGTGTGCGGCAGATGGCTGTGGGCATACATGTGCTGGAAATTGTCGTGGACATTGTAATGCTACCTGTAGGGACAGTTGTTATAACGACTGCACACGGACCAGTAAGAAATAATCTTAGATTTCAGGAGGTATAATTTGGTGTAATATTACACCAAATTATACCCCCTTTCTATTGAGAAATATTTATTGAGAAAACAATATGACTAAAAAAATAAAGGAACAGGTTGAATCTTGGCAATTGGGTCGATCGAAATCAATCACATTTATTGTTACGAAAGATTGTCAGCTTGCTTGTAAATATTGTTATTTGGTGGGTAAAAACACTAAGGAACGAATGTCTTGGTCAGTCGCTAAAGCTGCAATTGATTACATTCTGTCAAATGAAAACGATTTCCCGGAAGAATCTGTGATATGGGATTTTATTGGTGGTGAACCGTTTCTTGAAATAGATCTTATAGATAAAATATGTGATTACATAAAACTTGAACTATATAGACGAAATCACCATTGGTTTAACTCGTTTCGTTTTAGTTTTTCAACAAATGGGATTAACTATGATACTCCTGCTGTTCAGAACTTTATAAAGAAAAATCATACTCACTTATCAATAGGTATAACAATAGATGGAACACGTAGAAAACATGATTTGAATAGAATATGGAAAGATACTGTACCGGAAAAGGGTTCTTATGATGATGTCGTAAGAAATATACCTTTGTGGTTAAGTCAATTTCCAGGAGGAGGCACAAAGGTTACCATAAGTTCTGCTGATATTCCTTATATTAAGGAAAGTGTTTTACATTTATTTAATTTAGGGATTGATGAAGTCCATATTAATTGTGTTTTCGAAGATGTTTGGAAACCTGGTGATGATGTCGCTTTTGAAAAACAATTAATAGAATTGGCAGATGTAATAATTGACAATAATTTGTATATAAATAATGTATGCTCTTTTTTTGTTGAACATATTGGTAAACCTGTAAAAGACAACTCCAATTGGTGTGGTGCTGGTAAAATGTTATCAATTGATGCAGCAGGTAATTTTTATCCATGTACCAGATTTGCGGCTTATTCTTTAAGATCAAAAGCACCGTTAATTATAGGTAATGTGTGGGATGGAATAGATAAAAATAAACTAAGACCATTTTTGACACTTGATATGCCCACTCAGTCACCACATGAATGTATTAATTGCGAGGTAGCGAGTGGATGCGCTTGGTGTCAGGGGGAGAATTATGATGCCGCTGAAACTTCAACTATATTTCAACGCTCTGTTGCTATATGTAAGATGCACAAAGCCCGTGTAAGAGCTAATAATTATTATTGGAATAAACTTTACAGAAAGTTGGAGCTTGAAGGAAAACGTGAAGAATATAACGTAAGTCATAAACAACCCATAGATAATCCATGCTAATAATATGTTAAAATATCTTATTGTTCCGTTAACAAAGGATGCTGTTTCATTTTGTCATTATGAAAGGAGTGACGATAAGTCTACAGTATTTGATATTCCTACTCTTAAAAAGGCAATATTTTTTGCAATGACGGAGAATCTTAATATTCAGTTCTTATATCCAGATTATACAATCTCTGATGAACATAAGAAAATTATTGATTCTATTGACCATACTTCTATAGTTAGTTCAACGTGTGAAGATAAACAACTAACTGATAATGCTGATGTTATAGTATTTGATTCGTGGGCAGTCTTAATACATTATGATTTTCAAAAAGATAAGAGCTATATAATTCGATCAGACAAGAAGCATTTTTTTGATAATGCCCGCTTCCTTAATGGGATACTAAAAAAGGTAGATAGAATTGTAGTGGTAATAACAGATCCGGATAATTTTTCAAATGAAGATTTTGACTTATATGCCAAGATACTTGAATCTCTAATCCCAGTTATTAGAGAGGAATATAAAAAAGGGCATATGGTACATTTTAATCTTCTTACTGACAGAATATTTCTTGACAGTATGAATAATTGTAATGCCGGATATGAAAGCATTACTTTGGCTCCTGACGGTAATTTTTATATTTGCCCGGCATTCTATCTTGACGGTAGTGATTCAGTTGGTGATCTTGATAATGGTCTGAATATAAAGAATTCTCAGCTTTATCGTCTTGATCATGCTCCGATATGCCGTATATGTGATGCTTATCAGTGTCGCCGATGCGTATGGCTTAACAAACAAATAACGCTTGAAACAAATACTCCAAGTCGTCAACAATGTGTTATGGCTCATATCGAGCGTAATACATCTCGTTCCCTTCTTTCGTTGATTCGTGAAGCCGGGTCTTTTATGATGGGTAAGGAAATATCAGAAATCGATTATATTGATCCTTTTGACGTGATTATTAGAAATGAAAATAAATAGATTAATTTTATTGTTAATATGTAATTTTTACATGTTAACATTAACTAATGCGCAGACGATAAAGGGTTATGCTGTAACCAAAGTTATGAGTAGTATGGGTTCACAAGCAGTTCCAACTTTAGCAATAGTAATAGAATATTATGATGGTTACTTATTATTGAATGGAGTTGAGAAATTTGTTTACAGAACTAAGAATTATGATGGGTCTATGCAGTATTACCCTGAGCAATATGGTAACCTGGCTCTACGTACTACAGGTATATTGGTGTCGAGTGATTATTCAATTGTACGCCAATTCACACAGAGTTCGTTTATGAATATGACAATGGAATTAGTATATGATTATTCTTTTATTGGTGATGGATATGAAGCGGCACAAAATTATATGAATTTATTTTCCGATGGATATTCAGAAAGTGGAAATACACGCGATTGGTCAAACTGCTCTTCCTGTATGGGTACCGGCAGATGTAAATATTGTGATGGATCTGGTCAAGATGAATACGCTCGTAATGGACGATGTGGTGTATGTAGAGGACTTGGAAAATGTGTAGGGTGTGATGGAAAAGGTGGATTCCGTTAATAACATATATAATAAATCAATATTCAGAATATTAACCATATAACTTTCTATTAAGATGAATAAAGTAATAAGTCGCGTCACTGAGGAAGAAAGGAATGAGATTCGGACTCTTTTTGAACGCCGTAATGGTTTGAATGAGTTAGCAAAAATTCTTACAGCCGATGACTCGGAATTGTATGAAAGGCTGGTAAGAGATTTGGGTGAAACTGGAACAAAGTTTCAAAATTGGTGGAATAGAATGTCTCAGAAGTATAATTGGGAAAGTGAAGAAGGATCCAACTGGGAGATTAATTTCGACACTTGCGAGATATGGCTTGTAAAACCTGAATAATATTTAGGAGATGATTTTAGGATTTATAGGCACCACAGAATTATTGCTGATCGGGGGGTTAGCTCTGTTACTAGTGGGTGGTAAAAAACTGCCTGAAATGATGCGTGGTCTTGGAAAGGGTGTACGCGAGTTCAAAGACGGAATGAGAGATACTTCAGATATAGATCAGGAAGAGGCTCATCAAGATCGAAAAGAAATGGCAGATGGATCTACTGGGATTAAAGATACGGGAATTGATAAATCTTCCAAACACTCGTAGCCATGTCGTCGAATGACAGCATGATGACATTTGGAGGACATCTTGAGGTTCTCCGTAAGATTCTTTTTAGAATTATGATGATAACCCTTATCTTTGCATGTATTGTTTTCACATTCAAAGATCTAACTTTTGAAATCCTACTTGCCCCCAGTGAGTGGGATTTCATCACTTATAAAGTAATAGAAGATTTTTGCAGTCTATTTGATTCGGGTTTTCGATTTGATGAATTTCATGTCGACTTGATAGCAACAGATTTATCAAGTCAATTTATGGCTCATATAACCACTTCAATATATTTAGGACTTCTTTGTGCCTCTCCTTTCATTCTCTATGAATTGTTCTGCTTTGTTTCTCCTGCTTTAATAGAAAATGAAAGAAAATATTCAACTCAAATAGTAGTTATTATTTATCTGCTATTTGTTTTGGGAGTGTTGATGAGTTACTATATATTGTTTCCCATATCCTTCAGATTTTTGGGAACATATTCAGTGGCTGATAGAATTCATAGTACAATTACCTTAGACAGTTATATTTCGACATTCGTTAATCTAACTCTTCTTATGGGATTGATATTTCAGTTGCCGGTAATGGCTTTTGTATTGGGTAAAATGGGTTTTGTTCGTTCTGACTATCTCATCAGATATCGACGATATGCATTTTTGATAATCTGTTTAGTTGCAGCAATTGTAACTCCTCCGGATATAATGACTTTGATACTTGTGGCTATACCATTAGCATAAAAGTAATTAAAAGGACAGAATCTCAAAATGAAGAATAAAAAGATAGAGTACTAAATTTTAAGCCTCCCCATAAAAGTTAGATCAAAAACTTTTATGGGGAGGCTTTGTGATAAGTGAAATTATTACTGTTTGTTTTGAAAGGATTACTTGAGGATTACTTTCTTTGTTTCTGTGCCTTGTTTGCGGATAAAGATACCGTTGGAAGGATTGTCAACACGCACACCGTTGAGATTATAATATTCAACCGGAACGTTGGTATCGATGGTTATGTTCTTTACTGCGGCGGGTTCCAGTTCGTTGAATACGAAGTTGAGGTAATACCAGGGTGAGAATGAACCGTCAGATAGGGTGGCAGACAATACGATAGATGCATAATAGTCAGCACCATCTTCTTCCGGATCCATACGGGAAACAAAAGAAGAATAGGTTGGGTCACCTGTGTCATCAACATAGGGATACCAAAGCTCTGTGGGGGTGCCGTCGGTGGAATAAGAGTAGCAGGTGAGGTAAGCATCATTGTTAACGGGCCAACCGTCTGCATCAAGCTCAAAATCCTCAGTTGTCATAAGGTAAGGATAAGAATAACCCGGATAGAGGAAAATGGTCTTACACATTTTCAGTGGGTTATAACCATACACTTCAGGCTGTTCGAATGTGAACGATGCCGGATAGCCGGAGTTGAAGAAGTCCTGAAGGCTGTAGCTTCCATCTTCGTTTCTAACGATGTCGGTCTCGAATGAATTTTCGTAGACATAATCATTGTTGGTGCTGTCCCAATAGGAAACCCACACCTCCACTTTGTCGGCATTAGCCGAAAAACTGCCCATCATTAGGGCTGCACCAAGCATTGTAAAAAATTTTTTCATAAGCATTATGAAATTTGTAAAATATTAATTACGATATGTCTATTTGACTATTAAATTAAAAGAATTGCCCTGCATATCGTCTGCAAAAGTAGGTAATTAATTTCATATTTCCAAATAATATGACTTTTTATCTAAAATTTGTGAAAATTATGATTGATAAACTTATTTTTCTCTTTGCACAATTACTGTTTTTTTGTTACTTTTGCACCCTAAGAACGCAAAAAGGCTGTAACGGACTGATAAATCCGTATGCCGGCTATTTAAGAATAGTATCAATTCATTATGAATATTTCTTATAAGTGGCTTAAACGCTACATTGATTTCACGCTGAATCCACGCGAGCTTACCGCCGCACTTACTTCCCTTGGTCTGGAATGTGATCATGTGGAAGAAGTGGAGAGCATAAAGGGTGGACTCCGCGGACTTGTCGTAGGCAAAGTGCTTACCTGTGAACCTCACCCCAATTCAGACCATTTGCACATCACAACTGTTGACCTTGGTAACGGTGAACCGCAGACCATTGTGTGCGGCGCACCTAATGTGGCTGCCGGACAGACAGTGGTGGTGGCAACCCTTGGCACAACTCTATATGACGGCGACAAAGAATTTCAGATCAAGAAATCAAAGATTCGCGGTGTGGAGTCAAACGGCATGATATGTGCTGAAGACGAAATAGGAATAGGAGAGAGTCATGACGGTATAATGGTGCTTCCCAACGACGTGCCTATCGGCACACCGGCAGCTCAGTATTTTAACGTTGAGAGCGACTATTGCCTTGAGGTGGAACTTACACCCAACCGTGTTGACGCTGCCAGCCATTACGGTGTGGCACGCGACCTGAAGGCTCTATTCACACGCGATGGGTTTGAAAAGAAACCTGTTGCCGACATTGTGGAAATTTCAATGCCTTCGGTGGAAAGTTTCTCTCCTGACCGCACTGACGGCGCGGTTGAGATTGTCGTTGAAGATCAACAGGGGTGTCCGCGTTATTCCGGCGTGACTATCCGCAATGTTGAGGTAAAGGAATCGCCGGAATGGCTGCGTAACCTGCTTCTCACCATAGGACAGCGTCCCATTAATAATATAGTGGATATCACCAACTTTATCCTTAATGGAATCGGTCAGCCGCTTCATTGCTTTGACCTTGCAAAGGTTGAGGGGGAGAAAGTTGTGGTGAGGACTTGTCCGGAGGGTACCAAATTTACTACCCTTGATGGTGTTGAGCGCACACTCAATGAAAAAGACCTCATGATCTGCGATGCGGTTAAGCCAATGTGTATCGCCGGTGTGTTCGGTGGTCTTGATTCAGGTGTGACAACCGACACCAAAGATGTGTTTATCGAGAGTGCATACTTTAATCCCACACGTGTGCGCCTTACGGCACGCCGTCATGGTCTTAACACCGACGCCTCATTCCGTTATGAGCGTGGAGCAGACCCGAATATCACCGTCTACGCTGCCCGCCTTGCGGCTGTCTTGATCAAAGAGCTTGCCGGTGGTGAAATCTGCGGCGATGTGGCAGACCATTATCCGCACCCGGTGAAGGATGTAGAGATGGAATTCTCGCTCAACTATTGTCAGCAGCTTATAGGGAAGCGTATCCCCGACGAATTGGTGATAGCCATTCTTCGTGCGCTTGAAATCTCCGTGGAGCGCAGTGAAGAGAATCCTGACGTGCTGAAACTTCGTGTGCCTACCTATCGTGTAGACGTAACCCGCCCATGTGATGTAGTGGAGGAAATTCTACGTGTGTATGGTTACAATAATGTGGAATTTGGCACTGAGATGCATGCTAATCTGTCGCCTGCCGGTGATACAGATCTCAGCTATTCTCTCCAGCAGCTTGTAAGCAACCGTCTTACCGGGGAAGGATTCATGGAGATCCTCAACAATTCATTGTCGGCTGTGTCCTATTATGAAAACTCAGAGGAATTGCCTCTTTCCCGCTGCGTTAAAATAATGAATCCCCTGAGCAATGACCTTGCAGTGATGCGTCAGACTCTGCTTTTCGGAGGTCTTGAGTCAATTGCCCATAACGTCAACCGTAAGGCAGATAATCTCCGTTTCTACGAGTTTGGTAATATCTATTGGCGTGATGCTGATAAAGAAAGCACTGCCGAGCGTCCGCTTGCTCCCTATCATGAGCAAATGGAACTTGCCCTATGGCTGACAGGCGATTTTACCACTCCGTCATGGAACACAAAGGCTGCCGAGGCTACTGCCTTTGATATGAAGGGAATTGTATTCAATCTGTTCCGTGTGCTCGGTCTCCCTGAAGGTACCCTCGTTTGCAGTCAGGATTCAGATGAGTTTATGTCGGCACGCCTTAATATAAAGACACGTACCGGGAAACGTATCGGTGAGTTGGGTATTCTGCGCAATGAACTTCTGAAACGTTTCGGCATAGAGCAGGGTGTGATATATGCCTCCCTTGACTGGGACGCCATTTTCAAATTGGTGGCAAAGCATCAGGTGACTTATGCCCCGTTGCCCAAGACTCAACCTGTGCGTCGTGACCTTGCGTTGCTTATCGATTCCACTGTCTCCTTCCAACAGATTGAGGAGACAGTGCGTAAGGCGGAACGCAAGCTGCTTAAGAGTGTCACCTTGTTTGACGTGTATGAAGGGAAGAATCTGCCTGCCGGTAAGAAATCTTATGGCATTGCAATAACCCTTCAAGACGATGAGAAGACTCTCAACGACAAGCAGATTGATGCTGTGATGCAGAAAATAATCAAAGCACTTCAGCAGAACGGCGCGGAGCTGAGATAAGAAGATTAATGATAAACGGTAAAAGATTAGGGATAAATTATAATATCCAATCTTTTATTGTTGACAGTTAAATAGTTAAATTATAAAACTTAAAATAATAATTGCTAATTCTATAATTATATGGGAAGAGCATTTGAATATCGTAAAGCAAGAAAACTGAAACGCTGGGGCAATATGAGCCGCACGTTTACCCGTATCGGTAAGGAAATAACCATAGCAGTGAAGGCTGGTGGTCCTGACCCTGACATGAACCCGCGTCTACGTGTGCTCATGCAGAATGCCAAGGCAGCGAATATGCCTAAAGACACTGTGGAACGCGCCATCAAGAAAGCTACTGACAAGGATTCGGGCGATTATAAGGAGATTGTATATGAAGGATATGGTCCTCACGGAATTGCTATCGTTGTTGAGACAGCTACTGACAACAACCAGCGTACCGTGGCGAATGTGCGTTCATATTTTAACAAGCATGGCGGTTCTCTGGGTACTCAAGGTTCACTCTCTTTCCTTTTTGACCATAAGAGCGTGTTCCATGTAAAGCCAAATGATGCTGCTTCACAGGAAGACTTTGAACTTTCTTTGATGGACTTTGAGGCTGAGCTTGAGCCTGATGAGGAAGAATGGGTAATTTATGGTGCATTCGACCAGTTTGCCAATATTCAACATTTCCTTGAGGAAAACGGCATGGAAATCGTATCGGCTGAGTTTGAGCGTATTCCGACCGACTATAAGGATGTTACTCCCGAGCAGCGCGAGGCTATTGAGAAACTCCTTGAGAAGTTTGAAGATGACGAAGACGTTCAGAATGTCTTCCATAACATGAAGGAAGAGGAAGAGTAATCCTGATTGGAAATTAAAGAATCAATTTTAGGTTTGATAAATAAGGAACCAGGTATTGAAAAATATTCGCTTGGTTCCTTATTTCTTATAAAACAACATAATGTCATGAAATTCACAAAGATATTTGCTGTCACGGTAGCTTTGGTAACTGCTGCCTTGAATGGACAGACTGCCATAGGGCAGACACAGGGTGATGCCTGCACGAGTATAATGGTAGGGCGCAATGCCTCTGAAGACGGCTCGGTGATGACAAGTCATACATGCGATTCATGGTATCGCACATGGATGCAGTCTGTGGCTCCCGAGGATTATCCCAATGACACTATAATGAGTATCTATTCCGGACGTATGCACACGGAATATCCCGATAGCAAGGACGGAATGAAGGAAACCGGTACAATCCCACAGGCACGTCATACTTTCCGCTTTCTCGACACGGCTTATCCATGCCTTAACGAGAAGCAGTTGGCAATGGGGGAGACTACTTACAGCGGTCTTGACACACTGTGCAATCCGGAAGGGATGTTTATGATAGAGGAATTGCAGCGTGTGGCTATGCAGCGTTGCTCCACAGCCCGGGAGGCAATCAAACTGATGGGTGAGCTTATAAAGAAGTATGGTTATGGAGATTCAGGGGAATGCCTGACCATTGCCGACCCTAAGGAGGTGTGGATTTTTGAAGTGCAGGGTGAGGGGAAAGGTAAGAAAGGTGGCGTATGGGCTGCTGTCAGAATACCTGATGACCATATAGCCGTGTCTGCAAATGTCAGCCGCATCGGAAAGATAGATTTCAATGATAAGGACAACTACATGTATTCCGATAATGTTAAGGATGTTGCCAAGAAGATGGGTCTTTGGGACGGTAAGAGTGACTTCTCTTTCTGGAAGGCTTATAGCGGTGGTAATTATCTCAAAGAACCGAAGAATTACAGTGTGCGCGAGCTTTATATCATGCAACAGCTTGCTCCGAATGCCGGACTTACCGAAGATATGGAGGAACTTCCCCTTAGCATTAAGCCGGAGAAAAAGGTTTCGGTAGAGGAAGTGGCACGTCTGTTGGCTTCTTATTACGAAGGCACTGACAAGAATCTGAGCGGCAGACTTAAAGTGAAGAATAAGGATAAGAAGGAGGGTGACGGACCGGAGGTGCCTGACAGTGTTGTCAGTCCTGTGGCTAATCCCTGGATGCAGCCTGATGAGATAGCCGTCTATGAGGCTTTAGGCGATTCCCTGATGCATAATATCCGTACAGTCAGTGTCCCTTGGTGTGCCTACTCTACTATCATACAGTGTCGTGACTGGTTGCCTGATGGGGTGGGGGGTGTAGCTTGGGTATGTCTTGACAATCCCGGTCAGTCACCGCGTTTCCCTCTGTTCGCCGGCGGTGCCGACCTGCCTGAGATGTTGAAGGTATGTGGTCAACACCGTGACCGTGATGATGCCGCCTTATGGCGTTTTCGCAAACCTAACAAGTTAGCCACCGTGCGTTGGGGCGATGCCCGCAAGACCCTTGAGCCGGCACGCGACTATTTCCTTAAGAAAGGTAAACGTGAACTGCCCGTCATAGAAAAAGAATATGATGCCCTCCTCAAGGAAGGTAAAACGGAAGAAGCTGCCCAACTTCTCTCAGACTATAGCCGCGACTTCTTCGGAGCTGCCGTAACCCGTTGGGACGAACTCGGCAGAGCTTACTGGCGTAGCCGCTGGAAAGGCTTCTGACTATCATGAAATAAAAATCTTACTTCTATAGAGCTACACTCCCAAAGTTTTATTAAAACTTTGGGAGTGTAGCTCTATAGAAGGTCAAAGTAAAACATTCTCGTTTGATTACTTATACGTTGCAGTAAACTTGAAAATTATTCCGATTGTTTTTGTTATATAAGATATATATACTATATTTGCACTATAATTTGAATTAAGTATGGATACAGTAATTCTTAACAGACCACAAAAGACTAAAAAACTAATAGAGTTACCCAATGAAATTTGTCGTAAATTAGCTGTGCAGGCAGCTGCTATGGGTGTGAGTGTGAAGAAACTTATTGAAAATCTTGTAATAGATTCGGTAGAGAATACTGATGATGACGCTCTGTATGCTTATCTGCTTGAAACTCGTCCTGAAGGAAGTGAATTATTGTCACAGGAAGAACAAGACAAACTGATGAGTGCACTTAGAGCCAAGATTCAGTGATATGAAATATATACTTTCAAAAGATTTTGCAAAATCTTTGCAGAAGCTAAATGGTAAAGAGTTACGTTCAGTGCTCGCAGTTATTGATGAAGTAGAGGCTGCCGATTCTGTAGAAAAAATTACTGACTGTAAAAAGTTAGTTAATTATAATAACGTTTATCGGATTAGAATCGGAAATAAAAGAGCTTTTTTTACACTTCATATTGAGATAACCAATGATAAGGTCATATTTCATTTCCTTGTCAGTAGAGGACAAGCGTACACTAAGGCAATGAATAAGGAGTTAAGGAGAATAGATAGCTAATCTGTTCAAATTTTCGAAAGAATATACGAATAGATATTTATGGAAATAACTGACAGGATATTGCTTTGCCTCTGCCACATGAGTGGCAGGGAGATGGATTTTATAAAGGAGGCTTTTGACGGGGAATGGGTGGTGCCGCTTGGACCTCATGTCAACGGTTTTGAGAAAGACTTGGAAAAGTTTTTTCTTGGAGCCCCACCCCAGCCCTCCCCACAAGGGAGGGAGCTTGGTTGCCGGTCACAAGAAGGGAGGGAGCGAAGTTATCATACTGCTAATCCGCTTAATTATGAATTGCTGAAAAGTAAAGCTAAGGACATGAGAAAGAATCCTACTCAGGCAGAGGCTATTATGTGGGAACTACTTCGTAACAATAAACTTGGTATTAAATTTCGGCGACAGCATATTATTGGAGACTATATTGTAGATTTCGTAGATCTCAATAGCGGTTTAATAATAGAAATTGACGGTGGGTATCATAACACTGCCGAACAGAGAGAATATGATGAATTAAGATCTGAGTATCTTAAAAATAAGGGATATACAGTGTTGCGTTTTCCCAATGAGCAAGTAATTGGTGATTCAGAGGCTGTATTGGAGAGGATTCGTCAAGCAGCCACTACCAATAAAATTGAAGAGGATAAGAATCCTCTCCCCTCCTGTGGAGGGTGCAGGGGGGCTATCCCCGTAGGTGAGTTGGGGCATCCCAAGGTAACCAATAAAATTGAAGAGGATAAGAATCCTCTCCCCCCCTGTGGGGGGTGCAGGGGGGCTAGGATTGTTGCCCTTTCCTCTGGTACAGCTGCGATTCACATGGCACTTATAGCCCTTGGTGTCGGAGCCGGTGATGAGGTGATGGTGCAGTCGTTTACGTTCAGTGCCTCAGCTAATCCGGTTACTTATGTGGGTGCTACTCCGGTATTTGTTGACTCAGAGCCGGAAACGTGGAATATGGATCCGCAGCTGCTTGACGAGGCTATTGCCGACCGCGTGAAGAAAACCGGAAAGAAACCGAAGGCGATTATTCCCGTTTATCTCTATGGCATGCCCGCGAAGATTGACGAGATTCTTGCCGTGGCTGAGAAATGGGACATTCCCTTATTGGAAGATGCGGCTGAGGCTTTCGGCAGTTGCTATAAAGGACAGAAATGCGGTACTTTCGGACGTTTTGGTGCGTTGTCTTTTAATGGTAATAAAATGATAACTACTTCTGGTGGCGGTGCGTTGATATGTCCCGATGAGAAGGCTTATAAGTTGGTAATGAACTATGCAACGCAGTCGCGTGAGCCTTATCCTTGGTATCAGCACGAGCGTATAGGTTACAATTATCGCCTGAGCAATATTTCCGCTGCAATAGGTCGGGGGCAGATGACGATTGCGGAGGAACACATAGCTCATCATCGCCATGTGCAAGCTCTTTACCGTGAACTGTTTGCCGATATGCCGGGTATTAAGCTGCATGAAAACCCGGGGCGGGATTTCGACAGTAATTTCTGGCTTTGCACGATTACTTTCGGACCTGACTTGAAAGTGAAGGGTGATGATGGTTGCGGTAGACCGGAGGCGATGCGCCGCATTCTTAATGAAGCCAACATAGAGAGCCGTCATCTTTGGAAACCGATGCATCTGCAGCCCGTGTTTGCAGAGAATCCGGCATACGTCAATGGTGTCAGCGAAGATCTTTTCAGCCGTGGACTCTGTATCCCTGCCGGTCCTTACGTAGGCGATGCGGAAGTTCACAAGGTTGTCGAAGCAATCCGTTCCGCAATCATATAATTTCTTATAATCCAGCTAATTATTAGGATTACAAATAGCATCAGCCAGTATATAATAGTTCCCTCTCACGTTCTGTGAGTGAACCCGGGGGCACTGCCCCGTAGTCAGCCGAATTAAATTTAATCAGATGGCATATAAATTTGAATATGCCATCTGATTAAATTTATAGATAATTCAGCATCTCACAATCTCCTATATATAGAATTTCAAGCATAATACACTATTTATCAAAAATAAAATTTTATTTTGTTACAAATTTGATTATTTTTTTAGATAATTTGATTATTATGTCATATTTTTTTGTTATATTTGCAAAGAATTATAAAATACATAATGCCTTATGAAACAGATGTCAATATTTAAGACTAACGAAGTAATGAGACAATGGTGTGACGTAAGCACCGGTTCATTGTGGTTTTCATTACTTCTGTCCCTTGGTTCTTGCGGATTGGGATGGTATATTTATTCTGGATATAACAGCGTAAGCATTTACACATTCTCTGCAGTAGTAGCCCTATTGAATTTATTAGCGTTGATATACATGCCTGCTAATATAACGATAGAAGGTGATTCTTTAGCGGTTTACCGAAGTTGTTGGTGTAAGCGGCTGCCTATTTCTGAAATAGAGTCAATAGAACTGATGCAACCCACTATGGGAACAAAGGCGATATTCGCGAGCATGGGTTTCTGGGGCTACTGGGGATGGTATCGTGAACCTAACCTTGGAAAATATTTTGCTATGTATGGCAATCCATCGAATTGCTTCTTCGTCAGAATGAAAGACGGACGCCAATATATGCTCGGCTGCAAAAATCCGGCTACCATAGTTGATTACGTAAAAAATCATCTCGATGCATAAAGATTAGGAAAAGCAGATAATCCAAAGACTCTTTAATCTAAATCTAATTATTTTCATCGGATTCAAGTTATTTTAGATCGCTATTTGCATATCTGTCCTAATATATTGAAGTTATTTCAGATTTCCATTTTCCAGTTTTGTCTGGATTGTTTCTTGCAATAAAGTCAAATTTTTTAAGTTCTCGGGTTGACCGTGTGACAGGTGGATGAAAATTTGTCTTTATATAGGCGTCTCAGGCGATTGATGGAATAGGTATTTGTCGGACAAGCAATAAATGTAGGTCAAATGGGGTGAAATTAATAAACCGGGTCACAATTCAATATTGTGACCCGGTTTATTATAAGTGAAATGAATTAGGTAAATATAGCCAAGCATTTTAGTTAGACTTTCAGCAAGGGTATTATCGGATTACGGCAATCTTGAATGCCTCGCGTGTGCCGTCGGTGTAGGTGACGTTCAGCACATATGTTCCCTTAGTGAGGAGTTCGAGGCTTACTTCATGTCTGCGACCTGCATTGTTGTCGGCAGCCACCTTGCAGCCAGTCATGTCATAGGCATCAACGCTGAGGATATTGTGTTCGGAACTTACCACTACATTCATTCCCTCTACTCTAACTTGAGTGCGGTCAAGGGAAGTGTTGTCAATGCCTGTTACGATACCGTTGCTAAGGTATACGGGGACACTGTAGACGGGCTTCAACTCGTCGTTGGAACGAATCTCAATAGCAGCCTCATAAGTTCCGGCAGGTATTTCCTCTGTGCTGATGACTGCATTCATTATATCGTTTTCACCGGCAGCCAAACTCATCTGATCTTTGTCAAGTGTAAGCCAGTTAAGTGCAGCTGTGGAGTTTCCGGTCACGTTTCCACGTATGCAGAAGTTGTGATCGATGCCAAGTTCCATCATTGACCACCATGTCTCACCGCCGATATTGCAGAGGTCGCCATAGCCTGCTACCGCCGGGATACCGTCTACGCCGATGTAATATCCACGGCTTTCCATTTCGTCAAACTGTACGCCAAACCACAGGTCTTCACCGGAAATGGTAACAGGATTGTCTAACACCACATGGTTCCAACTATCTGCCACTGCCTCAAAAGGTTGTTCAGCCACAAGCACACCAGCCTTTCCGGATTCTCCCTGCCCGTAGACTTTTATTGCAGCCTTTGCAGGAACCTCATTGATGTATACGTCAATGCTTGACAGTGTCATCCCTTCGAGTGCGCCCATCACGTCGGCAGGGTAGTAGTGTGCAAAGATAGCGGAAGAATAATTGTCAAGAGCTACGGAAGAGGCAAAGCCGCCGTCATAGCGCAACACTTTCTTCACATCAGCATCAGTAGCGGGTTCTGAAGCCTTTGCTGCAGTCTTGGCAGCCACAGGCTTTGTGCCGAATTTCTCTACTGGCGCAAGCTTACGAGGCTCATACACGGTTGGGAGGGAGTAGTTGATTGAGAATGTTGTATTTAGCTGGGCATCTCCCGTGTTGAACAGTTCAAGGGCTACTTCCTTTATATCGCCTTTCTTCATGTCTTCAGCCACTTCAGCCAGACTTACACCCAGTGAAGGAGTGTCGGCATTACGTGTTACTATAAGCCCGTAATCCTCGGTCTCACCGAAATAATAGTTTCCGCAAGGCTCCGGTTCACCATAATAGTCCATCACGAGTCGCATGCGCTTCATGCCTTCCTCAAGGCTGACTCCTTCAGGAATAGCTACTTCGAGTGGCTGATCATAGATGTAACCGATCTCTTCACCTGGTCCTGAGAAAGTGCCGTCGTTGTTCCAGTCAACCCATACGCCGATGATTGCTGTCTCCATAGGCTCAACCTCAAGAAGAAGTTTCTCACCCGGGTGAATCGTAGTGGTGTGGGTATTGGTGTAGTCACTATAGCTGTCAGCGTCACTTTCATTATCAATATTGCCTATTACGACGTGTGAGATTTTAATCTCATCATCAGGATATTGGGCACTGGAGTCACATGCTTCTCCCTCAGAGCAGGTATATGTGCTGATTGAGGCGATAGGAAGACTTACGTTTTCATCGCCGGGGGTCACATTGCGCACCTCCACAGTGTGATCTCCCTCGGAGGAAAGATCCACACGCTGAAGGAAGGTATAGTTACATGCTCCCTTTGATGCTATTACGGTAGGAACTGTCTCAGTGGCGATAACCTTACCGTCTACCACCAGTTCGAGAGTGGCATTGTCTATCTCAGTTGCACCGACATTGATAAGCTTAACGGTCACTTTTTCGTGAGTGCCGGTAGCGTTTGAAGAGGGTGCGCTAAGACGATCCACGCGCAATGCCTTCTGAGCCACAGGTGAACCGTCACCCATAAGACTGAATATAGAAGGCAGATTGGCATAGTTCATGCCATAGTCACCTAACATTATATATCCATAGTCCATTGAGGTGTCGGCAGTGAAAAGTGAGAACCAGCATGTAGGAATTTCTCCGATATCGGCGGCGCTGAACGATATGAAACCTGATTCCAGATGTATATCTTCACCAAGTTCTGTGCTGAATTCATACAACGGCATCTCCTCGGCTCCGGAGCCGTATGTTAGACCCATATAGCGGCCGATAATGTCGATGTTTTTCTGATATACACATTCGCCGGGCATACCGTTGGCAGTCTGACGATAGAATGACACCTCGAATGTTATAGGCTCAGTCATGGTGTAATCTTCTTGGACACCACCGCGACTGTCGCAACCATACCAATTGTATTCCTCGTCATCGAAATAGTTGAAAAGCCCAATCACTCTCACTGCGTTCACACTGTTGTAGCAACCGTGGAAAGCCTGATAAAACTTTGTAGGCATTTCCGGACGCGCCTGGTCAGAACTTTGGAAACCCTGGTAGCCTACTTCATCGGCTATGAAGGGACCATCGAGCACAGTGTTTTCAGGACATGCGAAAAGCTCATCAACCGAGACACGCATAGGTGCGTGCCATGTGGCATAATCTAATGTGACCCGACCATTGTCAGACTCTGTTGCTTTGCCTGCGTAAGGCTTCATGATAGGTGGGGCTGCCTGGAGCGACATGGCTCCCATCAGCGACAACGCCAAGTAAAATTGTTTCATTTCCATAGATTGTCAGTTAGGATAAACATTTTTGATTTTGTTGCAAAATTATCTTTATGTTACAGAATATGCAAATTAACTATCGCCAGATTCATGAATCTGCACTATTTTATATCTCTTGTTCCCTGTTTTTATCAACTATTGACATTTTTCGGAATATTGATGGACTCAGACCGGTAGCTTTCCTGAACACACTTGTAAAGGAAGATTGCGACTTAAATCCCACGCTTTCCCCTATGGCTGTCACTGTATAGTTGGAAAATTCCTTGTCTGATAATCTTTCTGCGGCAAGGCGCACTCGGTAGTCATTTACGTAGCTACTGAAGTTTTTCCCAAATGCAGCATTGATGGTCTGTGAAACGTATTTGGTGTTTGATTCCACGTGCTCGGCAAGCATGTCTAAAGAGAAATCTGGCTCGCAATAAATCATGGCTGTATCCATCAATTTTTCAATTTTCTCTGCGAGTTCACTTCTGTGTTCCTCTTTAAGATTGCTTGAGCTGTATTTCCTCTCATCTTCTTTTTTTGCCAGATCACGGTTGATTTCATACAAGCTTTTATAGCTACGCTTAAGGTTACGGTTCTGCCAGGCGATTATCCAAAGGAAACCACCTACGACAAGTAACCCGATAACTACACCTAAAAGTAATCTGCGTTGCTTGCGGATAAGATTCTCGTTTGCTTCTTTTTCTTTGTGTAATGTTTCTATCTTATTGGCAGCTTTACGTGCTTCATACTGAAACTGCACTTGTTTTATGGCATCAAACTCTCTCTCGTTACTAAGTGAATCACGAAGGTCGAGATACCGGAAGCGGTATTCCTTGCCTAATCCTGGATTGCCATTCTTATAATAGTAGTCTGCCATGTCTGACAGCATATTGGGAAACATGCTCAATATGCCATTGTTTTCTGCACTTTCTTCACACGCCTTAAGATAATAGAATAGCGAGTCGGTTCTGCCTTGTTTGGCATATATGTCGTATAAATGTTGTTGAGCCGAACAAAGATATCGTGCGCTTATGTCATGAGTCTTTGCAAATTGCTCTGCCTTACGCAAATTTGTAATTGCTTCCCGGTCGTGTCCTTCACTACCCAGCACCAATCCTTCTAAAAAGAGATTAAGAAAGCGTGTCACTGCATTGGGTTTATAACCGGTTGTCTGTGCCAAATCAAGATAATGCCTTGCTTCAGAGGCATTCCCTACATAAGTGCTGAACCCTGCCAGATTGAACAGAATTCTTACGCGCAGCCCTTCCTGCATAGGTCTGCTTTGGTCAAGGGCAAGTTTATAATAATATATTCCCTGTTCGTAATCATTGAGGGAAGAGTATACGTTACCTATATTTTTATAAAACTCACCTGCATATTGGCGTTGCATGGCTGTATCTGTTTCGCAAAGCATAAGTCCGCTGACGTAATAGTCAAGTGCTCCCGGATAGTGGCATTTGCGCATGAGCACGTCTCCGGCTCCAATAAAAGCCTTCAATCTTACAGAATCTGCCACAGCCTTATCCTCATCACGTTTGCAGATAGCAAGATACAGTGATAGGGCACGGCTGTTGTCTTTAGCCACGTATGCACTGTCTGCCATGACCAAAAGCCGGCTGGCATCTAAGTTTGCCGTTTCCGCATACAGGGAATCAATATGCCCTGTCTTCTCACCATGTGCCGTAAATGCTGATTGAAAAACAACCCATAATAATAAGTAGATCCATTTCATAATGTCAGGAGAATGAGTAGTAGTTGGCTTTACAATTTCAGGGGTTAAAATTAATAAAAAGATTGCTAATTCCCAAATTGATACTAAATTCAGGAATTAGCAATTATTAGGGGTTCTACTATTACAGTGGGTTACTTTTTAAGATTGATGCCTATTTCGATTTTGGAAGTGGTGTTGATCACTTCAGGGAGAGATTGGAGGATACCCGGAAGCATGTCTGCCATATAGCCCATATTGGGATCTTTCCTTGCTTCCTCTACAATACTGTTTACGAAATCTTCATCGGCGAGAAGTGGTGACACAGCCTTAAGAAGAGGAAGCAGTGTTTCCGTGCCAAGGAAGAAGCTCATTATGTCGGGATCTTCATTAAGGTTGCCTTCAGAATCGGTGAGTGCTTTCCCATAACTTACTGGGACGCCCTGTGACAGCATCGGGATAAGTTGTTGCATGAGGCTTTCAACGATCATGGAAATGTCGGCTGCGCGTGTGGCACAGGATTTGGTTGCAGTTACAGTATTGGCTATTATAGCTGCGGGGTTTAGGAAAAGGCGGAGATTGCCTTCGGAAGTGATTACATACTGTGCAAGCCCGGCAGGAGACTTGATTACACCCTTGCTCATATCTTTAGAATCGAGATATTCTGCTGTCACATTTCCATCTTCGGAGAAAGTCACGCTTTTCAGCACTACTGTCAACATCTCAATAGGGGAGATCAGATTGTCTCCTTCACCAATCATTGGTATGGCAAGCGTCATGCCTAAAATACTTTCTACAGGCATTGGCCATCCGGGCATAACCTCGATGCCATTCTCTGATTGCCACACCACTCTTGCCACATTATATATGTTGGCTTCTTCTGTGCCCCAGTCAGGGTTAATCTCATATAACTCCGGTAAAGTCCAGGTACCTGCAAGTGAGGTGTTTTTGAGCTTTACATCTGTGAGATTAAACTCAAAAGTCTCGGCAGTGGCAGCCCCGGAATAGAAATAGGTGCAATAGTCGGTTTCACCTTTACCGTCAAAAGTGCAGTTGTCGGCATCTCCTTTTAGTTCCACCGGGATTATGAGCTGTGAAGAACCGGGAAGCACACCGGCAGTGGGTAATGCAAGAGTTGGCTGTTCGTGTTCAGCTTTTGTAATCATACCCATGATTGCATCCATCTCAATGGGTTCTCCTGCCAGAGTCACGGTAGCTGTGCCGTCGGTTGCCGGAGTGAAGGTGGCTACTTTCCCGATGAGAGAGGTTCCATTGAGGCTTATTGACAACCCGTCGGTGCCAGTATAAGTCTTTTCTTCCAGAGAGCTGCCGGGAGCTATCGGGTCATCATTGCTGCATGAGGAGAATGTTGTCATGAGACTCGCCATTGCGAGTGCATGAATAAGTTTAAATTTCATTAGGTTTCTATTATTAGGTTGAAATAAAATGACAAATTAGATATTACCGTACAAAGTTAATTAAATTTATATATAAATTGGTAAAATGAGGACAAATTTTAATATAGAGGTTATTTTTTAATAAATTTATTGGTCAAATATTCGTATTTTTGCACGTTATTTACTTATGGAGTGTTAAATTTATATAATGAATTGTTATAGATAACAGAGACTAACTAAAACTATACTATATTATTAAGGACAATGAAAATTTCACAACTGGCAATTGTCATTTTTATGACTGTAGTGACTATGTCGTGCATAAGGCAAGAACCGTTGAATGCGGAGTGTGACATTTTGTCTGTATCCCTTCCCGGTGACGTGCTTAATCGTCAACCCTTGATTGAGAATAACAAGGTAACTCTGATTGTTAAAAATGATGTGTCGCTTATGGCACTTGCACCCGAATTTGAACTGACTCCGGGCGCCACTATAGAGCCGGCGAGCGGCACGGTGCGTAATTTCCTTCTTCCACAGACTTACACCGTGACATCACAAGACGGGGAATGGAGCAAGGAATATGTGGTGGCGGTAGAGAAAAATAATACCATAAATCTGAATTATAGTTTTGAGAATGTGCGTGTTGTCACTGCTCTCGGCGGGGCTTGTTCCTACGATGTGTTTTATGAGGTCGGTCCCTCGGGCAACGAGACGATGGAGTGGGCGAGTGCTAACAAGGCTTATGCCCTTACTTTCCAGGCATCTACTCCAAATACTTTCCCTACGTATCAGGGAGAGGACGGGATTAACGGGTATTGTGCTGTACTTGTGACCCGTTCTACCGGCAATTACGGTCAGAAGCTTGGTAAACCCATTGCATCCGGCAACCTTTTCATCGGTACTTTTGACATGACAGAGGCAATCACCCGTCCATTGGAGGCAACTCATTTCGGTGCCCCGTTTAATAATATCCCCTCGATGTTTAGCGGTTACTACAAATATACTCCCGGTGAGACCTACTGTGAACCCGATGCTGACGGCAACCTTGTACCTGTGCCCGGCATGACCGATACATTCAGTCTTTATGCAGTTTTGTTTGAGACTGTTCCCGGTCAGGAATGGCTTGACGGCACCAATGTATTGGCTGCTGATAATCCTTACATTATCTCAACTGCTGAAATCCCCGATCCACATGCTTCAGAGGAATGGGTAGAGTTTTCTGTTCCTTTTGTGTTGCGTCAGGGTAAGACAATAGATCATGATAAACTTAAAGAGGGTAAATATAGCATTGCCGTAGTGATGGGATCAAGTAAGGAGGGCGACCGTTTTTGCGGTGCTTTAGGGAGCACGCTTAAGGTAGATGAGGTTTCGATAACATGTATGGCAGACTCTGAGTAATTTAACCAGAAAGTAATGACAATGAAAAAGATAATATTGGCAGTGCTGACGCTTCTTTCATTTGGTGTGCAGGAAATGTTGGCTGAAGAAAACGGTAATGGAGTAAAAGACTTTTTCAGAAGTCTGGAGTATGAGGTGAATGCCGGTACTAATATCGGAGGTGCTTCTCCAATTCCACTGCCTGCAGAGATTCGCAAGATTAATTCATATAATCCGGAACTGAATCTTCAGATTGGTGCCACTGTGAGAAAATGGTTTGGACCGGAAGAGAAATGGGGTGCCGGACTCGGTATCAGATTTGAGACAAAGGGTATGAAGACCCTTGCGACAGTAAAGAATTATGGCATGGAGATTATTGACAACGGCAAGACACTTAAAGGTCGTTGGACGGGAAAGGTACAGACAAAGTATCATTCTCAGCAACTTGTGGTGCCTCTCACGGCTTTTTACAAGCTCAGTAAGCGGGTGACGCTTAATGCCGGTCCGTACCTGTCGTATGCTTTCAGCAATGATTTTGACGGCTATGTCTACGATGGCTATTTGCGTGAAGGTGACCCCACAGGCAATAAAATAAGTTTTGATGCAGATTCAAGGGCTTCCTATGATTTCGGTGATCAGTTAAGGAAATTCCAGTGGGGTATGCAGTTGGGCGTATCAGTGTTGGTCTACAAGCAGCTTGCCGTCAATGCTAATCTTGAATGGGGTTGTAATGACATCTTCAACTCCTCTTTCAAGACCATCTCTTTCGATCTTTACCCAATTTATCTCAATCTCGGCTTCAGCTATGTCTTCTGAGATTGATTTTAATCAATAGGGATGGTGTATCAAAATCTTGGATTTTGATACACCATCCCTTTTATATTCATTTAAAATCTTGGATTATTTCTTTTAAGACTGCTTTCCTACGCCCTTTAGAACTAATCGCTATATCACCTTCTAAATTTTCTATCCTTTTATTATGGATTTATCACTTATATCTATCACGTCTTTGGAAGAATATTATTTTAGAAAAACACGGTAAGCTGGTATGTGGATAATCAAAAAAATTATGTATTTTTGTGGAAATTTTATGACAACCTATATCATGCGTCAATTCTCACACTATATATCCCTTCTTTTGTTTATATTGGTAGCGAGCTTATATTCTGCCATGGATCTCCACGCAGCAGGAGGTTCAGAGGCATATGCCAAAAGGATTAAAGAACTTATAAAAGAATGTTCAAAACTTTCCAAACAGTTTAATTACATTGAAATAGAAAAACCGGCTTATGAATTATTGGATTTGGGTAAGAAGGCTCACAGTGAAATTGCTGAATATTATGGGAATTTATACTTAGGGCAAGTATATCTTGTTCGTAACGATGGTCAAAAGTCATTACCCTATTTCAAACGCGCATTGTCTCTTGCTGAACGAAATCAAGATGAACCTGTCATTTGCGCTTTATATAATTGCCTGGGGGTGTATGAAGCGAGTGTTAATGTAAATCCATATTTGGCACAGTATTATTTCTTAAAAAGTCAGGAGCTGGCAAAGAAAAGTAAAAATAAACGACAGGAAATAGTTCTTAATGTTAATTTGGCGGAACTGGCAATTAACAGAAAAGATCCGGGTGGGTTGATTTATGCTCTTCAAGGTTATGAGGGTGGAATAAAAAATGATATGCCTGAAATACGTAATAACAGTGCGGTGCAACTTGCAATACTATATCATTTGCAGGGTAATAATGATGAGTCGCTTAAATATTATGATATGGCTTTGGAGTTGTGTGAGAAAGATGATACAAAACTTTTAGGGCAATTATATAAGTTGCGTTCGGAACTTTATTTAGATTCAAAAAACTATACTGAAGCCAAGAATTTTGCTTTGCTTGCCATAAAGTATCTTACTGATAATTTAGTAACGGAACTTCCGTCTGCTTATCTTCAGTTGGCAAAAGTGGAATATGCCCAATGTAACTATGCATTGGCAGAAGATGCTTTGCGTCTTGCAATAGATGCCTCTAATTCATCTTCATCACGAATACATATGCCGGAAATATATACGTTGTTAGCAAATGTGTGTAATGCGCGGGAAAACACTACTATGGCTTTTGACTATATGCAGAAAGCAAAGGAGAGTTCCGACAGTATTAATCAGATTGCACAGCAGCAGATGCAAATGCAGCGAGACATTATGCTGGAGAATGCTGACAAGGAAATGACAGTAGCTACTACTCAGTTAAGCATCAAATATCTGAAACGAGTGATAATCATTATGGCTGTGTCAATGTTGGTTTTGGCTATATTGATATTTGTACTGATAAGGAATTATAAGAGAATACAAAAACTCTATGACAGCATAGTGATTAAGAATCAGCGTTTGATGAAGGCTGAAGACAGATTGTCTAAACTGACACCGACTGTTGAGGAGGTTTCAGAAGCAGCTGTCAAGATTGAAAATGAAATATCCGACTCTTCTATAGCCTTCGGTTCGGACTCCGGCAAAGAGTCTTCGAATCTGTCAGAGAAAAATGAGAATATTTTTCGGGAGGCTTGTCGCATAATGAGGGAGGAACGACTGTATGCCGACTCAACTTTCACACGTGAACAATTGGTGGAGCGTCTTGGCACCAATCGTACATATCTGGCACAGGCGATTCAGCAACACACAGGACGTAATTATACACAGTGGATAAACTCGTGGAGAATTAAGGAAGCCATGAGAATTTTGTCAGATAAGACAAAGCTTGATTATCCTCTTAAGCAGTTATCTATTGATCTTGGATTTGGTACGATTGCAACTTTTTATAAATGTTTTCAGGCTGAAACGGGCATAACCCCATCTAATTACCGTAAGTCAATGAAACATCTCTCCGAGGAGGGAGTAAATTCTTAAAATCTTGGTTATAAGTTAAATATGGATTTTTATATATTTGACAATTGTCAAATATATAAAGAATTTATGGAGTTTAGTTATAAATATGACAATTTGTTATACTTATAAAATTTTATTTTGCAAACGTCATTAAATATCTTTTACTTTGCATTCGGAATGCTTCAGATAATGTGTCAGGGCTATTCCACTAACTAAACTTAAATTTAAATTTTATGAGAAAACCGATTCTTCTTTTAGGCATTGCAGGATGCCTGTCGTTGACATCAGCGGTGGCAGAAAATATAGCTGTGTCACCTGTTTCCAATCCTTGGGTCATTAGCCAGGATATTCGCATTGAGAATCCGTTGTGCCCCCAGGTAATGACTGAAAAAAGTGAAGCCAATTCAAATACTTTTTTCTCCGCTAAACGTAATACACCTTTTAAGGCAGCTGAAGAAAATGATGAGTTTTTTGCAGTAGCGCAAAGCTACAAGAAAGGATACGAGTTTGTCTACGACGGAGGAGAAATCACATCTTATCCTATGACTATAAGAGTAGATGGTGACAAGGTTACGATTAATGGGTTATTTAATTTTGTAGCTATGTCAACTGAGTGGTCACCTTGTGAGGATTTCGATGTCGAAGGCATATATGATAAGGAAGCAGGAACTGTTACAATTTCTACTATCCCGGAATTTGAGAAAGGCACTATAGTTGGCTCCACTTACAGCGGCTATTATCAAGAATTGTTGATTGCTGGAACAGTGTCTGAGTATGGAGAGATTGATACCGTAGACGAACTTGTTTTCAATGTGATCGGCGATTTCGAGGCATTAGAAACTGAGACAAGTTTTGGTGTCATGAACTGTACTCAACAGGGTGATATGTATGGCTTCGGAGAAATTTATCGTCGATTCTATGCTACGTTGCCTCAGAGTGAGCCAAAACTTATAACTTTTACAGAGAAGATGAATGTAGGTACTCAGTATGCCACTATGACCCAAGAAGAGGCATTCACTGTTGTCAATGTCAGCGATACAGAGGTAGCTTATTTCGTGAATGTGGAATCAGATGGCGATGTGTTCTCAGCTCCTACTGAAATTGGTACAATAAGTCCGCTTTCCAGTCAGGATATCAATATCGCTTTCTCTCCTGTAGAAGCAGGTAATTTCAGTGCGGATATTGTAGTGGAATATGAGGGTGATACGACTGATCCCGAACCCATCAATGTCACTTATGAAGGCACTGCTATCTTGATGCCTGACTATGCCAAGATTGTCAAGGAGGGTGATTTCAAGTTCCAGACCACAATTGATTTCCCGTTTGAGCTCGCTACTCTTAATGACGGTACTATCGTGGCTAAGTCTGGCATTGATGATATGGTGAGAGGCTCATCTCAATTCACAGTTGAATTTGAAGTTGCTGATGAAGACCTTGCTACTCTTTCATGGAAAGGAGAGTGTGTTATTACACAGCCCTACTCCTCAGCTGTAGGTTATTTCATAGATGGTTCTGACACACCTGCTTTGTCTCTCCTGGAAAGTGCCGATATTTCCAATTCAATACAGTTCGGACCCGGCAAGCACTCCATTAGGTTCCAGTGTGACAGTTATTCCACTTTAGGTGCCGCCGAGCATTTCATGTATCTCTATGACCTTGCTCTCGCATCAACACATGCTGAGGCAAATGCAGTTACTGTTGATAATCCCAATCTTAACTTAGGCAATCAGCTTATAAAGACAGATACCGGCGTAGAGGTAATGAATAGTCTTGTTGTCCGTAACTTGGGTACTAATCCTCTGTCAATTTCTTCAGTATCCTTAAGTGACACAGAACATTTCTCTGCTACGATTCCTTCAGGCTCAGTATCTCTGTTCGAGACTCTTCCTGTTGGCATCAAGTTTGAGACACTTCTTCCCGGTACATTTACTACCAAGGTTGAAATCGTAACCAGTGCTGGCACAGTGGAGGCTGAGGTGAGCGTATTGGTACGTAAGATGGCTGACTTCTCTAAGATAGTGGTTGAAGGTCTTGAATACATAACTTCGTTTGAGACAAGTGACGAATGTCCGTTTGATGTTGAAGATGGATTTGCTTATAATGCCAATACCGGTGAAGCAGACAACGAAACAACTGATTCATGGTTCCAGATTAATTTCTCTATACCCGAAGGCGTAACTGCCACTTTGGAATGGGATGGCGAAGTCTATGGTGGTGAATATAATCCTGAGGATCCGTATGCAATAGATTATGGCATCGTTACAATATATAATCCTTTGTACGGATACTATAGTGTGTACACAAATGAATATGATGGTAATGCTGGCTCAATACTATTTTCAGAGCTGTCTCAGGGATTTGCACCCGCGCTTGAGTTGGGTTCCGGCGATGGCTTCGTGAAATTCGAATATATCAAGAATGGCAACGGCGAGATCACTGAAGAAGATATAATGATGATCTCTTACTTCGGCATCTATGCTGATGATTCCGGTGTAGATAAGGTAACCAATAATGGTGATGTAGTTTCAACTCAGATATTCGACCTTAGCGGTATGCGTCTGCAGCAGATGCAGAAGGGCGTTAACATCGTCAGAACCACTTATTCTGACGGCTCGGTAAAGACTAATAAAGTTATTGTGAAATAAGTATAATTAGTTTTAGACTGATTATTGCGAGAAAGATACAGTCTAAAATCTCATTTGGTTAATTTTTTGCAGGGATTCAATGAGTCCCTGCAAATTTTTGTCTTGGTGGAGAATATATTAAAGAGACATAAACAGTTAGGCTTAGCAAAGTGTTTATTTATAAAACACTAATTAATAATCTTTTTGTTACTATGAAAAATCTGAACAACAACAATGTGGGTATAACCCGCTACTGGTGGCTGCCGATGCTTACGGGATTGGTGGCAATTGCGATAGGAATTTGGTGCCTCTGCAGCCCTGAATCGTCGTTGCCGGCATTGGCATACGCTTTCAGTATCTGCTTGTGTGGCATTGGATTTGTGAACCTTGTATATGCTTTTGCAAACATTGGGGGTCATTATGGCTGGGGCTGGTCACTGGCTTATGGAATTATTGAAATTTTGTGTGGTGTGTGGATGTTCTCTCTCCCGGTAGCAGCGATGACCACAGCATTTATTTACGCAATAGGTCTTTACATCCTGTTTGTAGCCATAAATGCAATCTGTGAGACAGTTATGATTTACAATTATGCCTCATTCTGGATTGGCTGGCTACTGGCATTACTGATTGCTACGATAATTTGCTCTATAGTATTCCTTGCCGGTCCGATAGCAGGTGGGGTGGCAGTATGGCTATACATTGGAATATCCTTTATTTGCTATGGCATTTATCGTATTCTCCTCTCAGCAAAACTTCGTCGCATCAACAAAAATATCAAAAACAATTATTGAAATTAATTTAAGGATAAATTGAATTGCGGCTAAAAGTAAGTTTAAACTTACTTTTAGCCGCAATTCAATACAGTTTATGTGATTTGTTAATGGGTAAGAATCTTTTCAGTGCGTATAGTGCCGTCGGAATATTCGGTTACCTTTATGCTTACACCTTTGGGGGCAACCGCATGATGCACACCGTTCATGTCGATGAAGTAAGAACGTAGGGGAGCGGCATCTTCTTGAATACTCTCAATTCCTGTCACCTCATAGGTTGAGGCATGAGCCTTGTCAGCCGCGATGATTTCACCGGTGCGTCCATTGAATATAAGTGCCACGACAGAGGTGTTCGCAGGATTCTGAACCCCGAAGCCATCCGCAACCTCCTGCATTGGCATTACAAAACTTATTTCAGATTCATCAACAGCTCCGTCGGTCCAGTCAGAGCGTAACGGGCAGCCGTTGCCAAAGAAGTCAGGATAAATTCCCATAGCCACATGATTAAATGTCATATCGGTAGGGGAGATAAGTTCTGCCGGATACTCACAATAAAATTTCATATACTCCCACCATGACTCATTAGCTTGCTTCAGAAAATCCTCTTTGGAGGTGCCACTATAGTAATCATACTGCCACCACTTGATGTCGCTTCCTGTAAGACTGTCTGCCAAAAGCACAACCGCCGCCTTGAGGTCAGTGCCTACGAGCGGAAGGGCAAGACGGGTGGAGAAACGCACCTTTACGGTGTGGGTATCCTCATCATAAACTACAGAGTTTATCTGTGTCTCCGCTACAGATGTCTCCTCAGTAATTTTTGCTACAGCGGTATCCATATCGTCAAAATATGTAGGACTTTGCGATATTTTCCTATTCAAGATTGCGGAGGGAAGACTTACAATCGGGAAATAGGGATTATTCACAAAAGGCTCTGCGTACGTCGGGGATTCCATAACTCCTGTAGAGAAAGCTGAAGTGCAATGTATGCCTATGCCTATGAATCTGTTACCATACTCATTGGAAAATTTCTCAATGCCTGCCGCACCTCCGGGACAATAACCACACTTCTCACCGGTGCCCTCTTCCTCAACGCATACCATCGGAAAACCGTCGCCACAACCTGTTGAGCCGGTCAAGACAAGGGGAGTGGCACCTTCCATATTAGGTGTGACACTGACAGTATATTCCATCACTTCTCCCTTCTTTAAGGAGAAGGTGCTTTTAAAGGGAAGGGTATATAGGTTAAGAGCCTCGCTAAGGTCTTTGTTGGAAGTATAGGTCTCCTCAATTCCTGTGGAGGTAGTCAGTGTAGCAGAAAATCCTTTGCACGGGGCAAGCAGTCTGACTGCCATTGACAGCTTGTGGTTCTCTTCCGTGGAGGTAAATAAAGGGGTAGTGTCGATAAATTCACCGACATATTCGGTGACGAGTATAGATCCGATGCCTAACAGACCGGCAGCGGTACCCTCGTTGGCAATCACGAGAGAGAGTTCCTTCCCTGCGTATGCCCCGAGCGACAGATTATAATTAGCCGGATTGCTCACACTGTTTGACGGTATACGTGCAATTAAAATAGATTCCTCCTTGCTGTCTTCTTCCGCCACAAGGACTTCTATCTTATTTGCTACGGATCCTTCCGGATTATAGTTTACAGCACTAAAGGATAGTATTGCCCCGGCTGTGGGCACGGTGAATGTGGGGCTGATAAGGCGTGTGTCTACCTTCCCTCCTTCAAGGGTGGTGGAATAGCTTACGGCGTATGGCAGTGTGCTTCCCGGCAACTCCATTACTTTCACTCCCTCTCCGTATTCAAAGAATGATGCCGCATAGCCGGAGGGAGTCTTGTCAGTGGCGGTTGTGGTCCATCCTTCCGGCAATTTGCCGTCGGCACATGTGCTCCAATCTTCATAAAGAGCATATTCAGCAGCATGGCTTGAAAATCGGCTGCAAAGCAGCAGTAGGGCAATGGCGAGGTATTTTGTCAGTTTCATGGTTTGAATTTGTTTGATTGGGTTAGAATTGATGCAGACCGTGATGCTCACCGAGTGAGACCACGGTCTGCGCCTGAAAATGAATTTATACGATCAATACTAACATTTTATAACTTGTTAAATTAGCCTTACTTAATGATGTGTTTAGCAGATTTGGAAGTGCCGTCGGAGTAGCGGGTCACCACTACGTTCACACCCTTTACGGGTTGTGCCACGCGCTCACCACTAAGTGTATAATATTCCTTAGCCACAATTTCCTTGTCGGCATTCACCTGATTTACGCTTACCATGCCGGTGGTTGCCACGAGCACATCGTCAAGAGCTATATAGTTGACGATACCGTATCCTCTGAAGGCGATACGTATTTTTTTACCTGCCATTGCTGACAGATTAACCTGACGCACCTCCCAGTTATTCAGGGGCTCGTCAAAAGTCATCTTCTCAATAACATTATAGTTGGAAACGTCATCACCTTCTCCGGCAAGGATCTCGAGATATTGCTCCGAGTAAGAATGGGTAAGGAGCATGAAGCGCAGTGTGGTTATACCGTCTGCAGGGATAGTGATCTCCTTTGTGAAGGCATACTCATCTGTCTCGAAACTTTCGAATGTGTTGCGGTCAAACCCTTTTAGGAAAAGTCCTTCACTGCCATCATAAGGAGCAAGCCCCATGTTGCCATAAGCGGCAATATTATTGGAGAGTCTTTCCCAGGAATTTTCATCATTATTGGCATCATCTATTACCCAATTTTCTTCGAAGGCATATTCGAAACTCTCGTAGAAGATTGCTGTGCCAAGCTCAGATTCTACTGCACTGCCTTTGCAGCTCACATTGAAGTCGCCAATATTAGTTGAAATGGTAAGCTCACCTTCATATTCACCGGCGATGGCTGGTTTAAACTCAATCATAAGGTTTAGGTTTCCGTCTTTCACGTTGACAGTCTTTGCCGTGAAAGGAGCATCGCACTGTGACGATAGAAGCTCAGGCACTTCAGAAGTATAGTTTGTGATGAGTACGGGATAATGTCCTGCGCAGCCAACATATACAGGATTGGGATATGCAGCCTTTTCAGTTGAAATGGCGCCCTTATGTTCGTCTACATTCTGAAGTTTAAGGGCTATCTCAAAGAGTTTCAGACGGTCATCGCCAAACACATAATTTGGTTCGTTGGCAGTTTTCTTGTAAGTGAATCTTACGTTGTGGCGTCCGGGTTTGAATGTGAGCTGCTCAGGGGTATACAGGTCAGATGATGCACATGCCACATTGTCTCCGCCTACCATTGTCTCTAAACCACCATCAATTGTAAAGCGTGTGCCGGATATAAGTGAGGGCTGCTCCAGGAATACAAAGAGGTCTTCAGATGAGTTTATGGCATCCCAATAGATTGTGCCGACTTTTCCTTCAGGCACCTCAAAGATGGCTTCAAGCCATGATTCAGTAATGCCATCGATGTCTGCATTAGAAGTGGAGTTGTTAGTATATTTGCCGTTGTCGCTGATTACGAATGGCCATGCGGAATCAGTATTGAAAGATATTTCACCCTCCGTCACAAACTTGGAGTAGTCACAAGGAAGCTCGTTTGCCATACCCTTACATTTTACAGTGAACTCACCGGCAGTCGTGACAATTGTTACATCTCCGGTATCTTCACCGATAGCTGCGGCGGTCCATGTTAGGGGCACAGTGATTTCACCACCTTGTGGAACGGAAATTGAGGGCACCCGACCTGAGAAATTGCCGTTTCCTTTAACTTCTGTCACTTTCAAAGCTGCTGAGCCTACGTTAAGGAGAGTCACCTCACTTGTTACAGTCACTGACAGACCGTCATAGAAGGTTGTGCCGAAGTCAGCGGTTTCATTCTCTAAATAGGCTAAGTTAGCCTGTGTGTCCATCAGTTGGAAGTCGAGTCCCCATACATATCCGAAAGAGTCGTTGCCATAGATAGTCCAATCCATGGAAATGTACTGAACAAAAGCTATCTCGTGTTTCCCTGATGCCAATGCTACTATGCCCGACATATCAACCGGCTCGGAAGTCTGAACGTAGTAGTCATATTTGATTGGCTCGTCATCAAGCAACACCATCAGAGTATTAGGCTGCGATGTAAGTTGAGCGGCATCCCACGAGAAGACACCGGTTTTCCCTTGTGGGACGTTGAGTTGACACACGAAAAAAGACTGAGTGTTGTCTCCTTTACCATTATTGGTTGATTTGGCTGCAATGTGCCCGTCAAATTCTGAGATTACGAAAGGATACTGTGGCGACATGTCAAACTCTATTGGAACTGAGCTTGCTTTGGTGATTTTTGCATAGTCGGGGGTCTCCCATACCTCTACATTGGCAGATATGATGATAGGTTCGGCAGCAGAAGAGGTCAGATTCAAAGAGCCCTCAAACTGTCCGGGTTGTGAGGACACAAGCGTTACATCCACTGCACGTGTTGAACAAGGTGCAATCTTGCCTTCTGAAACTGATGTAGTGAGTTCGGAAGAGGAGGAAGACAGCGAGAATGTAGCCTCCTCACTGCTGCGGTTATAGATATATATGGTCTCTTTTACCGGCATATTGGCGGCTATGAACAGGCCGTTGAAGCTTAAGTTTTCAGTTGACACCGCGAGCCCGGCTTCAGGTGTTGCAAGGGTCATTTTAACTTTGGGTTGGTAATAGTCATAGAAAGCCATTGGATTGCCGGAAGCACTGAAAGCATATGCGCCATATCCGGTCTCTGAGGTGAGGGTAGACAGGTCCTCTGTCACTTTGAATACGAGTTGGTCAATAGTCTCCAATTGCTCCCCATACATATCGCCGGCGAAGAGTACGATGGTGTAGGCTTCATCGTTGGTTGTGCTATACATGTCGGCAAGCTTGATGAACGAGCTGACAGGCTTCTCAGAATCATATTGGGTGCCTTCAATGGTGATTGTGCCGGTACGGTCATTATATTTTCCCTGCACTGCATATTCCTTGTCTACCTCATCGAAGTAAAGGTCAACAAGACCGTATATGGTTGCCACGTCGCCATCAATCTCCACACGGGTACCAAACTGACGAATGTCTCCGTTTTCTTTGTCGAGCTCTGCATCGTGATAATATGATTTTGCCACAGTCCAATACATGGAGGCATCGGCAGAGGCGGTTTCTGTCGCACGCACAGACGCCTTATGGAGTGTTGCCACTTGACGGTGCTGAAGCAGTGTTGGCTTCAAGAGTTTTCCTGTCGGTCGTGAGAGTGCCCACATTGTTGTGCCGGCAGCTCCGAGAGCCATGACACATGCCATAATGGAATATTTTCCTTTCATATTCGTTTGGTGTTGGTTAATAAAACTTTTTGCAAAGGAATATAAAAGGATAGCAAATTACAACTTTTTAGACTCTTAATTCAGCCATTGGCTGCAATATGATACCGAATGGCTGTTTTAGCACTCCTCCGTGCTATTTTTATTCATCTCTCCCTCTGACAAAACAATACTTGAGAGTATCTCTTTAATTTCCTTTTTTAACAAAGGGAGGTGGTTAATTACAATGCCCCACAGCATATCAGGTCTGAGGGAATCGTAGGCGTGAATTACAAAATTTCTTGTGTCGACAATTTTTCGTGCAGATGTGATCGGCAATTCAGAGTTAATTTTTAAAGCTCGATTCATTGCCTCCCCTATGATTTCAATATTTCTTTCTACACCTCTCCGAAATAATGTATCGTTACAAAATGTTGCAAATTCTTTGGGTCGTTCTGTCATAAAGGATTCTATCTCTAAAATAGAAGAAAGCATATCCGCGAGATACTTCAGTAGTTTCCTATCCATATATTAGGTATTTTGTTTCTTCAAGTTCCTCTTTGAAAAATGGGTTTTTGACTGCCGCTTCGTCTACGAGGTCTATATCTCTTCCAAACAATGTTCTCAAGGCGTAATATAGGTCAAAATAATTATCGGTATAATTGTGATGGTCTATTTCGGAGCTGAAGTCAACCAGAATGTCGATATCACTTTGATCATTAAACCTTGGAGTGAGGATTGAGCCGAAAGCATATAGTTTTCTGACCTTATACTTCTGACATATGGTAATTAGTTTTTTGATATTGTTGCTGATGAGATGCATAATATAATATTTTGAGTGCAAAGTTAATGATATTATTCCATACTTTCAGGATTATTGCTTGTGGATTCTGATAATGCTAACTTACGGTATTCGGCAGGCGACATACCCATTTGTTGTTTGAAGGTGGAATAGAAGGTTGATGCGGAGAGAAAACCAAGTCTTGCAGCAAGGTCTTTCTGAGTAATTTCAGAGGTGGGATTAGAAAGGATTCTTACCGCCTCTTTTATGCGTCGGGAGTTCATAAACTGAAGATATGACTTCCCGGTGCGTTCCTTAATGACCTGAGAGAACCAAGTGTGGTTACACCCTACGCGCTCCGAGAATATGTCGCGTGTCACAGTAGTGTCGGCGTAAATCTTGTTCACATTCATTTCATGTTCTATAAGTTCCCAGATTGCATCGGCTCTTTCCGCAGATAGTCCCTTTTGCTGCTCCGGTTTTTCTTCTGCCTCGACGCTTGTCTTCTCTTCAGATGGGCTTATAATGATGGAGAGGTCTGAATTGTCAGAATCTTCAGAAAACTCCGGTTTTTCTGAGTAGTCAGTTTCCTTTGCCTGTTGTTCCATTAAGAAATCTTTCTGTTGGCGCACAATTAGGCGATGCATGCTGCGTTTTCGCAATGTGTAAAAAAGGTAAAAACCTCCTGCAATCACCAATATGATTACTATTGCCCAAAGGGTTATTGACTGTCGTTTCATTGTCTCACGGTTACGGGCAAGCTCCAGCTCTTTCTTTTCCACATCAAATCGCACCTTATAAGTGTTGATTTCCTCCTGGTTTCGTAGATTGTTGACGCTGTCGCGTCCGTTGATGTAGAGGTCGAGGTAATTGAGAGCAAGACCGACATTGTCAAGTTTACGATAATTGTCAGACATTACTCTCCAGGTCTCTATATGGCTGGATCCTCTGCTGTCAATCTGATAGTAGGCTTCTTCAGCTTGCCGGAGCATATTGTTTGATTCCGCGTAGTTCCCAAGATTATTCAGGAGTTTTCCGTATGTAAGATAGACATTTGGAGATATACATTCCTGTTGCAGTGCCAGCTCAAGCTCGTGGCGTGCTAATTCGGCACTGTCGGTGGCAATATAGTATTTCCCCTGCAGGAGATGATACAGATACTCGCTCCCGGCTTCCCAGACGCTCTTTATATAAGGCATTGCACGTTCCGGACGATTGGAATACTCTATATAATATTCCGCACAACGTTGGGCAGCCGGCAGAAGAAGAGCTTTATTATTATTTTCAAGGGCATATTTATAAATGTCAAGGTCGTAGGTATGCCCTAAGGTGTCGCCAACAGAATGATATAGCTCCGCAATGTTACATTCCGCTGATACTATGAATTGTGTTGCATTGATGCGTTTGGCATGTTTTATTGCTTCGGAGTAATAGTGTCTTGCTTGAGAGAAGTTACATTCATAGACTGTAGCATATATGCCGAGGACATTATATACCCATGAGAGGAGTGTATCATTATCTGTAGTGAGGGCAAGTTCCTCAGCTTGATGTACTAATGGAAGTCGCTCTTCACCCCCTTCTGAAGTTTTCGGATAAAAACCGCGTGCGAGAAGACCGTAAGCTTCATAAACTTTGTCACCATTAGCTCGTGCCTCTTTATAAAGCACCATGCCTAAAGAGTCACTAATCGCAAAGTTATCTTTGCGGGCAGCGTCACTTGCGCTACTGAACAAACTGTCCAGGCGCATGCGCTCCTTACCCTTAGCTCTTTCATCGTGCTTATGGCAACCGCTCTCAGTAAATGCTATAAATACTATTGTCAATAATACTAATAGCAGTGGAGGGTAATGTCTATGATGAATATTGTTATTCATGTTGTTTCTCTTGATTTCTGCGAAGTTAATAAATAAATCGCAAATTCCGTTAATAGACCGTCTTTTCTGCTAATTTTTTTGAGTTAGAATTAAATGTCTTATTGTTTTTGATCAAGAATACTTTCAAATTCCTTTTTAAGAGAGGTATGTCTATATTTCCCTTATGCTTGTTTCCAAATGCTGTTCAATATAAATTTCTCCAACACTTGGTTTGGTTTCCATTCACTCTTACTGTGCCTGGTTTTGATAAATGTTTCCAGCTTATAGATAACTATCAGCTCTAAGACTATATTTTATCCTCTTGCGACAGGGCGTTTGGAAACAGGAAGGGGAGAGATGGATTTGCGGAGACGGCGGTTGAGACGGCGGCGCGTAGGGTCAATCAGCCAACCCCATTTGTTGAAGTACTTTATCATGTTGGAGATATGGATTTTCAGCATTTTTTTACTTTTTCGCGATTCGGCTGCGTGCTCATGAATTATACTTACTCCGGGCCAATACATTGTGCGCCATTTAATATGGATTCGTCTTGTGATGTCTATATCCTCGGGATACATAAAATATCGCTCGTCAAAGATACCACAGGCTCTTAGCGCATCATTTCTAAATAGTAGGAAGCTGCCGAGAAGATACGGACAATTAAGTGGCTTATCATGATCATGTTCAGCGAGCAGATAACGCTCCATGCGTTTCTGAGTGATGGATTTCGGTAGGAAACGTTTTGCAAAGAGGTCAAGTGGGGTAGGGAGCATACGGCATGTGTATTGCAAAGCCCCATCGGGGTAAAACACTTTCGGCATTACCATTCCAACATCGGTATTCTTGTGTAAGTAATCAACAAGTGGCTTCAGCACATCACCCTCCCAACATACGTCTGCATTCATGACAAGGTGATAACCCTCACCGGGGCGTTTCAAAGCCTCTCTTATGGCGATGTTATGTCCCGCTCCGAACCCATTGTTTTCCACATGACGATAGTCAAGACGATGGTCTTCAGGCAGCGACCTGCGTAGAGAATCAACGGGGCTATTGTCTATGATATATACACGCTCTATATCGGAACGGAGAAGGCATTGAATAGCCTTCTGAAGCTGTGGTGGGGGAGTTTTATGGACAACAATTGACGCGGTAAGCACAGGGTAGCGATTATTTATTAACGATTAAAGATTAATTATAAGAGATTAGTTATGAGAGATAAAATGAAGAAGCGAGGAATAATTTATCACTTATCTTTTATAATTAATCGTTAGAATTACGGCAAATATAATAAAAAAAGGCGAGACCATAAAGATCTCGCCTTTTATTTGGTATGGTAATATTACTCTTTGCATTTTGCAGCGATGAACTGACGGTTCATTCTGCCGATGTTAGCAAGCTTGATGTTCTTCGGGCACTCAGCTGAGCATGCACCTGTGTTGGTGCAGTTGCCGAAACCGAGTTCGTCCATCTTGGCAACCATTGCGCGAACACGACGGTCTTTCTCTACCTCACCCTGTGGCAGATAAGAGAGCTGGCTGATCTTTGCAGAAACGAAGAGCATTGCAGAACCGTTCTTGCAGGCAGCCACACAAGCACCGCAGCCGATACAGCTTGCAGAGTCCATAGCCTCGTCAGCTTTCACCTTAGAGATTGGGAGGTCGTTGGCATCCTGAGCACCACCGCAGTTGAACGATACATAACCGCCTGCCTGCTGGATTTTGTCGAATGCGTTACGGTCAACCATAAGGTCTTTGATCACCGGGAAAGCGGCAGAGCGCCAAGGCTCCACAGTGATGGTTTCACCATTCTGGAAACGACGCATATAAAGCTGACAAGTAGTGGCACCTGTTGCGGGTCCGTGAGGATGACCGTTAATATAGAGTGAGCACATGCCGCAGATACCCTCACGGCAGTCGTGGTCAAACACAATAGGCTCCTCGCCTTTCTCTACGAGGGTCTCATTGAGAATGTCGAGGGTCTCCAGGAAGGAGGTATCGGGTGTGGTCTCGACATTGGAATAAGTCACAAACCCGCCCTTAGCTCTCGGATTAGCCTGACGCCAAACCTTGAGGTTGACTTTCATTATATTTTCTTCCATGATTGAAATTTCTATTTAGATTTATGACTTATAGTTACGAGTCTGTACCTTGATAGCCTCATAATGGAGTGGCTCCTTGATGAGAGTCGGTGCCTTTGAGTCAGAGCCGGCATAATCCCAGCAGCTTACGTAGAAGCAGTTGGCATCGTCACGCTTAGCCTCACCTTCCTCAGTCTGATATTCAGTGCGGAAGTGACCGCCACAGCTTTCGTTACGGCTCAATGCATCATAAGCGATGAGTTCACCCATTGTGATGAAGTCATTGAGACGGAAAGCCTTGTCAAGCTCGATGTTCATACCGTCTTGTGTGCCCGGGATGAAGAGGTCGGTGTTGAAAGTCTTACGAATCTCCTGAAGCTTCTTGATTGCGGTCTGAAGACCTTCCTTGTCGCGAGCCATACCAACATATTCCCACATGATGTGTCCAAGCTCCTTGTGGATAGAGTCAACAGAACGATGACCTTTGATGCCCATGAGGTGGTCCATGTGCTCCTGGCACTTAGCCTCGGCAGCGTCAAACTCCGGAGTGTCAGTAGAGAAGTGAGGCACTGTGATCTGATCGCTGAGATAGTTCTGGATAGTGTAGGGGAGCACGAAATAACCGTCGGCAAGACCCTGCATAAGTGCAGATGCACCGAGGCGGTTTGCACCGTGGTCAGAGAAGTTGCACTCGCCGATTGCGAACAGACCTTTGATTGAAGTCTGGAGCTCGTAGTCAACCCAGATGCCACCCATTGTGTAGTGGATAGCAGGGAAGATCATCATCGGGTTGTAATAGTTCACACCGTTAGTTGTGCGTGCAAGCTCACCCGGGTTTACGTCAGTAATTTCCTCATACATATCGAAGAGGTTGCCGTAACGCTGGCGCACCACGTCGATGCCGAGACGGTTGATAGCCTCAGAGAAGTCGAGGAACACGGCAAGACCGGTGTTGTTTACGCCGAAGCCATGATCGCAACGCTCTTTGGCAGCGCGTGAAGCCACGTCGCGCGGCACAAGGTTACCGAATGCCGGATAGCGGCGTTCCAGATAGTAGTCGCGGTCTTCCTCAGGAATATCGCTACCCTTGATCTGACCTTTCTGCAGCTTCTGTGCGTCTTCGATTTTCTTAGGTACCCAGATACGTCCGTCGTTACGGAGAGACTCTGACATAAGAGTCAGCTTAGACTGCTTGTCGCCGTGAACCGGGATACAGGTGGGGTGGATCTGCACGTAAGCGGGGTTAGCGAAGTATGCACCCTTGCGGTAACATGCCATAGCTGCGGAGCAGTTGCAACCCATAGCATTGGTTGAAAGGAAGTAGGTGTTGCCATAGCCACCGGTTGCGATTACCACAGCGTGAGCTGCGAAACGCTCGAGCTTACCTGTAACGAGATTTTTGGCGATGATGCCGCGAGCGCGCTCCACGCCGTCCTTGTCCTTGATAAGCACTACGTCGTGCATCTCATAGCGGTTGTAGCTTTTTACCTTGCCTGCCTGGATCTGACGGTTGAGTGATGAGTAAGCACCGAGAAGGAGCTGCTGACCTGTCTGACCCTTAGCATAGAATGTACGGCTTACCTGGGCACCACCGAAAGAACGGTTGGCGAGAAGACCACCATATTCACGTGCGAAAGGTACACCCTGTGCGACACACTGGTCGATGATATTGTTTGAAACCTCGGCAAGACGGTATACGTTAGCCTCGCGGGCACGGTAGTCACCACCTTTTACAGTGTCATAGAAAAGACGATATACTGAGTCACCGTCGTTCTGGTAGTTCTTGGCAGCGTTGATACCACCCTGAGCGGCGATAGAGTGAGCGCGGCGTGGGCTGTCTTGAATGCAGAAGTTAAGCACATTGAAGCCGAGTTCGGCGAGGGTTGAAGCGGCAGATGCGCCTGCAAGACCTGTGCCGACAACGATTACGTCAAGACGACGCTTGTTGGCAGGGTTCACGAGCTTCTGGTGAGCCTTGTAGTTGGTCCATTTCTCAGCGACAGGACCCTCCGGGATTTTGGAATCAGCCGGATTCATTACTTTAATTTTGCTTTCTGTATTTTCCATATCGCTAATTAGTTGTTGGTGGGTTGAGGATTTGCTGGAATCTCGTTTTCAACGGGAACTTCGACGTCGAGATATTCGATGAGTTTAGCTACGTTCTGAAGAGTCTCAAGACGCTTGGGGTATTCGGGATCATTAGCGAAATAGCTCTGAGCCTCGGGAGCCTGCATCTGAGAGAGAGTGCCGTTGATCATCTGCTTCATCTGGTCGAAAGGAGCTGAAGCGAGTTGATCGGCAGCCTGGGGACCAAAGCTCTCCTCAATCATCGGAGAAATCATTTCCTGATACTGAGCGCGGAGTGCTGAGTCAGTCTTGTAGTAGTCTTTGTGAGCCATTACTGTGAACACGATTGCCTGAGCAAGGAAGAGGGCAACTACGATTGAAGTCCACCAGCAAGAGATTTTTTTGAGGCGGCAGATCCAAACCTGGTTGTCCCAACCAACTGACTGGAACATTGACCAGAAGCCGTGGTTCATGTGGAACCAGAGAGCGCAGAAACCTACTACATAGACAATCCAAGTCCAGTTGGTTGAGAATGCTTCCTGAAGGAAGAGTGTACCGGCTGTCGGGGGGAGAGCACCATGCTTGCCGAGAATCTCAACGAGCTGCATCTTAGCCCAGAACTGGATAAGGTGAACAACGAGGAACGCGAGGATCACGATGCCGAGAACGAGCATGTTCTGGCTTGACCATTCTACGGTAGCCGGTTTCTTGACTACGAGATAGCGGTCAGCACCACGGGCCTTGCGGTTCTGAAGAGTTAGCATCACCGCGTAGATGATGTGAATGATGATGAACAGAGCCAAGCCTGCTGAAGCGACAAGCGCATACCAATTGGCACCCAGGAATTCGCATATACAGTTGTATGCGACGGGCCAGCAGATGGCTACGGTGTTCATCAAACAGTGAAATGTGACGAATAGGACGAGCACGGCGCCTGTGACGGCCATGACGAACTTACGTCCTACGGAAGAGCTTGATAACCACATAGCAGTTTTTGATTTAATTGAAGGTTTATAGTTAGTTATTTAGTTTAGTATCTAACGGTTTGATGCACGATGAAGATAGCTATTCCCACGTCACATTATGCATGTTCCGTGGAAATATGTGCAAATTTATGCTTTTTTGTTCATTCCTACAAAGTTTTCTTTAAGTATTTTTCACATTTCATCACATTTCTGTATTCGTCCTTGTTTTATGGGGGTCTTTCAGTAGAAGCTACCAGCTGGGGTGGGGTCAATAATCATTACGGTAGTGCCTGGGGCTTGCATTGCTGTGATAAGGGGGATGAGGGTATTTACTGCCTCATGGCGGGCACGCTTCACATAGCCTCGGGCATAGAGTTTCTTGCGGATACGGTTTTGCCAGCGTTTTTTCACTGCATTTTCCTCAGCGGCGGTGAGGGTACGCGGAAACATCATGGATTTACCGTCCCAAGTGTCGAGCACCTGATAGGCATTGGGGGAGGCATTTTCAAGAATGTCAACACGCTCTCGAGGGAGATAGACAATTAGCGTGTCTCCTTGTGTTTCGGTCTTCAGGCGCTCTATGTCAAAGCGGATACGTCCTTCCACTACCTGACGCGCCACAATCCATTTGCCATTGATGGAATCCTTAATCGGGATTTCCTCATGAATATCGGTGGTGCATAGCTCCACCATATTCGATATGGCTTTGACTTTGGCAGATTGGGTTTTGTAGCTTACGTTTTCCGGAGTACGTGTACACCACCATACAATGCAACCGACAGCAACCAAGGCTGCCGCTATTATCAGCGTTCTTATCCATTTCATAGTGTCAGTCTTTAAATGTTATGTTTGGAATATATCCCCAGCTTTCTATTATGCCATTAAACCATGAGACAGCTTTTTTTCGTGCCTCATCACGCAACAGTTCCTTACTGCCTTCATAACCGGCTACTTCCTTTTTTACTTCGGCAGCCATCTGTGCTTTAAGTTTGGCTCTCTCCTCAGGCTTTATGGAAGACCTGAATCCGGTGACACGGTAATGCACCTCATGAAGCTCAGGCTCACGCCCGTCGGTGATAATCTTGACGGAGGGTAAGTTGACATGGGCAACATTTGTATTGGGGTCAAACTCAATATCATCGGCACTAAGTTCCGACAAGTCAATGTAGGCAATTAAATAAGTATCGTATGAATAGACTCCTATACGGTTTCCTATTTTCATCGCGTTTAACATTGCCTTCGTTTTATCCTCCAAACTTTTTGCATCTTCATACTTATGATCAGAGATCATACCGACTTTACCAATGGTCATCTGTGCCAACTCCAGTCGACTGACATCACGGAGACGCCTGGCAATCTCCGTCTCAGGGTCTGCTTTCTCTTTACATGAGGAGAAAAGGGTGAGGAGAAGAGTAGTAAACAGGATCAATAAATGCTTTGTATTCATAGCGGTGATTGTTTTTATATTATTTTTCTCTTACGATTCCGAGGAAGGCATGGGTGACTCTGCATCAGCAGGATGCGTAGTGCGTTTTTTCTTTTTCTTTTTAGTCTTTTTCTCCGGTTCGTCTACTGTATCCGAGGGCACAATGCCAAGTTGATTGGTTATTAGTTCAGCCGTGTAATCACTTGCCACGCTGTTGCCCAGTCTGCGGCGCATATTTTTATATCCGGAAATTTGCCAGTCACGTCTTGGTGATACTTGGAGCAGTGGGGAAAGCTCACGGGCTATGCTTGTGGGGTTACATTGATGCAAGATCAACTCAGGCACTATAGTGTTCATAACGATTAGATTGGGGAGAGATATATGCTTTACTTTAAGCACTCTCTTCATAATGTTATAGGTGAGTTTGCTGCCGTTCCCACGATAGCATACCACCTGCGGCGTGCCCACCAAGGCAGTCTCGAGGGTTGCTGTGCCGGAAGTAACCAAAGCAGCCTTGGAGTATTTCAGGAGAGTAGGGGTTGCGCCAAACACCACCTGTAAGCCGGGATCTTGTGCCACTTCACGATAAAACTTTTCCGGGATAGCCGGGGCAGCTGCCACAATATATTGAAAGTCTGGGAACCTCTTTGCCGCTGCGATCATAATGGGGAGATTGTTGCGTATTTCGCTGTAGCGAGAGCCGGGAAGAAGAGCTATGATAGGTTTTTCAGCATCGCTTATCCCTTGCCGTTCTACGAAATGCTTATATGGGGGGAGGTGACCGAGGGCATAGTCCATCTCCTGTACCGAGGGATTGCCTACATAAGTAACGTCATAGCCGCGTGCCTTATAGAACCCTACCTCAAAAGGCAAAATAGAGTAGAGATTGTCTACATATTTCTTTATCTGGTTAACACGATATTCTTTCCAAGCCCATACTTTAGGCGAGATAAAATAGTCAACTTTTATTCCTAATTTATGAGCATATTTAGCGAGTTTGAGATTGAAAGTCGGATAATCGACCAAAATAAGCACATCGGGATTAAATTCCTTTATGATGTTTTTGGCAGTCTTAAGGTTCTGAAGCAGTTTGGGGAGCCTTTTGATAACTTCGGAAAATCCCATCACGTTCATGTGCTCATAGTGAATCTCAGGGTTTCTTCGCGCCACCTTAGCCATAAGGTCGCCGCCAAAGAAACGGAATTCAGCTTCGGGGTCAATTCCACGAAGAGAGGAGATCAGATTGGAGGCATGGAGGTCGCCGGATGCCTCGCCGGCAATGAGCATATACTTCATCTTATGTATTCAAAATTATTTTGCCTCCCTACGGCAATGAATTTGAATTTAATTTTTGACACCACACCTTTCACAACGCGCAATATCATAGGAAGGGAAGCGTTTCTTAAATAAAGAAAATTGCAAAACAAATTTCTCCATAAATATTGACGTTGAAATTGCACTTTGGTTTAATCAAGATTCTCTCCATTTTATGATTTCCAAAGTGAAACTTCACCCTCCCTTACCCAAATGCATCATGACGGTCTTGTCTCTAATTAGAATATGTCGTTCTATGCCCATAAGTCAGTTTCTTGTGGCATTGATATTTATGTTGGTCTGTGTTGGGTCAGATGTCGTGGCAGCATCAGTGGAAACGTATTCCGGAGCGGGGGAAATAGACTATGCCAGGTTTCGTCGGGAGAACGTCAGCCGTGAGCCTGTGGCATTAATGCGTGACGCATGGCAAAGCGTAAGCAATGAGCGGTATGACTCTGCTGCGGCATATTATTCCCTTGTTGCATCTCGTTTTTCCGACCATCTGCCATTACGTGACAAGAGGAGATGTGCCATTGCCTGTGTCAACATGGGATATATATGGCTTGCATGGCGTCAGAATGCAGCAGAGGCTTATCCCTGGCTTATGAGAGCGCGTGAATTGGCTCAGAAATATGATTTTGACGATATAGAAACATCTGTCATATCCAATATCGGGTTGATATATTTTGACTATAATAACATTCCCAAGGCAGTAGAACTTTTCAAGACAGTATTGGAAAGAATCAGCTCCGACCCTGACGGAAGTCATTATTACGGGCGTGCCTTGATTGACTTTATCACCTCCGCTATGATGGCAGACAGGCTTGATGTCATTAAAGAGATGACAGATAAGGATATTTCGGTCAGAATTGTTGATGACGAACCCCTTAAAGATTATGTTGGCAGACTTAAGGAAGCCTTGCAGGAATATACTGGCGGTAATCATCGTGAAGCAGCCTTGATAATTGAAGATGCCACCCCGCTTTTTGACTTGAATGCCGACAGGAAACGCTATCTGACCATGCACCACCTGATAGCTGCAAAAATGTGGATAGGGGCAGGTGTCTATGATAAGGTGGAGTATCATTGCCGGGAGGTGATAAGTATTTCTTCTGAGGAGGGTTTCTTTAATTTCATGGAGAAAGGGTATGCTTATCTTATGGAGTGTGCGGAAAGGAGGGGAGACCGAGAGGCTATGATGGTATATCGCTACAGGGGAATGCAGATAAGGGATTCCCTGTTTAATGCGGCACGTTTTGAGACAGTAAAGGATCTTGCCATAGCCGGCGAACTCAACAAGCTTCATGAAGACGTGAGGGAATCGGTAAGGGAGTCAATGATGCAGCGGCGCATAATTGCCGGTTCAGTTGGGGCAGGTGTGATTCTTGCGTTGGCTCTTGTGATGTTGCTTGTAAGTCATCGCCGATTGAAGTGCGCCTACCGTGAAATCTACAAATCATATATGGAACATTCTTCCCATGAGGATTTGCTTCCCGCGGTGGAGGATAGTCAGGAATCTCACACGGAATTGCCGGGGAAGAGTGAAGGTGCCGACGACCTTAAGAGGAACGAAATACTCAGAAAGGTAAAGGAAGTTATGGAGCATAGACGAGAGATTCTGAATCCGGAATTTTCGGTTGATTATCTTGCCGAGATGATCGGGGAGAAACCGAAAGTAGTCAGTAATGCCATAAATGCCATTTCCGGGAAAAACTTCAATGTTATGCTCGGCGAGTATAGGATAAGGGAAGCGTGCCGTATTCTGTCTGATCCGGAGAAAGTGAAGGCAATGTCGATGGAGGGAGTGGCAGAAAGTGTGGGCTATCGGTCACGCACATATTTCAGCAAAGTGTTTAAAGATGTAACCGGACTTACCCCTTCTCAGTTTGCCCGACAGGCAAAAGAAGCTGCCAATCGGTCTTAAATCCCGATTTAAGACATATAATTACGAAATTTTAACTGAAAAACAGCCATAATTACATAATTTTGCGAATAAAACAAAAATTTTTATCAATGAAAAAAACGATACTTTCAGGACTAATGTGCCTTCTGATGCCGACAGCGGTATCAGCTTTTGAACCGGTCAGCCCGGGTAATCTTAATGCCGATGTCAACGGCATGGTGGTGGATCTTTCATGGGAATGGGGAAATGCCGGTGAAGCGGTTCTAACCTCCGACTTTGAATGGGATGATCTCAATCATGATCGCTGGGAGGTAAAGAATACATATAATTATGATATGTATGGCAACTGGATGCTGCTTACTATAGAGGAGGCAGGCATACAGTTGTCGCATGAGGGGAAGTGCGCTGCTGTTATGATAGGCATGGACTCTGAAGATGACCCTGCCGAAAATCATCAGGACGAATGGCTCATTGTGCGTCCCGGCGTGGGCGCGGTGTATATGGATTTCTGGTATTTTATTCATCCGGAACTTCTTGAGGTAGGTGCCTACCGTGATTTCCCTGATCATTATTATGTAAAGATCAGCTATGACAATGGTGAAAGCTGGGAAGAATTATGGGACGCCCGTTGGGATATGGGGAATTCTGAGGGTGTGCAGCAAGCATCACTGTTCCTCGGTGATGAAACCGATGAAAACACCTTAGTGGCTTTTAACGCTGTGAGCGGTGAAGAAGAGACCTTATATTTCTTATGGACGGTAGATGACGTTGAGTTCTATTCAGAAGCTGAGTATGCCGAGCGCACACTATCGCTTAAGGCTCCGAAAAAAGAGAAGACATTCCAAGCACCTGACGGAGTTGCTTTGCGCCGTGAGTTTACACCTGCCAACTATATGAACAGGGCTCCTATAGTGTCGCCGGATGATTGGCTTAACGGAGGCAATATCACATATCGCGTCTATCTTGATGACGAGATAATTGCCGATTATCTCAAGGCACGCTATATAACCGACTATACATCTAAAGAGCCGGGTGAACATACTTATAAGGTGATGGCATGGTCAGAGGCACTTGATGAGGAGTATGACGCGGCATCAATAAGTGTGCAGATTAATGAGGTCATATTTGCTGCCCCCACAAATGTGGTTGCTTCTTATGAGGAACAGTCTGATGGGAAATATATCATTCAGGTAAGCTGGGAAGAGCCTGAAAGTGATGTTATGCCGTCTTATTACAATGTGATGGTCAATGGCAAATCAATTGGTTGGGCTGGAGTAGATGATGATTATACAATGGGTCAGAGCGGCATATACAAGGGTGCATACACTTTTGGTGTTGAAGCAGTATATGAGTTCCCTGACGGGGTGTCGGAGCTTATCTGCGATGATGTATATCCTGGCACTGTGCCCACCGTGAGAAATCTCAAACTTGAGGAAGATAGTGCCGGGGTCAACCTTAGCTGGGAGGCACCTGCCACTGATGCCCTTCAGATGGTCACTTACTCTGTATTCCGTGGTGATGAGCTGCTTGCAGAAGGTCTCGACGGACTTTCATATACTGATGCCAATCCTATAAATGGTCAATATTTCTATAATGTCCATGCTGTCTATGGCGATGAGATTTCTCTCCCACAAAGTGTGGCTTATGGCGAGGAAGTGATCTTTACTCTTCCGTTTGAGGAAACATTTGACAATGGTCATCTTCCCACAGGGTGGAATGTGGAGTTAATTGACCCCTACGAGAGAGTTAAAGAGATGTATCACTGGAGATTCGACAATTGGTTTGACATTATCTTCCCTGAAGACTCCGGAATGGAAGGGGGCTGTGCTTCCGTGTCAGGCATTGCTTCAGGCTTGAATCTGCTTCAGACTTTCCTTGTAAGTCCGGAGTTTGAGGTGCCTGAGGAGGGTGAGATGGAACTCTCGTTTGTGAAATATTACAGCGATAACAAGCCGGGTATGTCCGGGGCAGCCCAAATGTTGTTGGCTGTCTGTGTTGATGGGAGTGAAGACTGGAGAGACCTTGTTAACCTTCAGGAAGTGGAAAACGGCGAAATAAAAGTATCATTGGCAGATTATAAGGGTCACAATGTGCGCTTTAGATGGGGTTTCAATGGTCGCAGCTCCGGAGAAGTGGGAATTGATAACGTGAAAGTGAGTGATGGCTCGGGTGTAGAGGCTATAATCATATCTGACGGCGTTTTCAATATCTACACAGTTGACGGTATGCTTATAATGAAGGGTGCTTCTAAGTCTGACTTGAAATCGCTTCCTAAAGCCCTCTATATTCTAAAGGGTATTGATGGCAATACGGTAAAATATCTTGCACGTTAAGTTGAACCATGTAATTAAAAGTATAAAATAAAAAAGGAGGACGTTCAGACGTTCTCCTTTTTTATAATATAAAGGTAACGACATACGTTTTATAATCATGAAACGTATGCTAAGATTTTTACCGGTTTTGTTGATGCTTGTGTCGTTTTTTTGCATGGCATCATGTATAAACGACGACATCACTGACTCCCCGGATGCCCGGCTTTCATTTTCTACCGATACTTTAAGTTTCGGTACTGTGTTCACTGACCTGGGTACTCCCACTGCCCGTCTCGTAGTGTTTAACCGTAATAAGAAGGGCGTCAATATTTCATCTATAAAGTTTAAGAATCCTGATTCCAACTTCTCGCTTAATGTAGATGGACAGAGCGGCACCGTTTTTCGCGACGTAGAGATAAGGGGAAATGACTCTATACATGTGTTTGTGGAATGTTTTATCTCCCCTGATGAGGCATTCGAACCGCAGCGTGTAGCTGACCAACTTGAGTTTGTCACCAATGGCAACACACAGGAGGTAGAGGTGGAGGCATGGGGACTTAACGTTACGCGCCTCCGCGGAGTGAGAGTGGAGAGCGATATGCGTCTTACTCCGGAACGCCCATATATAGTCTTTGATTCGCTTTCAGTGGAAAAGGGTGCGATCCTTACCATTGATCCGGGTACCATGCTCCTTTTCCATGATAAGGCTTATCTGACAGTGAGAGGCACACTGAATGCTGTAGGGGAAGTAGGCAATGTGATCCAGATGCGTGGCGACCGTCTTGATAATGTGCTCCCTGATGTGGCATACGATATCCTTTCCGGTCAGTGGCAGGGTGTGAGAATTGGTGCCGGTTCGTTTGACAACCGTATTGAATATGTGGATATGCGTTCAACAGTGGAGGGGGTACGTGTTGACTCTTGTGCCGACCTTTCGCGTCAGAAACTTACCTTGGTCAATAGCTGGCTCCATAATTCTCAATCTACAGTCCTTGACTCACGTTATGCCAAGGTAGATGCTTATGGGTGTTGCTTTTCGGAGGCAGCCGGGGCAGTAGTGAGTCTCACTGGGGGGGAACATGAATTTGTACAGTGTACCATAGCTAATAATTATCTGTGGGGAGTGAGCGGGGATAATCTTTCCCTCTACCATTGTCTTCCTGATCATGCGGCAGACAATACTCGCCCATTGATGAAGGCGAATTTTGAGAATAGTATAATTTGGGGTATAGGCAGTCCTATTAATGAGGGTGACCTTAATGGTTCACAGGTATTTTTGTGTAATGTGCTTCTGAAGGCTAACGGTAGTGATGATGATAATTTCATCAACTGTATCTGGAATGAAGATCCACTATTTTACACTGTGCGGGAGGATTATTATTTCAACTACCGGCTTAAGCCGGATTCCCCGGCAATCGGCAAAGGCAATCCCTCGTTTGTAACCCCAATCTGTGAATATGACATGGACGGCATGAACCGCCTTTTATACGGTGCTCCTGACCTCGGTGCTTACGTCTACATTCCACCCACAGAGTAATATTTTAAAAATAAATTTGTGCAAATACTTGTAATTTGCACAAATTTTATTAATTTTGCATGTTGACTTTGCGATTTGAATAACAACTATCGTCTAAGTCTATAACCATATTGATAAAAGCGTGTATCATCGCTTGACTCTTGGCAATCTGAAAATCTAGCAGTTTTCATAATGAAGCCGTAAGGGAAAAGTTGTGGTAGATGCCATAGGTATGCATATACCATCCGACTCATTTCAAGCGAAAGCTTGAAATGAGTTTAGGATAGTTTATATATGTATCGCGTGGAGTCTATCGTTCTCTCGGCTTCCAGGTTTTGCTAGATACCTCAGATTGCAAGATGAACGATGAACAGACTCCACGCTTTTGTTTTTACTAATTTTCAGTGCCTTAAGGAGTTGAGGGTACATCTTTAATTTTATGGTAAAATTATTTTTTGAGATTGTGCGAGTAAAAGTGCTTGCCATGTTATTGTTTTTTTCAGTCTCTGCGTCGGCACAGATTGGTTATCAGGTGTCATTGTTGAATACGGCTACTGGTGAACCGCGGGCTAACGAGAATGTGAATGTAACTGTAAAGATTACAGACAGTGCGGGTAAAGTGGTCTGTGAAGAAACAAAGCGTGAGGTAACTAATGACTTCGGGGTGCTTTCAATAGCAGTTGGCAATCAGGATACTTTCACAAATACCGATTGGTCAAAACTGCCTTTATTCATAGAGGCAACCGTTGACGGTCGTCTCATAGGTCGTTCTCAAATCCTCTCAGTTCCTGTTGCTGAGCATGCCAAACACACTGGTGTCCTGACCAAAGAACTCCTTTGCTCAAAGACTTGGAGTGTAGATGGAAGTACGCTGAAGTTCGATATAGATGGTAACTACAATTATGAGTCATATAGAGGAACCTATGAAATAGATGGAAATTTTATAACCGCAAGAACTTATGAGGATAAACATTATCATTATCAATTGTTTAAGTATATACCAGAACATAATATTTTGGTAAAAATCCAGTTATCTTGACATGAGATTGGAATAAGGTTAAGAGTATATAAGAGTGTCATTCTTATCATGTTAATAATAAAATAAATTATGGTAAAATTATTTTCAGAGATTGTGCGAGTAAAAGTGCTTGCCATGTTGTTGTTTTTTTCAGTCTCTGCGTCGGCACAGATTGGTTATCAAGTGTCGTTGCTGAATACTGCAACCGGTGAGCCAAGAGCTAATGAGAGTGTGAATGTAACCGTAAAGATTACGGACAGTGCCGGCAATGTGGTTTGTGAAGAAACGAAACGTGAAGTAACTAATGACTTCGGAGTGCTATCAATGACAGTTGGTAGCCAAGATACCTTCACAAATACCGATTGGTCAAAACTGCCTTTATTCATAGAGGCAACCGTTGACGGTCGCCTCATAGGTCGTTCTCAAATCCTCTCAGTTCCTGTTGCTGAGCATGCCAAACACGTCGGTGTGCTGACCAAAGATCTTCTGTGCTCAAAGGTGTGGACAAAATATAATGAAACCTATGAATTTAATTTAGATAATACTTTTACTCGTAAATATTATAGCTCAGATAATACCATCTCAACTATAAAAGAGAAGTACTATATTCAGGATAATATGGTTATTCTTATGCATCCGGATCATGATGAGTATGCTTTTAGAATATTTGTATATATAGAAGACAGAGGAATACTGATGAATTTTGATGGTTATACTTTTATGAAATAAATAGTATATATATGAGCTGCAGGTTTAGGATCAACCAGATATATTGTTGATAACCATATACCTGAAGCATAATCGTGGGTATTTATTATAAAATTGATTTATTTGGATTAGAATTATGTTTAAGAGTGTATTAGTATTGTCACTGCTCATGATTTCTATGAGTGCATATGCAAAAATAGACTGTGTGGTGGTGTATGATAAGACAGGAGCCCAAAGCATCATACCTATAAAGGAGGCAAGTGAAATTAACTTCAGTGCTCAGACAATGAATGTGGGTTCTTACGAGTTTATTACTGATAATATCAAACGATATGAGTTTGCAGATTCTGCGAATCTTGGTATTGAGGAAATGTCCGGTGATATTTACAGATATAAAATTGATCCGACAGGGTTAATTATGCTTCCGACTCCTATAACTCAAGATGTGGCAGTCTATAATGCACAAGGATTGAAGTTTGAAATTTCCCTAAGTGATAATGTTATAGACATAAGGCATTTGCCTACAGACGTATATTTGGTAAAGATAGGACAGTCAACAATTAAATTTTTAAAGAAATGAAACATATAATTTCTTTCATACTTATGGTATTAGGGTTAGTTATGAGCGTTGTGGCACAGAATAATCTTGGCACCAAAATATTAGTATTTCGTAATACCGGGGAAATCAATGTGTTTCATACTAATGAGATATCCCGCATAGAACTTTCCACGTTTGATAATGATTCTATCGAACATGAGGATTTTGTGACACAGGTGTTTTATAAAAATGATAGTATTTTCACTTCTGTACCGATAATAGAAATTGACTCGGTGGCATTCGGTGTAAGAAATATTGTTGAGCCTAAGTTAGCTGCGAGAAGACTTACTGACGAAGAAGTATTGAAAATAAAAATGTTTGATGACGAAAAAATTAGATATTCTTCCGGTTTAAATCTTGAGAAAGGTGAAATTGTATATTATGATCAAATGACCGATCTGCTCCCTTACGGATTATGTGCCAAAATTCTTGAGGTAGCTATTGATAATGAAGATAGGGTTGCTTCAATTGAATATCTTGAACCAAAGGAAGTATTTGATAGGTATTTGATTACAGATGAGAATGAGTCCACGCTGACAAAATCTAAGAAGATATGCTATGATGATGAACCCTTTAAGATAGAACTTCCGGAAACTGAAACGAATGGATATAAGATTAAGGGATATGTAGAAATTAAGTCTGAGTTAGATTTGGAAGATGCTGTTTGTGATTTAGTAAATGATTACATTCATGGAACGATTAAATTAAAACTCAAACCGGAAATAAGCTTTTCTGTTGTCTCTGAGGATAGTGATGAATTTAAGAATTGTCACGGGGTACCTATAAACTTTACAGTACCGTTCTTTGGAGGAGCACTGACTGCAAGTGTTGAATTACAACTGTTTTCTGATTTTAAAGCTGAAGCCGGTATAGAGTATAATGTCAGCAGTGAGTTGTTTACTGCAATTGAATGGACAAGGAAAGATGGAAAGAATGAGTTCGGTCCTCTTACATTCAATAGTAATCCTGCAGGAGATTATGAACAAAAAATTGAAGTTCATTTAAATGGTGAGTTATTTTTTGGTCCTGTAATGACATTGCGTTTAGGTGCCTTATTTAATCGTTTGGGTGCAGGCGTGGAATTGAAAGTTGGACCTAAATTTAATGCTGAGTTTAGTTTGGGTGTTCTTGAAGGACTAAGTGATACGTATAATGATGAAGCTTATGGAAAAGCCAAGATTGAATTATCAATTGGTGCCAAAATGGAAACCTTTACATATCACTTAAATCATATTTTATTTGGTGACGAATTGCATACGAAGTTACCTTTTGAATCTGAAATTTTTATTCCAATAGATGTTATAAATCTTTTTCCGGAATTTCATTCAAAAGCTGTTTTAGCAAAGGAGACTTTTCCATTGATTCAGCCAAGTGAAGCTCCTGATGCCGTTTCTGTTTCAACTTACACGGAGACACAATTACCTATATCGCTTGATGTGGATTTTGAGATTGCTGATAAAAATACGAAAGAGCCGATTGCTGAAATTGATTTTGAAGAAGTTTTGCAGTCTGCAGAAGGAGGTATGGACAACTTACAGAATCTTAATGGTGAAATACCTATAACTACTGAAATATCACAAGCTCAAAAAGAAGATTTAATGGCTTATCCTATAATAAATTATCTTGGCTATAGAATTAAAGCGGAACCGATTGATGTCGCTTCCGATATGGTGTTTTCTCCAATAATTGCCACTATGAATAGTGGTGGTTCTTATTTCATTAGTGGTATGCCTGTGGTTGCGCAGTATGCTTATGAGGAAAATACATATATAGAAGGAAATCATGTTGGGGTTATGCCAATTAATGAGAAATTAAGAGGTAAGAGAACTTTTTCAGTTATTGATTTTGTTGATATGTCTGATTTGACTGATCCATCTGGCTCCTTAAATAAAAATCATCCATTTCTTGGAAAATGGGCAGGCGTGATTTTCACTGATAGAGTATCAATGCACTTTATAGATGAGAAAACAGGCAGATTTAACGATGAGGATTTTACCTATATATACGATTCTCCGTATAAAGGTGGAATCGCAATCCAGTTGGCAAATGGTTCTACTATTTCATTTTCTGTATTAGAACTTGACCCTTATCGTATGTCAATTGTACCAAAAGGTTCAGATCAATCATTTTCTCTTACAAAGGAATAGTCAACGGGTTGATAAGAAAGTGATTTTTGACAAAATATTGTTTGCGTTGATTACTTGAAATAAATCACTCGAGGCTCGGTATAGCCTTTGAAATTTTTGGTCACAATTATAAAGTATCACTCAGTCAGTGATACTTTTGCTGTTTTTTATCCCTTAGTCAGGGATACTTTTGTAAAAAATGACTATATTTGCCAAAATTATCTGGCAAATATGGTTGATAATATTCTCTTTGCAGCTATGCAGCAACAGCTTGCATTGGTACCGATACATTTTCATCGTTATCTTTATCATGAACTTCCCGATGCTCGTCTTATTGGCGTTATCGGACCACGTGGTGTGGATAAATCTACACTGATACTGCAAAAGATTAAACAGTCATCAGAAAAGAGTCTTTCTGTTGATGCTGACAATTTATATTTTACAACACATTGCCTTGTGGATTTGGCTAATAGTTTTGTAAAAGGCGGTGATAAAGTATTGGCTATTGACAAGATTCACAAATATGAGGGTTGGTCATGTGAGCTTAAACAACTTCATTAATAAAACGGAATGAAAAATATAGTTAAGATTGTGATTGCTATAATGGCTGTGTGTTCAAATATAGGTGTAAGTGCGCAAAGGGAGTTGTCTTCTTTTGCCCGGGAGATATGTGGGGTTGCGGAAAATGATACTGTGGCAGTAGTTCCAAAAGGTATTAAGGAATTGCCATCGTATGCCTTTGCCGACTGTCACAATCTGAAGAAGATTATAATGCCAAACTCATTGACGGTAATTGGGGAATATGCGTTTTTAGGTTGTATCTCACTTAAAGAGATCCATATTCCGGATAATGTCACTACTATAGGAGAGGGTGCTTTCCGTGAGTGTGAATCACTTCAATCTCTCAATATACCTGTAGGGGTTAAGATTATCCCGCGTTATATGTGTGCCTGGGATTCATCACTTATCAGTGTATCATTGCCGCGCGGGTTAAAAGATATTTCAAGCCATGCCTTTGCATATTGCGGTAATCTTATGGAAATTAACATTCCTGCGGGAGTGAAACATATAGGAAGCAATGTATTCAGTAATTGCGAGAGTTTGGTGGAAATGAAGGTTCCTTCCTCCGTTGAGGAATTGGAATCTTATGTTTTCTCCGGGTGTGAGTCGCTTGAAAGGGTAGAGCTTCCTGCTAATGACAAGTTGTTGGGGGAATACTTATTTACGGGATGTCATAATCTCAAGGAGATAAAATGTATGAGTCCTAAACCGGCACCGTTTGACTGCGATAGCCCCATGTTTGATCCATCAGAAGGATATATGTATAAAAAATGTCGGCTTATTGTGCCGACATCGCAATCCGAACTTTATAAGAATTCATTAGTATGGTGTCTTTTCTTTGAGTGATATCGAAGATTTTAGTATGGGTTTGAGCAGTTTAGAATGCCTCAGCCATCATGTTATCAATAGCGGGCAGTTCGTCTGCTGGCGTGAATGCATTAGGCTCAACCTCAAGAATCACAATGAAACGACCTGCATTGTCGGCTATGCCGTCTTCAATAAGGGCTATGTTGAGATTAGAATCGCCATAGCTCCCTGCAGCGTTGAAGAGTGAATCGGAAGAGTCATTAGCTTTCAGATCAATACCCATATCGTTGAGTTCTTGAAGGAGAGTCGAGCAGAATTCACACTGATTATAGTTGGCAACAACTTTATGAGCATCAGATTCGTAAGGAAACATGAAGAAGAAACTGTAGCCGCTTACTGTTTCGTTGTCGAATGTGGCGTAAGCAGAAACTTCAGGTGTCATTCCATTATAGCTAAGAACATATCCGTCGGCACTGTCGATCCATAGACGTGAATCTTCATTTGAAGGATTGAGATGCATGTCTGTTATTGCCTCAACCACTTCTCGTTGCCCCATATCTGCATTAACCACTCCGTATGCTTTTGTCACAAGATCCTGAGCCGTTAGGGTTATCGGCTTGTGAGCAGGCTGAAGAGTCATAAATTTACCGTCAACAGATGTTGCTTCGGCAGAAGCGGTTACTGTGCCAAGTATGAGGATTGCCGTTGCCAGCATGAGTGGGCGGAGAAGTGTATTCATATCAGTTATTAATTTAAATTTTATAGTATAACCGAAAAATATATATTTCTGTTCACATTTCTATTAATTTTATTTAAAAATGTTAGTGCTGCTTGAGAAGATTTGTAAGAAATGACATGCCGGAATTGATTTGTTGCTTTGACATGCCAATACATGCTTTTGAGGTAACTTCCTTGATAACTGCCTTTATTTGGGGCTGCAGTTCCTTTGCTTTCTCAGTTAAGGAAACTCCATTTTTGCAGCCATTGACAGGGTAGCGAGCCACGAATCCCTCTCTTTCAAGATAGATAACCGATCTGCTGATGGCAGCCGGATCCTTACCGAGTCGTTTTGCAATTTCCCTTTGGCTCATGGTGTCTGAATTGTTGCGCGACAATACTTGCAGAATTGAAAACTGAGAATGATTCAACGGTATGCCCGCTTTACGTAAGGCACAATCCAGATCGTCTACCAATCGTGTAAACGCCCTGTTGAGATAGTAACCCAGTTTGGTGATATCATTTGGATCTTCCATAATGAGTGCAAAAATACATAAAAATTCCGAAGTTTTAAGGAGAATTTATAAACTGTCAGTAGTATATCAGTAAAAAGATAGTGATAAAAGTGTTGATGGGTCAACAATTTTAGCCGATTTAGTGTTATACTTCCATAACTGATAATAAGTAATATATGAAAATAATAGCACTTGAAGAGCACATAGGCAATAAACAGCTTGGTGATGCCACCCGTGAGGCAGTAGCTGCCTCCTACCCTTATTATGACACTTTCCTTCACCCGAATCCAGTAGATGCACCTTCTATTCCAGACTTAATAGAGTTAGGCGATCGGCGTATCAAGGAGATGGACGAAGCCGGAATTGATATGGAAATAGTGTCTTACACTAATCCCACACAATACATCACCGGAGATGATGCCATTGCTATTGCAAAAGTTGCCAATGATACGCTTGCCTCGCTTGTCAGTCCGTATCCCAATCGCTTCTGTGCGTTTGCCACACTGCCATGGTCAAATCCACAAGCGGCTGCCGATGAGTTGAGACGTACTGTAAAGGAACATGGTTTTGTAGGTACTCTAATTTCCGGACGACCACAGACAGGAAATATATTTCTTGATGATCCTATATATTACCCTGTATGGGAGGCTCTGACTGAACTTGATCTTCCTATCTACATACATCCAAATTACACTACCGCTGATGTATGCAAATCATATTATTCTAATCTTGGCGATCAATTTGACTGTGTACTCAGCACTTATGGCTATGGTTGGCATTTTGAAGCAGGATTGCAGGTAATACGTATGATTTTATCGGGAGTATTTGAGAAATACCCGAAGTTGAAAGTTATTTCAGGTCACTGGGGAGAGATGGTGCCTTACTATCTGCCACGTCTTGATCAGATGTTTTCGTCTGCCGTGACAGGGCTTAAAGAGGTATTCTCATTCTATTACAAACGTAATGTATATGTCACCCCGAGTGGTCTATATGACAATGACTCGTTGCAATATTGTGTAGGTAAGCTGGGTATTGACCACATACTGTTCTCTGCAGATTTCCCATATATTCCCATGACAGGGGCACGTCCATTTATGGAAAATGCTCCCTTGTCTGTAGACGATAAGGAAAAGTTTGGAAGTCTTAATGCTGAAAAATTACTCCATTTATGACTATGAAAAAGATTTTAGTAACATCTTCTACTGGATTGACCGGGCGTGCGGTGGTTAAATATTTGTCAAAAGTCGGTGTATGTGTAAGGGCGATGGTACATTCTGATCGCCATGTTCAGGAAATACTTACAGTTGGGGCTGAAGAGACAGTCATTGCCTCTGTAGATGACGCTGATGATATGCGGCGTGCCATGAACGGTGTTGATACTGTGTTTTATATCTGTCCGACTGCTCACCCGAGAGAGGGTGAAATAGGAATCATGGCAATAGATTTAGCATCTGAGTTGGGAGTAGAACGTTTTGTCTACCAGTCAGTTCATAATTCTATCGAGCCGGGTTTGATTCATCATCGTCAGAAACTTATGGTGGAGCAGCATTTACTTGAGTCGGCTTTAAGTTATACGATACTTCGTCCGGCAGCTTTTATGCAAAATATACTCTCCAATGCAAAACAAATCAGGGAGGAACATCTGTTTTCACAACGATTCTTCATTAATGACAGTGCGTCTAACCGCATCAATCTTATAGATGTAGATAATTACGGTGAAATAGCTGCTAAAGTAACGTTAGGTGAGGATTATGATTATGCCCAACTTGACTTATGCGGACCGCAAAATCTATCTGTTAAGGATATGCTTGATGCCTTGAGTGAGGCGGTAAGCTCCGAAATCAATCTTCATTATATAACTGATAAGGATTTTATCAGTTTTGCAGAATCCCGCAAAATGCCACGTCATACTCTCGATGTGCTTCTCGCTATGTTTCGCTCATATAACCGGTATGGCTTCTTGGGAAATTCTTATGTGGCATCAAAAATACTTGGTCGCCCTCTAAATAAATTTAGCTCGTTTGCCGTTAATGCACTGAGATAGGATAAGTCATTACCCTACGGTTAAATAGTGACATTTAAGGACTAATGCAACATTATAATAGAATAAAACTGATAGCAGCCACGGCATTGATTATATTGAGTGTCTGTGGCTGTAATCGGTTGTCTAAGCAAGGAAATATGTGTGAGAAATTACCAATGCAAGATGACGGGATAGTACGATTATCCAAGATTAAGGTTCATCCCGATTATCTCGAGGAATATATGAAATATGCTGTTGAGGTAGGTAGGGTATCTTTACAGACAGAGCCGGGAGTATTGACCATGTATGCTGTAGCCGATAAAAATAATCCCTGCAACATAACTATTCTGGAAACCTATGCCAGTCAGGATGCCTATAAAAGTCACATAGCCTCTGCTCATTTCCAAAAATACAAGCAAGGTACACTTCACATGGTTGACTCTCTAATGCTGGAGACGTTACACCACTTAACCCAGCTAATCGAATAACCAATTATATTGAGAAGTAGATTGAAGCTGATTTTGTTCTGATTTATCAATTAGAACATTTTGAATGATGTATGAAAACAATAATCGCCTAATTTACAGCGGGATCTGAAAAATTTGTCATAATTTTGCAGCAGAGTTAAACCAACTAACAACATTTTTATGAACAAGAAAATACTTACAGCCACGAGTGTATTGGCAGCTGTCCTGCTTATAGGAGGCGGTCTTTATCAGGCCATGGCACAGAATGAGACTCCTGAGTTTATACGCCCGGTGTCGGCTCAGGAAGCCAAAGTGATCAAAAGTAAAAAGAGTCGTCAGCTTCCTCTCCGTGCAGTTGCATGGAATGACTATTTTTATGAGGATTTCGAGGAAGGGGGAGGTGATGAGCTTACTCTTCCCGAAGGTTGGGTCACTACTGCCACTTCAGGCAATGAAGTTGACAAATGGCAATGCGGCACACTAAGCAGCAACGGAAACGCCATCAACGGTGCTTCCGGTTGGCAGTATGCTTTCGTTCTCGGGCGCCCCGATGATAAGGCACACGACACATGGCTCTTCACTCCGAGTATTCATCTCTCAGAGGGCACACACTATCTCGACTTCTATACATATATGCCTCCTGCCGTTGACGGCTCACGCTCTGTTATGGAGGTAAAGCTTTGCTCAGGACAGTCGGCAGAAACTGTTATTTCAGATATAGTCACCTGCGATACCCCTGTAGATATATGGACCAAGTATGTGCGCACATTTACAGCCGATAAAGAAGATGATTATGTAATAGGATTCCGCTGTGCCTCTCCTGCTAATACTAATGCAATTCTTTTGGATAATGTGCGTGTGTCTGACGGAGAGAACCCTCTATATCGTGGCTATGATACCATCGAAGTAGGGGATGTTGATCTGCGTATAGGTAAAGCCACTGCCGAAACGATTGTCTGGAATACTGGAAACTTCCCCTTGTCAGTCAAACTGAAAGAGTGCAGCCCTGAAATCACTGTGGTGGGTTTGCCTTTGGAGGTAGATCTCTGGGATGAGATTGAGGAATCAAGTTATGGAATATTTAGTGTTACTGTCAATCTTACCGAACCCGCGGAATATGAAGGCTACGTGTTGCTTGAGACCAATGACCCCCTTCAGCCCGAAGTAAAGATTACCGTTACCGCCATTGGAAAGGAGTACAGCGTCAGTAACTATATTGCTGAGAGCTTTGAATATGGTCAGCCCAACGATTGGGAACTAACTTATATGTCTTTTATTCTGAAGGCATATGGTGCTCAAGACGGTGCTAACTCATGGTATTCAGCTACAGATTCTTCCGACCGTAATCCCACTTATGGAGGTATAGGGTTTACTACCAATTATGTAGAACTTGGTGCTGAACCTGTCATATCATTTTGGTACAAGGCTTATTATGAGGATTGGAAAGGAAATGCCACAGACCCGGCAAGCGTCTCCGATGTTAAGATCCGTGTGCTCCTCAATGATGACAACGGCGACTGGAATGAGGTCTATGTAGTGGCTCCCGGCACTGAAGTGGAACACAACCCTGTCTTTGATTTTCAGAAAATTGAATTTTCCATACCTGAATATAGTGGTGAAACACACCGTATACGTCTGGTCTTCAGCACAACTGAAGGAGGCAACGATTACTCTGTGTTAGTTGATAATTTCAAGGCAGGAACATCTCCTGACGGAGATATAACCCTTACAAAATTCGAAGGTCCTTCATGTCTTGAGGTATATGAAACTGGAGATTTCAAGTTAACAATTGTCAATCAGGGTTCTGAACCCATTGGCTACGCAGGGCTTCAGCTTAAAAAACAGAGTACTGACGCAGTTATAAGTAGATTTGAATGCCCGGAAATCGAACCGTTTGGCAAATACGAATTTAATTTCCAGTGGACATTCCAGGAAGCCGGAAGCTATGATCTTGTGATGTTTGCCACAAACTGGAATGATCCTAATGAGGATAATAATACATCTTATCCTTTACATATCTCAGTGCTTCCCACAGACAATACTCCTATTGTCATAAACGATGGTGACGAGCCATTTGCCAGCTCAGCCTATCCGGTGAATTTTAATAGCCTTGAAACTCAGGATCAGACCATCTACTATGCAAATGAACTTGGAATTAACAAGGGTATAATCAACTCTATCCAGTATGTCTCATCGTTAAATGAGGCTTATCTTTCAGATACTTTCTCAATATATGTAGCTGAAACTGATAAAGAGGATTTCTCTGATGCTCAGTTTATTGCTGATGAAGAGTTTACTAAGGTTTTTGAAGGGAATGTCTATTTACCTGAAGGAATTAATGACTTTGTAATTCCATTCTCAGAACCTTACAATTATAAAGGGGGCAACCTGGTAATAATGTCGAAACGCGAGGCAAAGATGTTTATGTATGGTATAAACTACAAGAACGTGAAAGACCGAAACTTCCACGAACGCTCAATTGAGGCATCAGCTCTGACATCAGGTGTGGTATTTGGTGAGAATGCAGGTACAACTCCTTCTACAAGTATAGGGTTCCCGGAATTGACAGTCAATATGACAGAAGCTGCCAATGGTTCCCTTGAAGGTAATATCACAGATGAGGCTAATATGCCTGTTGAAGGTGCAAAGGTTACCATTACAGGGACTCAGCTCCATACTTATACTGATGCTGACGGACACTACTCTCTGCCAAAAGTGGCTGCCGGAAGCGTAACAATTGATGTTGAGGCAAAAGGATATTATCCCATCACATCTCAGGCATCAACGGTGACTGAATCTTCTGCCACTACTATAAACGTAGCTCTGAAAGCTTATCCTCACGTAAGCCTGACCGGCAAAGTGACTACGGGTGATAATCATACCGGTGTTGAGGGGGTATGTGTAGTGCTTGACGGCTATGAGGGTCACAGGACCTATACTGATGCTGAAGGCAACTACGAAATCAATGGTATTGCTGCTGACACGGGTATTGACTATTCAGTAAGCTTCGAGCATCCCTATTTCAGAACTAACCATGTGTTGCTTACACTTAACGAAGATGCCACCCAAGACATGGAACTTGTTGCGAAACTTTCACGTCCGAGCAAGCTCCGCACCACATCAGATGAGGAGACTGACTGCCAACTCACTTGGAACGAGCCCCTCGCAGAATATTCTTACGATTCCGGAATCCCCTCTGAATTTGTGGGCTGGAACGGTGGTCATGCAGGAATTATTGCCGGTGTTAAGTTCTTGAAGAATACCGAAATAGAGGAGGTCAGCTGGTATTGCAGCTCCACTCCGAGCGGTCATGAGCACTACAATGTGATAATTTTCGGTCTCTTCCCCGATGGCAGAGTCAACCCCAATAATATCCTTTATGTGGCTGAAGACGTTGAGAATACGGATGATGCATGGTCAACCCATCGCTTGACAAGAAAAATTAAAGCAGATGGCTATATGGTGGCTATTAGTTGTGACGGGTTCTTATCTATTGGTGTCTGCGAGCCTACAGAAGAGACTCCGTTTGAAAAGGGACAGTATTATTATGCCGGTGTAGACTTTACATTTGCGATTTCTGAAATGTCGGAATGGAAGGAAGCTCACTACATGATTCGTGCTTATGGTACAGATAAAGGTGAATGGTCAGGGCTTGGTGTAGAATCCACTCCCATACTCACTGAGTTTGCAGGCAAGCCTGCCCCCGACTACAATATCTACCGTTATGCTCCCGGCACACCCCGTGAGGAATGGACAAAAATCGCCACAGTCTCAGAGACCTCCTTCACTGATCCCGACTTCGAGATGCTTGACAAGGGTGATGTGCGCTACTCAGTGACCGCCGTCTATGAGTCAGGGGAGTCGATAGAGGCACTCTCAGACATCATCAGCAAGACCACCACCGGCGTGCTCTCGGTAGGCGATGACAGGGTTGAGGTAAGACTCGAGGGGAGCAGTCTCGTGATAAGTGATGCTTCAAAGGTAGCTGAGCTCAGCATCTACACACTTTCCGGAGTTTGTGCAGCCACTTACAGCAATCCCGGGCAGACAATAGACCTTAGCAACGTGGCACCGGGAATGTTGGTTGTCACCTTCAGAGGCATCGACGGCAAGCAGACCACATTCAAGGTGGTAAAGTAAGATTAAGGTAAACATTTAGTTTAAATTGCGCATTGCGCTGAGTTATTGGTTAGAGCCGGGCATGTCGAGACAGACATGCCTGGTCTTTTGTTTCTCAGTTATCCACAGAACGCCGGTAATCGGAAGGGGAAAGGCCGGTAATTTTTTTAAAGACCACCACAAAGTTACTTCGGGATTTGAATCCTACCGTCTCTGCCAAGGCTTCCACGGTCATGTTTCTGTAAGGACCGGGAGTCGTGAGATGACGACAGGCAATCTTTATCCTCACCTCACTGACCACGGAATTAAAGTTTTTCTTGTATAGGGTGTTTATGACTTGCGAGACATAATTTCTGTTGGAGTTTGTAAGCCGCGTAAGTTTCTCAAGGGAGAAATCCTGTTGGGTGACTTCGTTCTCATCATTCATCACCCCCACAATTTTCTCAGCCAATATTGAAAGATGATTGGCTATCTGTCGTCCCTCGCCTTCTTCTTTTGTTTCTGTGGTGTTAGTATTGTCAGTCTCACTCTTTTCCTCAGGGAGGTTGGCATCCGTAAGCTGCTGTTCAACCTCATCAGGTGGGATGGGATCTGCTTTCTCAAATTGTTCAGCTGCAATTATAGCCGGCATCTCAGTGGTCTTACGCAGTTCCACCAGCTCATCTTCCAGCTTCTGCATCTCAACATGGCGTAAATACAGTTCCTTGTTTCGTGCCTTGAGTCTTCGGTTTTGTAGGGCTATTACAATGACTGCGCCTATAAGCATTATTACATAAGCTAACATTACCAAAAACCATGTGAACCATTTTTGCTCTTTTTCTTTCTCTGCAAAAAGCTCTAAGGAATGTTGCTTCTGCTTGTTTTCCAACTGCATGTCATGAAGAACAGAATACTTAGACACTGCAAATAGAGAGTCACTTAGTGCTTTCCCAAGTCTATAGTTATGCAATGCTTTTTCCGAATCTCCACAGTTACTGTAAAAGTAGGCAAGCCATTCATATATATTGTCTCTCATGTCGGTGTCGGAGCTGTCTGCCAGCAATTCGAGTCTATTTGCAAACAGCATACCCTCTTTATCCATATTACCATTCAGAGCAATTCGGAGGGAGTATATGTCACACAATGTGGATATTCGTTTTGGAGTGAGGGAATTAGTCGGCATTTCTCTAACTTGTTGCAAAAGTCTTATCGCCTCTTGGTTACGCCCTTGGCGGCGTAACGTATATACTTGGCATAATCCGCTTACCAGCGGGAGCATTGGGTGGACAGGAACCTTAAGATTCTGAAACCTATCCAGCCTTAGTTGCCCTTCCCGGTCAAGGGTGCCTGCCATTTCATAATTTAAGAGATTATAGGCAGTGGTCAGTAAAACGTCCCAGTTCTGCCGGTACAGAGCCTCGTCATACGCCATGGCGAAATATTTTTGCGCAAGACGTCTGTCTCCATATACTGCAAACACATTCGCCAGATTTAGATAAAGCTCCGGAACGCTTTCACAATTTGGCAGGGTCTCGGCAATCTCTTTACCGGTTATCAATGCCTCGAAGCTTTTAATGTAGTCCTGGTTACAGAAAAAGAGGATATACCCCATGTTGGAGTAGCATCTCACCAATGCATCTTTTGACTTCAGGGAAAGCTGATCCGGATTTTCACGGGCCACATGTCGGTAGATTTCCAATGCGGTGGCATTGTCACCCTCCATCATGCTCTTAGCGGCATTGCGCATCTCGTTGGCTATGCGCTCGTCTTTTTCTCTTGTTTGCTCACCGGGGGGAGTGCATGAGGAGGCGATGACTAAAAGCAGAAGGCATAAAACTGATTTGATGTTGTCATACAGACATCGGCAGGTGAAATTTATTTCAGACATTAACAAAAAGTATTCGGTTAGTTTAGAATGAAGCCTAAACAGCCTCATTGATGAATAATAGTATTGCTGTGAGTTGTTTCCATAATCATAGCGATTGCAAAATTAATCAAAATGCAGCATAATAACAAATAATCAACAGCTGTATGTCTGTTTTTGGTAACACTTTTTACATTACCATACAATGAATTATATACGGCTTTTACTATACCCTATACATCTATGCATTGCGCCAGATCTTTTTTTATTTCTTCATGGTACTCACTGCAAGTCCTGTCAAGTCCGAATTTCAATTCAAATAAGAAATTTGCAGCGGCTTTCTCCTCCCAAGACTTGATAAATGAAAGTATCAAGTGGAGAAGAATATTTTTTCAGAAGAAAGTTTAAACAACTTCTTAGATAAGACAGCAAGCATAAAAGCAAAAGTGAAACGTTCTATAAGAGTATTTCTAAAAATTGCAATGTGCAAAAATTCTGCCAGAATATAACTTAGATTTATAGAATTATTTATACCTTTTTATGCTAAATGACCTATTATATTGATGAAGTCTTTAGAAGATAATAAAAGATATAACTTTCTTGCTGAAAAAGCTCTTGATGAAGTCTTAGCTGAAATTAGATTGGGGACTGTAAACGATTTCAGAATGACTATTAGGGGTGCGCAAAGAGCTTGGCATAGTGATAATACCAAGATTAGTGGGAGAGCAAAAGAGTTATTAAATCGTGGGTATTATATAATGCGTATTTCCTCCAAGGGTCATCTTCCTTCAGATGTTTGGAATATTGTAACCGAAGATACCTGGCGTAAGGATAGCCATTGTGCTGTTTATCCGGAAGAATTGCTTAGGATACCTATTTTGGCAACTTGTCCTGAAAATGGTATAGTGCTTGATCCTTTTAGTGGAACTGGTACGACGGTTTCGGCGGCTATTAAATTAGGAAGAAGAGGTGTGGGCATAGAACTAAGCCCGGAGTATTTTAAAATATCACAGCAACGTATTCAGCCAACATTACCATTATGAAAAACATAGGGAAATATCCGATTGAAGTGTTTTGTTATGACTTTGAAAATCATACTGAAACTGCAAGATTAGCTCTAAGACAACAGTATTGTAAATATATTAAAGGTACTTGTGTAAAACCCAGAAAAAGTGAGCCTTATATTAAAGTAGGTATTTGTTCACTTGGTTCCTCAGTCAATAAGAGTAAAACCGTTTACCCCGTTATTATTTGTCCTCAGAGATTTAAGGAAGAATCTATGTTTGAAGCAATTCGTCAGAAATATCTTTCAGATTGGGACAATTTTAAATGGATTCAAGAAGTTAATATAGGGGTAGGTGGTAATGTAGATTATGTGGCTGTGGAGGTTGATGAATATGATATGGTTAAGGATTTCCTATGTGTGGAAATACAAGCTGCCGGCACTACGGGAACACCCTATCCTTATGTTAAGGAATTGCTTAAAGAGGGTCATTATTCCGGTAAGACCTATACTTATGGTATAAATTGGGCTAATGAGTTTTCTAAAACTATGATGCAGCAAGCATATAAAAAAGGTAAAATAGTAGAATGTTGGAAACGGAAAATAGTGTTTGTGATCCAGAATTTGGCAATGGATTATATTCAAGCTACTGCCGACTGTTCGGAATTAGAAGACTATAATCCTCACTATCCGGTAGACTTTTGTTCATTTAATCTTAGATGGAAAGATTTAAAATGGGGGGTTGGAATTTGATAATATCAAAAGCACTACCATAGAGGGTATTAACAAGATGCTTGGAGGCGCTAAGGTAGATTATTATCCTACAGAGGAAGAATTTATTAAAAATATAATTAGAAAGGGACTTACAGATGGGATATTATCCATAAATTCACGGTTGAAAAGTGTTTTGGGGGAGTAATATAGTCGGAAAAGATTATAACTGACTGAGAAGCACGTTACTATAGTTTGATTATATTATCGAAGTAGGGCAGTACACTGGTGCGGTGAGTAACTAATAAAATTGTATGAAAGCTGCATACTTGTGTAAGACGTTGCATAAGGAGTGTTTCTGTCGCTTCGTCAAGAGATGCACTGATCTCGTCAAGAAGAAGTATTGTGCCGCTTCTAAGAAGTCCGCGGGCTATAGCGATTCGTTGTGCCTGGCCTTCACTCAGTCCGTTACCCAGTTCGCCACAGGGTGTGTCAAGTCCGTATTTCAATTCAAACACAAAATCTGCGGCAGCATTATACAGAGCTTCTTTCATCTCCTCTTCAGTAGCATCAGGTTTTCCTATCCTGAGGTTTTGACGTATGGTTCCGCTGAGAAGACTATTACCTTGCGGCACATACACAATCTGACTTCGTGTTGACGCAGAAACCTTTTCCTCAAACCGGTTTCCATTTTCGATACGGAACAACTCTATTTCTCCCTCCTGCGGCTTTAGAAGTGCGAGTATCAGTCGGAGAAGGGTGCTTTTCCCGACACCTGTTTCTCCCATTATGGCAGTTCGGCTTCCGGGAGGGAAGATATGACTGAAATGGCTGAAGAGTATTTTGTGATTATTCGGATATACAAAGGTCACATTGCGGAAAGCAATGCCTGCAGGTGGCAGATTTTCCGTAGATTTTGAAGCTGCCTCATCATTTTCTATGGGCAGTTGTTCGATTTCTGCAATACGGCTAAAAGCCGTGTGTGACTGAATAATAACGGGAAGCAGCCGTGCCAATTCAGCTATCGGTCGCTGTATCTGACCGGCAAGCTGAAGATATGCTGTCATCATGCCGAAAGAGATAGTGCCTTTTCTGAGTCCTGCGAGTCCCCATAAGAAAGCCGCGAGATAACCTGACTCAAATCCGGCAATGACAGCTGCCTTTGAATAGACAGTAAAATTTGTATGTTTACATATAAAGCTGTAACGTGAACCGTGCAATGCCCTGATCATATTGATAGTGCGTGTCGTTTGTCGGCAGGTAATCAGAAGAATCCTGTGTTGCAGGCTTTCCTGCATTTGTTCATGCAGCCGGCTTTCGATACTGCGTATTCGTTGTGTCAGAATCCTTACTTTTCGGTAAAATAATTTTCCGGCAAAAATAAATGTCGGTAATATAAGAAAGAGTATTATCGCAAGTGTAGGACTGAAATACCACAAGAAAATAAACGCACCCACCAACTGAAATAATGCGATTATAACTGTTGGTATTGTCCGGCATAGGCATTCTGCTGCCACTCGGCAGTCTTCTGTGAGTCGCGAAAGAGAGTCGCCGGAATGATATCTTTCCTGTCCTGTCCATGTCGTTGTCAGCATACGGCTGAACAGGTGTTCCTGTAGAGAGTTTTTCATCTTTGCTTCCGACAGCTCGGTATTACGATTACCCAATGAAGAACATATTAACTCTATTAGGAGAGCAAGGACTAATCCGATTGTATATGATGTAAGGTTTCCTTCTGTTTGGTCTGTTGCTATGTCAACTGCACGTTTGCTTAGAGCCACGAATGCTAAGCTTGCCATAACACGCATTATCCCTGCGGTTGCACTCACAATAATCCGAATTCGAAATCCTTTTGTCAGGCATAAGATATATTTTATCATTTGGTTCTCCTTTTCAATAAATCTATCATGACCCATTTTATGCCTTTTATTACATAATTGCAGTAATATCCCGTTATTTTATACGGGTCTATCCATAGCTTTGAATACAGGTTAGAGGTAAGCTCACAAAGAGAATATGCTTTCCCGGCTATATATCCCTTCGGACGTTTGGGATTTTTAATCCTTGCTCTGCCGAAATTACCTTCCATCATTATGAACGAAAATATTTTGGCGGCACTACTACTACACTCCGTTGAATAGAAAGGACATTCCTGTTTAGGGAGACCTAATAGTTCTACGGCAATCGGTGCGAAAAATCGCCAACCTCTCATAAGCCCGAATTCTTTAAGACACTGTTTAAGTTGTTGCCTGTCTAATTCATTGTAATGGACGTGAAGAAGCATTGTCCAGTCACATATATGCCTTAGCCCTATCCCTCCATTTATGAAGTGATTATACATGTGCGTGAATACGAAAACCACATTGAACAAAGGTGAAGGCACACATATTGGCTCTCCTCCGATTTCAATGCTCCGCTCACTGTCCTTTAGATTCTCTTGGCACCATTCCTGAAACTTTAGGTCACTGGATTTTGGATACAGTCGGGCTGCAATTCTATGGAGTTCGATACGAACATTCTTGAGGGCGCAACCATAATGCTTCGTAGAGGGTCGGAATATTTCATGACTTTCCCAGCCGAGTTGGTGACTTACCTTATAAGCACTGAAGTAATTTTTATCACCCACATATAGGTCAATGTCCCCACATTGGCGCAAGATGGGATCGGGGTATGCACGGGCGTAGGCTTGTCCTTTAAGCAGTATTGAGGGAATGCCGGCATCTTTCAATTTTTCTGTTGCTGTAGCTACGCAACTGTCAACAAGCATGTGTGTACGCTTATTGCGTTCTATGAATGAATAGGCTTTGTGAATCCATTCCTTAGGTGGGAGAATTTCAGTGGGAAGAGATAGGGCACCCTTGATTGCCAACATACCAACTGTCTGCTGCATGGCAAGTTTCCCGATTTTATCCCAATCAATATAATGGTCAATGAATGATTGAAGCTCGACCGGAGTTTGCCATAATGATGCCCTGACGAGCGCAATAAGCTGTCGGTTTGAAAGGGAGGATATTGTGTCTTTTCTCATTACTGAAGAATTTCGGTGAGTATTTATTGCTCGTCAATAATGCCGGCTCTAATCCATAGATTCACTAACTCACTCGCATCTTTGTAAGCAGTTTCATAATCTACATCGTAGCGGTCTGTGAGCAATCCGGCAATGGTTGCCTCATCAAAGTCAGAATCCGGAAGCGATTCCCATATATAGGCGGCTGAATCATTTAGAGATACGAGTTTGTCGAAATCGATAAGTTCTAAACTCTCTGCCACTATCATGGCTTCGTTTCCAAGTCTCCGCAACACCAGTCCTTTAATCTTTTTCATGTTTTATTTTATTAATCTTGATATTTTACCTTTCACTCTCCTTAATGGTAAAAGAAATCTCCAAGCCACTGCACATAAACGTGCTCTTGAAGATCTTAGGTTATGCCGGTTGCCGTTATGTATAACACTTTCTACTGATCCAAATATATCTGCCCGCGAGCATTCCTCACTCTCATATAGATTACCGTCACCCATAAGCTTGACCAGATTCCCCGTTATTCTGATTATCCGGTGGACCACATATCTTTTCCCACTAATCCGAGCTAACACTACATCCCCCTTGTGTAATTTATCAGGAGGTGCTATCATAAGTATATCTTCGTTCCCACGTATGAAAGGCATCATACTGTTCCCTTTTGCACGCAACTTCACTTTCTTACCCTCAGAAAGAAGGTCACAAATCTCTCCGAGAAGAAGGTCATTATCGATTATACGCCTTTCACACATGTTTTCTCGTTGTTTCTTAGTTTTTCAAAACAAAGCCATGCAGCTTCTTTATTCGGAAGACATTCAAGATCATATACAGGAATCCGTTCAATAACCTTGCTGACTGTGGTGTGAATGGCATGTGCCATTTTATGCTCCCATTTCATACAGGAGCAGGAAGGTAGGAGAGAGGCGTATGCCTTTAATCCGTGTAGTGGAATTATACGGTTATAAGGAGATTGATGAAGCCTTACGATCCCGGCAACCGGAACGCTTCTGTTCAGATAACAACGGGTCTTTCCACTCCAGGGGGAGCCGTATACATATACCGTTTCATTAATTATACGGACTATCGGATTATCGTCATTCAATAGTTTTGTTCCGTATAGGTATTCCTGCCAGAGTCTGCTGTGAGTGCTCTTTCCGGTTCCGCTCTTTCCTAAAAACAGATACCCTTTGTCAAGGTATTCGATAGCAGAGGCGTGTAGCAGAAGTGTGTCATGATTCGAAGATGCAAATGTATAGAGCAGCATGAGTGCTGTATCAAGAGCATAACGTCGCTGCCCGGGATTACCCCCTATCCATGCCTCCGCCCGATGATAATCTTCGGATATTTGAATACGACAACATTCGTTATCAGTAACAGTAGACAAGTATATTGTTATCCCATTATTCTTCTGCATGAAAATAGTCATACGTCCGTTTTCATCCTCAAAATCGGCTGTGACAGGATTGTCAGTTATCAAAGCTTCCGCGTCGTTGACAAGAGTAAGGGTAAATAGCTTGTCATTTCCCAGATAAGAGTCTGTCTGAAAAGGAGCGTATGTCTCAAGTTCCTTTTCAGACAGCATTCCTTTGGGAAAGTCAAGTGTAAAGATGTGTCCTCCTGCTTGATATATTCTATGTTCACTCATCAATCTTCAGAAGCAGTTTATTCATCATCATTTGTGGCTTGTTCAGGATGCTCTTTCAACCACTCGGAAGTCAACATCAGCTTGTTTTCTCCGTTTTCTTCCACAGCGGTAAGGTTAAACCAGTATCGCTTTCCGGCTTTGATAGCTACATCGAATCCGTCCAAGATTATTTTATAAGGATTATCTGTATCATGACTCTTTATAAGCTTTATTATTAAACCATTACCCTTTTGAGTGTTTCCTATTCTTGGAACTGTGGAAAGATAAAGGTCATAAGTCTCACCGGGTGCAATAGCCTCTCCTGTGTCGGTAGTGCCGTCTTTTGTATTTATAGTGGTCCCAATATTATCCGTGTATGGTTTTGAACCATTATAGAACTCTTCATCGGTATAGACTCGTAATCCACTTTCGTTAGTTGAGTCAGTGTCTATACTACAATATAACATAGTGTTAAAAAATGATTCTGTTCCTGGATATTCAAACTCTAATTTTGTTGGATATAAATCTTTACCTGTTTCATTTCGTAGGGTGACACGCATAATGGTGGATAAGTGCCTGAAATGTAAATCAGGAATACTGTCATCTTCAACTGCAGTGACAATATCATACATTTTTAAATTACTCTGCATATATAACATAGCGGAGTCAGTGGGATTATTGACTATAACTTGCGGCTTATTTGCTTCCGCTCCAACACCTATTGTAAAAATTTTACGTTCATCTAAGTCGCCCTCAGCAGAGCTCAGTCTTGCTAAAGTCTCCCAATAACTTACAAAGATAGTATCCCCGGCTTTGATTTCAAAATTAGGATTAACTGATTTTACAGATTCAAATATTGCACTTCTTCCATTAATATATGGAGTGGTGGTTTCAATCTCTACACCTTTAGGACAGTCTGATAATCTTGTGACATTGAAAACTGTGAGCCAATCCTTATCTTGCCATCTGAAAAACTCTTCATCTATATTTTGATTACCATAAGTTATGTAGCTCCTCGTATCATCAGAGTCTGGAAGCGTAGCTTTGACAGTAATGACACGGTGGGGAACAATGCTTTCTTGAGTCACTTCCGACTGACAGGCGCACAATATTGGCAACAACGGAAGTAATTTATAGATGCTTTTTATTTCCATTTAGATTTTCATAATTATTGTTTTTAAAATCCCCATCTGCCTCCATTGCCGAAATCAGGCGCACTCCCACTGAGTATCGGTTGCTCAAGTTCGAGGTTGACGATCTCGGATTCAGGTTTTACGTATGTTTCTTTTGGTTTAGTCTCGTTCATTTGATCTGCGTTTTTAGGGTTAATATTTTTCATAAGCAGCGAAATTAATTTTTTTATCAATAAGATGCAATTTTTTGATGCGACAATTTTATTCCTGAATGCGACAATTTTATAATTAATTGATTAATAAACATATATTAATAATGTATTAGTATATAATTTAATAAGAAATACTTTGATAGTGATATGCTTAAAAGAGGCTTCAGTTCACGGTAAAGTCCTGTTGCCACACCCTCAACAAGCAGATATACGGTAGTTTTGGGAAATATTTTGAAATATTTGTTTATATCGTAAAAAGAATATATAACTCATTAGATTTTTACTTATTTTATAGCCATAAAAGTGAAGAAATGGGAGAGATAAGATAGCCGGTCGGAATTCAGACCTTTTCTGAAATAGGTGGTGATTCTCATTGATGAGTATGAGTAGCCTCTCTTGCACAACATAGAGAAGAGTAGGAACGAGCTTCGGGAAAAGATGCGTTCCAAGCTATAGGCTTTCGACAAGAAGTATGCGTTACCCTTTCTCTCCGGCGGTAGGGAAGTAATCTTTATAGGGGCTGTCTTCAGGGCAAAGATGCACCGTCTAAAGAAGTGGATAATTAAGAAAGCATAAATTAGCGGAATGGGTGGTATATTGATTCTACATATTGGAACCGGTAACCATACTCGTTTTTTTGCCTTGATCTGAGTAAAACCCGATATGCAGAACCCGGTATGTTTGGGAATTAACTTCTACTCTAAAACCCATTGCATCGAAAACCGGCTCATTGTTGAGGAGTAAGTAATCTATAAAAAGTTTTGACAATTTCATTGGAAAGTGTTCCGAAATATATTCTTACATTCAAATGCAGGATAAATGTTACATGAAAGAGGGATTCACCTTGAGTTTCTCAATGATTTGCGAAACTGCGAGGGAGTTATACCAATATGTTTCTTGACATAACGGGAGAAGTAGGAAACAGATGAGAAATTCATTCTGAAAGCTATTTCATCAAAAGTGAGTGCCGGATCTGCCATGAGAGATGAGAGTTCACGTATCGTGAAACGGTTTATCCAGTAGGAAGCGGGCTGATGAGTGAATCTTCGACATACTTCTGTAAGATAATGTGGGTCGACACAAAGTTTGTCGGCATAATAGTCAACTATACGGTTTTCTTTATAATCGCCTTGGAGTAATATACTGATAAAATTTCGTAACATAATTGCGGGACGACCACCTTCCGTAAATTCAGGATGAGTCTGTGCGTGAATGTTGTAAAGATCAAGCACATGGGCTTTAAGGAGTGTCCCGATTACTTCCTCCTTGAATAGATGAGGCTTCATCTGTTTGTCATGCAGCCTTATCAGATCCTCACGGCAGGATATGAAATCATCTTCTGATAGTTTAATTACCGGATCTTGAAGTAACGATAGATGACCTATTACCCCATAGTTGTTCTTAATTGTTTCCCTGTCCATCATTGAGTCCGGGAAGGAGAGAGTAATAACCCTACAATCCTCCGATAAACAGAAATCTGATGGAAAAACTCCTGCTGTCATAATCACATAATCTCTTTCAGATATATTGTATCGGATATGATCAAGCAAGAAGCTTAACGAACCTCCTATACATAATATATGTGTTACTCCGTGGGGATTAGAAGTGAAATCAAATTGAGATAAATCTTCAATAAATTTCAGCTCTGAGTCAGTGGAAGTGTTCATTAATTTTTATGTTTTGATTGCAAAGATACCAAAAAACTCCGATATGTGAAAATTTAACACAAATATTTATAATACTCGGTAGAGAAGTCAGATATAACTTTGCAGTAAAAACAATAATGATAAAAATAATGAAACAGGTAAGACTTAATAACGGTGTGATGATGCCGTCAGAATCTCTATTGAGAAGAAATCCAGTTATATTCTGATTGATGACGTTGAGATTGAATACGCTGTTAATTTGCCAGTTGTGTTGGAGGGTTATGAAAATTTAACTGCTGATGCAAAAGATGAGTATACATTCACCGGTCTTATCCCGACAAAAACCTACGGCGCATATGTAACCGGCTTGTTAGGCACGGAACGATCTGCACAATCAGAAGTGGCAGTCATCACATTGCCTGATTGGTCTGCCGTTGATTGTATATTAGAATCGGAAGATGCAGTAGAAGAATGGTATGATCTGCAAGGAAGACGGTTATCACATATTCCTGATAGCGGAATATATATTATCCGGAAAGGGAGTAAAATAATGAAACGAATTGCCGATATAGGAGAACCTTTTCGGAAATAGGTGGCTCCACTGGCCGCATATGCATGACAGATAATAATGCTTGAATTTGTGGTAAGTGTTGAAGTGGAGACAGATCTGGATTGTGATGATCTCTGCATCGTATAGCATGCGTTTTATCAAAAGAATCGGCAACTTTTTCAAGCTGCCGATTCAGCTTTTTCTGAGGTAATTATTATCCTGAACTCGCGTATACAGTAAGGCTAACAGGGATTTTGAAAACAATTAACCAGAGGGTATTGTTTCTTATGGTATATTGATATATCTAAACTAAATTGAACCATGGATTCCTGGGAAAAAGAAATATATAAATATATAAGGTTACGTTGACAGGCACAGCAGTTAATGCGATCCTTATAGTGTTGAAGTTTGTTGCCGGTATAGTGGGACGCAGTTCCGCGATGGTAGCTGATGCCGTTCACTCACTTAGTAATTTTGTAACGGACGTAATAGTATTGGTGTTCGTAAAGATAGCCGGGAAACCAAGGGATAAAAGTCATGATTATGGTCATGGTAAGTTTGAAACCCTTGCCACACTGATAATAGGACTGATTTTGGCAGTGGCAGGTGTCGCACTGATGATCAATGGTATTAAATTAGTGATACATAGTCTCCAGGGGAATGAATTGCCATGTCCTACTTGGCTTGCGTTAGTGATAGCAGTAGTTTCAATATTGTCTAAGGAATGGCTTTACCGTTACACGGCAAAGAAGGGGAAAGAGGTCAACTCTCAAGCAGTGGTTGCAAACGCATGGCATCATTGCAGCGACGCAGTGTCGTCGGGAGGCACATTAGTGGGCATTGCCGGTGCTATGTTTCTTGGTGAGCATTGGAGAATCCTTGACCCATTGGCAGCCATAGTAGTCAGCTTCTTCATTATCAAGAGCGGCTACGACATAATGAAACCCTGCCTCAACGAATTGCTTGAGGCATCTCTTCCGGAATCGTATGAACAGGAGATCCTTGATCTCGTGAAAGGGATAGAAGGTATAAAGGATGTTCACAATTTACGGACAAGACGTATCGGCAACGATATAGCGATAGATATGCATGCTAAGATGGATGGAAATCAATCACTCGTTGAAGCTCATAATAAAGCCACTTTAGCAGAAAAGGTCTTGAGGAATCGTTTTGGTGACAAATCTATAATAAACATTCATATGGAGCCATATGTCGGTTCAAAGTAGAATATCAATAGTTTGTTAAAAATTTATTCAACGGCCCAGCGGCATCTGTCGAATGCGAGCCCGGACATTGAGCCGGACTCGCATTATTTTGAGTTGTTGATATGTTCTATAATGAATGAGATGTCACTTCACCATGACTTTTCTTGAGGAGCCATCGGAGTAACGCACGATGTTGATGCCAGTTGTAGGCTCTGTGAGGGGGCGACCCATAAGATCGTAACGTTCTGTCTCTACGACTCCATTCGGGAGTTCTGCTGCCTCAATACCGGTGTTGGTACGAGGAGAGTAGAAATAAGTGAATGTGTAGGAATACTCTGGCATCCATTCGTCATTACCATTCCAATACTGAGGATTATCATAATGTATTGACTTCAAAGTCTTATTTTCGTAATATACCTGGTTGTTATTTGTAGGCCACATGAAGATATTGGCTGCATTAGCGGCAAAATCATACTCCATCTCCCAGCCAGTGGTTTTATTGCCATCAGACTGCATATAATCGTAATTGACATAGCCTATCATCACATCACGAGGACCCCATGTGAAATTATTTACAGTGCGTAGTTTCCAATCAGCTGTATCACCTATACCTGTACCTAACCACTGACGACCTTCTATAGGAGTTTGATATCCCAGAGTGGGATCAAAATCATCAGGATAGATGAAACGTTCTTTTGAATCAGGTTTACGCTCACCATTTACGAAAACGTAGTAGTCACCACCCAGGAACCAGTTGTATTCATCCATGTAACGGATCTCTTCTGATTGCTGTGCCCATTCTCCCTGATTATCTCTATAAGCAGCATAGTAGGTTTCTGAACCGAATTTATTGAAGTGTTGCACAACTTTCATAGATGGTGTGTAAGTGCCGTCAGCCTTTACAGAACCATTCATTGCGATTTTTTCCGTTTCTTCATTCTCCAGATTCCCATAAGAGGTAGTTATTCTGTAAGAATTTACATACTCACCGCTTTCACTGGTAAAGGTGTTTGTCTGAGTGTTGCGACCATACTCGTCATAATCATAAATCTCATATGAATTAAAGTATTCACGATCCCAGCGACCCCATGTCTCTGCTCCTGACCAGTCTTGTTTTTCACGATTCCAATAAAGATGCTCCCTTTTGACCATTAGCGCAGCATCATTGTAGGTGTCAACTATACGGTAAAATTCTATCCATTGGTTATTTCTCCACTCATAATCAGCTTTCAGTGCATAGCTGCCATTTTGAGTATATTCGTAACGATGTCCATCTGCACTCCCCGACATGTAACCCCAGTCGTTGGTCTCCGAATCCCATGTATAAGGGAAATAAGATGTGACACGGTTCATTTCATCGTAAGTAGCCACCGTTTTCTTTGCCGGCAACCAGGCACTTACGTCTTCCCCCCAGGAGTAGTAAACCTCTTCAGTGGTGTTATAGTTAGCGTCGAAAGTATATTCACCTTTCTGATATGGCATCCAATCACCTTCTGAATCCATGATATATGCAATCTGAAGATTATAAAGCTCGGCATCACCACTATAGCCATACTCTATACGCTGGCTTCTGTTAGGATAATCTACGTCAGTTTGCTCTGCAGATATAAGTCTGCCCAAACCATCATACTCATACGCATAGTGACCGGCATACTGAAAAGCTGTTCCATCAGGTGTAGGAAGGTAGTTAAGAGACTCCAACGGGCGTCCGGTTTCTGTGAAACTGAACACTTGCTTACTCATGAGTGAACCATCAAGCCGTATGCCAACTACAGAGTCCATCTTCTCGCCGTCATCAGCTGATTTTGCCACAAAGCTAGGCATGAATGGATTCTCAGCATTCCAACCTACGAAGCGAGAAGGAGCTTTCCGAGTCGCTTTCTTGAGAGCCTCTATAGGACTCTGCGGGAGATCGCGGGCGTTAGATTCCTTAGAGGGAATGGGTTTCTCAATGTGTTTTACGAACCCTGGAAACTCAATGTTTCCGATCATTTCTGCAGAGGCACTGCTGAAGACCATCCCTACTGCAACAACCGCCAATCCGAATTTTGTAAAATCTACTGTCATTGTTTTATTTGTTTAGGTTTAATCCATGTGTGAAATCTTTCGGCGGCAAAGTTATGAAAGACTATAAAGAGATAAAATTTTTTCACATCTCAGTTTTTCAAATTTAAAAAGATGAGACGTGAAACGTCTAAGATAGAGTAATTTTAATAATTTTAGAACAAATTACTCTATACTTGCCAACGATTTACGATAAGCGGTAGGCGAAATGCCGGTATGTTGTTGAAATAATTTATAGAAATTAGCCATTGAATTAAATCCAGACTCTAAGGCAATTCCTTTTATAGGTTCCTCAATACGGCTCTTATCTGAAAGAGCTTTTAAGGCATCACGAATCCTGAAGGAGTTGACATATTGGGAATAGTTCATCCCGGTATTATCTTTTATTGACTGAGCCAGATAAGTTGGATTTGTTTCCAACCTTTCCATCACTGTCTCACGGGTGAGCTGAGGATTACGATACAGTTTCTCATTGTCCATAAGTGACTTTAACGACTCAAACAGTTGTCGTGACTTCTCTTCTCCGATCACATAGGAGGTAATGACCTTTTTATCTTCAGTATCCGGAATAGTTTCATCAGAAGTCTTGGTTGCCAACAAAGTCTCAAGTTCCTGTATTCTTTCCTTATATCCAAGCTCTTTCTCAATATATTTGCTCTCATTATCAAGCATGGCGACATTCTGCTGCACTATGTGACGATAGAGCCTATTGCGTCGCCTAAGATTAGTAACCACAATCACTATTATAGCAGACGCTAACAAAAGTAGCAATCCAAGAAAAACAGACAATCGTCCATTATATCGAGCCTTCTCTTCAGCCAGCAAACGTTTTTGCTCTTGATGGACAACATCAAGAGTAAGTTTACGCTCATTGACCATACGCTGTCTGTCGGTTTGCCCGGCTGTTTCCGACAATTCCAATGCTTGCATTATGTAGGGTATCGCCTCACCATTAAGACCCATTAAAGAATAATTCTTGGCTATAAGTTTATAAGTCTTGGCTAATGAGGTTGTCGAGGAATATTTCTCAGCTGCTTCCGCCGACTTCATAAGCGCAGAATTAGAGGCTGTATAGTTGCCCTCCACATGATAATTTTCTCCCATTAGGTATAGCAGCTCAGGAAGATAAATTGGGAGTTTGGTTGCAATGTCATCTTTTGCCGCTTCAAGCAGTCTGTTTGACTCAGTTGTATTTCCTGTATGGGAGAGAACATTTGCCTTAAGCAACTTAAGATAATCCATATCCTTATACCCATGTTGCGCAGCCACTTGTTCCGCTTGCTCCAGATAACGTGCAGCTTCCTTAAAATCTTTCTTTAATATGGCAAATTCCGTAAGATAGATTAGACCGGTACACCGATAACGGTTTTCACCGGTCTTTTTCCCATATTCATATGTACGTGTAGCATAATGCACCCCCGAAGTGTCATTTTGTAATAATGCCACTTGTGCCAGATTGGAAGAGGCATTCCCTTCCATCGCCGGACAATCCAGACTCTCTAATAGATAATGTTGAGCTACATAATAATTTGAATTGACACTCGCCTCATACACTCCAAGACAATTCAGTACCAACCCCCGTAGAGTGTCATTTCCTATATTCTTTGCTATCTGTAATGCCTCGTTTAGATGTAATTTGCCGGCTTCTCCCTCTCCCAAAAACACTTCTGAGGATCCTAAAGAAAAATTCACATAGCCAATCATATTTTGTTCACTTTCCGGCAAACCTATTTCTTTCAACTGAAGGGCAAGTTTCCGAGCTTTGGTATAATCGCGTTTCTGAAGGGCTTCGTTGCACATATCATATAACTCAGCGACGGGTGGGTGAAGCTCCTCACTCAAAGCAGCCTCCCATGATGTCGAAGCTATTATAAAAGTCAATATCGTGGCTAAAAATTTTTTCATGTTACTAAATTTTCTACAAAGTTAAATACTTCAGAGCATATTTCAAAATAATTTAATTAGCCGGTAATAATAAGACAAAACTAAACAAATAAAAAGAGAGTGCATCATATATTATGACACACTCTCCACATTTATACTCTACTTAAATAAAGAATGATTGTTACTTCACCATTACTTTTCTTGAGGAGCCATCGGAGTAACGCACGATGTTGATGCCAGTTGTAGGTTCTGTGAGGGGGCGACTCATAAGGTCATAACGCTCTGTCTCTAGAACTCCTTCAGGAACTGCTACGGAATTGATACCGGTGCTTGTGCGAGGTGAATAGAAGTAATTAAACTTGTATGAATATTCGGGCTGCCATTCGTCATTACCGTCCCAATACTGATAGTTATTGTAGGTGATGGCCTCTATAGTTTTGTTCTCGTAATATGGTTTACCCTTATTGCTGTCAGGCCACATGAAGATGTTGGCAGTATTGGCAGTGAAGTCATACTCCATTTCCCAGCCAGTGGTCTTGTTGCCGTCAGACTGAATATAGTCATAATTTACATATCCGATCATCACATCGCGAGGTCCCCAAGTAAAGTTATCAACATGTTTGAGTCTCCAGCCGCCATCTTCTTCTGAGCCACCGCCTACCCAGTGACGACCCTCATATGGAGTCTCATAAGGAAGAGTGGGGTCAAAGTCATCAGGATAATAGAAACGCTCTTTTGAAGAAGGTTTGCGCTCGCCATTAAAATAATTATAATAGTCACCACCGAGGAACCAGTTGTATTCATCCAGGTATCGGAACTCTTCCTGCTGGGGTATCCATTCACCATCAGACTCTCTATAAGAGATGTAGTAGGTTTCTGAGCCAAACTTATTTATATGCTGAATATTCTTTGCATAAGGAGCGTATACATCATCTTTCACAGAACCCGACATTTCAATTTTCTCTGTGTCACCATTCTCAAGTACACTATAGGCTGTAGTAGCCCTGTAGTAGTTGACATATTCACCGCTCGCACTTGTGAACACGTTTGTCTCTGTTCCGCGACCATACTCGTCATAATCATAAGTCTCATACTGGTTATATTTCATGTCACCCCAAGGGCCCCATGTCTCAGCACCTGACCAGTCCTGTTTCTCGCGGTTCCAGTAAAGGCGGTCTTTTCGGATCATAAGAGCTGCGTCATTATATGTGAATACAGCCTTGAAGTAGGGTACCCATTCACCGTCAATCCACTCATAATCCATGTTGAGTGCGTCATCACCGTTCTGTGTATATTCAAACTCCTGACCACCATAGTAACCCTCGGTGTCTCCTACCCAGTCGTTTGCATTGGCATCCCATACATATGGGAAATAAGATGTGAGACGGCTCATCTCGTCATAGGTAGCCACATTCTTCATTACGGGCACCCAGTCATTCACTTCATCACTCCAATAAGAATATAGTTCCTCTGTTGTATTACCATTTATATCAAGTTGATACTCACCTTTCTGGAAAGGAGTCCATTCTCCCTCCTCATCCATAAGATAAGCAATCTGGAGATTATATGCGCGAGAGTCTCCGGTATATCCATACTCTATGCGCTGGCATGATGAAAGGCTGTTTACCTCAACTTTCTCTGCAGAGATAACTCTGTCTTCAGCATCGTACTCATATGCGAAATGGCCTGAATACTGGAAATACTTTCCGTCAGCAGCCGGAACATAGTTGCTGCAAACAAGCGGACTACCATTCTCTGTGAACTCAAATGTCTGCTTGCTCATGAGATCGCCGGTAAGGTATACTCCTACTACTGAATCCATTTTTTCACCTGCCTCGGCAGACTTCGCCATCATATTAGGAAGCGAGGGATTTTCAGCATTCCAGCCGATAAAGCGGGATGCCGGGCGCTGTGCAGCTTTCTTAAGAGCCACTGTAGGATCCTGTGGTAGTACACGTGCGTTAACTTCCTTTGCGGGCTGACGACCCTCGATACGCTTTGTGAAGCCGGGAAATTCAATGTTTCCCATTTTGTCGGCTGAAGCCGTGCTGAAAGCCATTCCGGCTACCAGACATGCGAATCCGATTTTAGTAAAATTGGTTTTCATTTTTATTTGGTTTATGGTTTAGTGTTTACGGTTTAAAGTGGATAGCGGAGCGATTATTAAAAGTCGCTAACCGTGGTTAATTTTTACGGTTGCAAAATTAGATATGATTACAAAAAGCGTCAAATTTTTTACTTCCCGTTTTTTTAATATTGAAAAAACGGGAATTTAAAACATTGAAATACTGTTGTTTTTAAAATATGGGAATAAATTTCCATTAAATTGAGAATAGGGTTTATAATAACTGTATAAAATATGAGCACACTATTGCCGAAGTTAAATTGACATAATGTGGAGGAATAATTGTGGTACTATAAAAAATCTCGGCTCCCAAGCAGGAAGCCGATATCACCTTGTTCAAACGAACATTACTAACCATTATTCAATCATTACCTTTGTTGCCTTTGTTCCTTTGCGGATAATATAGACTCCGGCAGGAAGCTGATCCGACACGACTTTGTGTCCTGAGAGGTCAAACCATTCCTCAATAATATTATCCGATGCTCCCACTGCATCTATTCCTACTACTAATGTAGAGGGAATGAATCGCAGCATTTCTGATGTGCGTGACTTTTCCACGCCATTAAAGCCGGTCACTGTGAATGCATATTCCACATCGTCATCAAGGTTTTCAATTATCAGGGAAGTCTGGCCTGAAGTTGGAACAGAAACATACGGTTCACATGGAATACCTTCAAGCGATCTTACCCCTATCTCAATATCGTCGATCACCACATAGCCGCCAGATCTCTCAAAAGTGATGCGTACACGCTCGGCATCGGGGATCATAATGCTTTCTATCGTACCCTCTGATGAAACCTGAACGCTACTTTCCATAACCAGTTCGTTTTCGTTGTTAAATGCTTCTATCTTAATCATATTAGAGTCAAGCTGCGAGAACTGATAGAATGCTAATGAGGCTATCTCAGAGCCAGGATAGATAAATTCAATCCAGTCGCCGTCTTTTGCAAGCTGAAGGGCAGGTGACTTCTCTCCGAACACCGGTTTAGACATCTTTGAAGAGTTGGTTGACCATCCTTCGGGCATTCCTGCCACTCCATCATCAAATCCGTAGGAGTGGATTACCGGCTCGCTAAACTCCATGCGGTAAAGAGTCACCTCATAATCAGTGGCATCCGGAAGGTTCTCCCATGAAGTCTCAAAGCGACCGTCACCATAATTTGTAACGGCAAGATTCAGTGGGGTGCTTTCGAAAAATTCAAGGGAGCCGGTGTTTACTGTGAGTGTGGCTGCTTCAGAACGGTAGGAACCGGCAATGGCTGTCACCTTCACAGTATATTCAGACATGGGGGAAAGTCCTGACACCTCAATCTCAGTTACCTCATTCATAAGAACTTCCCCAAAATCTCCCACCGGCTCTCCAAGAGTATCATATACCGACAGAACGTAACCTAACGCATCATTATTCGGATCCCATGCCACAATGAAGGAGGTGCCGTGTACATCGTGTGCCGTCACTTCCGGAGTAGTGGGTATGAAATTTGTGCCCCCGAGAATTAATAATGTCTCATCAGGAAGCTGCTCCACATGGTCAAAAGAGAAAAGCTTCTCCCCACTCCATGCATTGAAATCAAAGGTGGTCACTTTCCCCGTGCCTGGAAACACATCACTGTGATAGCTTGTGGCATTCTCTGTGCCGTCAGCCTCCACGATGTCAATATGCTGATGCACTGGGTCTATATTGATATCGTTAGTCTTCCATAATTTTTCCACCATGTCTATATGCCAGACCAAGACACCTTCTGCGGGAAGAGTTGAGTCCCAGCCTGTCTTGTTGCGGCGCTCTATGATGAAATATTCGTCGGTGGCATCGTCAGGCACTCTGACCACTAATGCATGAGGGTCTTCTCCCGTCAGCACCGGCACACTCAGCACTCCCTCTTGCAGTGGATCAACCTCGGTAAGTTCCATCCATCCTAATTCAGCACGTTCAAAGGTCGAGAAAGCCGGCGGGGTATTCTGGTTGTTATTATACGATGCGGCAGCCATTGTGTCCCATTGCTCCACACCGATACGCCCTGATGAATAACGCGTGTCATAATGATCGGCGATGCCAAGCACATGCCCAAACTCATGCACGAATGTGCCTATTCCCACCGGAAGCCATGTGGGTGCGGAATTGAAACGTATCTCGTTGCTGCAGGCATAGTTATTTATTATTTTGCCGTCAAGTTCCAAATCTACGCCCCAGTTGTCTCTGAGCAGTCCGTTATGAGGCCATATCACTTCACCACGGCTGCTGTCGGCTTCACCAAAGCCTGCATAGAAGAAGTATATGCTGTCAACAGCCCCATCATTATCCGCATCAAATTCCGAGAAATCAACCTCGTCGTCAATGGCATTGCAGGCATCTACAATCATCTGCCAAGCATTAGGATCGAGTTTATTATCCGTATCTGCCCCATAGAAATCTACTGTGCCCGGAAGTTGCACCGGACCAATCACTACGAAGTCAGGGTCAAAAAGTCCGCCAGAGCTGTCAAGATAAAAATCACGGGCAGAGCCATCGGCACCGTTTTTATATGTAAAGCCCGGTTGATTGAGCATGCCGTTATAGTATGACCATGCGTCTTCCATTGTGGAGAATTGTCTGTCGGCAAATTCTACAAGCACCACGAGTGCTTTCTGACGCCCGATGGTAGGATAGTCGGAGATTTTAACCTTTGCCGGTCCGTGGGGCATCTTGCGTGTGGAAACAACTTCATTTCTTATTGCGCGGGCAGGTGCCGAAAGAATGCCGGACGTGGCAATCCATGTCTTTTCAGCTGGAGTGCGCATATCGATATCGGATACCCGCATGCCGCTGCATTTCGACGTATCCCAAGGATTGGCATACTCATAAATACCGACTGAATTTTTCACTACAGGAAGATTATCGGGGGTTACGATTACGAATCCCGATTCATCGCCATGCATGCATAAAGTAATAACTGACCCATCGGTCTGTGTGACTCTTATAGGCTCCGGGATTGCAGGAATAGCATATGCTTCAATACCGACTCCAAGAAGGGCGAGTGTCATTGCAACATCTGATAATGTATTTCTAAAGATACTCATCTATTGGTTGAGATTAGAGGTTAATTTGTAGCCGCAAAATTATATAGAGAGTCTTCTAATAAAAAATTTTTCGCTTCCCGATTTTACAAATTTGAAAAATTAGGAAGCGAAACTATTGAAATATAGCAAAATCAGGCTATACTTGCCAATGAACGGCGATATGCCGTTGGGGAAATTCCGGTTGCCTGCTGGAAAAGTTTATAGAAAGTTGTAAGCGAATTAAAGCCTGATTCCTGAGCAATATCCTTTATGGGAACATCTATACGCGCACGGTCGGAGAGTGCTTTCAGAGCCTCCCTCATTCTAAAAGAGTTGACGTATTGGGAATAGTTCATGCCGGCATTGTCTTTGATGACTTGTGCCAGATAGGTGGAGTTGGTCTTCAATCGTCCCATCACTGTCTCCCGTGTCAGCTGTGGATTGCGGTAGATATGCTCATCTTCCATCATGGCTTGAAGTGCCTCAAACAAGCGCTTTGACTTCTCTTCTGTAATGGAAGAACCACCGGGCTTTTTATCTTCCTCCGTGGCAGAGGTTGCGGATGCCACACTCGCCGGTTTCTCCGGGTTTTCAGCAGGTGGCATAATCTCCGTGCTGGTATTGACTTTTTGTTGGGTAACAGGATTGCTTTCTAACTCATGAATTCTTGACTTATATTTTTCCTCGTCCTTAAGCATCGCCACATTTTGCTGCACGATATGGCGGTAAAGCCGGTTACGCTTTCGTAGATTGCCTATTACAATTATTATGGTTGCGGCGGCAAACACAAGTAGAAGCCCCAGAAAAACAGACAGACGTCCTGTGTACCGGGCTTTTTCCTCTGCCAGTTTTCGTTTTTGATCCTGATGGATCACGTCAAGGGTTAGCTTCCGTTCATTAATCATTCGTTGGCGGTCCGTCTGTCCCGATGTCTCAGCCTGCTCGAAGGCACTTCGCATATAAGGCAATGCCTGGCTGTCGAGACCCATGGCTGAGTAATTATCGGCTATGAGTCTGTATATTTTTCCAAGAGCCGGGGTAGATGAATTGCGCTTGGCTGCCTCCACTGCCTCCAGCAAAGCTTTGTTAGACTTCTGATATTGTCCCTCGGAATGATAGTTCTGCCCCATAAGATAAAAAAGGTCTGGGAGATATATAGGAAGTTTTGTCTCGATCGCAGGTTTTATACTGTCTAAGATAGCAGTTGACTCTGCAGTTTTTCCTGTATTGGTCAGGATAGTGGCTTCAAGAAGTTTCGCATGTTCTTTATCCTCATAATTAGAGCTTGCTGCAATCTCTTTAGCTTGATTAAGATAGGAAGTGGCAGCTTCAAAGTCTCCATTCATGATTGCAAACTCAGCCAATGTGTTGAGAGCGCTATAACTATAATGCACCTCATTCGTCTTGACTCCATACTCATATGCTCGCCTGGCATAGTGTATTCCTGATGTGTCGTTTTGTAGCAGGGCGATATGTGCAAGGTTAGTGGATGCACTTCCTTCCATATCGTAGCAGTCAAGGCTTTGCAGAAGGTAATGCTGCGCAAGGTAATAGTTGGAATTGACGTTTGCCTCGTATATACCGAGGCAGTTAAGAGTTTTCCCAAGCAAGGTGTCGTTATTATATTTTTCAGCAATATGGCGAGCTTCATTAAGATAAAGAATACCGGACTCTGAGTCACCAAGAAATAGCTCGGCAGCTCCTAAAAAGAAATCGGCAGCTCCGAGTGTGCGATCATCTTTGTCAGCCAACGTACGCTCCCTTAAAGTGGTGGCAAGTTCACGTGTTTTGTGGAAATCACGTTTCTTAAGGGCATCTGAACACATCTGGCGTAACTCGCTTAGGGAAGGTTCGGCATTCTCGCACCAGCCTCCCAAACAAGTCGTAAAAACCATCAATATAGTCAACCAGAATCTCATTATTTCATTTTTTCTCCACAAAGTTAAGCACAATTTCCCACATTTCAAAAATTTACAGCAAAAGCATATAAAACTTTGCAAAAGTCCGGCACATCACAGAGCGGAAAGAATAGAGGAGGGGAGTGGGGAGGTTGGCTATGGGAATAAATGAAAATGGCTGCCGGGATAATTCTCGACAGCCATTTTGATTCATAGGGTTGATATTAGTTGTGGAGCTGGTGGAATACAGGGCGCATCACGAATGTGAAGCTGTAGTCGCCGTAAGGCATCAGATATTCTTTAAGCGGCATTGCTCCCCAACTGTTGACGCAGCCAAGTCCAATCTGCATCTTGTCGATCAGGAAGTTGGTGTAGTCAACTTTTGTTACCTCCGGAGAGTGTGACTGTTTTTTCCAAGGACCATCATCAAGGCTTTCAACGGAATAGTTGAGAGCAGATGCGGAGAAAGGTGCCTCAGCTACAAACTCAAGACCGTTGCCGGCATTGTTGAGCTGCTTCCAGTAGCGAACATCAGTCTTTGTGCCTGTCTCCTGCGGACGGATATAGGGATAGAACTGGTCATCAACATTCTGATTGTAGATGCCGAGAAGGGTAGAGTGGTTACGGTCAACATAGTTCTCGATAGGTCCACGACCATAATATTCAATACTGCTGAATGATTCAGGCATCTGCATCTGCATACCGAAACGGAACATGCCCGAAACCTCAGCCGTCTTGTCGGCAGTGAACACTTCATTTACCTTTACATCACCAATGCCGTTGATGGTGTAAGTCATGGTGAGCTTGCCATGAACTGAAGGCATATCATAATCGGCAGTCACGACAGCAAGACCATCGTTGTTGACGTCAGCCTTAAGAGAGGTAAGTTTAATTTCCGGCTTCCTCCAGGCTGCATATCTGTTCTGAAGATTTGCGCCATAGTCATTGTCGGTCGGGGCACGCCAGAAATTCGGAGTCAGTTCGCCACCGTCGGTGATCATATCTGTTCCATTAACTTGGTATTTGCTCATGAAGCCGTTATGACGGTTGAACTCAATATTGAAGTTGCCACCTTTAACAATCATATAATTATACTGATTGTTGACAATCTGCGGAACAGGCACCTCGATATTGGATTCAGAAGGGGTCTTAATGCATACACACCCTTTACCCTCCTTCAGAATAAACTGCTCGCGGGCGATGGAATGTCCGGCAGGAAGCAGCCCGTCAGCATTTTTAAGAGTGTAGTTTACGTTGAGAAGCCATTCCCCTTCGTCGGAGATAGGACCGTAGGGTATAGTCACTATCTCTGTCTGACCCGGTTTTACGTCAATCTTGTCAACTCTGCCATCACGCACGGGAATACCGTTGTTGAGAAGCACCCAATCAAGATTTACGTCGGAAAGATCACGGAAGAAATTCTCATTGTAGACATTAACCTTACCGGCGGAGATGTCAGATGGAGTGGTCCAGATATTCTGATAATAGTATGCCACCTCGTCGGCATGAGGGTTGGGAACACGGTCAGGACTTACAAGACCGTTTACGCAGAAGTTATTGTCGCTTGCATCAAAGCGGTCGAAGTCACCACCGTAGGCATAAATCTCTACGCCGTCTTTACCCTTAGTACGCACAGCCTGATCAACGAAGTCCCAGATAAAGCCACCCTGAAGTTTCGGATATTTGCGGATAAGATCCCAATACTCCTTGAAGCCACCCATAGAGTTGCCCATCGCGTGAGCATACTCACACTGAATGAGAGGTTTAGTATACGTCGGATCCTGAGCATATTTCTCCATGCCTTCGTAGCCGTAATACATTGGGCAGAAAATATCGGTCAAGCCGTCTTTATGAGCCTGCTCATATTGCACCGCACGGCTGGGGTCTTCAGCCTTTATCCATTTGTAGGCATTCTCGAAGTTAGGACCATAGCCCGCCTCGTTGCCAAGGCTCCAGAAGATTACAGAGGGATGGTTGAAGTTGCGCTGCACGTTACGCTCATTACGCTCCATATGGGCTTTCTCAAAACGTGGATTCTTTGCGAGAGTCTTCTCTCCGTAACCCATTCCGTGGCTCTCGATATTTGCCTCAGCCACAACATAGATGCCATATTTATCGCAAAGCTCATACCATAGATCGTCGTCGGGATAATGGCATGTCCTCACTGCATTGATATTAAGCTTTTTCATCAGCTGAATATCTTGAATCATTCTTTCAGGAGAAACCACATAACCGCCGTCGGGGTCAAGTTCGTGGCGGTCGGCACCTTTGAAGAGCACCGGTTTGCCGTTAACTAAAATCTGGCTGCCTGTAAGCTCAATCTTACGGAAGCCTACATTGACCGGCACCACCTCGTCATTACCTTGCATTGTGGCAGAGAGTGTGTACAAATAGGGCGTCTCAGCCGACCATTTCTTAGGATTGGCAACCTTCATCACAGTGCGTCCGCTCTTATTGGCAGTGGCAGTTGCCACAGTGTTACCGTCAGCATCTTTAAGGGTAAGGTCAACGGGAGCGTTGGAAGTAAGGGTAAGGTCGATGTTAAGTATGCCGTCGTTGTAATTGTTTTCCAGGTCAGGGGTAACACGTATGTCGGCAATTCTCTTTTTATCGCGGGCATAAAGGTAACAGTCACGCCCTACGCCACCATAGCGGAAGAAGTCCTGGTCTTCAAGATAGGTACCGTCACACCAACGGAACACCTGGAAACAGATAAGATTTTCCTGCCCCGGAATAAGGTAGGGGGTAACATTAAATTCTGCCTCGAGCTTGCTGTCTTCACTATAGCCGACATATTTACCGTTGACCCAAAGATACATGTTGGAAGTCACGGAGCCGAAATGAGCTATTATTTCTTTCCCTTTCCAAGAAGCGGGCACTTTTATCTCACGCCGGTAAGTACCTACATGATTATTTTCAGTGGGCACTTCCGGCGGATTGCTTTCAAAGCTGTTGCGCCAGGGATAACCGGTGTTGACATAGATGGGTTTGCCATAACCGTTCAGCTCCCATACTCCGGGTACCTGAATGTTGTCCCATCCTTTGTCGTTGAAGTCTTTGCTCCAGAAATTGGTGGGACGTTGGGTGGCATCGTTTACCCAGTTAAACTTCCATGTTCCGTTAAGGCTCATGTAATTCGATGAGGCTTTTTTATTCTGCGTCTTAAGCGCATCTTCACCCTTCTGATAGGCGAAATGTGCCGACCGCATCGGGGCGCGGTTCACTTGGTTTACCTCCGGATTTTGCCATTCGGTAAATGTCTGTGCCCCAACCGATGATACCGCAAGCCCCATAAGGGCTGTCAGAACAAATCGATTCATAGTGTTAGTTTTTAAGATTATTTTAGGGTTATTGGACATTTATAATTACTGGGAGAGTAACTGAATAGAATTGCCTCGCAGGAGGACAACTAATTTCCAGCACTCACTTAGTTGTCTACAAAAGTAGGAAATTTTTAACGAATCTGAAAATATATACTCCAATTTAAACTATTTCTGTCCAAAATTGACATAATTGTTATTTCCGCACGATTTGTGTATGTCATCTTTTCGGTCACATCTGTCTTCATAATGCCGTCTATTGAATACTAAACATGTACCTGAGATATGAATTTGAAAAAATTTTTTAAGGCATGAAACTTTGATGACTGTTTCTGTGTTGCTAAGATGAGAGAATTAAATTACTGTCGATAGAGCTTCTTTTTGAAGGAATCCTCAGGGTTGTCATTAAAGAGAAACCGGCGGTTGGAAACAATGTGTGACATTTAAATAAAGTTAGAGATATGGCAAATCAAACAACGGTGTTACCAATGAGTTGTAGTCGGCGCAACCGCCGTTCAGGATTACTTTTAATGGTGATCAGAAGCATAGAACACATAATGAAGTTTCATTTTCTGTGAAACTTCCACTATATAAACTATGATATGGGTTGGTAAATGCAGATGATCTGACTCATATATTAATACACAAACAACTATGATCAGCAAAAAAATTAACGAAGCACTTAATGCCCAGATCAATTATGAATTTTGGTCGGGTTATCTTTACCTTTCGATGGCTAATCATTTTGAAGCTATTGGGCGTAAAGGTATTGCCAACTGGTTTCGTATCCAGTTTAAGGAAGAATTTGATCATGCACAGATATTTATCAACTATCTGAATGCCCGAGACGGCAGGGTTATTCTTGCCCCTATTGCCGAGGTGCCTGTGGAATGGCAGTCCCCGCTTGATGCATTCGCCAATACTCTTGCCCACGAGCGTAAGGTGACAGCCCTTATAAATAATCTTTATGCCCTCGCGGAAGAGGAGAAGGATTTTGCAACCCGCGAGATGCTCAACTGGTTTGTGGCAGAACAGGTGCAGGAAGAGGAAACCGCCCAGGACATCATTGACAATCTTGAACTTGTGGGTGAAGACGGCACGGGTATCTACCAGATTGACTCCGAGCTTGGCAAACGTACTTACACAGCTCCGGCGCCCCTCAACAAAAATGCTTAAATGTCTTTAAATTACTCATATAGATATGGAGATTATACCATAATTGAGTATTTATGAGGATATAAGGGTTATGAGATAGAAAGTATAAAGATATAAAGATAAAAGGACATAAGTGTTATTACTTATGTCCTTTTATCTTTATATCTTTAAATAAGCTATTTGGGAAATATATAATCTTTTTACTTTATGAGAATTATAATAGAATTAAGGCTATTAGCTGTAAATATCTGATTTTAACACACCTCTTCCATAAATCCGTGTCAGCTCAGGGTGCTGTATAGAATTCAATTAGTTTGGTGAGTGCTCTTTCGCAGACGGGACAGAAAGTAGGGTGGTAGTTGTCGCGCATACGACATGTCTCCACAGGACGATAGACACCCTTTGACTTGTAACCGCCACCTTCGTATGCTCCTATTACCTCAACCTTAGTTTCATCTTTATCTTTGGCAGACCGTTTCATCTTTTCCTCCCGTGATAGATTATCCTCTTTCCACGGTGTGGGAATGGGGGTATCTGATGCAACCATGTCTGCCCATTTGGATTTGAAATCAACAAGCGTAGTGATGTTGGGTTCCCAAGGTTCAATATCAAGAGGGTAGGTGTCATCTTCCTCGCCTGCATAGAAATACTCATCGGCAAGTCCACCGAAGCTGTGACCGAATTCATGTACTGCTACAGGTAGAGTAAACTGATTGTCGGCTGCTGCAATCTGATAACTGTTATAGATTCCGCCACCACCGTATTCCGTAGTGTTAACAAGAATTATGATATGCTCGTAGGGGATTCCGGAGAGAGAGTCATGCAACTTCTGAACATGTGGCGTGGTGAGATAACGTGATGAATAGAAAGTGCTGTAATGAGAACCGAAAGCAGTGTCGCGCCATTGGTTTTTCAACGGAACACTTACACCGCTCTCACGCGATGGGGTCATCACTGCCACAAAATTGAACTTATCTTTATGGGAAGCATAAGGTTCATAACTCAAAATCTCATTAGCAATCTTCGAGGCATGATTTATGAATGAATCCATTTCCTCGGGTTGGTAGCCCTCTGCAAGCATTGCGATGTCAATTGTATTTTTCGGATCGCCTCCCTTATGTATATACTTGAAGGGCATAGGATTCTGTCCTTTTACTGCTACCAATTCGTCATTCGGACGGTAGCGGTGAGTCAATTCAGCCATTTTTTCATGACGGTTGTCAAGAAGGGTCACAACTATGTCGGCTTCACGAATGGGAAGGGGCACCAAGAAAGTATTCTCAAAAGAACGAGGTGTGGTGGTTGCTTCAGGCGTATGTACCCATTCTTGAAACAATGATGAAAATGTGTTTCGATAGAGGGTGTCACCGCTAACAGGGTCAACAACCATTATTGAGCCATTACCATGTGCGGCTCTCCCTTAAGGTTAGAGCGACGTCCAGCCCATCCCTCTGACTTCGACTGCTTATCAAGCATTATGTGTATGCCTTCGGGACCTCCACCAAAAACATAGTCAACACGCAAGGTGCTGTCTGCAAAATTCTGAGAAAAGTCATTTGTCGTGGCTTGTATTTTTGACGAAGTGAAACCTGATAATAAACCCCATGTCAGTATTGCCAAAATTATTTTTCTCATAAGATTATTATTTATGTGATTTAAAGAGTGGAATTGTTCAGGAAGCCGTTTTCAGTTAGAATCTCGAAGAAACGGGGTGTAAATTGTGATTTCACAAGTAGACGACACCCTTCTACACGGAGAGAATTGTTTCTTATCTCTTTGTTGTCGAGAATGAGATTATGAAGTTTGCTGTTATTGGGGTCAATTTCCAAAAGATTGAATGTTGTTTTGCCTGTTGTATTTTTAACAAGGTTACAATTTGACTTCATTTTCTCAATCCTCCGGGTTATATTCTTTCCCGGCTTAGGCAGGACAAAGATATTAAAGCGTTTAATTTTTGCATAAAGCATATCCGGCTCCTCGCATTTATTCAAGAATGCCTTTTCAGTGAAGCAATAACGTGTGTCAGTGATTTTTTCAGCAAAATCAGAGAGCATGTTAAGATAAGGGAATTCAGGATCCTTCACGTATATTAAGCCGGTGTGATCATCAACCTCAATAGCTGCCTCAATGTCAATAGCGGCACCTGCCGTCGGCTCTTCATCGCTTATGCCTACATACCATTTCCCTCCTTCCGACAGGCGCAGGTAGCTTATTTCTCCGTTGGAAGTAAACAGAAGATCTATGCCGCCGATAGCAGCCATACCTTCAATCATACCCTTTATAATTACATCGTGGATATGACTTTTAAAGTCGCTGGGGGGCATAGGATTACCGGCAATATCTTTTACCAAATCAGGTCGTTGGGCAGACACATCGGGATAAATATAGCCATGACCCAGGAGAGATAGGTGGTAGTTTGCTCTCCAATAGAAAGACTTGAAACTTATCCATCCTTTATCGGTATGCTCTGCCGCTTCGATAAGCAGCCTGACGATACCGTTAAACAACCCTCCGATAATATCCTTATTAGTAAAGAAAAATTCGGGCAACAAGCCTTTCACCTTATTTGCCAGAAGTGTCATCAGGTAATATTTTGATGTCACCTGAATGTTGCTATACATTCTTCTAAGAAATCCGGAGTTGGGTAGTTTATCTGTAGGGAATTCCATTTCAGACGGCTCTCCGAATATCAGGAACGCAGCATTTGCAACATATTCGCTGCGTAACAATATTGTTTTAGAATTTTCCGGAAATTGACGAAGTGGAATAAAAGAGTTTAGTTTTTTCACCGTGTTGATGCCGATTTTCTGCTTCCCGACACTCAATACCCCCGATGTTATCAAGTTTTGTATCATTTCAGAATTGCCAAAAAGATCATCGCCTGAAAATAAAGTCATTCCCTGAGACTTTGGATTCGGGATAGTACAGATTTCCAAGGTGGGAAATTTCTTGTCGACAATATATTGAATCATTCTATAGTCAGGAATGATATAGGGATAGGAGGGTGTTTGATAACTGTGTTCAGCCAGATGTGGGGCAGCTCCGTTGACAAGCGTTGACATCATTGACAAGACGGCAGTATCTTTTACCTCTTTCCAGCGATCAAGCGTATTACGGTCGATATTGTCTGTCCAGGAAGTTACTTTGTATTTTAACCACGACATTTTAGCGGGGAGATCTGCCAGACAGATTGCGCCTTTTTGCACAATCTCCTTTGCCAGTTCTGACCCTTTCCGAGTCATGAGTATGTCGGCAAATGTGAGAATGTTAGAGTCTTCTCCATAAAAGTAGCAATAAAAGTCTAACATATAGTCTTTAAGGGCAGCTGATTTCTTTACCCTTAATGTCTGAGTTACGATATTGGCATTGGTCTTTAATTCCGGCGATCCGATCCATTCTACAGAAGCAAAGTCTGACAACGAATTGATTATCGGCTTAATTGAGAGCCAGAGGGTATCCTTATTCAAATAATGGCTTTTTAATCGGAGCAGATTTATCTCATCGCTTGAGGGAAGCATCAATGAAAGTGTCTCTTTTGCATTGACTTCAAATCCGAATATATTTTTAACAGTCATGACTTTCCGGGTGTTTTAGCTTAATAGATAGTTGATATCTTCTGCGGAGAGATTCTTTCCTCCGGAAGAGTCGGTTGAAATTACGGCATCGACGAGAGCAGATTTCTTTTCCTGGAGCTGCCTGATTTTTTCCTCTATGGTGCCGGCGGTTATAAGGAAATAGCAGTTGACAGATTTTTTCTGACCGATTCTGTGCAGACGGTTGATTGCTTGTTCTTCAGTGGCTTTATTCCACCAAGGCTCCACCACAAACACAGTGTCGGCAGCCACGAGATTCAATCCCACGCCACCGCTCTTTATTGTCATGAGCATTACGCGGCATTCATCATCGTTTTGAAAACGCTCCACTACCTTCTTTCTGTCGCGAGTGGCACCGGTCATTACTTCATAGCTTATGTTTTCAAGGTCAAGCTTATGAGCTGTCAGTTCTATCCCTGCAAGGAAATTATAAAACACCACCACTTTATGACCATTACGCACTGCCGACATCAGATATTCCATAAGTAGATCAATTTTTGGTGATGAGATATTCCCGTTACTTTTCTCTTCGGGCACCGACGCTATCTGCCTTAGTTCAAGAAGTGCCTGCAGAAGTTCAAAAGATGCCTTATTTACCCCTGATTTGGCAATAGTGTTTTCAATTTCACCAGCAAAATATTTTCTACGCTCTTCATAAAGGGCTTCCTGCTGTGGTGACATTTCTACTGTTAACACCTGCTCGGTGCGCTCCGGCAGATCGGTAAGCACATCGCTCTTCAGGCGGCGTAAGATAAACGGGAAAACTTTTCGCCGCAATGCGTTGGCAGCTTCTTCATCACCATCTTTTTGTATGGGGGTGGCATATTTGTCGCTGAACTCTTTAAGCGATCCAAACATTGCCGGGTTGAGAAAATGGAAAAGAGAATAAAGCTCCGAGAGATTATTCTCTATTGGGGTGCCGGAAATTGCAAGCCTGTGTGCCCCTTTAAGCAGCCATACTGCCTTGGTGACCTGGGTATCTACATTCTTTATGTTTTGCGACTCGTCAAGAATCACATATTCAAATTGTTGATTAATGAAAGTCTCAATGTCGTTTCTCAACATGGCATAGCTCGTAAGAATCACCTGGCCTTTCATCGACTCTTCAAAATTACGGTTAGGTCCGTAGTGTGTGGTGACTTTTATTTCCGGAGCAAATTTCTTAAATTCTTCTTGCCAGTTAAACAACAAGCTTTTTGGCATCACTATTAGTGACGGTTTTGTAGCTTTTGGTACACACCGCGTCAGCATGGCAATTGTTTGCACGGTCTTTCCAAGTCCCATGTCATCGGCAAGGCAACCGCCCATATTGTTGGTGTATAGATAATTGATCCACTTTACCCCCTCCTTCTGATAGTCGCGCAGTTTTGCTTTCAGACCTGGGGTAATGAGGTGGCTTTCACGCAGGGAGTTAAAACCTTGATAAAAATCACGGTAGGCTTCAAAGCTTTTTGATGATTTTTCCTTATCGTCAAGTAGCTCCATCACTTCCGGAAGATCAAAGAAGCTAATTTTCACATTGTCTCCCTTATCTTTATTGTTGAATATGCGCTGCAGTCGTTTCATATATGTAGAGTCAACCACTGCACGGTTACCATCAGAGAGGGTTACATATTTTTGTTTGCCATATTGTGCCAGGAGGTCACGGAGGGTAAATTCCTGATTTTCAATTTTCACACTTGCCTGTCCCTCAAGATAGTCAATGCCCGAGCCGAGTCTTAGATTCAGTTTTGGTCTGGCAGCCACTATCTTATATGCCTTCAATTTCTCAGCCCCCACTATCTTAAACAAGGCAATTAGGCTACCTAAAGAATTATACAGGAATTTAGAAGCCACCTCTTGTGGAACCACAAAGAAATTCCCATCGCTCCATATCCCCTTTAATTCTTTCTTTGAGGCGTTTTTTTCAATGTTGGAGCGAAGAATATCTATATTCTTATGCAGGTGACTCTTTTCAAGGGTTCTAACCACGATCTCCTTATCCGTGATATAAGCTACCTTTTTCAAACTGAAATTTTCGCAGATATCCATTGGCATATTGCCAGCCGTTTCTGTCACTTTTAGATGTAGCGAATTGTCGGAATCAATTTTTTCTATAGCAAGCACAGGTATGAAAGGCACTGATTCCTTTGGCATTATAACTTTCCGTCCGCCGAAGTCTACCTTTACCTTGTCAATATTAGAGAATAATATTGATAGGAAAATCTCTGACATCTCATTGTCAAATCCGGGAGTAAATGCCATCAAGTCGGCAAAGCGGTCACCGACATTTTCAACCTGACAGACTGAATTGCCGGTAAGAGCAAAACCGGGGCTAAGAAATGCCACTATTTTTTCATCGTGTACAAAGAAATCACCTTTGTTTCCAGATGACTTTTTACCGTCGCCTGTCTTTATATAGAATGTTGCTTTCCGTTTTTCATCTATAAAAGTGAGTGGATTCAAATTCTTATCTACGATAATATCATGGCATGCCTCAAGAAATGAAGTGAGAAATGGATAGTCGGCAAATGAGAATTTATTTTCGGAAGTCTGTATACCCCATGAAAAATCCATACGGCTTTTTCCCTCTATATTGGTGAGAGTCTTGATTAGAGGTCCGATTGCACCAAAAGTTTCGTATTCATCAGGAGACTGAATTTTGCCGCTATGATCTACGAGGCATAGCGATGCACCTCTTTTGTCTACACTAATCTGAATCTTAAGATTCACCGGATTCTTTAAAATGCTTCCTGTTGATTCATCATCTTTGTTGCGACGAAGCAGCGACAGAAAGTCTGCCTTATCAGTCATAATTGTCTTGTGGATTCAATAAATAAATGGTAGCTATCCTTTAGCCATGTTTCATAGCATAATTGGGGTCGCTCTACAAAGTTATAAAATTATGACCATTTTCACAAATTTTTAACTTGGAAACGTCAATATTAATCAAAATAATCATGAAAAATACCGACATATTGCTAATTTTATATAATAATTGACTTCAATTAGCCTTATTGACTATAATATATGAGAAATTTTTTGGTGGAACTCATAGACTTGGATTATGAACATTATATTATTATTTAGCGTTAAGAACAATATGGATTATATGAGTGATTACTCTGTTGATATCAAGATTCCTCTTAATATTGTAGAAAGTCAAGCATAAAAGAATCTATTGCTTCTAACTATATAATTATGAAAAAGACTACATTTATTCTCGCCGGTCTTGGAGTGGGTCTATTAGGTGGCTCTGTCAATGCTTCTGCCCAAAGAGATAACCGACTTGAGAAAGGAGTTGTGACAGTGATTAATAACGATACCATTGACGCGGCAAGGGTTGAAAAACATCTTAAAGGAAATGCCCCTTCATCTGCTAAGAAAAATGGACTTCCACGTTTTACAATAGTGGGTAAAGATCATAAATATTATGCTGGTCTCGGTGCGCAATTCCTTGGGGAGGGTGTATTTGATTTTGGAGACAATATGCCTTCACCAGTTTCCTTTACCCCATCTTCTATTACTCCCCGTACCGCTGGCAACGGAAGCTCATTAAGATTTGGGTGGCAATCATCGGCAATTTATCTTAATGTGGTTGCCCTTCCCGGTACAAAAGATCAATTAGGAGTGTTTTTAAAAGCAGAGTTTATGGGAAATAATAATACTTTTAGTTGCTCTCATTTTTATGCAAAATATCGGGGTTTGATAGTGGGTTACACAAGTAGTCTTTTCAATGATGGTGCGGCAGAGCCTATGACAATTGATTCTGAGGGTCCGAATGGCTATCCTGACATAACTTTATTCACGGCTTACTGGACACAGAATTTTACTAAAAATTTATCAGGAGCCATAGGTATTGATGAGTCAACTGCATCACTCTCTGCCGGTAACAGTACGGCGACTGTAAGCCAGCGTCTGCCTGCCATTCCTCTATATCTGCAGTATGCGTGGAATGATGGCAATGCACATCTACGTCTTTCCGGGCTTGTTCGTCCTATGCAATATCGTAATCTTGATGTGCACAGGAATAAATCTTTGGTAGGGTTGGGAGTGCAGCTTTCCGGCATGACCAAAGTGGCAGGTCCAATTTCAGTCAGTTATAATGCCGCTTATGGGAAAGGGATAGGAAATTATCTGCAAGATGATAACGGACTTGGGCTTGATGCTGTAGCTACAGAAAAAATTGGAGATATGGAAATGGTTAAAAGCCTTGGGGTGACTGCAGGTCTTAATTGCGTTATTACCCCTAAATTATCTGCCAACCTTGTCTATAGTCATTTGTCAAATTGGCTTCCCGACAAGGCAGACGTTCCGGAGACCCAATATCGTTATGGTGATTATGTTGCAGCTAATCTTATCTATCATGTCAATCAGTTTGTTTCAACAGGTTTTGAGTATGATTATGGGTATCGCAAATCAGTAGCCGATGCTTCTCTCCACACTAACCGCCTTCAGCTTCAATTCGGTTTGACTTTCTAATTTTGAGCATATTATATCCAACATAAAATTAGCGGGGAGAGCTCAGGCTCTCCCCGCTAATTTTATGTTGGATTAAAGCGGATTCAGATATTAATGGAAACGACGGTTACCTTCGAGTTTAGGTTTGCCTGCGTTTTCAGCTTCAACTTTTTTGGTGTCTCTTTTGATGATGTTGTAGGCAATCGGAGCTGCACAGAAGAGTGAGCAGAATGTACCGACAATCACACCGAAGATCATTGCGAATGTGAAGCTGCGGATAGTATCACCGCCGAGGAAGAAGATGCAGAGAAGCACGAGCAGAGTCGAGAACGACGTCATGATGGTACGTGTAAGAGTTGTATTAAGACTCTTATTGAATGTCACGAATCTGTCTTCCTTCGGATAGAGTTTCATCATCTCACGCACACGGTCAAACACTACCACGGTATCGTTGATCTGATAACCGATGATAGTAAGCACAGCGGCAATAAACGACTGGTCAATCTCCATTGAGAAGGGGAGGAAGCCCCAGCAGATGGAGTAGAAGCCAATGATAAGGAACGCAGTCAGAGCAACCGCGCACACAGCACCCACTGAGAAAGCAATGTTGCGGAAACGGAGCAGAATGTAGAGGAACATGCAGACCACTGCGATGCCCACTGCCCAGAATGCGTCGCGGCGCATGTCGTCAGCCACTGACGGACCAACTTTCTGGATAGAGATGATACCACGGCTTTCGTCGGCGATGGTGAATGAAGTCTCGTCCATAACTGAACCGTCGGCTCCTGTAAGCTCAGGCTTCAGGTTTGCATAGAGAAGGCTGGTGATCTCCTTGTCGACGTTGGCATCTTCTGCATCAATCTTATAGTTGGTGGAGATACGCACCTTTGTCGGATTGTCGATAGTGATTACGCCTACGCTGACTGTCTTGTCGTTTGCCTCTTTCTGAAGCACGTCGAGAAGACGATTCTGAATGTCGGCAGGCTCTACATTCTTGTCAAACTGAACCACGTAGTTGCGGCCTCCTGAGAAGTCGATACCCTGATTCATGCCACGGATTGCAAGTGAAGCGATTGACACTACAACAAGGAAAAGCCATACGCAGGCTGCGCTTTTCCACTTGCCAAGGAAGTTGATCTTGGTGTCGGAAAGGAAGTTGCGGCTAAGGCTTGTGTCGAATGTCATGTTAGCGCAGCGACCATTCTTTGTGATAAGGTCAAATGCAACGCGGGTAAGGAACACTGCTGTGAAGAATGAGCAGACAAGACCGATGATAAGGGTAGTGGCGAAGCCCTTGATAGGACCTGAACCGAAGATAAGGAGGATCACACCGGTGATTACTGATGTGAGGTTTGAGTCGAAGATTGCAGAGAAAGCATTACTGTAGCCTTCGGAGATTGCCTGACGCAGTTTCTTGCCGAGGCGAAGTTCCTCTTTGGTACGCTCGAAGATAAGCACGTTGGCGTCAACTGCCATGCCGAGGGCAAGCACGATACCGGCGATACCGGAAAGTGTCAACACTGCCTGGAACGATGCAAGGATACCTAAAGTGAAGTAGAGGTTAAGCATCAGACCTACATTGGCTACAAGACCCGGAACAAGACCGTAGACGGCAATCATGAAGATCATCAGCAGCACGAGTGCCACTATGAACGAGATGAAACCCTGCTGAACAGCCTCTGCACCAAGGCTCGGACCGATAACGTTGTTGCTGACCACTTCTACCTTGGCACTCATCTTACCTGATTTGAGCACGTTGGCAAGGTCATTGGCTTCTTCAGGAGTGAAGTTACCGGTAATCTGTGAGCTTCCGCCTGAGATTTCATTGTTTACATTAGGGAATGAATAAACGTTGTTGTCAAGCACGATGGCGATGGGGCGACCGATGTTGTTGCGTGTGATTGTTGCCCATGCCTGTGCGCCGGCATCGTTCATTCGCATGTTGACCATGTTACCCTGCATATTGTCATACTCGCTGGTGGCAGAAACCACTGCATCACCTTCGAGGGCGGCTTCGCCCTTAAGAGCTACGAGTTCATAATAAGGAGTTGTGCGGTCTTCGCCGTTGGCTTTCTTCATGATGTTGCCCTGAGCATCATAAACCGGGAAGTCGATGGGCTTAACAGTCCATACTGCTGAGAAGTCGCTGGGGAGCTTCTGTTTTGCAAGGGGACTTGAGAGAATGCTGTCAACAAGTGCACGATTCTGCGGAGCCACCATGCCGATGACCGGGCTGCCTGCACGCTGCGGACCGCCGAGAAGCTCGATGAGGTTAGTATGGTTTACAGTGTCCTGCTGTGCCCACATCTGAGCAAAGCTGTTGAGATCGTTGGCAACCTCATTATAGTTATATACCTCAAAGAATTCAAGGTTGGCTGATGACTTGAGAAGGTCAGTGACACGCTCAGGTTCTTTTACACCCGGGAGCTCAAGAAGAATCTGACCATTCTTGTCTTGAAGCTTTTGAATGTTGGGGGCAACCACACCAAACTGATCGATACGAGTGCGGAAGATATTGAAAGCTGCGTCAACCTGACTGCTGACTTGCTTTTGGAGGGCATCTGCCACTTCCTGGTTAGAAGAGTTACTTCTGATTTTGCCGAGGAATTCACCTTCACGGGTGAAGAGTCCTGCCATTGCGCCCGGCTGGATAAATGAGGTGAATTTGGGAATGAAATCCTTGTCACTTCCCTTTATACCCTCAGCCTGAACCTTGGCGATTGTGGCATTGATTTCACGGAGCTGCTGGTCGCCTGAGGCATACTGGCGGAGAATGTCGGGCACTGATATTTCGAGCACCACGTTCATACCACCCTTGAGGTCAAGACCGAGACCTACTTCGAGTTTGCGCACCTGATTGTAGGTGTAGCCGAGATAGACTTTCTCTTTGTCTATCGAATCGTTAAATTGCTTGAGATTTTGTTTGTAGGCATCATTGGTTACGTCGTTTGTCTTAGCCATCATTGCAGCATACTCCTCTGCCTTTTTCTCATAGTGAGAAGTGACGAAGGAGAATGAGATATAAAAGCCGCAAATCAGGATCAAAAGGACTGCAATGGTGCTGATAAACCCTTTGTTCTGCATTTTTTGTTGGTTTTATTGTTGTTTGTTATTGTGTCAGGTTAACGCATACTGCCCCCCTTTAGGCGACGGTATGCTTTTTCAGCTTGCAAATATAGTTCAAATTTTTCACCTATGCTGCAAAACTTATCCTAAAAATTGTGTTTTAATCTTTTTTTAGGTAAAAACTACCTTTATAAGCGTGGTGTAATCAAAAATTATTGCTACTTTTGACCCCGAAATGAGAAAATCCCGTAGACATAGCATCTTTTTCCTGTGGGCACTTATTGCAGCAGGAATAATGGCTTCGTGTGCCTCCATCGGCAATCCTTCCGGCGGACCGCGTGATGAGGATCCCCCTGTGTTTGTCAGGTCGAACCCTGCCCCCGGATCGGTTAATGTGAAGCGTGATAAAATCGAGATTGAGTTTAATGAGATAGTGAATGTGAAAGATGCCTTCACTAAGGTGGTCGTGTCTCCCACGTCAAAGTCTGTACCGAGGGTATCGTCGCAGGGAAGGAAAGTGACTGTCCAGTTTACTGACACACTCCAGCCCAATACCACTTACACTGTCGATTTTGCCAATGCCATTGAAGACAATAATGAGAGCAACAAGCTTCAGGGTTTCACTTATACCTTCTCCACGGGTCCCGTGCTTGATACCCTCCAAATATCGGGAATGGTACTTTCATCAGATGCACTTGAACCTCAGCAGGGTATGTTGGTGGGTGTGTATTCTAACCTGTCAGACACCGCATTTTCCACTCTTCCTCTCGAGAGGTTAACCAAGACCGACGATCGTGGGCGATTCTCTGTGCGTGGACTTGCTCCCGGAGAGTATAGGCTGTTTGCCCTCGCTGATGTTGATAACGATTACAAGCGTGCCAATCCTGAGGAGGCAATGGCTTTTTACGATTTTACAATATCCCCTACTTCTGAAAGGGTGACAGCGAATGACACGGTGCTGAACCTTATCACTGGAGAAGTTGACACTGTGCTTACAAGAGAAAGGACTCGTTTCCTGCCTAATGATATATTGCTGCGTTCTTTTGAAAGTGATTACAAGCCTCAGTTCCTACAAAAATATGAGCGTGTGGATTCCACAAAGGTAAGTCTTATATTTAATGCACCTTCCGACACTCTACCTATGCTTGATCTTGTAGGAATAGAGGGTTATAAGGATTGGTTTACCCTTGAGCGTTCTGCAAAAAATGATACCCTTACATATTGGCTGCTCCCTCAGAGGATTGTGTCGGAAGATAGTCTGCGTCTCGCTGTAACTTATCTCCGTCCTGATTCGGCTCAGAATCTTGTGTGGGGTACTGATACTTTGCGATTCTTCTTTCAGCGTCCGAAGGTAAAGGCAAAGAAGGAGGATAAAAAGAAGAAAAAAGATGAGGAGGAAGTGCAGGACTCTCTCCCCCCGAAGCCTACTCCTCTGTCTCTTAAGCTGATAACGGGGTCTACACAGGAGGTTTATCTTCCTCTTGTTATGGAATTTGAAACTCCTCTGACACGCCTTGATACCACTGCTTTCCATCTGGAGACCATGATTGACTCGGTATGGACACCTGTACCTAAGGAGTGGGCTCCTGTGCCGTTTGATTCTGTCAGCCCGCGTAAACTGAAGATTGAGTATCCTTGGGAGTTTGCAACAGATTATCGTCTGCTTGTGGATTCTCTTGCCGCTACCGGTATTTACGGACTGGAGACAAATCCGTTGGAACATAAATTCAAGACTAAAGCGGAGGAGGATTATTGCACCTTATCCTTTAATATAACGAACTTTGTTGACACTGTGCCAGCATTTGTCGAGCTACTTAACACATCTGATGCAGTTCAGCGACGCGAGCCTGTTGTAAATGGGAAAGTGGCGTTTAAGTATCTCCCCGCCGGGAAATATTATGCCCGTATATTTGAAGACCTCAATGGTAACGGGGTCTATGATACGGGTGATTTCGCCACCCTCCGGCAACCTGATGTGTCGTATTATTATCCTAAGCTGGTCAATCTGAAAAAGAATTGGGACAAATCTGAGGATTGGAATGTGTTTGGCATGGCTATTGATCTTATGAAGCCTGATGCTTTGAAGAAGAATAAGCCTGATGCTGACAAGCGTAACCGTAAGAAGAAAACCGAAAATACCGATGAAGAGGACGAGGAAGAAATCTTTGATCCTACCCGTAATCCCTTCGATCCAAACGACCGGGGCAGACGTAACCGTACTGTAGGTTCTTACTAACTGATTAAATTATGAAATTATCTCAAAATGAAATCGACCGTCGAAGTCTTGAAAAAGCAAAAGATCTTTTTGTATCTGGTCGCATAAGTCAGATTGAAGTAGGTACCATAAAAGGATTGCAGCCTATCCGTACCCAAGAATATGGCTCGATATGACTCTCGAACGCTCGTTTGGCAAGGTGATAGATTGGCGCAGAGTGACTCGTAATGATTACATGATGTCTATGGAACCCAGTCCGATTAATGACCTTGAACTCCGGGTGCTGCTCCGGTCTGCCCTCAGTAATGCCACCGAAGACCACGACATAATATTCCATGGCATCGAGCAATCTTACTACTACTACGAAGGCTATGACCCTAAAACTCCCTAAGCTTTCCCTATCCTGATAGGTGAATATCTTATATGCTTCATTCTGTGTTTAAAAATAGAATCTGAATTTATACAATGATTTAATAACTATATTTTAATTTGGCAACCAATAAAAATGCTCGATTACGTTACGAAGCACTTGATAAGTGTTTCAGTAACTATTCTCGTAAATTCTTCATAAAGGATTTACAAAAGGCAGTATGTGACTATCTGAAAGAACAGCTTAGTGAAGATAAAACTGTTAGCACACGTCAAATCTATTCTGACATTGAGGAAATGAAGACTTCCCCCAATATGCAGGCTCCTATTATGGGTTATTGGGAGGGTTGATGTAAGTATTACAGATATAGTGTTCCGGGATTTTCTATTGTAGATCTTACTGACGAAGAGTTGACAGAACTTGAGACAACAGTAAACATGCTTGCTTCATTTAGAGGAATGCCACAATTTGATTGGATGCTTGATATCATTGACAAATTGAAAAAGAAATATAAGGTTAAAGGTACTGATAAGACTATACTCTTATTTGACTCTAATATTGACTTACAAGGCATTGATAGATTTAAAGAGTTATTTGGATATATAGTAAATGAACAGCCTATCAAAGTTACTTATTCCCCTTTTCATAAGTCACCGTATGAAACTATAATTCACCCATATTACTTGAAACAATATAATAATAGGTGGTATTTGCTCGGATTAGCATGTGAATATAATACAATATCTGTATTTCCATTAGATCGTATTCTAGATATTGAACCTACAGATATTCAGTTTATTAAAGATAACCTTATCATAGATCCTGACGATTATTTCTACGATGTGATTGGAGTTACTATTCCAAAGGAAAGGTATTTGGAAAAAGTTGTACTCCGATTTAGTGAACACAGATATCCTTATGTAATTGCCAAACCTATTCATCCATCACAACAAAAAAATGATTCTAATAGAACTGTTACCCTTAATTTATTACTGAATCGAGAATTGACAGCTACCATTCTCAGTTTTGGTAAAGATGTGGAGGTCTTAGAACCACAATCTTTTAAAGACGAGATCACCACTATTCTTAAAGAATGTTGTAAAAATTATGGACTTTTGAAGAATGACTGCAAAAGTTCCTTGTAATTTTGCAGCGTAAAACAAATCTAAATCTTTCAACTCATGTTTAACACCAACTCAACTTCCGCATTTCATTCTCTAAATATTTCAGATATTCTTCTTCCTGCAGATTGGGAGAAGCAAACCGCTGATGACGCTTTCGGAAACGTTTTTAATCCTAAGTACTTTGCTACAGATTGGAATTCAATATACTATAAACCATCTATTCTCGATTCCGAATATCTTAAAACTAAGAAAGGAATGCGTAAGCTAACAATGCCTACACTTCTTATCACTTCCAAACAAGCTAAGATGGTATATTTACTTGCTACCAACAATATCCCTATATATATTCCAAGTGAATATGAAAAACACCCAGATTACGGATACCTTATGGCATTCAGACTCTCGCTATATTCTTCACCGGAATATATCTTCTATTGCTGTAAGTCTGGAGAATGGGATCGCTTACTTAAACGTCGGATAAATAGATATAATGACGTTTATAATTGGAATAATGTAGGCATAGTTGGATGTGATGCTCAATTTGGAGAAATAAAAATTACTCCTGAGGAGATCGTGCGTAATATTGGTAAGATCTCAATTCCAACGATCAATGAGCAGGAACAACTTATAGTGGTTGCCCAAAAGCATGATAATAAGATCCACAAACTTATCTCTCAGCCATTTGAAGTAGTTGATCTTGTGAGGCATTATACACGTAAGGCATCCCTATTTCATCCGCAGCCAAGCTTAGGATTGATGACTAAATTATACCATCTTGCAGCTGGCAATCATGCAAACCTTGAGGTTCTGACCGCAATGAGACAATATGAATTTCAGTCAAACATATTGAATGAAAAGGAAATAGCTTTTCTTACTGAGAATCTTGATAAAGTAGTTGATCAAGTATTGGTCTCTGATGATATGGCAAGACAACGTGCAGATGGATTTATTCAGCCTCAGGAAGTAACAGACTTGATGTGTCATGTAGCATCATTTTCGGAAGACGTGACTGTGTATAATCCCTTTGCAGGTGCCGCTTCATACGGACTAAAGCTTCATAACCGGGTGGTTGGAGAAGAAATTAACCCTATAAGTTGGGCAATTGGACAAATTCGTTTATTTGCACATCAGTCGGAAAAACGAGTTGATATCACATTAGGAGATTCTTTTATTGAATTACATTCGGCTAAAAAGTATCCCGCAATTATAGCCTCACCGGCATATCTATACCAAGAGGGGCAAGAAATTACCGACATCGTAAGTAGGCTTTATGCCAAGCTTGAAGATGGAGGCAAAATGGTATGTATAGTGACAGGAGGATTCTTATATACAAAGAATAACTCTGCTACTCAATTGCGTGAATTGCTTATCAAAGACCACGCCATCAAAAGTGTTATTATGCTTCCTTCTAATATATTTATGGGCACCTCTGTACCACAGGCTCTAATTGTTCTCTCTAAAGATGGCAGGAATCACGAAATAGAATTTGGCAATGCAACTGACTATGTGCAATATGCAAAAAGTATTTATCGAACCACCACACTTGATTTAGAGCGTTTTATAGACGAATTTGAATTTGAGATTGAAGATACTCAAAATGGAGAAGATATAACAGAAAATCAAACTGGTGCCGCTATTGTATATTCCGAACTTATTGGGTCAGATCTTAGACCTTCTATCTATCTCACACCCAAACCGGGAGATGGAATCGCTCTTTCTGAACTTGCAACTTCTGTTCCAGAATTAACATGCGATGATATTCAGCCGGAATATTATATTACTAATACTTCTATTCCAGAAGCAATGCACTATAAGCCATTTGTACCTACTGCGACTGAGAATGAGCATATTTCAAGTAACTTAAGCTGTGTGGTTCTTGAAGATAGTGCTGTCATATTAACTTTAGCTAATGGTAAGCTTAGAACGGTTTACACTGATGGGTTTGTTGGGAAGGTTGCCTTTCCTGCTGGTACTATGAAAATACTTCAGCCAAGGGAAGGGGTCAGTGCAAAATATCTTGCTGCCCTTTTGGCATGCGATATTCTCGCAGAGAAAACAGATGAAATCCCCCCCAATATGATTTTAAATCAAATTAAAGCCCAAATAGAAGGAGCTATTATACCTGCTCTTGACCAACTTGAATTGTCAAGAATAAATCTACTAAATATTGTAAATGCGGAATCGCGTGACCAATTTATTATTTGTATTATTGCCGCTGAGTGGGATACACTTTCAGAAGAAATTCAAAAGGCTTATGAAATCCATAAAAGAGAAGTTCGTAGTACACGACATGCCATGATTCAAACATTAGCAGCCTTATCCTCAAATTGGGAACAACTCAATTTTTTTACAGAAATGAAAGGCGGCAAATTAAATCTTTCAGATATAATTGGAAGAATTAATCCAATGCCAGTTAAAGATTTAATGGGTAGCATAGCATATTCCATCTCCACGCTCCAACGTCAGGTTGAAGCTTTACGTTTTGAAAAATCAGATTGGGGCAAACCTATAGCCATAAATCCACATCAGTTTATTAATGGTTACATAACCACTAATTCAACACCATCTGTTAGAATGGTTAACATTGGCAATGAATCTTCAATTCAAGATTTTTGTGACGAGACAAGCCAAACACTACATAAGTTTCAAGCTATCCAAAGGATATTCTATGCTCCAGAAAGATTATTGGAGCGTATATTCGATAATATTGTAGCAAATGCTATGGCGCATGGCTTTTGTTTAGATCACAAGAATAACGAAATTCGTTTTGATTGGATGTCAGAAAACGGAAATATCGTCATTACCATAGCCAACAATGGTCTTCCATTGAAAGAAGGGGTATCCTGTTCAGATGTACTAATGAGCGGCTTTTCTACTGCTTTAAATGAAGAGGGTTTAGATGAAACTCTTCATTCCGGTCAAGGTGGATTTGAGATTAAATCTCTTATGGAAGGGTTAGGTTCGGTTGAAGTTATTTCTAAACCTGAAGCGGAATTTCCTGTGATTTATAAACTAACCTTTGAAAAAACGGACATAGTTAACAACTAATAATCATAATTATTATGCGTGATCATAAATACATACAAGTATTATGGGTTGAGAATGACCCAAGAATTATCGCTTCATTTCCTAATGAAGCAGACATGATGGCAGGAATTGAACTCTACCCATTCCCTTGTTGGGAAGAGGCTGAAATTGAACTTGAGAATAATTACGATCGTTGGGATGCTATCATCTTGGATGCAAAGTGTCGTTATCGTAAAGATGATGCAGATATGGCAGACAAATTTCTTAGTCATGTATTCGTTAAGATTATGGATCTTGCGTCGCGTAAGAATAGAACTATACCTTGGTATGTTCTTTCAGGTCAAGGTGAAGATGATATTCGTAATTTGATTCCAGATACTAATGAATGGGACAAGGACTGGATTCGCCTAGTTAACCGTCCTTTCTATTCAAAGAATGGAAAGGTTACCATTAAAGATACTAAAAAACACGAACGTCATATCCTGTTTGATAGGATTAAGAACCATGTCAAGTGTTACCGACATGAATTGCAAATTGAATACGATCTTTATCCGGATGTTTTCAAGGCATTGGATAATTTAGACTTAGCCAGTGAAGTAGGATATTATCTTATGCCTTTACTGGAGCCAATACATTTTAGTGTAATATCAAATGAAGACTATAATCGCCGATACGTTGATCTCCGTAAAGCCCTTGAAAATATTTTCCGTCACATGGTGGATATGGGGATTCTGCCAACAATTTTAATTAATAAGGGTAATAAAGATGATGTTAATCTTTCTTGGAGTAGCTTATTCCTTGGTCAAGAAATTCCTGATAATATTGAAATTCTGACTGATAGCGAGAAAAAATTTTGGGATAAAGTGAACCGTATAACAGGTAAACCACTGTTACCTAAACAACTCTCTCAATGGCTAAAAGCAGCAATATTTCAAACCGGAGGAGCTGTTCATACTTCAAGTGCGGATGAAGAATTGACAACGAATCTTGATAAGTATCTTCCTCTTGTCGGTAAGTCTCCTTACATGCTTCGCTGTCTAACCATGGGGCTATGTGATTTTATCTTATGGTATAATAATTTTATTAGAGAACATCCAGATAAAGAGAAAAATCTTAAAGATTTTTGGATGCTTAAAGAGAATAAAAATTCAAGTGATAACCCTAAGCGTAAACGCTAATATTGTATTGATCATGGGAAAGAAAGAGAAATATTTAGAGTCAATTTGTAACCGGATTTATAAGCCTGGTTCGCATGTAAGACCCACATTAGCCCTTATCAAATCCTCTGATAAATTTGATGAGGTATGTAAAGTATATAAAGCTTTAGGAGGAATCTTAGATGTTCCACCAGTTAACCCAGGGAAATGGGATATTGACATGGAATCATTTATTATTGAACTTGACGAGGAGAATCATTTTAATCGTTATAGATTAATAACACTCGATGCTCCACTCTATCAGAAATATAATAATTTTGATGTAAAGCAATATCGTAAGTATTGTTTGGCGTATGAATATAAATGCCCCACGTCACAAAAACGCTGGAGCAATCCTTCTGCTGATAAACAATTCGGAGAAAGTGGACCAAACGGAAATTTTTCAGGTAATGGTCCCTCCCGTTGGAAACAACGGGCATTCTATGATTATTTAAAGGATATTTATTCTGTTATAACAGGCATACCAATTATTCGTATATCTATCTATGATCAAGCGTATCACTCCACGATAAAACAGTTGCTTGATAATGAGGATGCAATTAAAATTAAAGAATATCTACAAAAACGAATTAGGGGATAAATTAGTGGTAATGATAACAGTAATTGGAGTGGCATAGTTTCTAAAAATTGGATAGTATTCTTTTACTCTCAAGAGCCGATACTGTTTCATTGAGTGTGTCTGAAAGAGGACATCCCCAATGAAACAGTATCCTTATTATTGTGTTGAGGGATATTAGTTAGGAGTTACCGGTTTTATAGACTTAGAATTATTTATAGATATTTCTGATATTTCCTTGTACGGATTTTATTCATAGTGTGTAAAACTCTTTCTTGTGAGTAGGACAATGAATTTTAATGTCAATTATTTTTATAATCGTGAAATAATTGCGATATTTGCAAAAGTAAAAAGCAGTGAAGATAGATAAAACAGCGGTAAGAGATATGGAGGATACCCAGACAAAACAGATTAAAAAGAGGAAAGCATTGGTGACAGGAGCCTCGGGCATGCTTGGCGCTTATGTGAGCCGGCTTCTCTCTGCCGACTTTAATGTAGACTCTCTCGGGCGAGGCGAAGTTAATACTATAAGGTGTAATCTAATTAAGGATGTGCCTGAACTTGGTTCACAGAAATATGAGTTGGTGGTGCATTGTGCCGGTTCGGAAGATGATTCAGAGGAATCGCTTAATACTGAAGGCACACATAATCTTCTAAAGGCATTGTCAGCCGACGGATTACCAAAATGGTTTGTCTATATCAGTAGCTCCAATGTTTATGGTCAGGAGGGTGAGAACATCACAGAAGATACAATTCTTTCCCCTCATTCTTCTGCAGCCCGCAGTAAGGAAAAGGCAGAACGGGAAGTGTCTCACTGGGCTCAGGAAAATGGTGTAACGCTTACCATTATTCGTCCGGCAAGAATGTTTGGTACAGGGGTGCATGGCGAAACACTCCGTATTTTTAATGATGCGCTTAACGGCAGTTTTATCCATATACGTGGCAACAATGCTAAAGTAAGTCTCGTGACAGCCTTAGACGTTGCCAAGGCAATAGTAGCTGTGTATCAAAGTGGGGGTATCTACAACCTGGCTGATGGAAAAAATCCGATGCTTATTGATATGGTGCAAGCTATGACGGCAAATGCCGGAAGGGAGAAACGCCTTACCACGCTACCGTCTTCATGGGCAGCATGGGTGTGGAGACTATGCCGCTGGGTTCCGGCAATAAACCGTAACCTCAATCCAACCATTGTGGGCGACCGTCTTAAAACCATGACTATTGATGGAACCAGAATAGCTGAAGTTACTGGAATTAATTATTATAATACAATAGAGGTTATTGCGCGCCGCGATACTGATTATCCATACGACGAAAAATGAATTTTGACAGTATACAGAATACGTTGGGTAATTTTACCTCAACTATTGGGTCTCTTGTTAAAGTGGCACTCATGTCACGCGGAACTTCTGCCAAGTCTCCTGTAAAAGAGGGTAGAGGGTTAGTTATTATGGGTAATGGTCCCTCATTACGTAATACTATCGACAATGATTATGATTGGCTTTGTTCCCATGACCTACTTGCCGTGAACTTTGCTGCCAATACGCCTGATTTTTTTAGGTTACGTCCACAATATTATGTGCTTGCCGATGGTCATTTCTTCTCCGGGAATGCTTCTGACCCTAATGTGGCTCGTCTATGGGGGGAGATTGAGAAAATAAGTTGGGAAATGACTTTGTGGGTGCCACGCAAAGCCATTCACTTGGTAAAAGCTTTTGTCTTGAATAATAGAAATATAAAACTTAAAAGTTTTAATCTTACTCCGTTGGAGGGATTTAAGGGGGTGACACATTTTCTGATAGATGCCGGTTTAGGAATGCCCCGTCCGCGTAATGTAATGATTCCGGCAATTATGGTGGGAATAAGGGAAGGATACCGAAAGATTTATCTCTGTGGGGCTGATCATACTTGGACACAAACCTTGAGTATTGATGATGAGAACTTCGTGGTGAGTGTACAGCCACATTTCTATAAGGATAATGACAAAGAGTATGAGCGTGTGCGCTCTGCTTATTCCGGTCTGCATCTCCACGATGTGCTGGGCAGTATGACGATAGCTTTTCGCAGCTATTGGCAAATAGCTGACTATGCCCGTTCAAAAGGTGTAGAGATTATTAACGCTACTCCCGGTTCAATGATCGACGCTTTCCCACGTCGAAAATAATCTCAAACTTTTTCGATAATCCATTTTTTTGCCGACGGTTTTTGCACTGAAAGCAGCACCGATAAGTATTATTACCTCACGTCCATCGGAGAGGAAAGGTAGTGTATACTCCTTATCGCGTATCTGCTGAATCGCTGACTTTGAGGTTGACTTCAGTTTAAAATCCATGACATAGATGTATCGGGCTGCCTTCACAACTATGTCTGTGCGTCCGTCACTGGTTCTGTGCTAAGTACGCACGTAGAGCCCTATGAGCTTCATGATAAGGTACATCACCTTCCTCAGTTTTTCGGCAGTCTCCTCTGCGGTCAGTCAGAGGTCATCCGCAATCACTTTGATGCCTGGTTGGCAAAGGTAAGCTAATTCTGTCTTGCTGATGCCGTAGACTGTATTATGTCTTACCCATTATTTCGGAAAAGATGTGACTCCTAACCGGATATTTATCTTTCCTATATTCATTTCTTATAGGGTTGTAAAGTAAGTAAAAATCTGTGGGTTATATAGAATCTATCCGGATAAAACAGATTTTTTCAAAAAATTATGTTAGCAGATGCAAGATTTGGGATTAAATGAGGTTTAAGGGTTAAACAGCTGTTAAATTAAAAAATTCACAAACCTCGCAAACATTACATTAAATGAATAAATTGAAATTAATCGGACTTTCAATGCTTATATTTATTGCCGGAGCATGCTCCAGCGATGTAAAGGAGCCGGAAAAAATAATCGTGACATGTCCTGTCAATCCTTCTCCCGTAGGCTCAATAACTGACTTGACAAGGAGCAACATAGACTGTGTGAATGAATTCGCTTTGGAATTGCTGAAAACAACCGAAAGCAAGTTCCCTGGCAATATATGTCTTTCCCCTGTAAGTATTTCTGCTGTGATATCGATGCTTGCCAACGGTGATGACGGTGAGGTACGTGATGAATTATTGACATTGTTAGGGTTTGGGAATGGAAGTGAAGGACTTGCCGGATTGAATAACTTCAACCGCGTAATGCTCTCAAATATTTCATATCTTGATCCGGCTACTACTTGTGTCTTCACCAATTCATATTGGCACAATCCAAATATGATAATTCGGGATGACTTTAAAAACAAGATTGCCGAGTCAATGTTTGCATCTGTTTATGCTCAGACTCCTTCAGGGGAAGAAGGTAAAGAGGCTATAAATAAATTTGTGGAGACTTTCACTAACGGCATGATAAAGAATTTTATAGAGCGACCACTTAATGACATAACCTCAGCATTTATTAATACCATCTATTTCAAGGGTGAATGGAGTGAGGAGTTTTATAAAGAGAAGACTATAAAAAATGATTTCCGAAATCTTAACGGCAGTCTTTCCAAAGTAGATTTCATGTATAAAGAAGAGTTTGAATATGGTGAGACGGAAGACGGGACAAAGGCTGTGAGATTGCCATACGGAAATGGGAGTTTCTATATGACGGCTATATTACCGTCAGACAAATTTAATCATACCCCTTTATTAGAATGTCTTGACAATGATAATCTTACACAACTTAACGGGACATTCCGTAAAACATATCACCACAGTCTGTTGTTCCCGAAGTTTGAGAGTAGTAATAAGGCAGATATGATTGAGGTGTTGAAAAAGATGGGATTAAGTAAAGCATGTGATGTGAGATATGGATTTAATTCTATTGTAGAAGATGGTAGTGATCCTGTTTTGAAATTATTTCTACATGCCTCAAAAGTAATTATAGATGAATCTGGTACGGAAGGTGCTGCCGCCAGTATGGCTGGAATGATTGACAGTGCTTCTCCTGATCCTGTTCCGTTGGAGCCGCTTGTATTCAACCGACCTTTTATATATTTAATTCAAGAAAAGACATCGGGCATAATTCTGTTTATCGGAGCAGTGACAGATTTTTCATAGTGTATGTGAATAAACCCTGTAAATGGATAATGGCGATTGTGAATTGCAGATTGTCAAATTGTTAAACCAAAAAGACAATCAAGCGGCAAGACAAATATATGATGCATATGCCGGCTATCTTGCCGGTGTATGTGCTCGCTATATATCCGATGACGATGATTTAAAAGATGTTTTGCAAGATAGTTTTATAAAGATTTTTTCTTCATTGGCTTCTTTCAAATATAAAGGTAAAGGCTCATTGAAAGCTTGGCTTGCCAGAATTGTTGCCAATCAGTCTCTTAATTTTCTTAAGGAGAAGGGCAGACTTAAATTTGTACCGATCACAAATCAGACAGATGAAATTGAATCTCCCGGTGTAGATATTGGGATAATACCGGAATCTGTTTTATTGCAGATGATTCGTGAATTACCTTCCGGCTACCGGGTGGTGTTTAATTTACGTGTCTATGAAGAAAAGAGTCATAAGGAGATAGCTAAAATGTTAGATATAAGGGTTAATTCATCTGCCTCTCAGTTTCTTAGAGCAAAGGCTTTGCTTGCGGAGAAGATAAGGGAATATATTAACCAAGAAATCTCTACGTCACATGGAAGATAAATGGCTTGACGATATAAAAAATAAACTTTCGGACTATAAGATGGAAGTGCCGGAGGGACTTTGGGAGAAGGTAGACCCTTCTCTCGATGGAAGTAAGAGTGCGGTAAAACCTGCATATCGTCTAAGATTTTATCGGTATGCAGCAGCTATTGCTGTAATAATGATTATAAGTGGAGTTGTATCTAATATGTGGCATAAGGATGAAAATTTGGATCTCAGAGCTTATGTGCCTGAATATAATGATATTAATAATGAAATAGTAGAAGAAGCTTTTGTGGACTCCGGAATTATGGAGATTAATAATAATGGATCATCGGGGGGAGGGAACATAATCCGCAGGATTGCACAGGTTGGTAAGGGAAAGAATGTTGCAGACTATAAACGAGAAGAAACAGATGAAGCTTACCCGGATACTGTAAATGATGAAATTATTGATTTGGATAATTGTCATGACAGTGGATTGGACTCGGAAAGGATAGATAGCGGCAACGACAACGATAGGAATGATATAAAACTGTCATTACGCAGTGGAGATGGTGATGTTAATATTATGGCTGCCGCAAGAACAACTATAATAAGAAAAGTACCTAAGACATATTCGGATAAATTAGCATTGGGAGTTATGACCTCTGCCGGTGCTTATAGTCAGAGCAGTTATTATGATTCCGGTAATAGCAATATAGGAAATGGAGTGATTCCTCCAAACTTGAACGATCCCATCGGCGATGATCCTACTCCTACAACCCCAGGGGATGACGATGAACCTCTTCCGACTACTCCCTCTGATGACAATGGCGATTGGGATAATTCTAATAATTATGGGAATGGCGATGATGAAAATGGAGATGACTCAACACCCGAAGATAAAAAATTACCACTGAAAAAAGCCCTTTACCCATACGATAATGAGGCATCACAAAATGATGAGACTACCCAATACAGAGAGGATTATAGTCATCACATGCCGATAAAAATAGGTGTGACTTTTCTTTATCATTTAAGCAAAAGTGTAGGAATTGAAACCGGATTGGTCTATACCTACCTTTCTTCCGATGTGAAATATGTTCCCACTGAGAATAGTCTGTTCAGTAGCGGTGAGCAATCGCTTCACTATATCGGCATACCTGTCAATCTGAAATACCGTCCGCTGTCATGGAAATGGTTCAACTTATATCTTTCCGGTGGATTAGAGGTTGATAAATGTGTGTCCGGTTCAACAAAACGATATTATGCTAAAATTAAACCTAATGGTGCCACCTCCACAGTATTCAATATAACTGAACGCCCTGTTCAGTTTTCAATCAATGGTTCGGTGGGATTTCAGATTAATCTTAACAATTTCTTGGGAATATATTTGGAACCCGGGATAAGCTATTATTTTAAAGATGGCTCCTCGTTGAATACCATCTATAAGAAGCATCCGTGTGATTTTAATCTCAATGTCGGCTTCAGATTTAATTTAGGTGGTAAATAGTTTAGAAATCATACAACAGGGTCAAGTTGTGCTTTTACCGGACGGGAACCATGTATGCGGATTTGAAGAGTAGTGCCGAGGGGTAAATCCATCGGTATACCGAATTTATGAGGCTGAAGCCAGTAGTTTTTCCCCTCTGCATCTGTCACTCGCCATACCACCGCCGGCTTACCGAAATTTCGGTTGCCGCTACGTGGAGAAGTGTCAGTATCGGGATTTTTATGGTAGGTCTTTCTTACTTTAATTATCGGTAGGGCATTGTAAATCTCATCGTCAGCGAGTGACACTAATTTTCTGTACAATGCTACCGGGTCTGATGCCACAGTTTCCCGTGGGAGTCTACCGCTTGCCATTATATGTGCCTTAGGCAAGTGCCAACTGTTGCTTTCATATATCTGTTTTACACGGTCTAATTCCCACATGGCATAATGAAATTGATTTTTCTTAATGAAAGCTTCGGCAAGGGCTAACCTGATTTTCCCTTTAAATTGCTCAGGACCGGGGCAGCATAGAGCCTTGTATAGTAGAGCGACATGCCTACGCGGTTCTTCATCTGCCGGAACAAGCATGGCAAGTCGGCTCCAAAGGAAAAACTTTCCGGGAGCGAATAGTAAAGCCTTACGCAACAGATTCCTGGCTTCTTCAGTTTCACATGATAGTGCTTTTAACATTGCTTGCTGTGACAGAAGAGTGTATGATTCAGGATACATCTGAAGAGCCTCCTCAATAACACCTATAAATTTCCGGCAAGGTTGGTTTTTAGTGTTTTCAATCTCGTCTATATAAAGGGTGATAAGTTTTTCCGTTGTAGATGATGATTCTTTTCCCTCATGTTCCTTTCTTCGCTTGTCGCCCGGACGGAGATTGGAAAGATCCCATAATTCTGAGAACTTCACTATGGAAAATTTCTGCACCTCAGATCCTTTCTTTCCATAGGCTGCATTTTTAGCATTTTTATATAGACGTATGGCTTCAGTGAGAATCATTGAATGGAGCTTGTGGGGTTTTGCAACGCTGAGACGAAGGTAATTGGCAAGCAGTTTTTTGCGCTCCACTATTTCTGAGTCCGGTTGTTGGTGAAGCGCGTAATATATAATCCATCCAAAGGCATAATGACTCCTTAAGGGAAGTTGCCCGTTTTCAAGATACTTCACTACATTTTGATAAACCATATTGGCATTCCCATTTTTTGCTGTCTCAAATCCGTCGGAGACATAGCGCGAAAGATGTTCCATGATAATAGATTAATATATGTAAAGATACTATTGTTCGAGCATTGGACGGACACCGAAACCATGGGCACGTGGTTCCTGCTCAATATTTGCCGGAGCTTTTTGGTCAATAGCTTTGAGCACTAATGCCGCACTTTCCGACCTATTGACAGAATAGCTGCTCCAGTATTCTCCGGCTATTCCGACATTGCCAATCCCACCGCTTGTGCCTTCTCTATAACCGAATAATGGGAAATAGACTTCTCCATCAGACAGAGTGAAATAATAACCAATTTTGCGAGAGGCAGTAGCAGTGGATTCTATGGTCAAGGTGCCATCTTCAATTATGCTTCGAAATATGGTGCGTAGAGGCACCATGCTTCCTAGGGGAGAGGGATCGTAAATAGTTTTAATCGGAGATGATTCAGACAGATTGGTGTTCCAAAGATTGGTATACTGGAAATTAAATTGATGTTCACTTTCCCAGAAAATATTGGGGGTCAATATCCAATATTGCTCTATGGTCTGTCCGTCAGGAAGATCATTCTTAATATTATTTAATTTAAGGGAAGTGATTTCTTTATGATCTTTGTCATACCATTGCATCATCTCAGACATCATCGGGTCTTTGCGGCCCCATTGGTAGTAGGTAAAGCAATCAGGTGTAGAAATTGTTATACCTGTCTGGGTGAAGTCAACTATCTTCTGAAGAGGTTCAAGTCCCTCAGGCACATCTGTCTGAGTAAAACGAACCTTGACGCTACGAGGTTGGAAATCAGTTATATCTCCGCCCATAATATCGCCTATACTACGTGTATATATATTATGTGTTTTGCCTGATACGTTAATTCCGATGGTCTCGTTTGCAGGTGTGTAATCGGTTATCCAAAGTTGCCAACTCCACATTATGGAACCATCTTTATCATATACGGCGATAAGGGCATTCCCTTGCCTGATAGAGTTTTGAGGCACATCAAACTCAATGCTCTTTTTATCAGACGAAAGCGATACATTTCTCACCAGACTAAGGGCATCTTCCCATATCAACATGACCTCAGCCGGCTCACACCCTGAGTTATTATAGATGTAAGGATCAGTTATGGCATTACCAAGATGATTAACAAAATTTTTCAGGGCATATCTGTTATGAGAGGAGGAGGTATATGCAGATGAGTTGGTAGCACCGTTTTTGATTGCATTGCCATAAACTAATGGAATTGAATATTTCCCCGGAGCATTTATAATGTATGTATTGGCAGTATTTTCTATGGTCGCTTGTCCGGTTGATGAGGAAAGATTATAGGGGGTGTTACCGCTTGTAGAGTTTATGTCGGCGGCATTCTGTAAAATTTGTGACTGTTGACTTAGCTGATTAAATATAGGCTCCTGAATTATAGTATGGGCAGTACAGTCAGAGTTACCTTCCCCGGAGTCAGTCATGTCTGTAATCCAATCAGGTCTGTCAATCACTATACCGTTATCATCAACAAACTCTGCTATCCATTTTACCGGGATAGTTTGTCCACCTTTAATCAGATTACTGGTGACGGCAAAGTTATCCGTACCGCCTGTATATGTCGATGCGAAATCTCCTGTCACATCAAGCACCAGCACCTCCTGGTTGGGATCTGCTGAGAGATGGTAAGTGATAGTTTTGCCTGGTATCCACATCTGTCCGTCAAAAGATGCCTCTAATGTGGTCTCGGTTCCGTTAGTATCGATGGTAAGCACTACAGATGCGTCTGCATCCAAGTCTTGAGGCATGAGGAGAAATGTGTTGTCACTGTCAATAATAGGAGTGCCGTAAGCCACATATTCTGAACCCTCTGTGGCAGAGAGAGAGAGGTTTGGACTTACCGAATATGACGCAGAGCCGGTGGGTGTAGTCCATTCTCCGGTCTCAAGGTCAAGAGTAGCGGTGTTTGCTACTCCCTTTATGGCTATTTCCTTTACGGTGCATGGTGCCAGTTCTGAGCCGGCAGAGAAGCGAATAGCTGTTAATGCATGATTGAAAGTAATGTCGCAAGGGGAGGCAGAGGCATCGCATGGGTTACTCCACATCAGATCTTGCTGCTTTGCTACCTCTGCGGGGACTGTGTAGTCGATCTTTAGATTCCCGACGGCAGTGGGGGAGGGTAGAGAGGTAATCCCTTCCGTGGTTGGCGCGCCAGTATAGGGTGAGTACGCATTTATATGAAGTTCACCTTCACCGGGCCACAGATAGTTATGAAGTGTTGTCCAGTTACGTTCACTGGTCACTTCCTCATTATACATATAATCAGGTCCTGATTCAGAGCCGACAACAGAGGCGAATACTCCGAAATCTGTGATATTGTCACCGGAGGTCTGTATGCCTCTTGTTGTGGAGGTAGGTGCAGAAATTGAGATACCTTCTTCTACAGTCGGGACAAGGTATAAGGTTTTTTCTCCCGATGAGAGTGTGATCACCTTAGGAATTGTGAGTTCACTGCTTCGTGTTGCATCGTTCAAGGAATTCCATTTATCTGATATGCTCACATCAAACTGTATCTCCCGCTGTGATGAGAGGGGAGCATCAAAAGCAGTGTCGGTACACGCCACAGCGGTTACTGCCATGATGCCGACCGACACTACTTTTATTGTTGTTGAGAGGATTGTATGTGTTGAAGGTATCTTCATAAATATGTTATTAGTTATTGTCTTCACCCGTCGTAGTCATGGGAAGATCTTGTTCTGATGGATTCCAGTCGACAACATCTACTGTGAATTTGATAGGTCCACCAAGAACTGGTGTGCCCGGTTCTGGATCTTTGGGATCAACATAGCCTGCTCCACTGGAGAGATCAAGAGTATAGACATATTTCTTGCCTGCTTCCCAATTAGTATTTAGAGGTATAGCCGCCCATTGGCAGTCTGTGTTAGACTCGAAAGGATATATCTGCGCGCCTGCCACAGTATTAATCTGAAGTTTTACAGATATGTATGCACCTTCATTAGCGTTAGAAGCGTCATTTTCAGGATCCCAGGCAGTAAGTTGCTGAGGAATCAGCATTGCGTTGCCTCCTTCGCCCATCACGCTGGTAGCTGTAGAGGTGAGGGTGACAGGAGTAGTGTATGTTTCATCATAGATAGCCTTATCAGTGCCTGGTGTCCATGTTGAGTTGGTGAAGTCAAAATCGCCTTTTGATACCGGCTGACCGATACGCACGCCGGAAATTTTAAATATGTAAGCATCATTGTCAGCTTTTGCATGCACTTCAATCTGAGAGAGCTGATGATTGAAAGTCAAGGGCACACCACTTGCCTCATTGGTAGAGCGTTTGCCGGAGGCTGAAGCGGTTATGAAGTCTACTTGGTTTGCTATGTCAGCCGCAGGAGAATAGGCAGCGAGAGTTTTTGTATCGGGAGTTAAGGTCACTCCGCTCATTGAGGTAGGAGCGTATGCAAAGAAAGATATTTCGCTGTCATCACCGGGCCAGTTGTAAGTTGGAGATGATGTGAAGAAATTGTCAGATCCTTTTGTGAAGTCAAGTGGTTCAAAAAATGTGGAACCGCCCATGAATGCCGCGACCTTTATAGCAGAAAGATTAGCATTAGTTGTCTCGGTGGCACGTGTACTGATTGCCGGACGGAAGTTGATGCTTCTTCCATGGGTTTCACTAACCGGTTCGTCTTGAGCACATGAAGTAAGTCCTAATCCTAAAAGGGCTGCCGGTATGAATAAGAGATGTGTTGTTTTCATAGTAGTTTCGTGTAATCGTGTGTGTATTTTATTTTATTATACCTTTATAACAACATAACTTTAAAATTTCTTTATAAACAGGCACATAAATTTAAAGTTTTTTAATTTAGGCAATGTATTTATTTAAATTGTGAGTGTTATACCAGACTAATAGACACCGTTGTTTGCCAAGAACCAGTATTATATAGGGAAATAGGATTCATATTTCATTATGAAAGGCGCATATTAATATGATGTTTGTAGAACAAATTTTTTAGTGGCGCTGTTTTGATTATAAATTCTTATTATTTTATAGACAAATGAAAGTATTGGTAATCAACGGCAGCCCGCATCTGAATGGCTGCACTGACCGTGGACTCCGCGAAGTGGAGGAAACATTGAAAGCCTCCGGAGTTGAGGTAGAGCGTATTAACGTGGGGAATAAAGACATACGAGGATGTATTGGCTGTAACTTCTGTCGTGAACACGGGCGTTGCGTGTTTAATGACCTCGTAAACGAGACTGCTCCGAAATTTGCTGAGGCAGACGGCTTGTTGGTGGGTAGTCCGGTATATTATGCCGGTGCCAATGGACAATTATTGGCGTTTCTTGACCGATTGTTCTACAGCACATCGGGGGTGTTTGACAAAACAATGAAAGTTGGGGCTGCCGTAGTGTCGTCACGTCGTGCTGGTTCAACTTCTGCTTTTGATGAAATCAATAAATATTTCACTATCTGCTCCATGCCCATAGTGTCAAGCACATACTGGAATGAGGTGCATGGCTTTACTGCTGCTGATGTGGAAGATGACCTTGAAGGTTTACAGACAATGCGCAACCTTGGTAAAAACATGGCTTTCCTCCTGAAAGGAATTGAAATGGCAAAGAAAGAATCCGGGCTACCGGTGCAGGAGCATGATAAATTTACCAGCTTCCATACTGAAGGTTAAATCTACTGCTTATGAAATATAAGAATTTGGCGTGGCAATTATCGATAATTGCCACGCCAAATTCTTATATTTAGTTACTTAGTTATTTCTTGATAATTTTACAGATATCTTCTGCAATCTGCGGAGCGGTAAGACGATTCTCCTTCAAAACCTCGGCATGATTGTAACGGTCAAGGAATTTCTTGGCGATGCCATAACAGCTTACCTTCATGTCGCTGTCGCCATAATATTTTGCTACCTTCTCACCAAATCCGCCACTTATTACTCCGTCTTCTATGGTGACTACAAGTGAATGATCTGTTTTCAAATTGTCAAGTATCTCGCTGTCAAGCCCTGAAAGATAACGTGGATTAATAACAGTGGCATCAATTCCTTCTTTAGAAAGGAGATCTGCTGCTTGCTCAGCAACACCGAAGAATGTACCGGCTCCAATGATGGCTACTTCCGAACCTTTTCTCATTATCTTAAACTTGTTAAGGTCAGAATAGTCAGTGTCAACAGGTTCTGAACTGTGTCTTACTTCACCTCCCGGAAGTTTAATTGCCACCGGATATGATGTCTGCTGCATAGCCCAACGTTGCATGGCGAGATATTCTTCTGCTGTGGTAGGAGCAAGGAACACCCATGAGGGTATGTTGGAGATAAGGGCAATATCAAACCAACCGAGGTGGGTTACATCGTTCATACCGAGCACTGTGCCTGCAAAGATATTCACAACTACAGGCATTCCGTTGATTGCCACGTCTTGTGATAACTGATCATAGGCTCTCTGAACAAATGAACTTACTACCCCAAAACAGGGTCGTGCCCCGGATTTTGCTATTCCGGAAGCCATTGCCACAGCCTCCTGCTCAGCAATACCAACATCAATAAACTGTCTTCCTGCCTCCTTACGGAGTTCCGGTGTAAATCCGAGTACACCGGGAGTCCCGGCTGTAAGCACACACACTTTTGGGTCGGCTTTCATCTGGCGCATCATCTCAGATGAGAAAATATCAGAATAGTCTTCTCCCTCATCAGGATTAAGTAGTTGACCGGTCTTCAGATTGAATGGCATTGACCAGTGGAAACGTTCCTTATTCTCCACAGCCGGCTCATAACCGTGTCCTTTGTCAGTGTGGATATGCACTACTACAGGGTGATCAATGTCCTTTACCTTTTTAAAGGCTTCTACAAGTGATATTATGTCATTACCGTTGTCAACATAAATATAATCGTAACCGAGAGCCTTGAAATAATTGTCTTTGGCTGTCCCTTTTGTTTCTCTAAGTTTTGCAAGTCCGGAATATAATCCGCCATGGTTTTCAGCAATTGACATATTGTTGTCGTTTACCACCACAATAAAATTAGATTTAAGCGTGGCACCCTCGTCAAGCCCTTCAAAAGCCTCCCCGCCGCTTAGGGAACCGTCGCCGATAAGTGCTATGACGTTATATTTCTCACCCTGGAGATCACGTCCTTTTGCTATTCCTCCGGCAAGGCTCACGGAAGTTGAGGTATGGCCTATTGTGAAAAGATCATATTGAGATTCGTTAGGATTAGTGTAACCCGTGACGTCATCATATTTCTTCGGATCCAGGAATGCCATTATTCGCCCGGTGAGCATTTTGTGTATATAGGTCTGATGTGATACGTCGAATACTATTTTATCCTGAGGTGTATTGAAGACATAATGCAATGCTACGGTTGCTTCCACAAGTCCAAGGTTAGGACCCACGTGGCCGCCGTGAGCGGATATTTTAACTAAGAAAGCTTGGCGTAGTTTATCACAAAGGGCGGAGAGTTCAGTGACTGATAGATCCCTGATATCTGCCGGAGATTTAATTTGTTCTAATTCCATAGTATATTTTGATAATATTTCAGTTTTATATGATAAGTCCGGATTCAATGATTTAACGAATGCCGGCTTAAAGGACAATTGACGATATTTTTTTACATTGTCCTTTTATATAACATTTATTCTAAGAAAAAGGGTTTACCATAATTACTGAAATCTATACCCGAAATAACTAAACAGTTTAATCTTTATCTATGTTTTGGTAAGCTTATTTAGAAAGTCCCATTTTTCGCATTGCTTTGGTATAGAGTCTTAGGAATTTACTATTATACATTTGCCACATCAGAGTATTACGGCTATTGAGCACATTAATTTCCCCATGTGGATGGACATATTTTTTTCGATTGATTACGATATTATTTAAAAAATCCAACAGCATTGAATCAAAGTCGGGAGAAGAACCGCTAATTAATTTGGGGGCTCTGAGCATTTTTAAATATTCAGAGGCATCATTATCAAGCCTTTTGATAAAGTCAATAAGATTGTGTAAGTTGTCAAAATCTCTGACATTGATAAAGGCATCAGGGTTAAAGTCTTTTGACACACAGTCCGTGCCCCAGTAAATAGGAACAGTGGCTGCCACAAAAGGCTCAAGGATTTTTTCAGTGACATACCCATCGATGTCGCTATTCTCAAGTGCAAGATTGAATTTGTAATTATGAATAAATGGGATTTTCTCTTCAACGCATCCCCCAACATTATTTCTGAACGGTCCACCATAACTCACCTTTTTATAACTCTCCACGGCATCAATTATCTCTATCCTTTTTGAGTCACAGTTATAATAATTTCTCATCAGAAGCGAACAGAAGTTTCTATTTACTGCATCAGAATCATTTATCACCAGAGGACGTTCCAGTTGATCATATTCATAAAATTTATAAAGAGGGTAACGCAAATGGCGGTCAAGATATTCAAAATTATAAAATGACAGGGCATAATCACACTCATTGAAATTCGGAAAATCATTTTCACCCGTATAGTAGACCTTTATACAATCCGGTTTTAGATGCGCTCCATTGCTATAGCGTGAATAGAAAAGAATATCAGGAGTTTGAACATTCCCTTTCTCGAGAACGGTTACATTATGACACTGAGACAGGGTTTTCACGAAGATATTATCGTGAATATTAAAAGTTGACCAAAATCCAATAAATTTAATTGTAATATCCATAAAATTTGTTTAAGTTTTTATCCGGATAGAAATAGAATCCGAATTTACACAATTATGAGTAATTGACCAAAAATTTTTAACAATTCTTGCCTATAATGTTTTCATAGCCGTAATATTGAGTGTCCTCTGGTTTAGTATTAAAATTAATTCAACCGGGGGTGGACAGTGAATCTTTGGGTTCACTCACAGAAAGTAAGATGGAACTATAATACAGATAGGAGATATATGCAAGAGGGATATGATAATGGGGTGTACCAAATTGATACACCCCATTATCATATATTATTTAAGATGACTTAGAAGCCGAAACCCAGAGAGGTTCCCAATATTGTGATAGCGTGATCTACTATAGGAAGTTGAGAAACCTTAACAAGCTCGATGTTAACTTTTGAACAGAAATCGGAAAGGAATGATTCAGTCATGGGGTCACATATCTCTATTGATTGAGGGCACCCATCCATATTTAGGAAAGTGAATGCAAGCTGATTAAGGAGGTCCTCATAGTCATGGGGCTGTTCTGATTGGCTCATAATAGGCACTAACATACCGTCGGCTTTGTTAACAAGTATCATCATCATGGGATAATAGCTACCTCCAGCACATTTCACAGTGGCAGGCATGTGGAATAGCTTTACTTGATATTCGCCTTTATGATCAATTGATTTGAGACGCCCAATAGTCATTATATTTGAATACTTAGGACGCAGATAAGTATCTTTACCTAAAGCAGGAGTTTTCGTAAGGCTCCATTGATATGTTCCGTCATCTTGAGGAATAAGGAAAGGAATCTTCTTCCCTCCTTTTACAGGAGGGTAAGTATGAGGTTTTCCAAATCCAAGAGTATTTAGTTCTGAGGTTGGGATATTTTTAATTTTAGATGCCACTTCAAGTCCGGCTTTCAAGGCGCAGGTAATTGATTCGGCATCAGATTGGTCAACATCGGTAATCATGATGCCTCGGTTATGGCGTATTACGGTAGGATAACCTTTAGGACGGCAAATTTTGAGATTGTTTTCTTTAGCTACCTCTTTTATTAGAGCTTTTTGGTGGGTATTTAGCCCAGAGTCAGTAGCATTTTCAAAGTCACAATTTATGCACTCGTATGTCATGAAGATCTCAAATGGATTCATCAATGCCTTATTGGTTATAGAGTTCAGATAGGTTGTAAACCCTACTGACCCTTTATAGAGTGCAATAGCGTAGTGTTCTCCGGCATTACCCATTACGCAACAATATCCTGTTTTCCCGTCAGGTAGACGCACAGCGAATATCATGCTGTCGTCAAGCACTTCCCATAGTTTGGCAGCTCTGAATCTCAAGGCTGCCTCTATCATATCTTTTTTATACAAATTTTCCATAGGATTTTCAATTTATATTAATTTTGTGGTAAATTTAATAATAATGTTTCAAATAGATGTATGATAACCATGTAAAAAAGACTGATTTATTACATAGCTGCTATAAAAATAGACAAAATTACCGCCAGATCATAATTATCTGTTTTTTCTTCTTTCTGATTTTAATAAGAAAATTCATTTTATTATTTCATATCATTGAGTAAAAATCAATCTATATCAATGATAAGAGTGAGGGAGAGAAAGCCTCAATTTATCGGCTTCAGTGAGAGCCTTGATTGTGCTATGAACTTTTCCAAGGGGGACACGCTGACAATGAGTGCTATGGAAGTAAAATTTCCAGCTCATGGAGTCACTGATCTAAAACCGGCTGGAATGAAACTAATGGGGCATTGATGGCGTTGGAAATCCCGGGAATATATGTGAGAGGAGAAAAGGATCTGATGGTCTTTGACCATGCTGAAGCAAGGGTGATAAAAATTGCCGGCAATAAGGTGACTTTGGAAATCATAAACCCTACAAATATGGATGCAACATATACTGTAATGGCTGAAAGTGAGGATAAAGCTGTAAAGCCACTGGGGGATAATGCTTTTGTAGACCGCTTTATACCGGTGACCATAAAAGCCGGACAAGCTAAGAAAATAACCGTCACCCTCTAAAAACAGTCTGAATAAATTCCATCAGCAGGGTAGTAGGGTTAAAGCAATTACAGATTCAATGTAACAACCTTATTAATGAATTATATACAGTGATGACATTTTACTATAGATTTGACATGAAACTCGTAAACTCTCTGCATATTAATTCACGATCCTTGGCAGAATAATAATAATGTGTGGAATCAGGTAATATTGTTACATTGAAATTGGATAATTCCTTGAAAACTTCAGCTGAGGAAAGAGAAACCATCTCGTCTCTACGCGAAAGTATAACCTTGACAGGGCAATCTATATCCGGTAAAAGGCTTTTCTTAGCCCTAATGATTTCAGCAAATAGCTCAATATAGCGTTTATGCCATCCATAATAGTGTAATGGATTAAAATCCAGTGAGATGCCGTATGCTTCCTTAGCTGCTGAGGCAACCGGATCTTGTAGTGTATTTCCGGTTATTACTTTTAATGCATTTGTAAACAGTTGGAGTCTCAGTTTTATGCGCATCGGAGGGTTTAATAGAAATAGACCTGCCATGCGGTTTTTTGAAGCCTGCTCCATCACCAACAGGCAACCCATTGAATGACCTATCGCCACAATTTTCTCACATTGCTTTCCCAAATCAGTTACCGCTTCTTCAACCTGAGTTTTCCATTGTGACATTGAAGCTCTGGAGAAATCAAGAGCATTACCACCGTGACCATTAAGCTCAACATTCTTTATCACATATCTACCCTGATTAGGGGAAATTAATGGTCGTAAAAAATCAAAAATACGATTATTCCCTACAATGCCATGCACAAAGAGAATTCCGTATCTTTCAGTTACATTTTTTGAGGCTGTTTCCATACGCTTACTTTGATCTCTAACAGAGGTAATCAGGATTTTTGGCTTATTCATTAAATATTAAACTCTTTCATTGGCAGTGAGAACTTATCAAAATGGAAGAGGTGACTCAAAACAATAGTGGTTGCCATCTATTGGGAATATGAATTCTAATTTTTGAGCATGAAGAAGAAGCCGCTCCGAGTCATTGTTTATATTTTTACCATATAGGCGGTCTCCCACGATTGGTAATCCAAGTCCCATTTCTGATGCTGCATGCACCCGCAGTTGGTGAGTACGCCCGGTAAGTGGGTGTAAAATTATGCGGCTGCGGTTTTTCGAGACACCAATAAACTCATAATCTGTTGCTGCCTCCTTACCATTATTAAAGTCTATATGTTGGCGAGGACGATCAAGCCAATCGGGGGAAATAGGAAGGGCTATGTGTCCCTGAGGGGGGAGACCATGTGATTGGTAGTCACCTGTTAGTTCGGCAACATACGTCTTTTTTACTCTCCTCATAGCAAAAAGAGATTGCATCACCTTGAATGAAAGGGAGCCGAAGGTAGCTATGAGTAATCCGGAAGTATCTTGGTCAAGGCGGTGAGCCATTTTCACAACCCGATCAGCTCCATATTTGGTTTCGAGCCATTGCTGCACCGAAATTACCTCTCCTTTACCGGGGACAGAGAGCATTCCACTGGGTTTATTAACTATGCAAAACCATTGGTTTTCGTATATAATTTCCGGATTATGCCGCGCAGTAGACTGGTAATCATTATCGAGAGGTGGTTGTATGCAAAGTCCTTGAAGCATCCAGCTGAGCACAGGAAGGCATTTGCCACGGCATGCCGGGTAATGCTCGCCATGTATCCTCACTTCCCCACCTTTAGATTTCCCATACCAGTATTCAGCTATTGATAAAGGGTTCCAACCTCGCAGATAGGCAGCCTGTAACAGTTTTGGAGCACAACATTCGCCGGCACCGGAAGGAGGAATTTTCATGGGCGTCTCAGCAAAGATTTCACTTAGACTCTTGCTTTCACCGCGAGCATTGAGAAGTTTGAAGTTAGTGAATACCCATTTCTGTAAGGCTTCGGAATCAGAGTGACGCTTTTCTTTCAGAGCATCAAGACGTGATTGGGCTTCCTTTAGATTTGCAGTAAGAGGTTCAAGACTGTTTGCCACTCTTTTTTTAAGACGGTGAAGTTCTGCTTTCTCAAACTGACTTTGGCGTATCATGGCTGCCCTTTCAACTTCATTTATAATGCCCGACTCCCTTTTTGCGTTTCTTTCCAATTTAGACAAGCGACATTTTTCCTTATATTCTTCAACTTCGGCATCTAATACCCTTTTTGCACGCTCATAATTACTTTTTATCTTTGCAAAGCCTTCTTCTTCAAAGAGTTTGATTTCAATGTTTTGGCGGGATATATCGGATTCCCTTGTTTTGAAATAACCGTCCGGCTGGAGATAATCGAACACAGGATTTACAAATCCGTTATGATAGAACCCACCCTCGCCTAACTGCCCGGAGAAAGCGTATAAGGTATGACGTATTCCGCATGAGTCAATGGCAATGAGTACACCGAGCATTTTCCCTGCCTCAAGTTCACGACAGAAATTAATGTCCTCATGCCGGTCACTTTTCTTTAGGGTATCCAGCTTGACAATCAATTTTCGGAATGCCTCATCACACATGGCATCCGGTATGTAATCAAAAGGGTTGTTCATTTTCTGCGTTTTCCGTGAATGGCGTAGGGAGTTCCTTCGGTGAAGACATCAGGCATAGTCTGTCTTAGATAGGTAAGTTTATCCATCAGGCTATCAAAATGATGGTTGCTATCGCTGCAACATTTGTCGATTAGTGCAGAAGCAGATGCAAAGGCATTGATTTCTTCTTCCGTCACTATAAACAGATTGTTTCCAGACAACTTAAAAACGTGGTTGGATACTTTAGGATCATCGGGGAGAAAGGCAAAAAGTTTTTGATTTGCCAAATTCTTTTGATCCTCTTCCGAACCTCTCTGGTTAAATGCCTCATATTGTTCAGGTGTCAACTCTTTGAAGTCTTCGTCCTGCGGAATGTAGCTTATTTTAAAAATAAAATTCAGGGCGGGTGCCAGTTGAAAAAAGAAAAAATGTAGGTTCATAGAAATACAAAAATTATACTTAATGTTTACAGTCCAGCCATTAATTCAGTACCTGTTATAATCTCCATATTGGATAAGACGAAGAGTTTCTTACTGAGATCTCTAAAGGAGGCACCGATCGTAGGCATCGAAAATCTGACCTTTTCCATGCACAAAGTTACTTAAAAATTCTGATATTCAGTAGGATTTCTTGATAAAAATCTTGATTATAAGGTATCGACTATTGGCAGGCTCAAAAAAATTTTCTAACTTTGCAGTTGCTGACCGCAACGCGGAAGCCCGGTCAGGGTAACGTGGGTGGGTCGGCAGACATTTTGGAAGCGTTTACTTGACGCTCTTCTTGACTATCTGAAACCTGGAAAATTTCAATCACTGTCAAGAATGTAGCAAACAGTAGATGCCTTGTGGATATGTATATTCCGCCAATGGTAAACACGCGAGTGCTAACCATTGGTGTATTTACATATATTCCGCGTGAGGCTTCTGCAGGTTTGCTCGTTCAACAGTGATGGGCAATTCCAGGGCCTCAGATAGTGGAACGAGCAACAGTACGGCTCTCACGCTTTTTATATACCCGTAACGAATCTCAACATTATGCTTTCCAGGAGCCGAGGATCGCATTTATTATGAATATTATGGATAATTTTATTGAAAATGTAAAGTGGAAGAGATCTACGGCACTTGTTTTCTGGGGAACGATGATTCAGACTATATTCTGTTATATCTGTTTGGTAATCAGTTCATATTTGTGCTATAATTTAACTGATATAGTGAGTCGTGGCATCCTGCCTTCCATATTCAATATGAGTATGGATTATTATGAAGACACATTCGCGGCATACGGAGCGATTATATTTTTGTGTATTTTTATATCTTTACTAGGGTATATATTTTACTTAATAGGAATATGTCTTTTCAAGGGTGCGCAAAAGTCAATTGACTCCGAATTGAGGATAAGAAATATAATGCTGACAGAGCTAATTATGCCGGCACTCTGGATTCTGCTGTTTGTTGTTTTTTTGTATAATTACTGGTATTATGTATTTTTAAAAGATTTAAAATTAGTAGTGACACTGCTGGTCGTGGTTTTTATAGTCTCAATAGCAGCGGTCATCTTTCTGCTAATCCAGTTCAAATCACTTGCGAAGGAGGAAACTTGGTCTGACAAAGCGCGTAAAGGTGCAGACGATGTGAAATTCAGTTACACTTGTATATTATCACAGGTGGTGACCATAATAATTGGATGTTGTGTAATAGCTTTCACAGTCTATTCATTCATGAAACAGATTAAATCCGGTTCATACCAATCTTATGGAATTAATGGAGCATTTGAAAGAGTTAGCTCGGTAACAAATATGGTGGATAATTACCTTAATACCATCAAAGGAGAGATTGTGCTTTTCAGTTTTATATACTTATTCTTTGGATTGCTACAGGCAATTTACAGAATAATGGGCTGGCATAGGATACAGATCGGGGGTAATGACGAGATTCAGGAGAATCTTTCAAATTTAGTAAACACGGGATCATATTCCGGCTTTGGACGGTTCTGCCACAAATGCGGCTTGGAACTACCGGAAGGTTCATTGTTCTGTCCGGGTTGTGGGACACGGGTGCCTGAGAGCGTTGTTTCGGAGAGAATAGACTCAGAGAGAATCGGAGAACCGCAAATCACGGAGCAAAATATCACTGATTTGGAAGATGGTGCCACAGAACAGCCGTGTGCAGAATCAACCGGTGAATATGATGAGACGTACGAAGATGAAGAAAACAGTAATCGTAAAAAATGGCTGCTTTGGGGTGGGATAGCTGCAGGTGTAGCGATTGTCGGTGTAGTATGTACTCTATTGTTCCATTCGAATAGGATGGAGCCAAACGCGAATGTGCTGGCAAACCATACTGTCATATTCAAGAGTGTGGAAGATGGTGTAGGCATAGACCCTATAGAGGATTTGGAATATGGTACACCAGTTGAGTGTTTGCCCTCGGAATTTGATAAAGAGGGTATCTGGATTAAGGTAGCCATTGAAAAAGATGGAAAGGTGATGAGCGGCTACATGGCAAAGGGTGACCTGATTAATCCGGAAGATTACCTATTGTTGGAAAAGGCGGGGTTGTCAGACAGTAACATGGGAGACTGCATTCCTTACAATAGTGAACGCCTTGCTCTCCTATATGCCTTGAAGCGAAGTGAGGGGAACTGGAAAATAGATATCTTGGATAGATATGATTATAGACAACCAAATTTAAAAATTCTTACAGTGCGCGGTACAAACCCTTCAGAAGAATGCGTAGGATTCATATTGAGCAATGAAGATAGGAATGGAGACAGGACATTTTTCCTTTACAGCACACCGGATCTCCATAGCCCCGGCAACCCAAGAGAGCCTGTATATCTCTATAGCGAACCGGTAAAAGAAGGCAATAGTGGTGTCTCTGATGTGAAGTTCAGGAAGAAAGGGAAGGGGTATGACGTAACATATACGAAAGCAACCGACAAAAATCGCAATGGCTATGAGCTTACGGAATATCCCGATGAGGCGCAGTCTAATAAGGATCCACAGTTTGGCGGAGCATTAGAAATGGAGGGGTACATTGATGGTAAGTATGCGGTAAAAATGAAGATCACGGAGTATCCTGACGGTTCTATCTCAGGTCATTATATGTATGTGAAGAACAATGTCCCTATCTACCTGACAGGACAATATACTCAGAGTGGAGGCCAGCATGAGGTTTCGCTTAAAGAATCGGTTGACGGAAACATGACCGGAAACTTCACCGGTCACTATAACGGATTGGTATTCTCCGGCTCATGGGTTAGCGCAGACGGCACTAAGGAAATGCCCTTTAAGCTGAGACGATAACGAGTAAATAATTAGAAACGCAAATTAAACTTTAAAACATGACTAATCATTTCAAAAAATACAAAATACAATGAAAAAATCTTATTATTTTTTGCCTTGGGCAATTTTAATGTTCATTGCCCCCTCACTATGCACACTGCTATCTTCGTGCAGCAACAAAGAGGATGAACCGGAGCAGAGTCTTAATGTCTATCCATGGATAGAGTATCCCCAATCTTACATCAGATTGTTTGACTATCGTATGGATTTCCGTATGCTAAGTGTGCAACGTAACGGCACATCCCTCCAGATTGAATATACACTTACCAACACCGGTTTTGGTCAGGACGTAACGCTTACCTTCTATCTAAACCGGGATGCAGGCCATGACAACCTTGGCAATACCTATATCTGTTCTGCCACTGCGTTTGATTCAGACGTGATCGCTACCATCAATGGAGATAGATACAGCACTTCCGGTCAAGGTCGACAGGTAACGTTTCTTCCCAATCAAACCATCAGAGGCTCTTTCACAATCAAGGATTTTGATATCAATGCTACCGCCTTCTCTATGAGTGTTAATGTAAGCAAGGTGAAGCCGACAGATATAGTTCTTGCTGCCAACCGTATGGACTTCGTGAATATTCCTGTATCGCAGGGAGAAATATTGAATGAGTGATGATTAATAATCCATATATTATGAAATATAATCTTAGAAATTGGATGACAGTAGTATTGGGAACACTGTTTGTCCTTACAGTCTGCGCGGGAACGACTGTAAAAAAACCGATGCCCCGGATTGATGGTAACGATAAATTAATCACAATCCCCGGGCGAGTCTATTATTTTGATAATGGAGAGCTGCATTGCTACAATACTAAACGTGGGGAGGATACTCAGATAGATGGTTATGACGGTGTCGGAATCGGATGGAGAATATTTACCCCATGGTATGACAGTGCTTCTAACTGTGTGTTTTTTATAGAAAATGGGGGAGGAATGGAGATAGATTATCAGACGGTGTATCAGGTGTCCGGCAATCATAAAGCCCTCCCGATGATTACTCTGACAGGTGGCTACGGCGAGGTAGACATTGATGTAACCGACGATTATGTATACTTGAAAGGCTGGGTTGATGAATCAGAGCCTGTAAACCTCCCCGGAGTCAATAAAGGTCAGCCACTCAGTAAAACATACTCAATCGGTCTAAAACCTTGGAAGTTCACTCGTCATTCCATGGAATCCCTAAAAAAACCAAATCTGAGTTTATATTCAATCACAGCCCCCGGAGTTAACGTACGCTGCTACAGAGATTCCAAAGCTCCAAGGCTCGGATACTTCAAGCCGCGTCCTGGCTATGAGGAAGAAGGATATTGGTTGCAATCTGAGGATGCGGATATAGATACCCAAGTTTTTACACGTACATTCATGCCTTGGCATCCGGAGCAGGGAGCAGTTTTTGCATCGTCTACGGAATCATACGATCCGGAAGGGTGGACTGAAATAGTTGTAGATAATTTTAGTTATGAACCTGTTGTTTCATCAAAATTTGTCAGACAGATGCAGCGAGACCCACTGGTAAGCGTTGAGCAGATTTCTAACGAGGAACTCAGGAGCAGGGTACATAAGATGTCTTCTACTGCCTATCCCGGGTTGTGGCTCATGATTGGAGAATTGCCCGATTGTGGAGAGGCTCCTTTGCTGATGGGAAAGGAGATTGACGGTATGGTTATCTTCAAATGGATGTTAGGTTGGCTCCTTTGTTCCAGAGAGAAAGGCAAACGAATTAATATAGACGAAAGCAATTTTGTTTTCTATGGGGAAGAATTGACAAAGAATGGATATGAACTGGATCTTTCTAAAATAAACGATGATGATTTGGAGACACTATTCAAAGTGGCAGAGCCAATAATGTCGGCAGTTCCTATTTTGGTAAATATTCACGGGCAGGGAGTAAGAAAATTTGAACTGCCACGCATATAAGAAATATAGTGTGTAATGACAAAAGATAAATGTTTTATGAAGAATGCCTTAAGAATGATACTTCTCGCCCTGACACCTATATGGATGGTCAGTTGTGGAGCGAAGCATAGTGGAAATGCTGATTCGATAGCGGTTGGAGTTGAAGAAACTGTGAAAGCTGTGGAAAGGCCGGGAGTGGATTTGGGTCTCAGTGTCAACTGAGCCGAATGTAATGTGGGTGCTGATACTCCGGAAGGGGTTGGTGTACGTGTACCACTGGGTAATACAAAAGGGACGATGAAGTATGTGAATCACGGATCGAACATAACCAATACGGAATATGATATCGCATCTGCCAAGATGGGTAATGGCTGGAGAATGCCTACAGGCGATGAATTTCGTGAGTTGAGAGATGAATGTACTTGGACGGTGGAGACCATCAATGGACGCAAGGGCTATCGGGTGACTGGTCGGAACGGTAACTCCATCTTTTTGCCATGCACAGGAAGCAATTATCAGCCTGAAAATTTCAAAGACCTGGATATCCCTGATAAAGGTGGAACCGATCCTAATCGTGAAGGTAACTATTGGTTTGGCGCTCCTACAGATTTCGATATTGTGAAGGAGGGGCTAAATCATATAATGTTTGATGTGTCATCCGGCCAACGTCAATTCTATTGGTGCGAGCCCTATTCGCTAAATGCTGTAAGGGCAGTACACGATTGATTTTATGTCATTATGGGGGATGTGCCATAAACCTTAATTATCCACACCCCCGATCTTTCTTTAGTCAGCTGTAACATAGAGGCCATCAGGGAAACGCTGAATCTTACGCTTGACTGCCTGATTCAGCACTCCACATAGCTGAGCTAAGTCAGGAGCCAAGCATAACTTGTTGATATATTACTACACTCTATAGAAGGACATCTTTGATTTATGGTATTTTCTCCTACAGTATAGGAATAGCAGACTACAGGAAGAAAATAAATTTTTTCATACGTTACTTTCAATCATATTTCGCATATTGCAGTTATTTCATGAGCCAGCGAGGAATATCCACTATTCTTACGTCTTCGTAATCTGTTTTCTCATTTCGTGTACGTGCAAGCAACAATTTGGGATTGGCATCCCGTATCTGCAACAGAGGCCCTACATCTCGCTTGAAAGTCGCTTATGTCTTATAAAAGTTGTGATTTACCGGATCGTCTGATACCGGTCACAATCTTTATATCGGGAGTATTCATAACACCGATTAACTGGCTGAGGTAGTAAAACACAACAAAAAATGATTGACAAGTTTATTTTTAAACTTGTCAATCGCTTATATTTTAATTACAATAGTTCGTTAAAAATTTTGAGTATTGAAAATATGCTGTAAAACATATTTATATCATTGATTATCAGTAAAATAAGTGTCAATAAAATTTGATCAAGTGCCAAATTTGTCATAATTTTGAAGCTGTAAACCAATAAGTTATGAATAAAATTCAGCCACTTGACCAAGTAAGAACGATTGTAGCGTCTGCTCTCAACCGGGCTGCGAAGGTACGAAAAAATTTTGAAAGTTTCCTCACCGAGACAATGATTCTGATATTGACAATATACGGAAGACTCAGTTGTCTGTCGATGGCACGGTACGGGGGCTCCTGCGAGAGCCGCTTCAGACAGAACTTCAAGAGGGAGTTCTACTGGTGCGCCTTCAACAGCGGTATGCCTCTTGAAGAAGCCGGACACAGGTGCGCCATCGCGCTTGACCACAGCTTTCTCTGCAAATCCGACGGCAAGACCCCTGGTCTTGTACGGTATTGGTCGGGGTGTGCCGGCACGGTGAAACGGGGTCTTGAGATCCTGGGGTTCACCTAGATTGCCGCAGGTCTCAGCGATGCGGGGTTCCTTTTCGCCGTCCAGACAATGCCACTCTCCACGAAGGGGCGCACACCGTCCTGTCTTGAGCACATGAGGGACAAACGTGACAGGTCAGACAGCGAAGTGCCTCAGGGCGATATCCGACCACAGGGAACAGCTCCTCAAAATCTCTGACATTCTTGTGGGAGACTGCCTGTTTGCGAATTACAACTTTGTCACAGGTGCTGACAAGCTTGGATTCAAGGTTGTGGGCAGGCTGCGTGATGACGCAGAGTATTCCGCTATCGCTACCGGCTGTAACCCTGGCAGATAAGCAGCTTGCATTGCTAAATTACAAAATATCGCTGATTTATTCAAATCAAATTCCTCAGATTAGTTCATCCCTATTGCCAAGACGATAAAAAATAATTATCTTTGCATTGCATAACGAGTTGCATTGGTGATTATCTTATGACCTGATGGAAAAGGTTTTTCAAACTACTCGTAATAAAAATTACTTATAAAATGGAATTGAAGATTAGAAAAGCAGAAAACAAGGACATAGGGAAAATAATGCATCTCCTTCGGCAAGTGAACGACGTGCATGCCGATGGCAGACCTGACCTTTTCCGGCATGGATGCACCAAGTATACATCTGTCGACCTTACGAAAATAATTACTGATCCAAATACACCGGTCTTTGTGGTGATTGATAAAAATGGAGAGGTAACAGGGTATTGTTTCGGTATTTTTCAGGATCATTCGGGTAGCCATAACCTAACTAATGTAAAGACCCTTTATATTGACGACATATGCATTGATATTCATCATAGGGGACAGGGAATTGGCAGAAAGATATATGAGTTTATTAAGGATTATGCGAAAGGCGAGGGGGTCTATAATCTCACGCTTAATGTCTGGAGCTGTAATCCTGGTGCCATACGTTTCTATGAGGCTTTGGGCATGAAACCTATGAAGGTCGGAATGGAAGAGATCTTGTGCTGATCACTTATTTGAGCACACAATATCGGATGTTAAAAAATAAAAGTCGTTAAAATTTTTACTGATCAGTTGCTTTTTAGGGGGATTGTTGTTAATAAGGTATCTTTGGTATCAATAAAAATATAAGCAACATGAAAAAGCTGATTAACTTATCCATGCTGCTTTGCCTACTGGCAGGATGCAGCAAACCGACGGTAGACAATTCCGTAGTGAATGACTTTGATCTGAACCGATATTTAGGGAGCTGGTACGAAATTGCGCATTTCGACCATAAGTTTGAACGTGGTATGGAACAGACCAAGGCGACCTATAATCTTCGCAAAGATGGAAAGGTAGACGTGTTGAACACGGGGATGAAAAACGGAAAACTATCCGAGGCAAAGGGAGTCGCCAAACTTACCGACACACCGTCTCTGCTTCGTGTTTCATTCTGGGGTCCGTTTTACTCTGATTATCGTATTATGCTTCTTGACGATGACTATCAATATGCCCTTGTGGGTAGTGGCAGTGATGATTACCTGTGGATTCTCTCACGCACTCCGCAAATTTCCGATAAAATAAAAGATCTGATCCTAACTGAAGCTCAGAAGCGAGGATATGACACGGATAAATTAATCTGGGTAAAACAATAGGCTTGCTTCTAACATTCAGATGAAGAAAACTTTTAATATAATGACCTAAAATGTCTAAAGATTAATGCTCAATGGTAACTATTCCCATTGAGCATTAATTGGTTAGATGGCATATCTATCTCAAAACAATATCTAACTCATCAGCCACATATTACTTGCATGCCTCCTCTTGGTAAGCATACCAATCATTTTCAAGATTATACCGATATAATACATCTTTAAATTGTCTGAAAGGATACTTGGCATTCAGAGCATTTATTGCTGCTCGGATAAATCGTTTATTGTCAACTTTCGTATTAACGCAAGTTCGGGATAAGGAATGAAGCCGCGTCCAAAGGCAATTAGCGTAGAAACTGAGGAGCTGGAAGAAGAACCCCGATTGATATTCCGGCATGAAAACCCTTGTCCCTGTCATTACCTGTGCGATAGTTCCCATAAGCACTTGCCATTACTTTCTTTATATGGAACACGGCTGCAAGCTGCCCGAGAAACTCACAGCTATCTACCTTCCGGTCACTTCCGATTCTTTGCCATGGGACAAATATATTGAACGAACCGCGGAGTTGCACATTGCCGAAGGGCAACCATACCGTATTAATTCCCATCCCCAAGAATGAATATGCCCGAAACGAAGGGTTCAGTGCATTAAAGCAAGAGGGTGTGGGCATAAATGCCGGGGCATCAATATATGCGGTCTCGATATTTCGCGGAATCTTTCGTCCTGAGGCAAGCAAATGTCCGTATCCACCTAATGAAAAGCGTCTGGTAAGTTTCCAATATTTAGTCACTTCTGTATCAAGTTGAAGCCATTTTTCATGATGCTTACCGATAAGCCCCATGAAAGAACTGTGTACGGCGAAACCATATAGGGGATACATTATAGCGTTTAAAGTATTATAGTCATATCGCATTGCAAGCTGACCAAGTTGATGGTTAATCTTTAGGTTGCCACCCTCGGGATGGTGGAGTTGAGAAGAGATATAGCCATACCCTGCCTGAAGGCGGGCAATCCCGTGAGTACCCGTTGCCACAGTAATGAGGTCGGCTCTTCCAAATCCCTCAAAGTTCTTGACATAGCGGGCATCGTGAATCTGGAAGAAATATTTTTCACCTATATTCAGATTATGGCGCGACACCACAGCTTGCAATCCAAGACTGTAAGGACGCTCTCCACCAAAGCGGATTGATGCAAGCAGTTCCGATGCCATATAGTTAATCCCCACCCAGCCTCGTAAGGCAGTATTTATTGATTTTGCTTTAAGAGTTCGATAGTTAAGGGCTGCATATAGCATGTTGGTGGTTGTAGTTGTAATATATGCTCCTAAATCAATGCTCCATGGAGAGCGTGGATAAGCTTTGAGTTGCAGATCAAGACCACCGGTGACATTAATCTTTCCTTGGATATTCAGATTGGCAATCTGCTCGGAAGATATCGCACTGTAATATCCAAGACGAGCATCTTCTATTGAGATTTTGCCTGATTTTCCCGACTGGAATTGGGATGCGATATAGTTGTTTTGTTTTGTTGTGCCGCCGTCACAGATTACTTTTTCAAATTCTATGTCAGGGAGGCTGTTTTTAAACTCAGTCCTTCGATATGCTACTTCAGTTGCCGGACGGCGTGCGGTTATCCGTTGTGAAATACTGTCAATCATGGAAAGACCTTTACGATAGCCTACTTCAAAAATTTCCTTTCCGCGTGCAAAATCAAGTATATTATATTTTGAGAGGTTCATGTGTATTTTAATCCCCTCTTCGGCAGGAAGTTCGTATGATTGTGGACGCACGGCAAGATCTTCAACCTGATTGACTATATTAGGCACCGGATGAGGATTGGGTGTATGCACGTCAGAACCAATAATGATATCCGGATGAAAATCCTCACGCATCACATCAACAGGAAAATTATCAAATATTCCCCCATCATAATGAAGAGTGTCACGGATTTCAACAGGACAGAAAACCACCGGGATAGACATTGATGCACGTATGGCAGTAGTAAGGTCGCCGGAACGTGCTATCTCAGGTCGTTGAGCCTCAAGGTTGGAACTTACAGTGCGCAACGGTACAAACAGCTTATCAAAATTGCCATCACAAGCTACAGTTTGGGCTAAGAATAGTCTCATAAATGGAAAATTCATGGCATTCGGCCCGATAAGACACTGAGGTACACTCTTTGCTACTGAGTCATTGCCGATGGGAAAGCTTACCATAGCCGGTGATTCTTCGGGAGTGCTTATATAGACCCGTAACTCAGGGTCGATAACACCACTGCTCCAATATTGGAAATCTTGTGATGTTACTAATTGAAGCATTTCATCAGGAGAGTACCCGCTTGCATAAAGTCCGGCAATGATAGCCCCCATAGAGGTGCCCGCTATATAGTCGATTGGGATATCATTCTCTTCGAGAGCTTTAATTACTCCGATATGGGCTACTCCCTTGGCACCCCCGCCACTCAGCACAAGACCGACACGTTGGTTGCCGTATCCGATGAGAGAGACGGCAACCAAGAATAATGTAAGAAAATAAGTCCTCACTAATTATTTATTTTTGATTTGGGTTTCAATAAGTTCCAACCACTTGGACTCTTTTTATTTCTCCAATATAATAAAAAACAGTCCCCGTATTAATATTACTGCACCTCAAAAACTTTTTGTCAAACTTTTGAGATGCAGTTCGGATTAGGATTTATTTATGAGGGAGAAGATGATGCTCACGGTGCTTCTCCATCGATTCGTGGAGCTTACGTAGTTCGTTCACTGTGCAGAAGGCTGCCGCAACCGCGGCGATTTTGAGTCCTATTTTGATAATTTCAAAACCAAGATGCAGCCCTGAATGGGCAATACTTTTTTCGTGATCCATAATTAATATTTTTAAGAGTTCATATTTATTATTTGATTGTTCTTGCTTTTAATAGTTATCTGTAAATTTGTATTTGATAATAAAACACATTGACCCGTATGTAAGTTTATGGAAATCATAGTCTGATTTACCAATATAATGTCCTATATTCTCAAAAATAAATATATCATGGATTTTGATTTAATAAAAATAGTAAACACACCCTCGTCGGTGCAGTCACACCAACTCTAGTTTTTAATTTTTCAGCTCATAGTTTCTACCGTAGTTGCTTAGGAACCATATTAAACCACTGCTTCACGCATTTCCTAACTTACCCCCGTTAAGCCGGGTCAATGTATATTGTCTATGGTGATGAGAATGGAGAGGTCAGCATAATTAGTTATTTTTTTCTGAAAACAAAGAAATAGGCGTGGGCTGGCACAGAAGTAGTATAGCGTGTCCGCTTACGGTCTATTTTATTGTGATTTGGGTCAATATACATGTATATTTATCTGCTAATTCAAAACCTATTTCTTTTGCCATTCTCAACACTTCGATAACCAATATGGTGAATTATGGAAATTGAAATCCATTGTCTTATATAGGTGAATACCATTAGGCTGCATTTTTCGGCAGGCAAGTCTGAGAATTTTCTCATTTTTCCCAATTAACTCTTCAATATTAGAAAAATGAGTTGACAGATCAAATCGGCTCTTGGCAGAGGGCATTTTGATATTGATTACATTCCTCAAATTTGTATATCTCAGGAAATTCAACTAAATTTGCACTGACAAAACGATTGCAAATGCAACAATTTTGTCAGTGTAAATATGAATGTCGATTGATTATGGTTATAGAAAGAAAACATTACCTCAATCAGTTGTTGGCAAAAAAATGGAACGGCAAAGTTAAGATCATCACTGGAATCAGACGTTCCGGCAAATCATTCCTGCTGTCTACCCTATTCAAAAGGCAGCTGATAGAAACCGGAGTGTCACCAAATGATTTTATCGAAATAGCCCTGGATCGCAAGTCAGACATAAAATTCCGTAATCCCAATCTGCTATATGATCATATAATGCAACAGACTCAGGATATAACCCAAAATTTCTATATCTTTATTGATGAGATACAGTTATCATATAAGATTAAGAATGATGAGATAGATGAAAATTTGGTGCCTGAGGAAGACCGTGAAATGTTGTATACTACTTTCTATGACATACTTAACGATCTTCTCAGGCGTCCAAATCTTGACATATATGTGACTGGATCCAACTCAAAAATGCTTTCGAAAGATATAGTGACCAATTTCAGAGACAGAGGATCGGAAATAAAGGTATATCCCCTCTCATTCTCTGAGTTCATCACTGTTTCAGATAAGGACAAATCCGATGCGCTTGAAGAATATTTGATGTATGGAGGAATGCCTTTAGCTGTTCTTGAATCTGATGAAAAGGAGAAACGCAAGTATCTTCAAGGATTGTTCACTAACGTATACATTAAAGACATAGTAGAACGCTACAAACTAAAAGACAATAGCATACTGGGTCCTCTTGTAGATGCCTTGTCATCTGCAATAGGATCACTGACAAACTCCAATAGATTAGCAAATACAGCCGGATCTGCTTTGGGAAAGACACCCTCCCATAATACAGTTAAAAATTATCTCCAGTTTTTGGAAGACTCCTATCTCTTCCAGAGTGCCAGAAGATGGGATGTCAAGGGTAGGAAGTATTTCGATACTATTCAGAAATACTATGCCATGGATCTCGGACTCAGAAACGCTCGTCTGAACTTCCGCCAACAAGAAAGATCACACCTTATGGAGAATTTGATCTACAACGAACTGATTCTTAGAGGATACTCCGTTGATGTCGGAATCGTGGAAGTGAGCCGTGTAATAGACGGCAAAAGAAAATCGTCACAATATGAGATAGACTTCGTAGTCAATCTGGGTAATAATAAAGTGTATATCCAATCAGCACTACATGTAGACACTCCGGAAAAGAAAGCTCAGGAAACGTTTTCACTACGGAATACAGGAGACTTCTTTAAAAAGATCATAGTTGTTGATGGCAATTCCAAATTATGGACTGATGAAGACGGGGTGACGTATGTTGGGGTAATACCTTTCTTATTAGAAGATTTATTATCTGAATTAAGCTGAAATTAGTTATGAAAATAGTACCCCATATACAACTATGAAAGTGTTCTTAAATCTTACGGAACTGCTAAGCCGCCTGCACACAGAGCGGAAGCTTCTCCACGAGCTTTTTCAGGCCCGACAGAAATATAATTTCCGGTATGAGGACGCGTTGGAATTCGTCAACCACGAACGCAACCTGCGCCTGCTTATCGACTACGGAATCGTGCGTCAGGAAGGAGAAATGCTCGAATTGGAAGAGACTTACCAACACTTTTTCGAGGAGATTCTCCGTCTCAACGAGAACATTACAAGCACGACGGTAGAAGAAAACCTAAAGCAACTTAAGAACAATATAGATTTTTATCTCAAAGAGCGATCAAATTATGATTCCCAGCGAAAATACATCAATAAGATAATCCGATCTCTACGTAATATCTCCATACAGGCTGAGGCTAAGACCCTTGAACTTAAGCGAGTCATCAACGATACTTACCGACACGAACGCAACTATGAGATAAAGCGTCAGAAACTTGAGGAGTATCAGTCCACCTTAGAAAGTATAGCCTCCCTTATCCGCCAAACGGAACGTTTGCTTGAAGAACGCAAGGATATCCTTGACATCATGACGCCGGATCAGATAATCACACGGATTTCAATTGATGTCAGACTGCGATTCAAGGATGTATTTCACTTCCTAATTGAACTGCAGCACACCATACGCGACTACCTCCACCAGATTGATGCCCACAACAGGAAAGTTAAGCACATAAGGAAACTTAAGTACCTAAAAGACCAGCTTACATGGGAGAAGACCACTACAGTATGCCAGATTCTTAACGGATGCTCCCATCAGCTGTTTGAGACTACCTCTAACTACACCACCAAAATATCCCTTTCCTTCTTACGAGACACGGATACAGGTATAGATGTGATATCAGCAGCTCAGTCCTCCGTATCAAAACGAAAGAAGCCCAATGCCTTAGTGGTGCCCCCTTTGAAAGCCGAAGATCTCAACCCTGGATACAGGATTGAGGATTTCGTCGATACCGACAAGATCGCTGAAGCTTTCTTCGCCTCTTCCAAGGATCTCTATTCATTCGTGAAATACTATCCTTACGATAGTCCGAAGGAGTTGGAGCAGAAAGTGGAATACTATACCGAGATAATTCTCAACCATCATTCGCGTCTTCGGATCACAGAAGACTGGCGGACAGACGGCAATATAAACTACCCAATGATCTACAATATCCCATGAAATACATACAGTAGGTTTTTGACAGATTGAATCGAGGAGGATTCATATCTTCCAACAGCGTTGACGAGGGGACTCGAAATATCTTCATAGACCTTGACGACCATAAAGAGGAATACTCTGCATACTTCACACAGATTGGATTCATACTTGAAGAAGGTAACGGATACTTCTACTTTTCACGAAAGGAATCAAAGACCACTCTCGTGGATAAACTGAAAAGGTTTGGTCACTGGATAGACATCCTTGATTTTCTCAAGGCATGGGATCCGGCCTTAGGACCCGGATTCACATTCATTAAGGCAGACCTGATGGTGAAGATGGATTCAGACATCGAACTGCGGGAAAAAGCGAAATCACTTTATGAAAGCAAGATACGCAATGATGAAATATGCGACCGACTCATGGAGGAGCTTTCGCGCCAAGGATATATAGAGCTTCTCGATGATGTCTCTCAAAGATATCAGGTAGCCGCCGCATACAGATATCTCGAAGATATGGTAGAACTTATAGCATTCACTGAAGAAGATGAGACACCTGAATAAAATAATATTCATCAACAGCGCACACATCCGATATGCTGAAGTGGCAATGGACGGCAATGTGCATTTCACAGGAACACAGGGTGTAGGCAAGACTACTCTCCTCCGCGCACTCCTTTTTTTCTATAACTGTCGTAAAGAGAAACTCGGCATCAGACCACAGGGGCAGCAGGGATTTGACGATTTCTATGTCTCTGACCTATCTTCATATATAATCTACGAAGTATCGCGCGGAGAGGAGGAACCTCCTTTCTCTATCATCCTTTTCAGACATCACAATAGAGCCGCTTTCCGTTTCGTAGATGCGCCATACTCCAAAGACTGGTTTGTCGATAGCCTGGGAACTGTGGTCACGGACCGGGCGACTTTAGCACAACGTATCCGGAATTTCGGAATCGATGTCAGTAAAATCATAGATAGACGATTGGAATATCTTGATATACTGTATGGAAACCGTAGCGCGCACCTAAGCAAAGACTTGTTGAAATACTATCTGCTCAGGAGCCAACGATACCAAAACATACCACGCATCATACAAAACGTTTTCCTCAACGAGCGAGTGGATGCGGGATTCATCAAAAATATCATCATCAACAGCATCACAGGAGAAGACGAGGAAATCGCCGTCGACCTGAATTTCTTCCGGTCAAAACTCATTCATTTCAATGAGGAACACAGAGATATTTCCCTTTGGACAGAAAAGAACCGCCAAGGCATCGTTGAGACACGTCGGGATGCTGACAGACTCATCGCCACTTCACACGATATAAAGGCTGCCAGATTCTCCTTGCTCGAACAATGCGGAATGCTCAGCTATGCTATGAAGAAGGCAGAACGTGACATTCCAACACTACGAAGCAAAATTGCCAAAAAGGAAGAGGAGATAAGTAAGCTGGATAATAAGATACAGCACTTGACCAATGAATATGATAAGGAGCGAAGGACATTAGACGGCCAAATAGCCGTACTTGACAATAAACTTAAGGAAGCCTCCTCAAAAAAGAAAGAATATCATCGCATAGGCATCGAAGAGATGATCGAGCGGGCAGCCACACTGGACGGTCTAAAACTGCAAAAAGAACAGAAAGAGCGTATTCTCGCCCAACTAACATCGAGCCACCACTCCATCTCTGATAAGTATGGAATGCTGCGCGACCGAATCAATCTTGACCAAGAGCAATATCTGCAATGCTTAAAGGGAAGAGAAAGTAATATCATCAGCGATTTCAATAATCGCCAGATGGAGAGGATGAAGAGGAAATCGGGGCTTGAATCAGAAATACGCAACAGGTTCAAGATTCAGACAACAGGAATCGACGAAACGCTCAATTCATTGCGAGAGTGCCTGATGGACCATAAGGAACAGCGAGCAAAGACCGCCGTATCCTCTCCCCGAAAGCATGATATCGAGGCATCCCAACGAAAAATCACCGAGACTGAAGATAGAATCCATCAATCCACCGAAACCAGGCTGAAAGAAGAAAAACATATAGATGCCTTAAGTAATGCACTGGAACTCAAATGCCGCGAGATAGAGGCTGAGTCTACCATAAAGATCAAGGATATTGAAAGTGACATCCAACAGCGTGAATCCCGACGGCAAGAGGAACTGTATCTTCTCAAAAGAGCGCAAGGATCACTATGCGAATGGCTCGACAATAATGTAGTGGGTTGGGAGAAATCTATCGGCAAGATAGCCGATGAAAAGAGCGTGCTTTATTCTCAGAACCTCAGTCCCCGGCTTACTGACAGCGAAACCGATACCATCTTCGGTATAAGCCTTGATCTCTATTCTATCGAGAAAAATGTGCGCACCCCATCAATGATAAAGGAGTCCGTCAAGTCTCTTGATAAAGAAATCCAATCATTGTCAAACAACATAATTCAAATTCGAGAAGAGACTCAGAAACGTATCGCCGAAGCTGGGAAGGAAATCAGAAACCAGATGAAATCAGTCCAAACTGAAATCGACAAACAGTCCCAGAGAATTCTTATAAATCAATCACGGTTAAAAGAAGAGTCGCTCCACCTGGAGAAAATCAAAGAGGAAGAGAGGAGATATCTTGAAGATATACTAAAGACTTTCGATGATGAGATCCATGAGCTACAATCTAAGATAGACAGTCTATCCAAAGAACGAAAAAACCTCGACAGCACATGCGATGGCGAACTGCGTAAGGTCAATAAGACAATCTCCAATGAAGAGAAAGCCGATAGGACCAGAAAAGACAATTTGCTGGCGTCACTCGACGAAGAAGCGACCGAATACACTAAGGAGCATGCTACAAGATTAAAACAACTTGAAAAGGATGAAGTGACTGAACTCAAGGAGTTAGGCGCAGATATCCGTATGCTCGACACGACAAAGAAGGAAATAGCTGAAATTTCCATAGCTATAGATCGCATTGACGGTGAAAGGGATCATATCGCTGTCTATCATAAAATCTGCAGTGAGCTACTTGATCATGTACCTCAGATGCAAACCAACCGAAAGATGCTTGATGACAATCTAACCAACCTACAAAAGAAATATGAAGACCGTTACCAAAGGTATAACCTAAAGAGACAGGAAGAGGAGAAAGCCGTAGTCTTACTTCGTATATCCTGTCATCGGGTCATGGAGTCAAAACAGCAGGCGGATGAGTTCACTGCATCAAAAGTATGCCCACCTGAGCTTAAAGAATGTACCCTTATACATACAGAACTGGATTGCATTGCTATTATATCGAGTATCCAAGCACTGATAGTCGATATCCATAAACTATCTGACAGACTTAAGGAGACAACCAATGAATTCCGCAAGCGCTTTTCGGCAAACAATACCTTCAAATTCCCTACAGTCTTCGACACACTCGAAGACTACCATCGCTATGCAGATAGCCTGGAGGATTTCGTCAGCAACCACAAGATAAAGGAATTCCAACAAGTAACGAGCAATCTTTACCGGGATATCCTTTCAAGGGCTGCGTCTGATTTCAATATCCTTTTAGGACATGAATCCGAGATAGTCAGACTCGTCAAAGCCATAAACCATGACTTTGAGAAAAAGACCTTTGCCGGAGTTATCCGGAACATTGAGCTAAGGCTTGACCGTAGCACGATGCCCATCATAATGCAACTCCAGAACATAACAGACTTCTGGAATGCGAATCAGTACGAACTGGGTGAGGTCAATCTCTTCTCCACCGATAAGCATACGGACCTCAATAAAGAATCAATCAAGTACCTGAAATCCCTCGCGAACGCACTCCAAACCGCGTCAGAGTTAAAGAAACTTTCTTTGGAGCAGACTTTCGCATTGAAATTCAGGATTCAGGAAAATGACAATATGACGGACTGGGTGGAGAATATCAGGTCTATCGGTTCGGAGGGTACGGATATACTGGTAAAAGCCATCATTAATATTCTCCTTATAAGTGTATTCAAGAACCGCGCAGGACAAGGAGGGGATTTCCGACTTCACTGCATGATGGACGAGATCGGGCGTCTTGCCGACGAAAATATCCAGGGAATACTGAATTTCGCCAATCAACGGGGCATATTTATTGTGAACTCATCTCCAAAGGCACATCGACCGCTCTCATACCGCCGGCTCTTTATGCTTTCAAAAGATAAGGAAGCAAACACCATCGTACAACCCATCCTTTCAACACGCGAAGCAGAATTACAATGAAACTCACCTTACGACTGATTGAAAACCTGTAACGACTCTTTAGAGGAGAATCAATTCCATACTCTTCATTGCCAAAATCGTTGGTTGAGCCATTTGTTGAGGAAGGGTTGCTATCTGTAGCTCATCATGGAACCAGACGTTGCATTATCGCTCGGAATACTGATGCATTAGCCGGAGCACTTCCACAATATAATGAGGCTCTTAAAGATCTGGATGCAGCGGCGAGATTGCTGACAGAAGACAATTCACGGGTAGCACAAGCCGCATTATCGGGAAATTCCAAAACAAATAGCAAAAGGACGATGCCTGGATTCCTTGTGAACAGTTACACCCGCATAGATTGTATACTATGCGGACAACCATTTACAATTGACCCTATAGAAGGAAGTACCCTATACATAGCCGATTGGCAATCTTTCATACCACCTGTTTCGACACTGATTATCGGGATAGAAAATACTGAGAATTTCCTTAGGATACGCGAACAGAAGAAACTTTTCGAAGACTGTCTGCAACAGAAAGAGTCTGCTATCCTTTTCGTATCAAGATATGCATTTTCCTCTGATCTAATGAATTGGTTGGCTGGAATCCCCAACAGATACGTTCACTTTGGAGATTTCGATTTAGCAGGAATTGCCATCTTCCTGAATCAATTCAAGCCACATGTGGGAGAAAGAGGCTATTTTCTAATACCATCAGACATCGAAAGTCGTCTAAAGAATGGTTCAAGAAAACGATACGACGAGCACTATCAAAAATACTCTAACTTAACTACTACGGATGAAAAATTAGACCATCTGATCTCCTTAATCCATAAATATCGTCGCACATACGACCAAGAAGGATACATAATAACGTGAGTTCGGGATAAATATCATAGATTTCACACATATCCGTAGTTGCATATGTCATCGGGCGACCACATAATGGTTGCCTGAAAGTAGTTCAGAGACAATCCTTAGTACCAGAAGAGGAGTTGTCCGTCAGTCTCCGGGATCTCAAAGTCAAAGTTTACGCCGGGCTTAGTGCTGAAAAAGCAATATGCCCCAGTGCTGCCGGCATGTTCATCAGGAAGTTGTGCACGCTACGGTAATGGGAATGGATCAACTGAGCCACATTCCTGAGCATGTCATTGACTGACTCAATGATGCTTCGTTTGCGCAGTATTATCTTATCCCGAACTCGCGTTTCATGGTTTCAAGTTTGACCTTGTTATAAGTTTATTTTCTGCCGCGATTTTAGCAGTTCTAAATATTTATGCCTAAAGTGTTGATTAAAAATACAGACACACTGTTTTAGAAGTCGCTCGTATTCTTCAGGAGGCGAACAACAAGTCCAACTAATAAAGTCATCATCCTCTATTAGTGTAGGATCTTCTAATATTCTATTAAGCACAAATATTTGAGCTTTTATCATCTCTTTTTTAAGATGTTCTAAACTAATTATGTTAGTAAAATAGAAATGATTAACATAGTCATGGGACGCCCTTTTTACTTTGTCCCAGTAACTTAGAAACCATATTTGATCTTTAGCATTCCAAGTGTCCTCTAAAAGTCTGATAGGTCTTTCATTCAACGTACTCATCCACGGCATAATTTCATCTCCCTCATACGACAAAAGATTTGAGTCATATAACGTTATTGAGCTATATCCATTGTCACTATCAATAATCAGCGTATAGTTATCCTCGAAAGTATTATCAAAGCCACTTGGTCCGACTGTAACTAACGTACAAAACTTGAAAATAGCATTATAGAAATAGTCTGAGACACGTGTATATCTTATGCCTGATTGCCGTTCGACACAACCATGGAGGAAAGAGTCCAATGTAATATTCATTGGATTCTCACGATATAATGGAAAATCGAGTATTTTTTTGAAAGCGTTCAGAAATCAATTCTGTGTAATGCCCATTAAATTCAAGTTCGTTAAAATACCCAGTGCACATAGTTCAGTCTTCGATAGGATAGGTTGCGTCGTAGATTTCTTGTAGGTTGGTACCGTTAAAGCTCCAACGGGGTGTTGGTTGCACTGCATATTTGGAGTTAAGGAGTTTGGTAGTTACGGCTGTCAGAGACGTTTCTTCTCCGAGATACTCAACCTTTTTTTCAGTAATCACTGAAACGGATACAGACGGATCGGCATTATAAGTAAGAATGCTAACTACAGGAATACCCATCTGGCTGAAATTAAGCGGTGGACGGTGTTTGGTAGCCTTACTTTTGGAGGCAATATCATCCGCATTAAGGTCGTTGTTCATTTCATCGCTGACTTCAGTAGTAATCTCTTTCTCGTTGAAGATTTCGAGAATAGCAATAGCCTGTTCCTTTTTAATTTGGAAAAACTCACGGTTGACATTTAGACGATTGGGCTCAAATGCTTTATGTAGAGCCTTCTCTAATTTTGCGCAGTTGGAAGCCTTAACTTCGCAGGCATACTCCACATCAAACGGTACTGGCACACCAGTTGTATATAATTCCTTGAGCCGCGCATCGAGTTCAGGGTGGGTGGTCATGCCTATCTTTACCAGACCGGGCATTGCTCGGTTTGATAATACATACACAATCCCTATATTGTTTTCTTTAGCCATAGTTATTCAGTCATTGTATGGTTATGCAACCTTGCCGGTTTCGATTTCTGATTTGAGGAATTGGAAGATATAGACTGCGCCTTGATAGTAGAGGCCGCATTCGGGATCGTTTAGCTTGGCGAAGGTGGTTGATGAATATAGCTTATCAAGGGCGCGGTGTATATCCCAGCCATATTCCGCCATAAGCATTTCTGCGAGTTCTGCCGCAAGGCATTCTATCTGAAACTGGATGTCTTGTGTTAACATATCCTACCCCTTCCCGTTGGCAAATGACTTGGAGATCTGAGACAGCATCGTCGATAGAAAGGGTATGTTCGGCAACATAAATTGAGAAGGAAATCTATTCCGATAAAACGGCGCAGATATGCGTAGGCCTGCATATTGGAGAGTTTATATCGTTGCGCGAAAGCTCCAACACACGCCACTACATATTCTATTCGGTTAAATATTTCTTTCTTGTCCATAACTATGTTTTGTTGCTTATGATTAAGTCTTTAACATCAATATCAAGTAACTCAGAAATCCTCACAAGTGTATCAAGTGAGGGTTGCATTTTATTGGAACACCATCGGGAAACTGTAGCTTCATTTTTACCGACCTGTTCGGCAAGTCATTTACCAGTTTTACCGTTCTCAACTAACGCAACTTTTATCCTATTTATCTTCTGTGATTCCATTTCACTTGCTTTGCTTACTTGTTACAATACTTTGATGTTAAACGCAAAGTTACAAATAAATTCTGAGATTACAATCGAAATAAGCGCATAATTAGTCTCGGGGCATCGGATATTAATGTATATTGTAATTTGGGATTGTTGTATTTGCCAATTAAAATATTTTTACTAATTTTGCAACATCAAACTTATAAAGGTGGCGGCAACACTTTAAATGCGGCAAAATATGATAATGAATAAAGAACTTAAGAAATTTATGTCTATGGAGTTCAAAACTCAGGCTGAAGTTTTGGACTCAAAAATCGTTAAAGTTACTGCACCCGATGGTGAAGTGTTTCAGGTATTGTGTCAAATTGGCAAATATATTAGTGAAGAAACGCGTAAGTATGAGCTACATCTCGTAGAAGCGATTTTCGACAAGAACTATTCTCCAGATAAAGAGCTTATGATTAACAATATTTGGAGAGATGCTATGCTGAATGGCATATCATTCTTGGGGATAAGTTCAGGAGACAGGCAAGGTGAACGTACTCGCATAGGCAATAGAATACGTCAGATTAGAGAGGAAAGAGGAATAGAAGCGCGAGATCTTGCAAAATTGGCTGGCATAGATGCCGCTAATTTAAGTAGAATTGAGAACGGCAAATATTCAGTGGGTATTGATATATTATCAAAGATTGCCACTTCTTTGGGTAAAAAACTTGATTTAGTTGACATTTGATATGGTGGTAAAGCAGGATTATTCCTATTCAATGGATAAAGATTTGCATTTGGTTAATGTTATAGATGCAATAAAAGGAAATGATTATTATTGTCCTTGTTGTGGTAAAACTATGATTCCGCGACAAGGAAGTAAAAGACGGTGGCATTTTGCTCACAAGGGTAGTCTTGTAGATTGTTCATATGAAACATATCTACATAAAGTTGCAAAAAAACGTATATGCGAGTGTTTTAATAAATCACAACGATTCACCGTGTCATTTCAACCAAAATCCACCTGTGCCATTGTAGAATGTCCTTTAGGAGCAAGTCAACCTTGTTCGTGGAACTCTACAAAGGTATTTGATCTAAAGAAATATTATGACCATTGCGAAGAAGAAGTTGCAATTGATAAATTCAGAGCTGATTTAATGATATCTAATCAGTCGAATAATACACCTCCTGTTCTTATAGAAATATACGTAACACACAAATCAACTGAAGAAAAGCTGAATTCAAGCCATCGTATTATTGAGATTCACATTGAATCTGAAGAGGACATTGAACAGATTGTTTCCAGTGCGTCTATTATTGAAGACGACGTAGATGTTAACCATTGGAGGAAAGAGCAAGATAGAAAAATTCGGTTTTATAATTTTAAGGCTGATTCATACGAAGTCCCCAACACCATTCATCAAGCATATAAGTTTCGATTTTGGATAGATTCAAAAGGATATTTTAAATTTGACGAAATTGAGGATTATGACGAATCCGTAAAATGTCTAAGCTTAAACCCACCTGAGATTGAAAATTCCCGATTCAGAATAGAATCAAAATCTCCAATTGGCAGGGATTTTGCTTTTTGGAAATTGTCGGAATCTGGATTAGGTATAAGGTATTGCACAATGTGTAAGTTCTATAGAATGAATGATTACTATATGCGCTCGATGTGTATATTGTACAAATCAAAAGGAACAAAGCAATTCCCGATGCCATCTAATGCTATAAATTGTCCTCATTTTAAACAAATAGATTACTTACGTGATGATAGGTTGTTTGAGATAAACTATAATCAGGAATGTAAAGTTATTGTTAGATAAATTGATACCCCGGCAAGATATAATGCTCTTGTCGTGGTAATAGCAATATCAGTTATTTAAAGATAAAAGTAGTATCTGCTTTGACTCGTTGCTCGTTAAAGCGGATTAGTGATCTCATACTGTCAACTTCGTGTGGTGTTCCGTGTAGCATAAGACGTTCTCGGTGCATTACTATATTCAGGTCACGGTTGAGTCCTCTCTCATAGCGGTAGAGCCATTCGACATCTTTCAGTTTTGATTTTCATTGAGTTGATAGAAGAACCCATAACCGAATCCTCCGGCGGTGAGGACAGCGATTGCGAAGATGGTGTATGCCCATTTCGGAAGTGCTGCTCAGATAGCATCGTTAACAATATTGTAGATGCGGTGCGTCACTGTGTCTGCCATAGCATCCAGTTTCTCGTATCGCTTTGCTACTGTCTTGTTGGCTGCTGCATCAGCGACTTTTGTAATCTGTTCATCACTGACCGCTGGGGATGACGGCTGTGATGTAGATTGTTTCGGCAATACATCAGTATAGAGCTTAGTAATCACTCGTGCCGTATAGTCGGTCTGATTTTTGAGTGCCTGATTCACCGCCCCTAACACGTTTTCTTTTGTGGCGATATTCGCAGGTAGTTCCACTTGTATTTTTTCAGGGACGCCATATACTGACTGAGCCGCTTGTGCCCGGCTCGGATGCCAATCTGGTATCTATGTCCAAGAGTAGATACTTATTTTCATTTGCAATCTTGAGAAGTCCGTCAATCTTCTCATCTTGTTTCTTGACGATTGAGTACATATCTGCCATTTTAGTAGATGACAAAAATTGAAATTATGCTGTTAAACATCTACATCCGTATCCGGTAGAACTTCTGGATTGTCAGGCCTTCCATCGGTGAGCGGATACGTGCATGGTGGCTTTTCAATGACCTCAGGATCGGACAGGAGAAATCATGTGTTTTCTACGGCGTTTAGGCGTATCCGAAGAGTACGAAAGAGCGTTTTTTTGCCATCTGGATCTCAAATTCTTTGCAAAAATCATCTGCAGTACAAAAAATTTCAGTAACTTCCTCTAAAACGTAATTGGCAACTTCTCCCCCAAACATCTTAAGTATGGTCAAGAAAGCCATATTTTCTGTCGTATAGACACGACAATGCAACCCAAGACGTTTCAGCCATGGATACAGATATAAGATTGTTACTTTCCTCTACAAGCTTGGATAGCTTATGCCGGTATCCAACTCCTTCCGATGCTTCTGCAAATTTACGAACCGGGCTGCAATGCACCATAAAGTTAATTACATTGCAACGGAAGGTATGTCGAATGGCGGTCAGGTCATTTTCGATTCAAGTGATTTGAGTTTCTCCTCCATCAGTCTCTGCTGTTCAAGACGCTTGAGATAGATGTCGGTGAAGTCCTCCTGCTTTGAGAGCATATGCCATACGGCGACAAGTATCTTACGGGCAATAGCCACCTGTATTTTCATCTTGCTTTTCTTCTTTACCGTTGTCTGCATATAGCTGAAATTTGAGAAGAAGCAGTTACGTTTTCGTGAGGCAGTCCATGAGATTTCGATAAGGATATGACGCAGGTACCTGTTGCCATGGGTTATCTTCCGGCTTTTGTAGCGTCCGTTGCTCACATCATTTCTGGGCTTTAGTCCGCACCAACCCACAAGCGCTGCGGCTGTGGCAAACATCTTCATGTCAACACCGGTCTCCGCAATTATGGCTGTGGCGGCGCGTTCCTTGACACCGGGTATGGTCTGAAGTCGTCTGTATTCTGTGGGGAAATGGGTCTCGCATAATGCCGTCAGTTGAGACTGGCATTCCCCGGACTGCCGGGAGTAAATCTCCAGCAATTCCCAATATTGTCTTATGACGGTAATGTCTGTCCGGGAGAATGAACCTGTAATGGCTGCAAGTATCGTATCTTTTCCATGCTTGTTGACAATTCGACCGTGAATACATCTGATGAGTTCACCGGGACCCGTTATGCCTGATGCGACTGCCGCCACAGACTTTCGGTAACTCTTGCCAACAATTGTGGAGACATAGTTGCTCAGTCGGAGACCACATCTTTGTAAGGCCGCATCAAGCTTATTGGAATAATAGGTGATGTCCTCCTGCAGGTCAAAGATACGTCGGTTAAGTTTACGCATATCCTGAACTATGGGCTCGGGGACAAAACTTCCCTTGATTAGATTTTTCAGCAGACACTCGGCTATCCATTGCGCATCCCTGACATCGCTCTTACGTCCCGGAAGTTGCTTAATGAAGTATGGATTCACGAGTTTAAGTTCCACTGACTCGCAAAGCTCGTTCCATACTGGTATCCAGTAGACTGCGGTACTCTCCATTGCGGCTTCGGTGACACCCCGGTCCATCATGTCATTGCACATCTGACGCAGATCCGGAGTCAGCACTCCATAGGTTTTTTCAAAAATAATTGCCTCGTCATGACCCATAATACAAAGATAAATGCTATCTTTGTGGACATCAAGGCCGCCTACCGTTCGGTTTCTGTCCATATTTTGAAATTTATAATTATTCCTCCAAATTACTAAAATTGTGACTAAGAGCACGCAGGAGGCGACACAAATCAGCGAGCCGACCTTGTTTTTTATCCTGCCGGTGTAAAAATCTCAGGATTTTTATCTATATTTACAAAAAAATGAATCAAGCATGAATGCTCTATTTAGATTTCTTACGTTAGTAACATATTCTTTGCTTTCTTGGAATATTTCTTTTGGAGAGGTATTTAACACGTCTAAGTCCTTTGATTTATTATGTCTACCTCAATATATAGACCATATTAAAGAAGATACACGGTTTGCTGCGCTTTGTGCTGATTCCGTTTTTGTCTCTAATATTGCTGACGTTAATTCTAATTGCAGTGCATCTAAACTTTGCAATCTGTATTCTGAACTACACGGGGATAAAGACGATATTTCAAGATGCCTATTCACTGTTCAGCATTTAGATAGCCTTGCTCGGGATGTCGAATGGGCGAAAGATATCCTGTCTGTTCAACCACAACTTTCTTATATTCTTCAAAAATTAGTTGAAAATGGATATTCAGAATATTGGGATAATACGATCTATCCCAAACTACAGTCTCATATCGACGGCTATAACTTGAATAAGAACCTTCTGAACAATATACGCCAAAGCCTCACTGATTTTTTCTCACCGGAATTTTTGTCTGATACTCAATCCAAAATATTTATTTTGGATATTGAGAATGCTTTCAATCTTTCGGATGAATCATTTTGCTGCACTCCACTTATTCTCAATCTGGAAATAGAGAAGCAGTTAAGATTAAATTTTATGAATATCTATATTCACGAAAATTTACATAACCTATACCTTTCACCTGAACTTATGGAAAAGCTGTGTAACCTTGATAGTGACCCATTTTATAGGAGTAATGAAGATATTGCACAAAAACATGGTGAAGGTAGAAATGAAGCTTTCGTTGTTGCAGCAGAAGTATATATATCAAATAATTTAGGGATTCGAGACAATCAAAGTGTTTTTGATGAATTTTCACAATACGTTGATGGCAGTTTGGTTTTGGCTCCAATAATATATGTAAATCTGCCAAATCGTATGCCCAATGAATCGTATAATAATTTTCTTATTCGATTATTTGACAGCGGTATTTTAAAATCTGGTGTCATTATGGATAATTATAATAATGCTATGAAAGATATTCAATCTAAAATTCGCTAATAAGCGTCTGAAAGACTGGGTAAGTTTTGTTTAAGAATAGAAAACGGGTAAGGAGAATAGAATATTGAGAATCTAATTTGTTAGAAATATAAAAACACTATGGCAGAACCAAACATATTTAGTAATATATTCTCTGCGTTGACTCCTTTGAGAATGCCACGTCCTTCCGATGGAGAGCGTAAGAAGAAAGCTATTTTTAAAATTACAGTGAGTAATAGTGAGCCGTTTTTAGAAGTCACGGAAGCTGCTTTAAATCTTGCTGAAATGTCAGCAGGTGATATCCGTATCTACAATGAGATTAAGAGAATATCGGAGTCAGATGATATCTTCGGAATTAGTGCACAGACATACGGTAAACTCAGAGTATCTTTTTGGGAAAGCCCATATCTTATACACTTGATAGAGAATAGAACCTCTGTTGAAGGACCGAACGGAGGAACAGTGACCTTTGCGGATATACCTTCCACTTTGATTCTGAAAATAACTACTACTGACACCGCATCTACTGCAGATATAGCCCTCCGACTGCGCACAGACGGCAATGAACTTGAAGGAGTAGTGTTTATGGACGATACACATGTGCTTTGTGGAGACAACGTGTATGAGATAAAATCAGTGGGAGCAAACTATACACGCATCGCCTCGCTGGTGACTGCTGTTGATAAGGATCTTCTTGAATCGTTTCTTACGTTGTTTCTTTCCTATGTAGTTAATATTCTACCGGAGCTTAATGGCACTTTGGCACGTAAGTCATCACACACTGAACATGCGGTGCCGACGCTTTATCTTGAGAAAGTCGCAGCCGACAAGGCTCTTTATCTACGCACCGGTATTACTGTGGAGTCAATTGGTGACACACTTCCACCCGGAATAGAACCTACATGCGCAGTGAGGATTAACAGCAAGCAACAAATGTCAATACGTGATGTGGAGGGTTGCGACATAGAGGGGTATACCGCACGACTTGAATCAATGATTCTTGGAAGTGCACCTGACCGCATGGCAAAGAAAGAGGTTTACCGTGACGGCAATTTCTTCATAATTCCGGAAGCCACTGCCGGACCGTTTTTGCTTAACCGACTGCCCCAAGTGCTTGAGGAGTTCAGACTCGTGGGCAGCGAGAAGCTAAAGGAATATAAGGTGGTGGCAGCTATGCCGAAACTGCATCTTAATTTCTCGTCGGGGATAGACTTCCTTGAGGGGGAAGGAGACGTGACTATCGGTGAAGAACACTTTACCATAGCCGATATCCTGAACCAATATGCCAAGAAACGCTATGTGCAACTTAGCGATGGCAACCGAGGAATAATTGATGAAAGCTACATTAACAGGCTTCAGCGTCTTTTCAGAAGACGCGATAAAGATGGACGCATAAAGGTGAATCTTTTTGATCTTCCGGAAGTGGAGGAGATGATTCAGTCGAAGATAACGGGGGAGTTTGCCAACCGATCTCGGTCAGTGCTTGAGGGATTTAACGGGCTTAAGAGTGCGCCCAACCCGGATTACGAGGTAAAAGCCACACTACGACCATATCAAAACGAGGGCGTAAAATGGCTTAAATATCTTTATGATAATAAGTTGGGTGGTTGCCTTGCCGATGATATGGGTTTAGGAAAGACCTTGCAGACGATTGCATTGCTTTCAATGATTTATCCCGGGTGTGATAGCCCTACCCTCATAATAATGCCACGTAGCCTGCTGTTTAACTGGGAGAAAGAGTTTAAACGCTTCTGTCCGGCAATTACTTTTTCTACGTATTATGGCACTGACCGCAATCTTGACGAAGCAATGAATGCCAATGTGATGCTTACAACGTATGCAGTGGCGCGTAACGACGTAATGAAGCTTAAGGATCATAAGTTTCATGTCATAGTGCTTGACGAGTCGCAAAATATAAAGAACTATACTTCACAGACCACCATGGCAATTCAGCTTCTCAATTCTGATCATCGCTTTGCGCTCAGTGGCACTCCCATGGAGAATAATCTAACGGAGCTTTACTCTCTTTTCCGCTTCCTTAACCCGACAATGTTTGGCACCATAGAAGATTTCAATGCATCTTACACAGCACCGATACAGAAATTCGGTGACAAAGATGCCTCAGACAGCCTAAGACGTAAGATCTTCCCTTTCATCTTACGCAGGCTAAAGAAAGATGTGCTTGATGATCTTCCTCCACGCATTGATCAGACCCTGTATGTAGAGATGTCGGAAAAGCAGCAACGCCTTTATAATGAGCGCAGATTGAGCTACAGGCAACAGATCGGTGAGGTAATTGCAAAAGATGGTGTGCAAAAATCACAGTTCCTTATGTTTCAGGCGTTAAATGAATTGCGCAGAATTGCGTCCGTGCCGGAAAGCGTGTCGGGTAACACAGTGTCTTCGCCCAAGATAGAGGAGCTTGTAGAGTCGCTGGCCGCCTCAGTAAGTAATGGGCATAAGTCGGTTGTATTCTTCAACTTCATTGCGGGTCTTGAGATAGTTATGTCGCGCCTTGAGAAACTTGGCATAGAATTTGAGACCATGACGGGTTCAACTTCCACCTCAGCAAGAAAGCGGATAGTGGAGAGATTCCAAAATGATCCGGATTGCATGGTAATGCTTCTCACCTTGAAAGTGGGAGGTGTGGGCTTAAACCTTACGGCAGCTGATACTGTCTATATGTTTGAGCCATGGTGGAACAAGGCAGCCGAAGAGCAGGCAATCAACCGGCTGCACCGAATCGGGCAGCGGTCAACAGTCAGTGCATTTTCTCTGATAACCGTAGGCACTATAGAGGAGAAAATATTACAGCTTCAGGAGCAGAAGAGTGAGCTTTTCAATGAGCTTATCAGTGCTGACAGCGCATCTTCAAAATACCTTTCAGAAAAGGATATAGACTTCATATTATCATAAGGCACACGATTATTATGACTGAAAATAAAAAAACTGACTATAGAATAGAGTTGATGCTCAAGGCGGTGGATATTCAAAAGCAGGGCACTGAGCTGATGAAGTTAGGGAAAGATAATCTTCGGGATATTATTATCCCCCTTGCTTATTTCCTGCAACCGTATGCAGTCAGTGCAACAAAAGGATCATCACCTGACATAGCACACATGATGAGCCAAATATCCAATATAAAATATTTTAATAAACTACTTAAGGAGCAGCTTGCCCAACTTTACATATCGTTTGGGACAGATCTCAAAAATATATATGCTGTGGCACGTTGCGACAGTAGGCTTGAAGAAGCATGGAAACTGATACTTAATTCTCCGGAGATTAGTTCTGTAGATATAGAGGATGTGCTTAAAAGAAAGCTGAACGTGGTGTCTACTCCTTACTGGGGTACCAGTTATTTTTGTGAGTTAATTTTCTCACCATTAATAGTTTTGGAGATAGATAGATATAGGTATTCATTTTCCGGCAATCGTGATAACAAATATAAGTTTACTCTTCTTACCGACAGCAGGGAAAAACTGGTAAAAGCATTTTTTGGAGAGAAGGCTTTGGAGCCGATAGTAATGGAGAAGCTACCGGAGGGAAAAGATTTGATTATAGAAAACTTTGAGAAATGTATATCTTCAGATCTGTCCTTCCTTTCAGGGATAGCTATGACAGACAGTGTGCTTAGCTCTACCGGTGCAGTCACAGCGGCTAAGATTAAGAGCCTTAAAAAGACTTTTAAGACTCTTGAGTTTCAAACTGTCACTAATGAATGGTCAATTGACAGAATTGAGATGCTTGTCAATGCCTTTTTTCTGTTTGACACGTATGGAGGTAAATATGGTGAAAAAGTAGATACTAAGAATCCCGCGAAGTTTGCAAAGTTTATTGTTGATACTCTGCCTCTTTGTTTGAGTTCCACAAAATTCGGTGCATTTTTACCTGCTTTCAAAGGTTTCACGAAAACATGGACTGATAGTTCGAATGCAGGGACAATAACAAAAATAATAGGTAAGCTTCTTAGCACTGCTGCAGATGGATGGTTGTCACTTGAAAATCTGCGTCTACGTTACTTGTGTACAGGTAGTTCAGGGAGCTCAAGCTATACGCATCTGTTTAGTTTAGAGTCGATAAGTCGCCATACACTAAAAAGGAAAAGTGATAATCTTGACACCTACGACATGAGATCAAAAGGGATAGATTGGGTTAATGAAGTCGATTTTCCCTTTGTGGTGCATTGGATCAGATTCCTTTGTGGTGCAGGGCTTTTAGAGATAGCTGAAGAGAAGAATTCGGGGGAATTAAAAGACGATATGTTGGAAGGGATACGCTACGTACGGCTGACTCCGTTAGGTAGGTATGCTTATGGATTTGATAATAAGTATACCCCTATAAAGGCTACTATTAGCACGGAATTTGAGATTGACGATAGTAATTGCATAATTACTGTTCTTTCTGATAACTGCCCTTACACTCTGTTCCTACAGCAGATTTCCGTAGCGATAAGTACTAACCGCTTCCATATTACTCCTGAAAGCCTTCTTAAGAACTGTGATTCATACCATAAGGTGTATGATCGGCTTGATAATCTGGAAGCAATAATTGATGTTGAGAAGTCGCCGGGATTAAAGGCAGTGATTGATGAGGTGGATAAGCGTGTAAAATGTGCTGAGTATTTGCCCGATGACTATGTAATACTAAAACTAAGACCTGATTTGCCAGGGTTGGTCAAAATTATTACTACGAACAAGGATATAAGATCCAATGTTATATTGGCAGAACAAGGAATATTACTCGTAAAGAGAAGTTTCCTTTACAGATTAAAAAACATTTGCAGTAACAATGGTTATCTCCTTGACTGAAAAATAATTGGCGGCACTCAAGATTAGATACTGAGTGTCGCCAATCTTTTCTATGCTGTCATATTTATCTGTACAGGCTTATTATTGGATTATTTCTTTAGTTGAGCGGCGTGTGCCGTCAGAGAATGTATCCACTTTTATTACGAGTCCACTGGGATTTATCACGCGCTGACCTGTGAGGGTATAATAGGCAGTTGAAATTATATCAGATGTATCTGAAGCGATTTCATTTATTCCTGTCTCACCTACATATATTATTCTTGAACGTAACTCTGTGCCATCTTCCTCTTGATAGACACTCTGTACGCCGAAGGTGGTATAATCCTCAAAGAAGAAGTATACCAGGCGACTCACTTCATCTACAACATATATCCACCAGTTTTCGGTGTAATTAAATGGGATGAAGGTCATATCTTCCGGACACATGGGGTATTTATCTTTGGTTAGGGTATATTCTTCCCCATTAAGCCAATAGACATAGCTTAGACGTGAAGTATCAAGCACATTATCTTCTACGTCAATCATAGGAATTTTACAGCGTAGGGCATAGGTACCCCATCCGAGACCCGGATCAAGTGTAATAAAACGTAGTGTATTAGGATCTGCAGGAGGCACACCGGGAGTATGGTGACATATCTTGAGCAGTGGATCTTTCCAAAGGCTAAGTTCGTAGAGTTCATTGGAAGTGGAATTGAAAGCCATTGATTCCACACAACTATATAGGTCAGTCGAAGCATCATACTCCATTTCAAGTGAGGGTAGTAGAGAGGTCACTTGATCAATATATGTTTGGTTATTCTCGTCCCATACCGGTTGTACCTGGCCACCCATAGCGTAGACATAGTGATTGTTAGCTGTATTGATTCCAAGATAAGTAGCGTGTCCGAAGTCTACGAGGCCATCGTTCATCGTACCCACGATGGCACTTTCAGGAAGTTCTTTATATATGCCCTGTACATATACTTTATCGCCGTCACGGCCAAGCTTTATATCATGAGCCACACCATCAGCTGACACAATATAACGGTTCTCCATATTCACTTTCGCAGGAATCTCCACAGTAGTAGCAGTATGACGGGTTATTCGTAATTCACAATCACCATAACCGTTCCAAACATAATAATCTTCTGCAGAATTTTCGTCAGCAGGACGGAGTACCCCATAGCCTATTATCATATTATTATCCATGGGTTCCATGCCATCTTCGGTAAGACGATATGAGAACTCTTGCTTTTCGGTGGGAAGGTATTCCTTAGTAGTCTTGTTAAACTCAAACACCATAGCATAGTCGCAGTTGGTGGGTGTGTCAAGGTTGCCCCTCAGAAGTTGCGGACCGTGGAAGGTTAGTACATTTTCATCTTTTTCAAATTCAAGCCAATTTTCTGGTGTATAATTGTAACTTGCTATCTGATTATTAAGATATACTTTCCCATTATCTGCCTCAACTGATTTCATTACAAGACCTTTCTCAAAAGTTTCTTGGAGGAAACCCCAAAGCACATAATAGGAATGTGAATTTTTAGAATAGAGAGTCACATCTCCTTCAGGTTGTGAGGGCGTATAGGGCATTTGTGCCATACAAGCCATACTTCCGGTTAGCAAACACGCTTGTAGTAAAGTTCTTTTCATAATAAAGATTATAAATATTTATTAAAAGTATCTGACAATAATAAATGGGTACACCTCCTTGAAAGTTGGTCAATGCGCTGCTTCAAAAATGATGGCATAGTATATATTTATTATTATCAGCTATTTATATAAATTAATACATTGTGAAAAATACCCGATGTTTCTTTGATTTTCACGATGCAAAATTAGTTACGCCGACTGTCAACTTCTGACAGTGGTTCAAAAAATATTTAAACCGGATTTTTTTCTATTTTATTAAGAGTTAAGAACTTGATTTTAAGGATTAAATAGTGCTATCAGGGCTACTAATTTTTCAGTGTGAGCCTTTAAAATCTCCATATCCGGGAAGGTTTCGAAGTTAATTTGAAACTTTGATTTGTCTGCTGGCTCATACCACCAATAATCACGGCGGTATTTTATGCCATTGTCAAGACTCAGTTCACGTGCCATACGTTCTCGGATTTCCACATCCTGCTGAGAAGTTACTATGTAAAAAAGCATAGAGTCTTCATCAATTCCAATCGAAAGCCAAAGGTCATTACGATGATAGTCATCATGATTCCATACACACACATAACGGCGATAGTCTTCGTCACAGGCAGCCTTATTTGCTCCGGCTACTTCTCCACGTTCCACAGCTTTAATCAGGAGTTTGCCATATTCGTAGGGGATTCGTCGGAGTTTATGAGATATGGATTTTACGATATCCAAATCTTCTTTCGGCACTTTAGAGCCTACAGTAAGTAATTCCATTATATCTCTCAGAGAAGAGGATTTGTTGGAATTGCGCATATCAGTTTTACTGAGAATCATACTTAATATACTGCTCTCACCCGGACCAAGATCGTCAGTGGAAATACGATAACGAGGCTCTGAAGCTTTCACGCATTCTATATCTATATCAAATACACTTTCAAGTGTCCGTCTTATTCGATGGAAGGTACGTTCAGAAAAGCCATTCTCCTTCTCATCGTTCATAGAGGATCTTTCCCACCTCCGACACAATTCTTCGCGTGAGACACCCCGAGTGGACGATGTAATAATCTGATGCATCACCCACAAGATTCTTTTTAATTGAGATGCTGACAATTTTCTACTAAACTTGTGTATTACCATCTTATGAAACCGACATACCCGAAACCGAATGTGTTTTTCAGAGACTAACAATCGCTTTCACAATGCAAAAATAATAAATATGAATTATTTCTCAAAAATTATTATTCGAATTCGTGTGATATAATTTTTTAGTAAAGACTACCGATAGGTCTGTTAAATATAAATTAGATAGTGCCATTTTTGTGTCATTGAATACTATCCAACTTATATATTATTTTTATCATAAAATTTCATGCTCCACTCGTGGACTTTATTATTTACTGAGTGTAAAATCGTATTTTTTATATATCTTTGCAGATTAAATCATATAAGACATGACTAAGGGAGAACTATTGAGGTGGCTAAACGGGCTGGAGTGGAATGACTTTGAAGTCAAGGAAGCAAAAAGCGATATACCCAAAAATGTTTGAGAAATGGTTAGTGCCTTTTCCAATTCCTACGGAGGTTGGATTGTTTTTTGGAATATTTGTAAATATGTTTGCTCATGCTGATTACTTTAGTGAGATACACTCAACTGTGCGAACGTTTGATAATAGGATACAGTTTCAGAATACGGGTGGTTTTTCCGTAAATCTTGATGTTGTAGGGACGGACGTTAGTGTGTCGGCCGTGAAATCCTAATTTATTGCGTTTTTTAAATTGGTAAAAATTTCAGAAAATGGTGGCTATGTGATTGATAAATTCTGGATTGGACAACTATTACCGGATATGAAGTGACAATAGGTGGGGCAAGAAATGGTAAGTGGGTGATTATATAGAATGTTTTAATACTATGATGTTATGAAAAAAAGAAATTTATTATTGAGCATATTGGGTTTGATGACATTTGTAGGTGTAAGCGTAGAGGCGGAGGGGGCACACCGATTTGTGCCGGAGCCGAAGACAGATGTGCCTACAGATTCTATAATCCTGTCGGATCCGGCTGTGCTTGCCGAACCTGCAACCGGCACCTATTATATGACTGGCACAGGAGGATTATTATGGAAAAGTCATGATCTCAAGCTATGGGACGGTCCTTTTGCAGTTGCAGAAGTTGACACTACATCATGGATGGGAAGTCATCCTGCCATATGGGCAGCTGAACTGCATAAATATGGCGATAAGTATTATTATTTCGCCACTTTCACTAATGATGATCTCATCATTGAGGAGAATCAGGAAGGAAAAATTCCCCGACGTGCATCACACATATTGGTAAGTGATAAGCCGGAAGGTCCCTATCGTCCTGTGTCAAAAGCTGACTATTTACCGGCTGACCGCCCTACTCTTGACGGTACATTCTGGGTTGACACTGATGGAAAACCCTACATGGTATTCTGTGGTGAGTGGTTGCATAATCAAAATGGAACTATTGAGAAAATAGAACTTTCGTCTGATCTTAGTCATCCTGTGGGAGAGCCTCAGCTTCTTTTTCGTGCTTCAGACTCTCCTTGGAGTCGTGAAATGATTAACGGGAAGGAACAGTTTAACCGTGTGACTGACGGGCCGTGGTTGTTTCGCACAGATACGGGTAGACTTGGCATGATTTGGACTTCATGGGTATTAGGTGACTATACTATGGGCGTGGCATATTCGGAAAGCGGTACACTTGACGGTCCCTGGATTCAAGAACCGGAACCTATAACCCCTCCTAACTATGGACATGGCATGATTTTCCAAGATCTTAACGGACATACAATCCTTTCTGCCCATAGCCATGCAGACATTAACGGTCGTTACATTCGCCGTCCCAATTTCTGGGAGGTAGATCTTTCCGGCGACAAGCTGCGTCTCGTCCGTAAACTTGAAAACTAATTCCCTGAATCTTATTTATTTTCTTGCCAGACCGAGACGAATTAGTAAGAGTCTATTTCTTTCTCTTGTAACAATACGTCTATTTATTTTAGCTTTAATTAAAAACAATTGACGATATTTTCCTCTTGAAGGTGATACTATTTATGAAAAAGTTCCCTTTATAGGTGACGTTTTTCATAAATAGTTTCCTCTTGAAGGGGAATATTTATTATATTTGCAGAAAATTTGAAGTTATGATTGATTTGAATCTGCTTACTTATATGAACGATGAGGTGCGTAGAACTCCAACACAGTTTCATCGTTATATGTATTCCCGTATACCATGGGAGGATCGAATGATCGGTCTGGTGGGACCTCGCGGCGTAGGTAAGTCTACTATGGTGAAGCAATATATGATGAAACAACCGGACTATGATAAATGGCTTTATATTTCTGCTGACCATACTTACTTCACAACCCATACGCTTGAAGAAGTAGCCCGGCAATGGGTTATGGAAGGTGGACGGCATATTATTATTGATGAGATACATAAGTATCCCGGTTGGTCAAGGGAATTAAAGCAAATTTATGATTCTCTTTCAACCTTGCAGACAATTTTTACGGGCAGTTCTGTGTTAGATATTCATAAAGGAGTTGCAGATCTTAGCAGGCGCGTCCTGATGTTCTCAATGCAGGGACTTTCTTTTCGGGAATATTTGTCAATGACTCATGGCATAGACTTTCCTGTCTATTCGTTGAATGAAATTATAAATCATAGGGTTGAAGTTCCTTTGGATTTCCATCCTCTTCCATTGTTTAGGGAGTATCTTCAAAAAGGCTATTACCCGTTTAGTTCTTTACCGGGGTATGATATAAGGCTTCAACAGATAATGGCACAGACAATTGAAGTTGACATCCCACAATATGCCGGAATGAATGTTGCCACCTCGCGTAAATTGCGCCGGTTATTGTCGGTTTTGTCGCAATCGGCTCCCTATAAACCGAATATGTCGAATCTGTGTGTTGAATTAAGTGTCAGTAAGAATGATTTGCCGGATTATCTTGTATATCTCGAGATGGCAGGGATGATTGGCCAGTTGCGAGATGATACCGGAGGATTCAGGGGATTGGGAAAAGTGGAAAAAATCTACATTGATAACCCAAACCTTATGATAGCTTTGGGATCAGACAAGGCTAATGTGGGAAATATTAGGGAGACTTTCTTTTATAATCAGATGCGTGTCAAAAATGATCTTGTCTCTTCTAAAATCACTGACTTCAGAATTGGTGATACCATATTTGAAGTTGGTGGGGCAAAGAAAGGTAAGAAGCAGCTTGCCGGTAATCCTAATGGGGTTGTAGTGCGCGACGATATTGAATACGGTGCGGGTGAAATAGTTCCACTTTGGACTTTCGGACTGAATTACTGAGCAGTGTTTGGTTAGAAATTTCTACCAGAGAAATTAAATCGCAGCAAGTTGTTAATATATTTTAACTGTTATATATGCGTATTACCCATATTTTTAACATATCTAAATATGCGTATTAACCCTATCTTTAACATTTATTTACCTGCGTATTTATTAGACGTTATTATCTGTGCATTTTAAATACGTAATAATCAGGTTATATGATATTCAAAAGAAAGATATATGATAGACTTCTTGATTGGAAGAATACCGTTAATGGTGAAAAGCACTTCTCATTGAGGGTGCACGACGCATAGGAAAGTCAACAATAGTTGAGGAATTTGCCCGTAATGAGTACAACTCATATATATTAGAGATTAAATAAATTTAATGTTTATATTATACGTGCGCGCGAGTTTTTACGTTTTAATATAAAAGCAGACTATGAAATACACAGAGGTACGTAACAATCCGAAGAAATTTTTG
>JAAVCP010000027.1 GCA_014802265.1 Bacteroides sp. | reverse complement strand
TGAATAAGATCGGCAACCTCCATGAGCCGTTTGTAAGGCAGTATGAACGGGTCGGCACCCTGTAGGAAAATCCTGTCGTATTTTGGACCGTATTCTTTCAGTTCGAGAATATCTTCCTCCACCTCCTTTAATGGAGAGGCATGGAAACGAGCATCCTTATAAAATGTGCAGAAATCGCACTTATCATGACTGCATCCACTGGTCACCTGCAGATAGGCGTCGTTCGCCTCGTAAGGAGGTCGGTTAATACCACTTGAAAAATGCATAAATATGTCCTTTCTTTAAGTTTTTTCTAAATTAATGGTGATGCAAATTCCGTACCATAAGTGGTCAACGTATTGCTTCCACATGGTTATTTATTCGTATTTATAACATGTGGAAGCACTAAAAGTTCTACAAGCAGTCATCTAAATATCAATATATTAGAATCTGTTTTCTGAATAATAAACGAAGGTCCATAATCGACGTTATACAAGACTTTGAAAATCATCATTTGCGATAAATAGGTTACTAACTAATAAAAATACAACTTGCTTAGAAAAAATCCATACATACTCTATTTGCTGTTCTTGGCGTCACATGTTTATCTCGTAAACAACAAATGATAGATTTATACAGCAACTACAATCTTTCCCATCCAGTCTCTACGTTCAGTAGGCAAATGGTCGTCCGCTGTTTCCATAACTCTAACGTTATAAGACAATGTCTTAAATCGGTCTTTTAAGTGTCTGCAAACGGTATGAGACAAGGTGTAACAAAAGAAAAAGCCACAGAGTACATTGATACTCTGTGACTTATTTCTTTGTAAACCAAAATTGGGATCTGTTGGTTGCGGAAAGGCAGGTTCTATCACCTATATAATCACAGAGCATCATATACTATCATAATACTCTGTTTAACAGCAGACTACAAATTAGACCTGTCAATAAGTTTTCATAATATTTCTTGCATAATCCGAAAATTGGGTGTAATTTTGGGTGTAGAAATCAATAACACCCAGATATGAATATAAAGCGTAACATAACATTCCAATTGGAGAGCCGAAAAAAGGCAGGAGTGGCAATAGTGGATAATGTGCCAATACGAATGAGAGTGGTATTCGGCGGAAAAAGAATTGAGTTCACTACTGGCTATAGAATAGATGTCAGCAAGTGGGATTCAGCCAAACAAAGAGTAAAGAATGGCTGTAGCAATAAGCTTAAGCAGACAGCAGCGGAGATTAACGCTGATCTGAACCGTTATGAATCACTTGTGCAGACAATATTCAAAGAGTACGAGATTCAGGCTATGATGCCAACCCCGGACGATATAAAGACTCTTTTCAATGAAAGGACAAAAATTGAGGTTGCTGAAGGTGAGGCAGATTCTTCAGATGCTACCGCTACCCTTTCTTTTTGGGAGGTCCTAGATCGTTTCATTGAAGAGAACGGACGTCTTAAGTCGTGGACTAAGGCAAGCTATCAGAAATTCAATGCCATGAAGAAACACTTGCAGGATTTCGGCAGTGATAAGCAATTTAGATGTCCTATCGAATTTGAAACTTTCACAGAACATGGATTAAACCGCTATCTTGTCTTTTTAAGCACTAAGTTGAAAATGCTTAATAGCACAGTAGATAATCAGATCTCTTTTCTTAAATGGTTTCTACGATGGAGTTATGAGAAGAACTACCATAAGGTGAACGATTATCAATCGTTCCGCCCTCGGTTGAAGAACACACAGAAGAAGATTATATTTCTTACTCAGGAGGAAGTAGCGGCTATAACCAATCTGACAATTCCGGCAACAAAGCAGTATCTTGAAAGAGTTCGCGATGTACTATTATTCTGTTGCTATACCGGTCTGCGATACTCAGATGTAGCAAATCTTAGAAGAAGCGATGTCAAAGAGAATCATATCGAGATAACCACAGTCAAGACAAGCGATAGTCTTGTAATAGAATTGAACCGTCATTCAAGAGCTATCATCGAGAAATACAGTGATGTAAATTTTAAGGGTGATAAGGTTCTTCCGGTAATCAGCAATCAGAAGATGAACGAATATGTAAAAGAACTTGGAGAACTCGCAGAGATTAACACTCCTATCAGGATCACCCAATATATAGGTAATGATCGCATCGACACCATATATCCTAAATATGAATTGCTGAGCACACATACTGGTAGAAAAACTTTTATCTGCACTGCCCTGGCATTAGGCATTCCTCCACATGTCGTAATGAAATGGACAGGTCATTCAGACTACAAAGCGATGAAACCATATATTGATATTGCAGACAGTATCAAAGCCGCAGCTATGACAAAATTCGATAGTCTTTAAGGCTTATCAAGAAATATTCCCTGACAACCACTGATACCACTCAAAGAAATTTGGGTGGTATTTTTATTATCGCTAATAATCAAAGATTTACAAAGACATTTTATTTAAGTCACCACCTCCTTACCACTCATTATCAGGAGTAATTTTGCAGTGTCGACAGCAAACAAAAACAATCCCCGGCGCCGGGATTAACAACTCAAAATTATTCCTAAATATGAAAATTGAAAATCTATTGAACAAGCCCCTGTGGCAGATGACAGGCGAGGAATTCATGTTCCTCTCGAAGTCAGCAACGAGTGACAGCGCTCCCCGGCAGCCTGAGGTTACGGTGGATGCCTCCTCTCCAAAATATGTATATGGCCTATCCGGTATCGCTCAGTTGTTCGGATGCAGCATACCGACAGCCAACCGCATCAAGAAAAGTGGAAAGATCGACAAGGCGATAAAGCAGATCGGACGCAAGATAATAGTGGATGCCGAGCTCGCTCTTGAACTTGCAGGACACAAAACCGGAGGTAGAAGATGATGGACGAACGTAGAACCCCAATGCTCACGGCCGAGGCTGCCATCGAGATGTGGCATGCCTCTCGGCTGAGCGTCACAAAGACTTATGAGATGTCACCGGAAATAATCAAAGCCAATGATTCAGTCATTGGAACACTCGGCAATTTCAGTGCCTCCATCGGAAAGGCCAAAAGTAAAAAGACCTTCAATGTATCTGCTATTGTGGCCGCAGCCCTTATGAACGGTACTGTGCTGAGATATACCGCGTCCCTTCCTGAGAACAAACGCCGGGTGCTTTATGTAGACACTGAGCAGAGTCCATATCACTGTCAGAAGGTGATAAGGCGCATATTGCGCATGTGCGGTCTACCTGAAGACAAAGACCATGAGAATCTGGAGTTTCTTGCCCTGCGCAAGTATTCTCCGGAGGAACGGATTGAGATAACCCGTCAGGCGATATACAATCTCCCTGATGTCGGTCTTGTAATCATCGATGGCATACGTGATTTTGTGTATGACATAAACAGCCCGAGCGAATCAACCAAGATAATCACACTGCTCATGCAATGGACTGACGAGAGGCAGATCCACATACATGCCATTCTCCACCAGAACAAGGGCGATGAAAACGCAAGGGGACATATAGGTACGGAACTTAACAACAAGGCTGAGACAGTGCTTCTTGTCGAAAAGGATTCGCAGAACCATGATATAAGCTGTGTGAAAAGCGTCCATATCCGCGCTATGGATTTCGAGCCCTTTGCTTTCCGCATCAACAGCGATGCTCTTCCTGAATTGCTGGACGGTTATGTGATAGGCAACCGGGAGGGAGGAAAATCCAAACGTCAGAAATTCGACCCATATGCCAACATATCCGAACAGCATCACCGGATTGCCCTTGAAACCGCTTTTTCCAAGCAACCGACCTACGGCTATAATGAACTGACCGAAGCCCTTAAGGAGGCATACGCGCTTGTTGGCATTCGTCTCAGCAACAATAAGGCCTCCGACCTAATATCAATGCTGAAATGCAAGCGGATGATTGTACAGGACAGTTCAAGGAAGTATTCCTACAATCCGGACTTCATATATTAGCCGACAGCTTTAATTTATTTCGGGAGGCGTATATTATGGAGCAGACTAAAGTATCAGGAAAATTAAGGATTACGGCAGTCAATGGTGACGTGAGAAATGAACAGGGCTTGCCCTTGTTATAGCCCACTATAACTACTCCGCTTCGCTCCCGTAGTTGTGGGCTCTCCCGAGGGGCTTAAGGCTCTGCCCTAAGAACCCGCAATGGCGCTGCCCTTGACCCGGTCGAGGCGTTTCACCCCCGACACCCCCGAGCAGGAAGTGACCCTCTCCCTGCACCCTCCGCTTAGGGCGTTCACCCCTAAGAACCCATCGTCGGGAGTGACCCTCTCCCGACACCCTCCGCTCAGACCCTTCGTCTGAGAACCCGCGATTTTGAAACACCCACCGCTAAAGAATTATGAAGACAGGTATAAAGTTCAAGCCCTGCAACGTAGGCACTGCCGAGGCGCACAACCGCCGCGACAGAGCCTACTGCGAGGCGGTTGCCCGGAAGTTCGGGCACACATACTTCTGGGACGAGTACCGCCATCTCAATCAGAGCTGGCGCAACCCGTCCTACGACAAGCCTCTGCCGGAGCTGCTTGAGGACATGAAGGTGCTCGTGAAGCAGAAGACGGGACGCGCCATGCAGTGCAAGCCCGTAGAGACCACCGACCGCAAGACAGGCAAGAAAAAGACCCGCTCCGGCTGCTCCGCCATACGCGAGGGCTGTCCCCCCATAAAGCCTGACACACGGATCGAGGATTTCGAACCGTTCGTCCGTTGGCTCAATGGCTATGGCATCTCGGTTATCAGCATCGATCTCCACCATGACGAGGGACACGCCGACCCCGACACTGACGACCTGAGGCAGAACCACCACGCGCACATCATTGTCGACTGGCTTAATCATGAGACCGGAAAGACCGTCAAGATCGACAACAACGTGTGCAAGGAGATGCAGACCGTACTTGCCGAAAGCCTCGGGATGGAACGGGGAACGCCGAAGGAGGACACCGGAATCGAGGGGCTGTCTGCTATCGAGTACAAGGAGAAGATGGCGACGGCACACGTCAGGCAGTTGAAACAGGAGCAGCAGGAACTTGAAAACCGGAAGTCCAAGCTACTGAAGGAACAGGCGACCAAGGAAACGGAGATAGCAGAACTTGAAGTCCGGCGGATCGAGAAGCAGAAAGCCCTCGATGCAGAGAGCGGCAGCGCGTTGAAGAGCGGCCTCGCCAACATATTCGGCAAGGGGAAGTATGCGGAGATACAGCGTGAGAACACCCGGTTGCAGTCGGAGATCGAGACCGCCAACACTGAGCGCGACAATGCTTTGGTGAGGGTGGAGGAAATGGAGGAGCAGGTGGCGCAGATACCGAGGCTTGCGGAGGAACGCGCCCTAATCCTCGCTTCTTCCCTTCAGTCGCGGTATGACACGCTGTCTAAGGAATACCGCAGTCTTGAAAGTGCTACCACCACAAGGATAGAGAGGCTCGAACGCGAGAAGTCAGACCTTCTCGCAAGGCTTAAGGCTATGCTCGATATGCTGCATGAGAAGCTTAAGGAGGCGGTGAAGGCGTTTATGGAGTTCTCAAAGTCGGTGTTAAGGGAGTTCAGCATGCGGCATCGGGATACGATTGTGGAGTACCTTGCCGACAGTCCCGATGTCAGGAACGCGGCCCACACCCTGAAGGTGTTTGCACGTCCATTCCTTGACAACCGACAGTTCGACAAAGGGAGCAAGGAGTTAGATCGCCTGACCTCCAATTTCCCTTCTGTTATGGAGGAAGTGAACCGGACACAGAGCCGAGGTTTCAGACGATAAATTCATTTCAAATAAACTATGAAATTAGATTGTATGCAAGAGTATATTTGTCACACCAATAGAGGTAAATGGAAATTCTATGCAGAGGACGATATTGATGCAATGTGTGTTGCCCTGTATTATTGCTATCTGGATGGAGAGGAATTTATTAAAATAGAGTCTGGGTTATTCACATCAAAGCATAAGACTCTTCGGATCTGCCTGATTGACGATCAGAACACCATTTATACCCTATGATCCTCCGGAATAGCTTCTTTAGCAGTGGTTTTGAGGAGATTTTATCTTTAGGAATATCAAAGTCTCACATTTTTTTATTAACTTTGCATCTGGAATAGCTCAGCTATTCTACGACATTTTGGTAAAATAAGAAGCGTTATGCTTATCTTGTGATTTGAGAACGTAGGAAATTCGACAAATAGCACAAGGATTGGCATAGTGGTTCTCACGCGTATAGCGTGGGCTGCTATTGTTACATCTGTGCTAATGGTTTCCTACGACCTTCAAATCAAGACGTGGCATAGTTGGCTCACGTTTCTTTAATAAATTATGCCGTTGAGCCAAAGGCAAAAAAAGAACTATGAGAAAATTATTACCTCTATTGCTTTTTTCCACTCTTGTAGTCTCTCAAGAAAAGGGGTATTCCCAAACAGTGCGAGAAAGGCATCAACAATTATTGGCTGAGGCTAAAGAGTCAGGCGCCTATTATGATGCTAATGCCGACACTATTGTATTAGAGACCTTCCAGAGAAATAATTGGGATTACAAAATCTACGTTTATAATGCTAATCCAACAGACAGTCTCCCTAAAATAGCAAAACAGATCACAAAACGTAAAATGACCGGTAAAGATTATTCTGGGAAAGACATCTATGTGGATGAATTGGTATTTCCCATTGAGATAATTCCTTTCACGCCTGGTTATGAAAAAACATATCCAGAACCATTAGTAGAATACTGGGATAAATATTTCTCCATCTTTCCCAAGCGTAAAGAAACTGTTTATAAGATCTATGATCGGTTGAATAATATACAGCAATCCACTAATTCAATCCCTACGACTGCGACTGAAAAACGAGACGCCTTACTGACTCCTAAGTACTATACTAATTGGATAGGGGCTTCCTTTTTTACCATATCGACCATTGAACATGAGTGCGATGTGGAACCAGTCAGAATAGTGGGATTGACATTCTTTTACGATTTTGGAAAATGCTTTGTTGGTTTTGAGGCTAATACCAAGGGTGTTATTACCCAAATGACACTAAGATTATTTGGAGATGAGGCAGATAAATTCATTAAGGATGCAATAGATTATGGGTATGAACTGTCTGGGAAGGGAAATAATCTTAATGTGAGGTCCAACAGTGGTCAACTCCTACCAGATATTTACGGAACAAACGTTCTGAGATATTCTATGAAGACTGCAAATGGGAAAGTAATAATGGAGGTGTCAAATAGTAAGAACTATGCTAATGAATATGAAATCGCTATCTTTAGAACTAAATAACTCTACGCCGATTACAGTAATACTCATAATAGCTGTACTTTTCATTGCTAACACTCAGCAGGCTTGTTCTCAAAATATGAAAGAAGGTATTTTTTCCACGGAATATACTTATGAACTCCCTGATTATTCAGGGGAGTCCTTTACTCCGATAATGGTTTTATGCCACGATAAAGATTCAGAAATGTACTACCATATGTCCAATATTGCAGATTTCAGCGAAGAATATATAGTAATGTGGACTGGTTCTCTGGAGGAAACGCGAGCTATTTACGAAGGTTTAGACTCGTTAATCAAGAAGCTTGATTATAATGGTACGGAACAAATCAAAGACATGAGAGGAAATGTATTTTTTGTTTCTGCTCCATTAATTAAAGACCATATGGGAAGATACTTGAGAATACAGCCAGAAAATAAAGAGATTTGGGGTATTATCTCAAGACAGCATTTAAAAAATTTCAAACGCGTATTCAAATGAGTTATATAGGACTGCCACCGTGAGATGTAAGAATCTCAGTGGCAGTCCGATCTAATCATAATGCCAAACTTCTTTTCGATTCTTTCGTTCTTATTCCTATTTTTCAAGGAACTCTTTTGCTTTCTGTCGGAACCACTGAAAGACGCTGACACCGTCAATCTTCAGGATGAAACAGTGTTTCTTCTCTCGATCCGATTTATCTGGATATAAACGCACTTTACACCTTTCTTCTTCGTTATAGTTATATAACTACAACATTGACTATGAAAGAAATCTCCCAATTCATACCAGAACTTAGTTCCATCTGCAAGATATATTCCGGTGTAATCTCCGGAAGTGGCATGGCTTGTGAAGATGCCTTGACCTTAGTTGCTTTTATCAATTCTTTCCCATCTGTTCACGATCTGGAATCTGGTATTATGGACTTGGTTCTGAAAGCGCCTACGGAGCGCATGGAGATTGTTCTTAAAAGTCTGTATTTTGATTTAGACAGAATTGTAACGCTTTATAAGGATAACAGTCGGTACTATGACCGTATTGATCTAAGATTGCTTTGGTATACGCCATTGTCGTATGTTAGGGAAGATATTGAGACCCAGCAGAAGAAAACACAGGAGGCAAGCGATGAACTGAAAGAAGCCTCTAATTCGTATGAAATGACTCCGTTCAATGGTATGTCGAAAGATGAAGCAGCCGTATTGGAACGAAGGGTAGACAAGCTGACAGCAGAATACCAAAAGGAGAAAGCGAAGCTTCAAAACTTTTACGCGAAGCGGAAAAGCCTTGAAGAGGAAAGATGGAGTGTGCCGACCGATATTTTCAGGCTCATATATCTTAAATGTCATGGTCTACTACCTGTCGTAGAGAAATATTACAATAAACCTATAGAAAAGAACAAGGAACAGTCCGAACGGACTGATTTATATATATCAATGTCGCTTTTAGCGTCCGTCCATGAGCTTTGCAATGGACGGCAGTTTGAAGATATGGCAGCCATTGATTTTTTCCATGCCCTCAACCTGCATCAAACCTCCAAGCATTTGGAGGTCTGCAAGAATGAGAAAGTAAGGGTTTGCTACCTCATCAATCAGCTAAGCGAAAAGATTGATAAAGGTATGCGCAGCGAATGGATTGGAGCCATGCTCCGGAATACAGGCATTGAACATGATTATTACCGTTCAAAATATCGTGAACCCATAAGCGATCCACCAAGCAAAAAGAACAAGGAATTCGCAGAAGCCTTGAAAGAAATCCTCGGCTGACGCTTTACTTTATCATCGTACCTTATATATACGGCTCTAAACTAAAGTTGGTATAGAGCCGTATTCCTTCTTTTTGGAAGGAACAAAAGGGAGAATAAAAATTTTTATTCCCTTCTTTTCTCCCTTTAAGCCCCCAAACAAAATACCCAATCTCACGCCCAAAACTGGGTGTAAAATTGGGTGTTGTTTGTTTAATGGCCTGATTATCAGGCTTTATTGCGGAAAGGCAGGGATTCGAACCCTGGGTACCCGTAAGGGTACAACGGTTTTCGAGACCGTCCCGATCGACCACTCCGGCATCTTTCCTTTAGTTGTTTTTGATAGCGGTGCAAAATTACAAAAAATTTTTTATTCATACGCTTTTTAACCTCATTTTTTCAAAACTTATTTTTTATGCTTTGAAAAATTGGAAAATTATATTACTTTTGTAATTTGGAAAATATATGACATGACTCTTTAGTGGACACTTAACAAATTAATCTGCTTACTAATTTAGTTCTTGACGAATTGGGTTGTCTACTGGAGAAGTCAGTTTTTCCATTATACCTCTTATTTATGAAATTAGAAGAACTTAAAGATAAAGGACTGAGGGGTGAGTCTGTCACCCGTGAGGAAGCGGCATGGCTTGCCGAGTATCCTGACCTTGACGCACTGTGTGATGCTGCTAACGAAATTTCCCGCCGATGGCAGGGAAATACCGTTGACTCTTGTTCAATTGTCAATGCCCGTAGTGGGATGTGTGGGGAAGACTGTAAATGGTGTGCTCAGGCATCCCGTCATCACACAGGGTGCCACACATATAATTTCCTTGATGCTGAAGAGGTGATGCAGGCTGCGGAAGCCAATGACAGGGAAGGAATCCGTAGATTCTCGCTTGTTACCAGTGGGCGTGCCGTGACAGGGAGTGATCTGGATAAGTTTTGTGAGGTTTTTAAGACTCTTTCTGAAAAGACTGATCTTTACCTTTGCGCCTCAATGGGTCTGCTTGGGGAAAAAGAGATGAAGAAACTGAAGGAAGCCGGCGTGAAGCGTTATCATTGCAATATGGAGACTTCAGAGGAATGTTTCAAGAAGCTTTGCACCACCCATACTCCCGAAGATAAGAAACGCACAATCCGGGCGGCTCGTAATGCTGGGCTTGCTGTATGTTCAGGAGGTATTATCGGAATGGGGGAGAGCCTTGTCGACCGAATTGACTTCGCCTTTGAGCTGAATGACCTTGATGTTGACTCTGTGCCAATCAATATTCTGACCCCAATAAAAGGTACGCCTTTGGAGTCAACCCCGTTAATTTCAGAAGAAGACATCATACGCACAGTGGCGATATTTCGTTTTATCCTGCCTACCAAGTCATTGCGTTTCGCAGGCGGCAGAATGAGATTAAGCCACGACTCAATGTTAAGAATAATGACCGGAGGGATGAACGGTGTGCTTATGGGCGATATGCTGACCACGGTCAGCAACACTATTGCTGATGACCGGGTACTCTTCCGGGAAGCTGATATGAAGTTTTAGTTTGTTATGGAAATGAAAAAATCTATCTATCGTTATGCCGCAGAGGCAGGATTCCCCATAGGCATTTATCTCAGTGTGATGGCTGCCTGCATGTTAATGGGGTTGAAATATGAATTCCTTACTTCCTTTCTGTTGCCGCTTACTATTGCTTTTCCGTTCTTACTGGGTGTCATTCTCAGGCAAATAGCTAAGAAGGAACCGGCATATATGAAAGTGTCGGCATTATGGCTGGGTGGTATCTACACCATGATCTTTGGCACGATAATATGTATGCTGTTTTCTGCATGTTATATATTTTTTGCAGATCCCGGGTTTGTGTATGAATATGTCAGCAGCGCAATAGACTCAATAGAGAGTTCTCCGATGAAAGAGCAGTATGCCAACACCACGGCAATTATGCGTGAGGCTATTGAGGCTCGTATCCTTCCATCCGGCATAGAATTTGTAGCCACAATGGGATGGTCAACTTGTTTCTTCGGATCCATCCTATCTCTTATAGTTGCTGCCATTATTGTCAAAATCAATAAAAGAAAACAGCGCAACAAGATTGATGCCTTCAACCTCTGATAATCTGAATATGAAACATACAGGCGATCTGGCACCGGTTTCGGCTTCAAAACGCCATATTTTCCTTGATGCCCTTCGAGGGTTTGCCCTCCTGGGAGTGTGTCTTGCAAATTACCCTGAGTTCTCACTTTATACCTTTCAGCCGGATTCAGTGGCAGCTGCCATGCCGAGTGCGACGCTTGACGGGTGGGTGAAATTTTTTATGCTGCTGTTTGTTGACGGCAAGTTCTATACTCTTTTCTCACTGCTGTTTGGGATAGGTTTTTCCATAATAATATCTCATGCAGCAGAACGAGGTGCCGACGGATTTCGTATCTTTTATCGCAGAATGATCATTTTAGCATTGATAGGTTGCACTCACTTGATGTTGATATGGAGTGGAGATATCCTGCTGCTTTATGCGGTGTTAGGTATGTTACTACCGTTGTTTCGAAATGTGTCAGACCGGAAAATACTCACAGTGGCTGCGATTCTCTTGCTTCTTCCGATATTAATAGATGGCGTGTGTGAGAAAGCAGGTATATTTCTGGCAGCATATCCATACGGGAAATGGTGGGAATATGCCACTATGTATGGTATAAATGAGGATAATTTCGGCACATGGCTGCGCGATGCAATGAATTATGGCGATGTGTTTAAATTCTTGGTTCAAGGTGCATGGGAAAGGATGTATGAGTTTGTTGATGGCAACCGTTATTTCAAAGTATTCGGTCTGTTCCTGATAGGATTTGTGGTGGGTCGCCATAAGGTATATGCCGATTTGAAAACACATGCCAAATTGCTTCGTAAAGTGGCGTTATGGGGTGGCATTATCGGTATTCCTCTGTCAGTGGTGTATGCTGTCAGTGGAATGGGGGGACACCCTTGGGGGAATGGGCTGCATGCGTTTTTATACGCCGTAAGTGTCTATCCGCTTGGGTTTGCTTATGCTGCCCTCTTAGGATTATTCTGCATACGCCACAGTAATCTGGTGATATGGAAAATTTTTGCCACACCTGGTCGTATGGCACTTACAAACTATATCTCCCAGTCAGTAATAGGAATGTTCCTTTTCTACGGCATAGGATTTGCTTTGGGTGCATCTATGGGTCTTGGAGAAACAGAACTGATAGCCTTGGGCGTATTCACTTTTCAGATTCTATGCAGTATTAGTTGGTTGAAAGTCTTCCGTTTTGGTCCCCTTGAATGGATATGGCGTATGCTAACTTATGGTAAATGGCTTCCGTTACTTAGGTCAGATAAATAAACGGGTTACTAATCGTACAAAATGTACGACTTGATTCAGAATTTATATGCTTCCGATAAAATATTTATTTTCTGCTATCGCGGGGTTAGCAGCTTTAATTATGATGTCAGCCTGCCATGACTCTGACCCTGTAATGGCTGCCGGAGAGAGTGTGTTTGTACCAGCCATGCCTGACTATTCCGATGTAGGAATGTGGACTATCGCACGCAATGATACCGATAATAACGGTGCCGACGTGTTTTATATTCCTTCAACTTGGGAATATGATTGGTATACCTCTGACGGGCGTATAAGTCATCATGCTGATCCGTCAAGAGCCGACCACAGGGCAGATATGGGTATTGAGATAGGGGAGGTGGCTGACTATATGGCAGATGGCAATAACTTTTATTCACCCTATTACCGCCATATAACTCTTGATTCGTGGGCTACTCTAAATGAGGACACCATTAACCGCCGCTATTATGACGTGGCTTTCGTAGATGTTAAGAATGCCTTTGACCGGTTTATCAAACAGTATAACGGTGAGCGTCCTTTTATCCTTACCGGGTTTAGCCAGGGAGGTAAATCTGTGGTTGAGCTTCTGAAAGTTATGGATGAGGAAACTCGGGAAAGGATGATTGCAGCATATGTTATGGGTTATAAGGTTACTCCGGAAGATGTGGCTACCCATCCTTATATTCAGGCAGCCCAGGATTCCCTTGATACGGGGGTGGTGATTTGTTATAATTCGGTGTCAGATGTAAAATACCTGAAACCTGTTGTCAGTGCGCCCAATGTGATGTGTATTAACCCTGTCAATTGGCATACTGATAATACCCCGGCGATACTTAACGACACTATAACCGTTACAGTTGATATGGAAGCGAAGGTGCTTGTAGTTGACGGTTTTGACGGCAGTTATCTCCCTAATATATTGGATATCCTCAATGTAGGTGACTATCATGGTGCAGAACCGTCGCTTTATAGCGAATGCCTTAGAAAAAACTTTCGTCAACGCATCACCTCTTTCCAAGAGCGTAACATGAAATAAAAGAATCCATAAGATGTCATTTGATATCAAGTATACATACTCTTTTATCCGTTTTGGGCTACAGCATGGCAAACCGAAGCAAACTGTACATGATTCAAAAGTGAATGTAATGCTTTCAATGACGGTTACACGACCCTCGGCATTCTGATGGATCAGGACGACATCGACTGCTTGATCCCGATGACAGATCCGTTTGCTCATGCAGCTTGCCATTAATAATCTGACTGACAAAAACGCACAGGATATTGTAGACAGGATAGATCAGCATCCCACGTAAAAGACAGGGATATGTTCTCTCCCTCTCCGTCAGAAGGACTATGTATCGGAAATTATCACGGCAATATCGCTTATCCTTTCAGTCAATCTCTCCCGTTTCAATGTCGGCAGCGGACACGGACAGAGACGCGAATGGGAGGTCGGAAACAAATCCCCTATGATGATTTTGACACCAACATGTCAGGAACAAGAATGTCTGTGTAAAGAAGCGAAGCCTTGGCATCACTGCCAAAGGCTTCGTTTGCTGTATATACAGTTGTACCTTTAATTTACTGTATGTTGAGTACCTAAAATCAGATTTATTTCAATATACCTGATGATGCACCGGTCTGTTTTGAAATATCATTGTTATTATTGATTTTCTTACCAAACCCGAAAGTATATGTGGCAGACAACTGTACAAAGGCATGACGAGACGCATTGCTCGTCCATCTGCTCACGGAGTAATTGGTACTGCTCATAGTGTCGTGTGAAGCACGCCAGTTCCAACGCTGAAGATTCTGTGCCGTTATGATGACATTCCATCTTCCATTACTCCAACCCGCTTGAACAACGAAAACATCCTTATTTCGAGTCCATATACTTGACATCGAGTCATAATTATCCGTTGCGTCAGTTGATTGGTAAGACAACGCGAGATTAAATCTGCCAAGATAATATAGAGCCTGAATGTAATAACTGATATACGAATGGTTAATGTTATAGGGTCTACCATTTTGAACGTATAGCTGTGCCAGTTGCCCCGATATGTATAATTTACTGTCTAATAGGTTTATTGAAGTATTTATACCGTAGTTATAATGACGGAATGTGCCGATTGGTTGTTGAATAGTCCGCAATATACCATCAGGGGTTGCCTCATAAACAAAAGCCGCTCTATTCCCGACAATCCATGTATTGGCAAACGAGGTCATGTTGAATTTATTCGAGGAAATGAATGTATAATTGACCCCTATATCATAACTCCGATGAGATTTTAAGATAGGATTTCCGGTATGCCATAGAAAGGGAGAGACATTAATGATATTTTCGCTTTTATAGTTGGAAGAGGGAGGCCACACCGAATAGTGGAAGACTACTCCAAAATAATTCCTTTTGTTTGGAATATACCTCACAGATGCGTCAACATAAGGATAATTTGAATCGGAAATATTATCGTTTAGGCGAGTCGCCAGCCAGTTACAGCCTATTCCAAAAGATGCGGAAAACTTAATTAACGTAAAATTGTAAGTCGCACCTATCTGACTGAATTTCATTGTAGAATTATCCAATGCATTTGCAGACCCACTGTAGTCGGTTCTGTTATGTTCATAAATACCTCTGATGAGAGCCATTAAGGAATGTTTGTCAGAAAATGTATGATTATAAGTCAGCCCTGCATTTCCTTTATGTGTATGGTCATCAGCAGAATTGTATATAGAAGGAAGTTGAGATTCAATATAATCTGAACTTTGAGCTGTATGGGAATAGGAATAACCTAAAGAGGCAGTAAGGGAATTGCTTTTGGGAAGATTGAAAAAATAATATCCGGTATAGTTCAGATATTTTGCTTTTTGGGTTGATGCCGAATAGTATTCATCCTTTGCTGTCAGGTCGCCTGAATATCTGACCATACCTTCATTGTCATTATGAGGCATCCTGTCAAGACCGAATGCTATTTGATTGTTTGCAGTAACCTTGTCAGCGGAATAAAGAGCCCTGAAACTCGTTTCATAATTCTGTTTACGGTATTTGGAGCTTTCAGTCGCTGTCTCTCTTTGAAAACTTTTTGTCTCTCCGTTTTCTTGAGGCAGGTGGAATGTCTCTATCTGATTAACACCAAAATGATCGTTAGCCATATAATACCCATATCCCATTATGTCAAAGGTCATTTTATTCTTGACCAATCTGGCATTAGCCTGTGCGAAACCTGAATTGGCAATGAAATTCTCAACCCCAAGTGTCTTTACATAACCTCCATACTCATACTTTATCATTCTGAAATTAATAACAAAGCGGTTACCCTGAAATCTCGGGTCAGATGGAAATTCCAGATATTCCACAGTTTTAACATCTGTAACTTTCATCATTTTTAAGTCAGATTCGGTTGCGGGTACAAAATCTATGAACATTGCCACAGGCTGTCCCGATGTTGTAGTAACGACTGAAGATCCCAACCGCGTATAAAGTTGAGGGATAACCATTCTGACAAGTAGATCTGTACCTGTCTGTGAAGCGTTTTTCTGGCGTTGTGTCGGGCGATATATGCTTCTGTCAGTCAGCAGCGTGGCATTGTCCCCCACAATTGTCACGGTTTTCAACTGAATAGGCAATTCCGGCATGAGTATAGTACCGACATTGAATGAGTCAAATTTTCTATATGTTGTCTTATATCCGACACATGACAGCTTGGCAATCACGCCTTGACGGTCGCATGGGATGGAGAAACGTCCTGCTTCATCGGTAATGCCGTAGGTCAGCACCGTGGAATCCTTCGGGGCAAGAAGCATGACAGTAGCTGCTACCACAGGCTCCTTATCATTGCCGATTACCCTTCCGGTATAGACATATTTGCCATGCTGAAGTGCTTCAAGATAATAAGTGTTGCGTGACCTGACAACCGTAACCGGATTCAAACCGATAGCCTGGCGAAGGGCGTCGTAGGCATCGTCCGTCTTAACAGTGGCACTTGTCTTATAAGTCTCAAGTTCATTATAGATGAAATTTATGTCAAGTTCGGGATGGTCTTCCATTATTTCCCTTATAGCCTTTGGAAGTGGAGTGAAGTTGAAACGATATGAGAAGGTCTTGGCATTGGTCATTAGAAAAGTCAAGACCGCTGCTATAATTGTAATAATACGCAACATGGTGTCAGTCAATTTTAATGGTCTTATCCTTAATTTCGATATGGATCTGCTCGAAGTTGTCGAGTCGTTCAACAACTTCCTCTACGGTATTCTCCTGATTCCATCGAAAATACAGACGCAGGGATTTGGATGCCTCATTGTTGAACTCTACCTCGTAGCCATAATACCCAGCAATCTTACCCGCTATGGTCTTAAGAGGCTCATTGTCGAACACTATAATCTCGGAAGTTTTATCCTTGACCGGTTCAACTGATTTGACGCTGTCCGGCTTGGCAATTACTTCGGCATATTCCGTCTTGACATCAGTCGGACGGGATACGTCCTGCCGTTGGTTGAGTTGATTTATTCCGATACTGACAATAGCGGCCACGGTGGTGAACGAGACAATGGCTATAGCTATGGTTGCGGCAATGTTCCGTGACATCATTCCAGCCAGCCAAAAACGATGCTTGACTTTGGACGCGGGGTGATTCTTTTCAAATCTCCTCCATTCAGTCTCTATGTCGGGGGTCGGGAGTGTCTGAAGACTTGACTTTGTTTTGTCGAGCAAATCAAACACCTCTTTGATCTCAGGATCCTGGAGCATAGCCTCAATCTCTGACTGAGTATAACGCTCCGGGTACTCTATGGCGTCTAAGAATCTGTCTATCTTATCCATTCTGTGAAAGTTTTTTACGTAAGACATCTATTGCATAACGAAGATGCTTATAGACTGCAACTTTGCTGACACTGAGGATTTCCGCTATCTCCAGATAGCTTTTCCCCTCGGAGAACCGTAGCTCTACGACACGTCGGCAAGCTTCCGTTAGGTCAGATACAACTGTTTTCTGAATTAGGATGATTGTCTCCTCATCTGGCCATTCCTCATCCTCTATTTCCCTCTCATCTACTGAATATACCTCTTTCATTCGATCGTTTACCGAGAGACTGCGGATATATTTCAGGCATCGGTTCCGTACTGCCGTCAACAGATATGATGCCGACACATCAGACTTTCCGGAAACAAGCAGGACTTCAAAGACATCGTGCACAATGTCCATTGCCACGTCATCGTTACGGAGTATCAGCATCGCAAGCCGGTACATCGCCGCGTAATGCGTGCGGAAAAGCCGTTCTATGTCATCTTTTATCGTCATACATATATAATACCCCTCACACTCAAAAAAACTAACCTCTCAATGAATAAAAATTTTTAATCTTCTGTATTCTATCATCAAGTTACGATTAATGTGTAAGTTACAAATCAAATCCATTTTTATTGCAAATTTGCAGTTAAAATGGCATACAAATAGGATAGCTATGTTGATGGGTTTACCATTACAAGGCAATTTCATTTGCGAGTTCTATAAAACTGTCTTGATCAAAAACGCCATTTGCTTTGATATAGGCCTTACATCTGTTTCAAGTTCGAGAGCAGTGTGTTCCCGCTCCTGTATTGTCCTACTCAATTTAATGCGTCACCTGTCACGACATACAACACATTGGTTCCAGCCTTATAGCATAAGATTCTAAGCCAACTGGCGTGACGGTCTCTGTCCCAGTTACGTGCTTTCTCCCAGGGTAAATCGGTGGTTGAGTTTCTGAAAGTTATGGATGAGAAAACTCGGGAAACAATGTAGGTGACTATCATGGTGCAGAACCGTCGCTTTATAGCGAATACCTTAGAAAAAACTTCCGTCAACGCATAACCTCTTTTCAGGAGCGCAACATGAAGTAAAACATAGGAAGATTTGAGAACAATATAGTTATCAATACTTTATGTGTTTATTATCGCACAAAGTATTCCGGAGTTCTGTCGGTGTTATTCCAAACCATCGTTTCACATTTTTTCCGAAGAAACTCAACGAGGAGTAACCAAGCTTGTTTGCAATTTCTTTTAAGGATAAGGAGGAATCCATAAGATGGCATTTGATATCAAGCATACAATACTCTTTTATCCATTCCGATGCACACCGATTACTCTTGTCTCGACATATCTTTGAAAGATACTTTGGTGTTATGTTTAATTGTCCTGCATACCATTCAACCTCCCTCGGGTGGATAGGGATTGTTGAAAGAAGCATAATAAACTCCTTATATAATTTTTCTACCGATGAAATCTTTTCGATATGATGTTCATAGCCTAATGCCTGTAAACCCTCATTAAGTTCGCTTATACTGGCTTGAACAAGGTGTAGTAATGTCTGCGATGATAGAGGGGTAATCTCATCACTGGATATTTTCCGACGAATCAGTGATGTATATTCTGCTATATTATGATAGTTGCTTTCGGGAAGTGTGATTACCTGATCATTTCTTAACTTGAACATATAACGATATAGATATGTATCTTTTACAAGATCTAAAGTTCGGTTGACAGAACAAATGAACAGAGAACCCTTAGCATCTTCTGATTTGAACTTGCAATCGATAGTATCACCCGGAAACAAGAGCATTATATCACCGGCATTCAATTGATGTGAAATATTCTTAATGACCATTTCTATGCTTCCTTTTGTTACTATACCGGATATAAATACATCTTCATTCATCACATAGCCTCCACATGACTCTACATATATTTCAGGTACAAACAAAATTCCATCAAATATTTTAATGAAATTGCCACAGATTTTACCGGCATTGGCAAAAGTTAGAGTGCCTTTATATTTTTCGGTCATAATGGAAGTAATGATTATGTGTTAACGACCCATATTGATAAAATATATGAAGAAGTGTCATATTTTACAGATTTCAAGTTTTGCTTGCAAAATTACACATTAATGTCTATAAAACAATAGTCGATATTGCGCCATGTGTAGTATGTCATTATCACTCTGAGGGAGTATATAGTATGGATAACTTACAGTTTTATAATAAGTTATATCTTGTAAATAATTCTCCAAGGTAACTAAATTCGTTATAATAATCCGTTATCCCGATTCGTTTTAAAGCAAAAATAAAATTAATATTAATTAGATATGAAGATTATTGCAATTGAAGAACATACCGACAATACCGCCCTTATAGGGTCGGTTATAGGTGTAATTAAAGAAATGGTACCCTATCTTCCTGCATTCGTACAGCCGGATCTTCCGGGATCTGCTCCAGGGAATAGCCTTACCGATATGGATAAAGGTCGTATTGAAGACATGGACAAGAATGGTATCACAATGGAGATTTTGTCATATTCAGACTTCTCCCAATGGATTCTTGATGAGAAAAAAGCAGTGGAACTCTGCCAGAATGCCAATGATGAGCTTGCTGCACTTGTAAAGCGTCATCCAGGACGTTTTGAAGCTTTCGCCACCTTGCCTTGGGTAAACCCCGAAGCAGCCGCAGCTGAACTGCGCCGCACTGTAAAGGAGTACGGTTTCAAAGGTGTGCTAATCACCGGTCGTCCGCAGGTGGGAGCGAAGTTCCTTGATGATGCTTCTTACACCCCCATATGGGAGGCTCTCACCGAACTCGATGTCCCTATCTATATACATCCCGGGTTTCCTGTCCCCGAGGTTCAGCAGGCCTATTATGACGGCTTCAACGATAAGGTAACTGCTATTCTCAGTACATACGGATTAGGCTGGCACATTGAACCCGGTTTGCAGGTGCTCCGCATGATTCTCGCAGGTGTCTTCGATAGCTATCCCTCGCTTAAAGTTATATCAGGACACTGGGGTGAAGTGCTTCCATATTATATAGCACGTTTCGACCAGACTCTGACACCGGAAATGACCGGACTGAAGGAGAAGATTTCCACCTATTATCGTCGCCATATCTATGTGACGTCGAGCGGTATTTACGATTATGATAATCTGCAGTACTGCATCAGCAAGTTTGGTATTGATCACATTATTTTCTCTGCTGATTACCCTTGTATTTCGGAAAATGATGCTCGTGCCTTTATTGAAAACGCACCAATCTCTAAAGAGGAAAAGTTCCTGATTTCTCAGGGTAATGCTGAACGCCTGTTCAAAATCAAACTTTAAGGGTTAGCAAATAAAGATAAAAATAATGCTCTGAGGGTGAAGTGAACCCGTGGGTTCACTTACAGAACGCAGTAACTATAATATCAAGGGTGGATATACAACAGGAGAGATGATAAATGGGTAGGGTATATCAAAATTCCGGATTTTGATATACCCTACTTAATATATGAAAACAAGACTCATTTTGATATTTGGCTTATTGGTGGCGGCTATATAGGCATAAGTGCCAAGACGGTTGTTTAAGATGGCATAGAAATCTCTGGATCTTATCAGACATTGCTAAATATCACAGCTTATTTAAATTAATACAGCAATAACAGAAACGGGAATTTGACAGTACATATATGGGAAAATACGCTTATGAAAGGATTAATGGAAATCTGACATGTTGACTATGGTTGGAATGCAGGTGGTTATGGGGGATATCTATTCGCTGATTGATTCACCCCAGTAACCCATTTGCATTATCAGTGGTATTACGGAGTCGCCTAACTGTGTGAGGGAATACTCTACCTTCGGAGGCGCAACCGGGAACACCTCACGCTTTACGAGCCCATCGTGTTCAAGGGCTCGAATTGATTGTATAAACATTTTGTTTGACACACTGCGCAACTTTTTCTGGAGATCTGCCGAGCGCATGGGTCCGTTTTTAAGATGATATAAAATCATCGGCTTCCATTTACCTCCAATCAGCTCCAAAGCTAACTCGAGCGCACAAAAATATGTGCGACCTGAAAATTTTATTCCTGTTCTTAAATTTTTATATTTCTCATTTTCCATAAAATACACCTTTTAGTTACTACCTAACTATTTGGTAATCATCTTACAAAAGTAGTGTTTTATTTGTTATAAAGCAAACTGAAACATAATAAAAAGATGAAGATAATAGCAATCAATGGTTCTCCTCGGAGAGACGGCAACAGTGTCAGGCTTCTTGAAAAATGGGTCGAGGGCTTCAAATATCTGCACCCTGATGCGGAGGTAGATGTGATAAACCTATATGATTACGCATATACAGGCTGTAGGAGTTGTTTTGCCTGCAAACGTAAGGGTGGCAAATTTTATGGCACATGTCCTATTCGAGACGGACTTCATGATTTGATCCCGGTAGTACAGCATGCTGATGCGGTTGCCATTGCCGCACCTATCTACTTCGGTTCGATTAACGCCTATACAAAAGCTTTCCTTGAGCGTTTGCTTTTCAGTGTGACAACCTATAGAGAAGGTCATGAGTCTGTTGCACCCAAAAATATCCCCTTTACGATGATATATTCCATGAATGCACCTAAAGTATGGGCTGAGGCACATGGATATGAACAGCAATGGAATGAGATAGAGTGGTATATTTCCAATGCTTTCCGTATGCCGGTGCATAGGGTAGTGTTATATTTTACTTATCAGTTCAAACACTATGAGGATTATGAGATGGAAATGTTTTCTGAAGAGGAGAAACGCAAATACCGTGATGTTCATTTCCCGGAAGACCTTAATAAGGCTTTCTATGCTGGAATAGATGTAGCAGAAAGATTTGACACTAAAAAACATAATGATAAATGAAGAAGATATTCGAACCATTTGAGACACATAACTTTAAGACGAAAAATCGCCTTGTGCGCTCAGCAACTTGGGAAAACCTTGCAACAGAGAAGGGTGGGATCTGTGAAAACTCCTATATGCTATATGATGAACTGGCAGCGGGAGGGATAGGGACCATTATTACGGGTTTCACCAGTGTAGATCTCCATGACCGTTACTTCGGGGGCATGATGCGGCTTTGTGATGACTGTCTTATACCTGAATATCGCCGCCTCACCGATATTATCAAAGGGCATGGCGTGGCGGTCATTACGCAGTTGGCTCTTGGCGCGTATTATGCTCCAAGCCACAATGGACAGTATTCAGAGGTTGATATTGACTATATGACAAAGGAACAGATTCTCCAAGTGGTAGATATGTTTATTGAGGCAGCCCGACGTGCGTCAGAGGCTGGATTCGACGGAGTACAGATACATGCTGCCCATTTCTTCTTCCTAAGTCGGTTTATATCTCCGGCAGTCAATCACCGCACAGATGAGTATGGTGGCTCTAATGCCAACCGTGCCCGTATATTAGTGGATATTCTTGAAGGCATACGTAAAGTCTCGCCTAAGTTACACATCACTATAAAGATAAATTCTTCTGATTTCCTTCCCACAGGTCTGACTGAAACTGATTCGCTTGAAATGTGCAGGATAGTTGCAGCCCATGGCATTGATTCAATAGAAGTGAGCGGCAACGGCACTTCTCGTCCCGGCATAAGGACAGAAGCTGACGAAGCCTATTTCGGCAAATTTGCAGCGCGATTGGCAGACCAGGTCAGTGTGCCTGTGATTCTTGTGGGTGGCTTTAGATCAAGGAAGGTGATGGAAAATGTGTTGAATAATACCAAAATAGAGCTGATAAGCCTTTCTCGTCCACTTATCCGGCAACCGGATCTTCCTAATCTGTTTGAGACAGGGGTAACTGACCGAGCAGACTGTATTTCATGTAATGCCTGTTACCGTACTGATGGACATACTTGTATTTTTGTACCTAAACCTAAATGGCTATGCGCAGATTGATTCAACCACAGACGCGTCGTGGAGTCTTACTTGATGGAGTGCTCTTTGATAAAGGCGGAGAGAGCACAGTGGTCATTGCAATCACCGGTATTCACGGGAATTTCTATTCCAATCCGATGTATTATAATATCGGAGACACTTTATCCGCTAATGGAATTGCATTTATATATGCTCAGACGAATGATGCCTTCAGTAAGATGGAAACCCTTAATGCCAAGACAGGCAAGAAGGAGCTAATCGGTTCGTTTAATGAATGCTTCGATGATATATGTGACGATATAAATGCCTATGTCAGTTATGCTGAATCAAAGGGTTACAGCAATATAATTCTTGCGGGGCATTCATTAGGTGCTAACAAGGTGATTCACTATCTTGCCAATGCTCCACAGTCGCCCGTGAGTCATTTTATACTTGTCAGTCCTGCGAATATGAAGTATATGCTGGAGAATGTAACAGACGAGGAGCGCCAGATAATACGCTATTTTATCGACAACGGCATGGAAGAGAAAATGCTTCCGTTTCCGTTTATGGGGTGGGCACCGATGATAGCCCGTACCGCATGGCAGTGGCTATGGAGAAATCCGCTTGATAATGTGCATTCTGATCCTAACGGAGATTTTTCTGAGGTGGAACGTATCTGGCAGACCGGGGCACTGATTATAGGTACCTACGATCGTTTTTCATACGGAGAACCGAAAGCATTTATCGAGCTTATAAATTCTCATACGATTCATAAGGATGAAAATGAGGTTATTTTCGTAGAGGGAACCGGTCATGTCTACACTAAAAGGGAACAAATGTTGGCGGAGATAATACTTAGACTGGTCAACAAATGGAAGGCTTAAGCTGAAATTATAGATAAGTTAAAGGGGATGCCTCAAGATTCTGAATTTTGATACACCCCCTTAAGTTTGTTATAAGGTTATTATATTTGATATAATTAGTTGGTACCTATTATGGTTTGTATGCCATTTATGATATAAATGCCTTGTGCAAGAGAATCAATGCTGTCGGCATTAGTCAGAATCCTGTTGCCATTGAGATCATAGACATTATATTTCTTGACTCCTTCACTTGTTAAATTATCTATCCCGTTGGCATCTGTTATGTCTATCAATTCATATTCAAGTGTACCAAGACCAATTTCAGCTGCATAATCCACAATATGCGCTCCGTGACGGTCGTTAATACGGTTTACGAGTGGAGTACTGTTGTCTCCGGCAGTAGATTGATGATTAAAGATAAGGTCAAGACAAGCCTTGTCAAGAGCCACTGGATCAAGTGAAGCCAGAATACCAATGTCTTTCATTTGTGGAGCTGACGGATGCCCGTCACAGTCACAATCTACAGACAGGTTGTTCATCACATTAATATATATAACATTTCCCTTAAAATAATCATGTACTGATTGTGCAGCTGCTGCCATTGACTCTAAGAAACCGTCTTGTCCATGAGGTTGCTGAAATAAATATCGTGTATCATCATATACACCCGCAGTGTGAATAAGGGTTTTACCTTCCGGAGTCGCAATGCCGATACTTTGGTTTTTCAGAACACCACCGAAGCCACCCATTGCATGACCTTTAAAGTGGGCAAGATTTATCAGGAAATCATAGTTGGCAAGATGACTTCCTACGCGGTTATACTGTAGGTATTTTGTGTCGGCAACCGGTAGATCAACATAGCCTTCTTCGTCCATAATGTCGACGGTTGCTATTTCCCCGTATCCGCGTTCTTCGATAGCCCGACGATGATTTTCAGTGTTGGACCTGTTACCGCCGTATGCAGTGTTGCACTCAACAATAGTTCCTTCAACTTCTTTGATCAGTTGCCCGATAAGCTCCGGGCGGAGATGATTTGACTGAGCTGATTCCCCGGTACTGATTTTCACAGCAACTTTCCCGGAGACTGGTTTATTGAGTACATTATAAATTTTGACAAGATTTTCCGGAGTAATATCAGAAATGAATAACACTTTAGCCGGTTCTTTGTCTGTTACTGTCTGGGCATTAACGAATGGCAATAAAGCCATAACGAAAATCAACAATGTGGTTAGTCTTTTTTTCATTATATTATCATTTAGTTAATTACTTTGCAAAATTAATGTTTGTAAGATAAAATTCACTTACCATTTTTACGGTAATAATAACACAAAACAGAATTAACAAAGTGTTTTTTGACAAAATTATATGGTATGGTACATTGTAGGTAAATGAAATATGTGATAAAACTTAATTTAGAACTGTGAGAAAATTTGAAAATTTTTTATTTAGAATCTGTTTCCGATGCAAAGTTAGGGCTTTTATCACAAATAATCTTTACTATTTTTACAGTAATATTAACACAAAAAAGAATTAAAAATTGGTGTATGGCAAGTTTGTCACATTAAAAATAGGAGTAAGAAATTTTGGTAAATAATTCCGTAAAAAATTATAATTGATATATCAAATAGATATGTTAAATTTGTAAATTAAATCAATATTGTATCCTTATGAGAATAAAAACTATATTCATTTTTAATTTTTCTTATTCTTTTGCCTTACCTTCGAAGTATGAGGTGAGGACGTTATTGTGTCTGTCGTTGTCAAGAATAAATACAATAAGAAAAAGATACCCAGTGTAAGTTTAACTTTACCGATAGCAAATATAGGCATAGTAAGTAATATGAACGGGTCGTTTTCTATTAAAATACCTGATAGTCTTGTGGTAAACGGAGTAAGAGCAGAACAAGTAGGATATAGGGGATATTTTATAACCGGGGAAATATTATTGTTAATCTTACCAATCCGATCACTATTTTGGCTTGAATCAGCAGGGGTTATGCTTGATGAACTGATGGTGTATGGAGCAGATCCTCGTTTGCTGATGGAGAATGCAATAAAAAAGATTCCAAGCAATTATTCCTCCAAAGGAATATATTTTCTGCCTTTTATAGAGAAACCATACAAAAAGGTAGCCGCTACATAGGAATATCCGAGGCTATATTAAATGTTCATTACAATATCATAGAACTGACCGAGTCTCTTGAGAAAGCAGTGGTGAAATTAAAAAACTAATTATGCAGGTGATCGGATTGATTATTTGGTAATCAATATTCATTTTATTAAAAAGTTTTTGTTCAAACAGTATTGATTCAGAGAAGATTTTATTAAATAGGTCAAAGAGCCCTTTGCTCAGTTGTTGGACGCTTAGTCTATGAATTAATTATCAATAGTCTGAAATATTCATTTAAAGTAAAAACTTATGGATAACAGCAATATTCTGATGATTTATATTGCTGTTATCCATTTTTAGTTATGTTGAATTAAAATATTATAATATTACCTTTTCATTTTTTTGACTGCCGTCATAATAGGTTGTGGCACGGATATATATACCATTTTCAGGTTGACTCACTTTCATGCCCTGCAGATTGAAGAACTCAATTTTGCGTATTTGAGATGTGATTGGAGTCTCGACATTCACACTGTTATTGTCATACGCAACCGCACGCTCGGATGGGTATTCGGTGCCATCTTCGTCTATATATACTGCTTGAATCTCCATGAGATCAAATCCATCAATATAGAAATTGAAGAAGTGGGAGGTAGCACCATAATAAGATATTGAATAGCCGTTTGTGAAAAAGAAGTTGATATCTGATATGGGCTCTTCAATTCCTTCATATTCAATTGGGTCAAAATAGAAGAGATCATCATCTATGAACACGCGATAATAAATATTTTCTGTGTTAATAAACTCATCATTCACATTAAGTTTAGACAGATGGAAATAAACTGAGCCCATTTCCCAGTCAGGGTTAAATTCGTTAAAAAGTTCTACTACAGGAATAGCCGGTACAAGAGAAGGGTTCTCTGAAGGAACTTTGATTACCGGAAGAGAGTAGAGAGCATTGTAGAAATTAAGACTGGTGGTGCCTGTATTGATTACAATGGAATTATGACATCTCATTTCCTGTTTTTCACGGTCATAATCAAATACTGCTGCATCTTGAGGAATAAGTGCGGTATAAGTATAACCGTAATCAGGATCAACACGCTCTTCTTCATTAGCTGCATAGAAATATAGGAGTCGCTCATTAGAATTCACTCCAAGGAATTGTTCGGAGGGAAGAGAGACGATATTTCCGTCGACGTTTCCTCTTACCCAAGACTCTCCTGCCATTCCAAGAATCCAGATCTCATTCTCATAGAATCCCACTTGAACCATTCGACCGTCCATTGCACCATAGGTCATAGCCCATTCAGAGGTCTGAAGACCTTCGGGAGGAGTCTGCGATACATGATTGAATGGAGTGTATACCATGTCCCAATCACTATAAGCGACCCATTCATCTTGATCATTAAACATCCCTAAAATTACAGGACGGTCATTTATAGAGTCACTTTCCATCACCCAGTTATCACCTTCCTGTCTGAATACGAGATCGCAGGGCTGTCCTTCTGTATTAGTATAGTATATTCCCTCTACATCGGGACTGGAAGACATATAATGAGCCATCTGCACGTTATACACGTTTCCCTGATCGTCAGCATATATTGCCTGTGGGAGCTTAAAGGTGATAACTCCATCTTTTTCCTCACCTTTTATCCAGCTGTGTGTAGCAATCTGTGTAAGCGGTTCATACAGATACACAGTTCCGTCTTCTGTCCTTATCATTGATCCGAGCATATCGCGCACCGTGGTCTGTCCTATACCTAAAAATGAGTTGGTGTAGGCGTTTCCTATACGCACGTAGCGTTGTAGTGATCCTTCGGGTGTTTGCGTGATGACATCGTCAGGAGTATAGGCAGGAGCTTTCATCCTTTTTGAGCCAAGTTGATTGACTGGCAACAGAACGATTGCAGAAGCATCTGGGTTGCTCTCTGCTTGTCTGACTTTTCCTGTTGTAGGCAGATTGGAGGCGATTGCGCCTGTGGATGCCAATATCGCCGTAGCGACATACGTAATAAGTCTTTTCATGATAAATTTTGTTAATATGTGTAACACAACAATTATGCCGCGAAATTATCAAAATGCTATCAGAATAAACTTATAATTTGGAGAAAGTATGTACTGTTTTTGAAAACAGTACAGAAAAATACGAGTTGAAGTACATTTATATAGTAAAATAATGTTGGTCGGGACTAACTACATACAGTTAATGGGCATCAATGAGATTATCAGTGGGAGGTTCATATTTTTTAGCAGCATGTTTATATTCAGAAGTCGAAAGGCCTGTTATGTTTTTGAATGCTGTGGAGAATGCTGTTCTTGAGCGGAAACCGACATTGATGCATAATGACTGGATGGTGTATCGGTCTATTTCCTTTGGATCACTTATTATTCGGCATGCTTTGGCTATACGCATCTGAGTCAGTAAAATTTTAAAGTTCTTACCATAACTGCGATTGATTACGTAAGAGGCATAACGGTGATTTGTGTTAAGCATTCTGCAAAGGGTGGTCATTGTAAAATCCGGATCGTATATTGCGTCACTGGCAAGTATATCGTCTATTTTCGCTTTCATTTCTAATCTGCGTGGTTCATCAAGAATGGTGCATGTTGAATCCTCAGGATTATCATAAGATGATTCATCAGATGGGGTGACCGGCTCAGGTACAGGGTGAGTGGCTGCTTCTAAAAATAATTTATTCTTTTCATATAAACTCATGATATGCCGATGTTTTTTCCGGATACTTGACAGAGCGATAATCAACAAGAGTATTATTCCTACTGCTACTATGGTGCAGCCTATAAAAATGAATTGTCTGTTTTTATAGTTTACTCTTATATTATACAATTCTTCCTGAAAGTCTGACAGCTGACTTTTAAATCTTAGTTCCTTTATGCTTTCCGGATTGCCTGATTGATTTAGATACTCCTTTATTTTATAGTGTTCCAGAAGGTATTTGTCACTCTCAGATGTATTGCCCTCTTCTGAAATCATATAATCGGCTATTCTCTTATCAAGCCACATTAAGGTTTTTAAGCAGTCTGATTTTTCAAGAGAAGAGTGGAGAGAGCAGAGTAATTTATGTGCCTCATTCTTTTTACCTCCCGCAGAAAGAGACATGGCACGGTAATAAAGGGCTTGAGTGGTGACTTCTGTAGCAGATTGAGCATAGGAAGGATAAATATTGCTCAATTCAAGAAACAACTCAGCGGCTTTGTTGAAATCTTTTTTAATGAAGTTTTCTATGCCATTTTTAAGTAGTAGGTAAAGAACTTTAAACTCGGATGAGTTGAAAGAGATTATATTATTATATTTTTCTATTAGAGAGAACATGGTATTATTATCCCTTAAAAAATATTGATCGCATAGATTAAAGAAAGAATAGAACATTACTTTGTCATCTTTAGTACCAGTCTTTATGGCTGAATCGAGATTTGTAGTAAACTCGTCTATGAAACTTTCGGAAGGAGAGGTATGACGCAGATCCTCACAATTTGATAGCAACACGGCAAGATTCAGATGGATATAAGGAAGAATTTTATCAAATCTGTTGGCAGAAGCAAGATCTTTTGCTTTTGTAAGATAACGATAACTTTCCTGGTAATCAAGATAAGTATCTGAGTATAGAAATGCCAGATTGACATAAGTGGTTGTAAGATCTTCAATACTTTGGGTATCGGTGGTGTCAAGAAGACGATTTGTAGCTACAAGGTAGCATACCAAGGCACTATCTGCCTTTATGGGTTGTGAGCTGGTATAGTACGCTCCCTTGTTAATTAGTTCTGAGGCATTAAGTTTACTCAAATGATTCCGATAGCTTTGTGTTATTTCCGGTATATCAGTGGCTAACAGGTTTCCATGGTAAAATATAATATAAAATATTCCAAGAAAAATACGAAGTAAGAGATGTAGTATTGGAAATTTAGATATGACTCTCATAATATTATATATATTAAAAAATAAAGCATAGACATAGATAAGGAACTTAAATAATCATATTCTAATTCTATTTTTCGTTTCCCTACCTATAAAAATATGGTTGTTTAAGTTAATCTGTGCAAAATTATTTTTTTCTTTTTAAATGCCTATTATACTTTTTACAGTATTGCTTTCACAAATTTCCTTTTTATGAATGAGAGAGAACTAAGTCGAGGGGTAAAGTAATTGAATATGACCTGAGTATTCAGCAAAATGTAGCGATCCATCTCGGACCGCTACATTTTGCTGAATTAATAGTAAATTGGAGTCTAATTTATCCTAATATGGAAATACATGGAAATCTGAACCATATAATAATTCAAGATCAAGCTGATCTTATGAAGATTGACCGGTTTTTATATCAGGCTATTTCTTATTTAATGATTTTATGTGAGCCCGCGGCATCTTTTACGACATAAACACCTTTCAAAGAATCTGTATTTTGCACTTTGTTTCCAGTTAGACTATATATCTGCATTCTACTATAAGTGTCTTCTTCAGTCGTGTAAGACATAATTCCGGCATCGTCAGGGTGATTGTTTACCCATGTCTTACTTATTCTTTCAATCCATGATTCCACGTCGCTGGTTGAACCTGTTGTGCCGAGTCCTTCAAGATGATCTGCGGTAGGAGTGAGGTCAACGATCTTTTGTAGGGTTTCATCACGATATGTGGCAGCATAAGTGCAAAACGGCACTACGGTCTTACCCGAAAAGTCATAACTCTCGGCAAAAGTGGATATGATCATGGGTGCTGTGTGCCACCATACTGGACAACCTATAAAGACAATGTCATATTCTTCCCATTTGATTACTTGATCTTTGATTTCGGGTCGAGCGTCTGAATCTCTTTCCTCCAGGGCGACTTCAGTACAGGGTGTATATTCAGTAGGATAGGGTGTCACAGGTTCTATCTCAAACAGCTCACCGTTGGTGACTTCCCGGATAGCCTCAGCCATTTTTTTTGTTGTGCCTCCCCATGAGAAATAAGCCACAAGCACCTTCTTTCCATTAAAATACTTACCCTCTCCCTCAGATTGAATGGGCTGGGGTTCAGAAGCGTCACATGAAGTTATTGCAATAAATGCGAGTAGTGTTACTAAAATCTTTTTCATATTTATGTAAAGTGTATTATTTGACTACAAAATTATTACAGTAAATTGATGGAGCTATTATAATTTTTCCATATTTTTATTTCAAAAATACGGTTTATGGTTTTATATTGTCAAATACATTCTTTTAATATCTCAAAGATCTCATCTTGAGTAAACTTGCGACAGCAGCCGGGTGTGAGGATGGTTGAGTCAGCGGCAGCACGCAAAACCCTTTCATCTGTTATATCTATTTCCCTCCAACAGGTTGGCATTCCTATTTCCTTGATGAATGCTTCAAGTGCATTGATTCCAAGGAGAGCAGCCTTTGTATCATCAGTTTCTTTAATACCCCATACCTCACGTGCCATTCGTGCCAATTTTGGAGTTCCTTCCGGGAGATAATGACGATAAAGCGCAGGATGGATTATAGCAAGACCTTGTCCATGATTGCAATCAGTATAGGCACCGACTGCGTGTTCAATCATGTGACATTGGAAGTCGGTAGTTTTACCAAGTTTGAGCATGCCGTTTTCAGCCATAGCTGAATCCCACATCAGTTCGCCTCGTGCGAAGTTGTCATTGGGATTTGCTATCAGGGCATGTAGATTTTTAATCACGTTTCGCATGATTGCCTCATTGATTTCATCCGATACATTTGTGGCGAAAGGCTGACCCATGTAAGTTTCCATGCAATGACTGAGAGTATCGAATGCCCCACTGATAACCTGTTTCATTGGGAGTGTTTTGGTCAGATCGCTATCAAGGATTGCAAATCGATGGAAAGCACCGAAAATAGGCTGTTTTAGTTTCTTCTCCTCATGGGTTATCACCGCACCGTTATTCTGTTCGGCACCTGTGCCCGATGCCGTAACGATGGCTCCGATGGGGATAAACTCATTGGGTGTCCTACCTTCGTTGTATAGCATATCCCAAATATCCTCATCGGTTTTTGCCTGTGCCGAGATAATTTTGCAGCAGTCGATTACAGAACCACCCCCGACTGCAAGAATGAAGTCGATACCTTGTTCACGCACCACTTTCGCTCCTTTCTGCACCTTTGCAAATGTCGGATTAGGCATAATGCCTCCAAATTCGACCACAGTCTTACCTCCGGCTTCAAGAATGTCCTTAATTCGGTCAAAAAGACCGGTGCGTTTTAGTGAACCGCCACCATAGGCGAGCATGATTTTGTCACCCATTGCAGGCATTTCAGCTTTTAGGGCTTCTTCCATCCCTCCCTGTCCGAAATATTGTTTGACAGGATATTGAAAATTAAACTTATTCATGATTGATATTATTTACATTTATGAAGTTTATATCGAAGCCATACGATACCGTGTGCTTTGGTTTGGGATGAGAGTAATTCCAATGCCTGTCCGTCGGCAGGACGGTCATCGGCGGCTCCAAGATATTCAAAAATCGATGGAGATGCCATATTCCCATCGATGCCGGGATAAATCACAAGGCTTAGTTCATCTAACAGACCAGCGGCAAGCATAGCACCGTCGATTATGCCTCCTCCCTGAAGTGAGATTGAACGTACACCGAATTGCTCTGCAAGTATCCCCATAGCCTTGTGTAAATCTTTAATATCGTCTACTACGATATAGCCAATCTCCTTCTTATGGAGCAACTCAAGATAGTCGGTGGTTGCCGTAATATCGAGTACAACCACAATACTATCACCGCGAAGTGGGTTAGACGTGTAAAATATATCACCCTCGGGGTCAACTGTTATAAACAGTCGTTCAGACAGCGAAGCCGGACGATAGATACTGTCTGCTTTAGCATGCTCATTATTCTTAGGTATGAATATATCTGGAAAAGCTTCCGTAGTAGTAGTTTTCCCGAACATCCATGCGTCGGTTCCAAGCAGTTTGCCGATTGCTGCGTATTCTCTAAACAGTTCTGAAGGGTTAGTGCCGTCGAAAGGTGGAGTCCATCGACTGGGCAGGAGGCGTCCGTCAACAGAACTCATTATATGGCATATTACTTTCGGTGTCATGATTTATTTGTTTGATATTTTTGAACCTCCGAACACATCGCTCATCGGCATATCGTCAAGTGCTGCATCAATGGCGTGTAGTTCATCTTTTGACAATATTATATTCGCTGCTTCAATATTCTCTTTCAAACGAGATATATGTCGGGTGCCTGGAATAGGAACGATCCAAGGCTCTTTGTTAAGCATCCACGCCAAAGATATCTGCGAAGGTGTAGCGTGTTTTTCATCAGCAAGAGTCTCAATAAGTTTAAGTAGCTGATAGTTCTTCTCATAGCTTTCTTTTTGGAACTGAGGCATTGCAGCGCGATAATCAGTTTTGGGATCAAACTTGATGTTGGCATCATAGCTGCCACTCAATAATCCATTGGCAAGCGGAGAAAAAGCCACAAAGCCTACTCCAAGCTCATCAAGAACCGGGAAAAGTGACTCATGCCATCGTGCCATCATCGAATAACGGTTCTGCACGGCAGTCACCGCGCATACGGCGTGAGCACGGCGGAGATATTCCTCCGTTGTTTCCGAAATACCCCAATGCAGTATTTTACCTTCATTGATAAGGTCGCGCATTGTATCGGCAACCACTTCCGGTTCGACTTTTGGGTCAATACGATGCTGGTAATAAAGGTCGATATAGTCAGTATGTAAACGGCGCAGACTTCCTTCTACTGCCCGGCGTATAGTAGCAGGCGATGAATCAGGAATGAGAGGATGAGGACCCGGTCCCTCGGGATCATCGAAAGTAAGTCCGAATTTTGTGGCTATTACCACACGGTCACGGTAGGGTGCGAGTGCTTCGCCTATAAGTTTTTCATTATGATGCGGATCTTCTGGAGTGCCATATACTTCTGCAGTATCAAAAAAGGTATAACCCATATCTACGGCAGCTGCCAGCAACCTTATCATTTCCTCCTTATCAGCCGGTTTCCCGTAGGCATGACTCATGCCCATACAGCCGAGGCCGACGGCTGAAACCCTTAATCCTGAAAGTCCTAAACTGCGATATCTATTCATAATAGCTCATTATATTATACTACGTAAGACGATGAAATTGTTTAAATCTCATTATCATATTACATAATATGAAGTGAATAATTTACAAAATTATTAGATACTACGGAAATATGTATTACACATTTTGCTTATTTTTATTACCAAAATACTGTTTATAATATTAATCTGTAAAAAAGGTAAATGTTTCTGTATTTTTGTATGTTGAATTTGAATAATTCGTTATAATTTTGCAATGTGAACTATTGTTTGCAAATTATAAAACTATAAACTAATAATTATTATGAAAAGACTGACCCTTATTATCGGAGTCTTGATCACTATGGCAGTAGCATGCTTTTCGTGTTCATCAAACAAAAAGACAACTGCAACCGGTTCATCGGGTGACAACAAAGTTTTGGTATGTTACTTTTCGGCTACCGGCACTACTGAAAAGGCAGCCCAACGCATCGCAGAGCTTACAGGAGGAAAATTATATAATATTGAGCCAAAGAGCGCCTATACAGATGCTGATCTTGATTGGTGTGACTCACTTTCGCGCAGCTATGTAGAGATGCATAATCGTTCTTTCCGTCCTGAACTTAAGGATTCAGTGACAGATTTATCAGCTTATTCAGTAGTGTTTATTGGTTATCCTAATTGGTGGAACACACATCCTACAATTATCAATACTTTTATTGAATCGAATAATCTAAAAGACAAGATGATTGTGCCGTTTATGACGTCAGGAGGCAGCAATATCATCAACAGTGAGAATGAATTACATGAGTCATATCCTTCACTCCATATAGAGAGAGGTATGTTGATGAATAACGTTTCTGATGATGATATAAAGAAATGGATAAAAGATATTGGACTATAAGATGAGCATTTCTTTCCTTTACCGGCTAACATGCATGTTAGCCGGTAAAGACATGGTGGGAATTTGTCTGCTTTGCAGAGCGGCGACATAAACATGCAAAATTGCCAAGATGGATAGAAAAGATATATTCTTTACTGATACTCTTGAAGGATTATCAAGTAGTGCTTACAATGAGTATTTGAGTCATGCTCTTTGTCTTGGAGGCACATGTAGTTTCACTTTTAATGGAGGTAGATTTGAACTTCATGAAGGTGACCTGATGATTGTGCGTAGATGTAATCTTATAGAGAATCTGCAACAGTCTGCCGATTTTAAAGTGACAAATTTTGTTGCGAAATATTCTTTTATTGAGCTTTGCACGCCTCGTACAAATTATGGTATGAGAGGGCAACTTTCATTATTCATAAATCCGGTGATGCGGCTCAATGAAGAACAGCAATTTGTCTGTGCAAGAGATTTCAGATGGATTGAATATCGGCTTGGTCAGTCAGATCATAAATTCTATCATGAGTTACTGACAAATGCCGTACAGGCTGCAATTCTTGATTTCTTTGATTTTCATGCCACGATAAATGAAGGAAAGGATGTTACACCTCCCGGAGCGTGTATTATGAGTAAATTTCTTGCCATGCTTGAGAATAAGACCTATCGTGTCAATAGGGAGGTCACATATTATGCGGATGCACTATGTGTCACTCCGAAATATCTTTCTGAGATAAGCAAAAAGGTGAGTGGTTTCCCGGCAAATTATTGGATTAATCGCTATACGACACTTGATATAGCACAGTTATTAAGAGATAAATCTCTTACATTTGTTCAAATTTCTGATCTATTCAATTTTTCTTCGCCAGCATATTTCAGTCGATATGTGCAACGAAACCTCGGAGTCAATCCTTCTAAATATAGAGAATAAGTAGGAATCGCATTGAATTTGGTAGTCTACTACTATTTAGTGCGATTCCTGTTTTAATCAGTTCTTCACTATGAATATTTTCAAAACTCCTTCCTAATTATATGTTCATTAATTTTGACAGTTACTTATTTCTAAGTATTTCAGTGGGCTAAAAATATAATTTCCCGAAAAAAGTGTAAGACATACCGAAGTCTGTCAAAATCCGTCGTAAAACGTATTTGTTTAATTATTGTTTGTGTCTTGAAACACAATAATTTTACAAATAATGAAATATAAACTTATAAAAATTTTATTTATGGCTACCGCCGCATTGAACTTTGGACCTGTTCTGCGCGCACAGAACAATCCGTGGGGATTGGTATATGAAAATGCCATTACTGAGAATGTGCCCGGAAAAGTAAACATTCACCCCGTAAATTACAACCTTGATGGGATTGAGGTTTCTGCCAACGTCTATACACCTGCTGATTACAATCCTCAGGAAAAACAGTATCCTGCGATAATCATTGCCCACCCGAATGGAGGAACTAAAGAGCAGGTTGCAGGCCTTTTTGCTCAAAGATTAGCCGAAAAGGGTTATATAACCATTGCTGCCGACGCTTCATTTCAGGGTGCGAGCGGAGGGGAGCCCCGTCACACAGACAAACCATATTACCGCATAAACGATATTCATGGTATGGCCGATTTCATATCGCAATATCCCGGAGTTGATTCTGCCCGTATCGGCGCCTTCGGTGTGTGTGGAGGCGGAGGCTATACTCTTGGCGCGGCTAAAAGCGACAAGAGGTTTAAGGCGGTAGCCACGTTGAGTATGTTTAATTCCGGACGGGTACGCCGCAACGGTTTCATGGACTCTGCGATGCCAACTATCCAGAAACGTCTGAAAGAGGCTTCCGACGCACGTGAAAAACGGGTGACGACCGGTGAGATAGTCTATACCGGAGATATGAACCTGACGGATGAAGAGATCGAAAAACTTCCCTTTGACCTTTACCGTGAGGGCGCAATCTATTATAACCGCACTCATGCTCATCCCAACTCCACGTTCCGCTACACTATGGAGAGTCTTATGGATTTGATGTCTTGGGATGCAACTGACCAAATCGAACTCATCAACGCTCCGCTGCTGATGATGGCAGGTAACAAGGCAGATACATTCTATATGACATCCGATGCTTTTGAAAAGGCAACCGGTACCACCGACAAGGAACTTTTTCTAATACCCGGGGCAACTCATATCCAGACCTACTATGTTCCTGAATATGTGGATCAGGAAGTTGAGAAGCTTACGGAATTCTTCGGTAATAAACTTTAATACAACTATACATGAAAAGAGATTTGAAACAACAGGCTCTTGACTATCATAAAAATCCGATACCGGGTAAGATAGAGATAGTCCCGACAAAACCGTATTCCACTCCGGAAGACTTGTCGTTGGCTTATTCTCCGGGAGTTGCATATCCTTGTCTTGAAATCCGCGACAATGGCGTAAAATCCTTCGACTATACCAACCGGGGTAATCTTGTAGCAGTTATATCAAACGGCACAGCAGTGCTGGGATTAGGAGATATAGGTGCTGAGGCTGCAAAACCTGTAATGGAAGGTAAGGCACTACTTTTCAAAATTTTTGCAGGAATAGATGCTTTTGATATAGAAGTGGATCAGACTGATGTGGATCGCTTCGTTGAAGCGGTGTCGTATCTTGCGCCGACGTTTGGAGGTATCAATCTTGAAGATATTAAAGCTCCACAATGTTTTGAGATAGAGGAGCGTCTTCGTAGTCGATGTAATATTCCCGTCATGCACGATGACCAGCATGGCACAGCCATAATTTCGGGAGCCGGATTAATCAACGCGCTTGAGATTCAAGGTAAGAATATCGGCGATGTACGCCTTGTCGTGAATGGTGCGGGTGCAGCTGCAATGGCTTGCACAAAACTCTATATGCAACTTGGAGTTCGGCCAGAGAATATCGTCATGTGCGATAGTAAAGGCGTAATAAGCAAGCGTAGGTCAGATCTTAATCCTTATAAACGCGAGTTTGCAACATCGCGTGAGGATATTAATAGTTTGGCGGATGCTCTCAAAGATGCGGATGTTTTCTTAGGACTTTCTGTTGCAAATGTAATGACTCCTGAAATGCTTTTGTCTATGGCACCCCGACCTATTGTTTTTGCTTTAGCAAACCCCGATCCGGAAATAAGCTATGAAAAAGCTATAGCAACCCGCAGCGATATTGTGTTCGCGACCGGCAGATCGGATTATCCCAATCAGATTAATAATGTGCTTGGCTTCCCTTATATCTTCCGTGGCGCTCTCGATTGCCGTGCTACCGCTATCAACGAGGAAATGAAGATTGCTGCGGCTAAAGCAATAGCTGAACTTGCCCATCAACCGGTACCTGAAAATGTAGCAAAAGTTTACGGAGATAAAAATCTTCAGTTCGGACCTGATTATATCCTTCCCAAGCCATTCGACAGACGTTTGCTTACAACGGTTGCACCGGCTGTCATAAAAGCAGCGCAGGAAAGTGGCGTTGCCCGTCATGAAATCGAGGATATGGACGCCTATTGCCGTCAACTTGAAAAAATAATCTGCTCCAATGATTCGATGATGGAGTATCTCCAGCACGCACAAGCAACTTGTGAACACCGTTATGAATAAATTAAGTAAAACCATTCTATTGATTGCAACAATTATGGCTATATCAATGAATACAAAAGCAGAGGTGAACTCGAAATCAGAAGTCACGCCCGTCACGACAAAAATGATGACGAATGTGGTGAAGGAAAAAGTATCGTTTATGAACGATGAATACTCACTCCGAATTTCGGGCATTTTGTTCCGGCCTCAGAATGTCACGGAACAAGCCGTCCTTCCGGCTATTGTAGTCTGCGGTCCAATGGCTTCCATTAAAGAGCAGACACAAAGCCTGTATGCATCCAAACTCGCGGCGTTAGGCTACACGACTCTCGTTTTCGATTACACTACATTCGGAGAGAGTGAGGGTGAACCAAGACGCTATGAGAACCCCGACCGTAAAGCAAGCGACATCAAGGCAGCCGTTACATATCTACAGTCACGTCCGGATGTAGATAAAGACCGAATCGCCGGAGTGGGCATCTGCGGCTCCGGAAGTTATATGGCGCACGCTACAGTGCAGGACCCGCGAATCAAACTGCTGGTGAGCATTGTGCCGTTTACGGTAATGAACAGTTTCCTCGTTGTTCCTCTCAAAGAGGCTGTCAAAGACCGCGAAGCATACGAAGCCGGAACCGCCCCGGTGAAATATATCAACCTTATGCCGGAGGACGCCATTGGCGCACCGTATTACTATAATGACTCGCGCGGTCATATACCCGGATGGTCGCCTGACGTAGTGTCATGGTCAGAGGAGTCTTGGATTGATTTTCATCCCACAGAGGAGATCAAACAGCTCAAGGTGCCGTATCTCGTTATCACTTCAGAAAACGCTTTCACACGTCAGATGGCAGAGGAGATGTTCAATAACGCTGGTGTGACCAACAAGGGGCTTTATACGGTTGGGCTTGCCTCTCACTTCGACATGTATGACCAAGACCCATATGTGAAGGTCGCTATCCAGCAGATTGCCATTTTCCTGTCCGACAACCTGTAAATCTTTAAATAAATGAAAAGATTTTTGATTTCATTACTGACAATTCTACCATTTATGTATATGGCTACAAATATAAATGATTTCAAGCAGCCTTATCCTGCCGGAAAGGCGATGGAGGGAAATCCAAACTTTATCGGTACGGCGTGGCTTTATCCGCTTAGCCACGAGAAAGAGCTCAACGTTCCGATGTTCAATGTTACCTTTGAGCCGGGTTGCCGCAACAACTGGCACCGACACAGTGGCGGGCAGATTCTCATTGCCACTGCCGGAGTTGGATATTATCAGGAAAAAGGTAAACCCGCACGTCGTCTTTACACTGGTGATATTGTCGAGATTACCCCGAATGTAGAGCACTGGCATGGCGCAGCCCCCGACAGCTGGTTCGCTCATATCGCTATCGAATGTAACCCTGAAAATAATGAAGTTACCTGGCTTTCTCCGGTTGTCGAGGAGGAATATATTGAGTCCACTGCTAACCCTGTGCAAATAACCGAGCTGACTCCACGGCAGCAGGATATTGTTGAAATCGCTTCATTTACTGCGGTCGGGGATAAGGAAAAACTTGCCCGAGCACTTGCCAAAGGACTTGACGACGGGTTGACAGTCAACGAAATCAAGGAACTTCTCATTCAGGCATACGCTTACTGTGGTTTCCCTCGAAGCCTTACAGCGTTAGGTGTATTCAAGAATGTGCTTGATCAGCGTGTCACTGCCGGCATCAATGACCCTGAAGGCGAAAGTGCAGCCGTTGTCAGTGATATTGACAAATATGGTCAGGGGGCAAAAACACTCAGTGAACTTTCAGGAATTCCGGTGGATGCACCTGCCCCGTGGTATGAAGATTTCGCACCGGGCATCAATCGTTTCCTCAAGGAGCATCTATTCGCTGACATCTTTGGCCGCGGCGTATTACCCTACACCGATCGTGAACTTGCAACCGTTTCTATCCTTACAGCTCTCGGAGGTGTCGAACCGATGGCAGGCGGTCACATAGCTATATGTCGTCATCTTGGAGTTACGACACCGCAACTGAACGCCCTGCTTGATATTATCGAGTATAATATGGGCCCCGAAAAGACCGCACCAATCCGTAAAATCGTTGGACAATGAAAAACATAATATTTTCAATAGCAATACTTATGGCATCCATACCTGCATTTTCTACCGATATTGTCATCAGCCGGCAGGGACAGTTTCCGGTTGGAGGTACAACGATTCAGCGCCCCGGTACGTTTGACCCTGACACATTTGTCGGATGGGCCGAGCAAGATCAGGCAGGACAGAGTTATCGCTGTGATCATGCTTTTGCCCGGTACCAGATACCCAAAGATGTAAAAGGACTTCCTCTGGTATTCGTCCATGGATATGGTGGCGACGGTGTATGTTGGGAAACCACACCCGATGACCGCCCCGGTTTCGCCACTCTTCTTTTGGCAAAGGGGTTCCCTACATACGTTCTTGACCTTCCCGGTCGCGGACACGCATCGCGTACAAGTTCTACTGTCACTGTTGAGCCTGTCGCCGATGAAATGTTTTGGTTCGACATCTGGCGCATGGGAATATGGCCGGAGTGGAACGAGGGCATTCAGTTTCCGAAGGACTCTCTAAGCGTAAGTAATTTCTTCCGCCAGATGGTGCCAGATTTGAGTAATCACCAGCTTGATGTTCCGGCACTTGATGCCATGGCAAAGAAATTGGGCGACCAAATTCTCGTGACTCATTCTGCCGGAGGTTTTCCCGGATGGATAGCAGCGATGCGTAATCCCGAAATCAAGGGTGTTGCTTCTCTGGAACCGGGCGGTTTCGTATTCCCGGAAGGAGAAGTGCCTGAACCATTACCAGGTCTGACCGGAGGACTTTCAGGTGTTCCAGTTCCGGTTGAGCAGTTCATGGAACTCACCAAGAAGCCTATAATAATCTATTTCGGCGATTATATTCCTGAGAATAATGCTACCACACTTGGCGGCAGCAATTGGGAAGTGAGATTGAAAATGGCGAGGGAGTTTGTCGCGGCAGTCAATCATCATGGCGGTGACGCCACGCTGGTGGTATTACCTGAAATCGGTATCCGCGGAAATAGTCATTTCCTTATGCAGGAATTGAATAACGATGTCATTGCCAATCATTTGACAAGTTGGCTTAATAAAAAATTCGCAAAAAATGACTAACTTTGCGTATGGATTATAACAAAGAATTCAATAAAATAATCATCACAGAGACCTTGAGCGAGATAGCCTCCGAAAAAATGGATGGCTACCTCGCTCATGCTTTATGTCTTGATGGTAGTGCCGAATTTGATTTCAACGGCAAGCATTTTTCTTTTGTAAGTCACGACCTTTTGATTATCCGCAAGGGAGAGCTTGTAACCAATCTGACCGTATCAGATGACTTCAAGGTAATGGTCATATATATTGACAAAGGATTTGTAGAGCACTGCACACCGCAATCAAACTATGGAATGAAAGGACAGCTCGCTCTTTTCATGAACCCGATTATGAATCTTAATCAGGCTCAGTTCAATCTATGCCTTCAAGATTTCACCGGAGTGAAATATCGTTATGACACCAAGGGTTTTGTGTTCTATGAAGAAAGTCTGAGATGTGCCATCCAGCTGATGATTCTTGATTTCTTTGATTTCCATGCGTGGTTATATGGTGAAAACTCCTTAACACCGCAATTTGCTTCAATAATGACACGGTTCTTCGAGTTGCTTGACTCAGGCATATATCGTAAGCACCGCGAGGTCACTTACTATGCTTCTGAACTATGCGTAAGCGCAAAATATCTTTCGGAAGTATGCAAGAAAGTCAGCGGACATTCAGCCAACTTCTGGATTAACCGTTATACGGCTCTTGATATATCACGCCAGTTAAGAAATAAGAAAAATACATTTGTACAGATTGCAGATATGTTCAACTTCTCATCTCCTGCATATTTCAGTCGTTATGTTCAGAACTATCTCGGCATGAGCCCATCAGATTATAGAGAATAATAAACTAATTAATAGGTAGCGAAAGGGAGCAGCATCAATAATTAATGCCGCTCCCTTTTCATTAGCTTACATTATTCTTATTTTTTATTTAACTTTTCCGGATAGCCGGGTTTAACAGGGATATGGGTGTCATCCATAGCTGCTGAATATGCCAGCCATGCCACTATTGCGGCGTTGACTTTCAAGTCATCGAGAGAAAGCCGTTCGTATGTATCCATAGTAGTATGATATGTACGGAAGTAGTCGAGAGGATCCTGAATAAACTGATAGGAGGGTAATCCAAGACGAGAGAAACTCACGTGGTCTGTGCTGCCGACCTTGCTCGGTGAGAAAGTGTCGAAGCCCAGAGAAATCAGAGGTTTCTTCCAAGCCTCGAAATATGGAAGGGCCATATCGTTTTCTTCAAGATATATGCCCTTGAATCGACCTGAGCCAAAATCCATATTCAAATATAGCGCAAAATCATCATAGCCCGGCTTAAGTTTGTTTTCATTGTTGTCGTAAAGGTTTTTATTGGCATATCCACGGGAGCCATACAATCCCTGTTCCTCTCCACCCCATAGAGCAAGACGGATTGTGCGACGTGGTTTGATGTCAAGAGACTTCAAAATCCGTATGGCTTCCATCATGGTGATACAGCCTGAAGCATTGTCTGCACAACCTGTTCCTCCATGCCATGAGTCAAGATGCGCACCGAGAAGAACCACTTCATTCTTGAGCTTAGGGTCACAGCCGGGAATTTCGGCAATGATATTGTTTATTTTCTGATTATCGGTAAAGGTATTACGGACATCAATCTCCATTTCGACATTTTCTCCGGATTTGATCAGTCGTACCATTCTTCCATGGTCTTCAATCGGCAGCACTATTTCCGGAACAGGTTCGGCTTCGCCGACCTTGTAGTTCACACCACGAGAACCGGGGATATTGAATGTCCCGTCACCGACAATGACAGCAACCGGCGACTCCAGTTTTATAAGGGAGTCAATGGTATTTCGTAACGCATGTCTGTTGCCGTTTCCGCCGTTCCAACGTCCCCAAGGATCAGAAGGACGGATATCCTTAGTCATTTCTGCGAGTTCTTCTTCAGTATATCTTTTTGCCATCGGGCGGAACGAGAGTTCATATTCCTGCGTCGGAGGCAAGATAACAATTTTTCCATCAAGATGTCCCTTATATTTTGCAAGTTCCGTTGTGTCGTTCACTTCAAGAAGCACACACTCTGCTTTTACGAGACCGTCTGTACTACCAGACCATGCCTTGGGATTAGCAGCAAAACTGCAATAATAAGGAGCTGTCATTGCCACATAGTTTTTTTCATTGTCCCAACCACCTTTTGAGAAATCTGAAGCAAATTCGATCCGGGCGTTATCAAAGCCGTATGCGTTCAGTTTGTCAATCACCATCTGTTCTGCCCTGACTTTCATCTTGGATGCAGCCAGACGAGACCCGAGATGATCGGTCATGAATTGAGAGAGGCTGTCGATGTGGGATTGACTGAATGCAGCCTCCTTAACCTTGTAAGCCATCTCAACAGGCTGGCTTATCTGCGCCTGTAGCATGGAGCACGTGCCGATTGCCGCTATCCATACAAGAAATCGTTTTGTCATTCTATATTTTTGTCTGTTTTAAGTAGATTTATTGTATTTAACCACCTATATATGCCTGTAGTATCGCCTTCTTCAGATATAAAACCGGACGGATGTACGGATCTTGGAGTGCGATTGACTATTTCCAATAAAGTCTCATGCGGAAACATATTCGCGTATGAACAAAACGGAACAATGATCTTACCTTCAAAGGTGTATGACGAGTCGGTGAGAAATGAGAGTACTGGCATCGGCACAGTATGCCACCAGACAGGACACCCTACGAAAATAACATCATAAGATTCAAGGTCGGTTAATTTCCCTCTTAGAGATGGAATGATTGAGTCATCCAGCTCGTGTTTCGCATCCTCTGCACATTTACGAAATTCCTCAGAGTATGGTTCCGCTCTCTCAATTCTGAATAAATCAGCTTTGGTATGTCCGGCTATGGCGTCGGCAACTTTCTTGGTATTACCTCCATAACTGAAATACGCTACCAACACTTTCGGGTTATCCGACACAGAGATAGTATCTCCTGTATATAATGGAACTTTTGAGCCGGTAAACTTTGTGCATCCATGCAATAGAGTTATAACAAAGAGAATTATAGGTATTGCATGAAATGATTTTTTTCGCATGGTGATTCAATTTATAATTTAATCCGCAAAATTACTTTATCTTTGACATCCAGCTCGTATAAAAATTACGGTGAACGATTTCATAAATTCCGAATATGACTATCTTGGTTCATGAATTATATGATACAACCCGATTATCCGTATTTTTTGAAAAGCACACCGAAAATATCGTAACACATATTAGACTGGGGTGCAGTATCTTTGCCGATAAAAATATCGTTACATAATGAAAATAAATAGATGTATCATAAATTGTCTGTTGGCTGGTTGTTCTATGTTGGGAATATCTTGCTCGACAGAAACCGAGATACCCATAATAGAAAATAATATGACATCAGATAATAAGACTCCCGGCAGTAATGAAAAGAATAAAGGAAAAGAAACAAATATAACCTATTTCACATCCCAATCAACCGTTGCAGATGTAATCAGTGATCCAGCATTTAAGGATTTCGGGCATCTGTTGTTTCCTGTGGATAGAAATGTTCCGCTGTCCATGACCCTTTCCCAAGTCAGCACTTCAGACGTGTATGTATGGTACAGTCATATATCGGTGGATAAGACTGTGGAAATTCTCAATTATCTGAAAAAAGAGGCTGAGAACGGAAAGCAGATATTCTATCCCATCTACACTCAGAAGCAGATCGCAGCCGACAATTCAAAGGCATACACGGGATTATTCCGTTTCTACGGAGAACCCGGTAAACCGTTTGCCGTAACAAATGCCGGAGGTGGATTTGCATACGTCGGTGCCATGCACGACAGTTTCCCTCATTCTTTGGAAATAAGCAAAGCCGGATACAATGCCTTTGCACTTATTTACCGTCCGGACGATCCTTACAACGATCTTGCACAAGCCATTACCTTTATATATGACAATGCTGCACAATTAGGAGTGAAGGCAACTGATTATTCATTATGGGGTGGGTCTGCCGGAGCGCGTATGGCGGCAACTCTTGGAAATGCACGCTACCTTTACCAGCTGACGGGACGCAGCGACATTCCTCAGCCCGCGGCAGTCATCATGCAATATACGGGATATAACACTGCCTCGGAATATGATGCGCCTACATACGTCTGCGTAGGTGATAGGGACGGCATTGCCTCTTGGCGAACAATGCACTACCGTCTGCAACAATTGGAAGCTATGGGTATCCCGACCGAATTTCATGTATATGAGGGGCTGGGACACGGTTTTGGAATCGGATTAGGAACAGTCGCCGAAGGTTGGACCAAGGATGCTATAAAATTCTGGCAGGCAAATATGAAAGAGAATAATTCATCAGGGATTCCACCGATATGCCGATTGAGGTAAAAATGTAATCAAATGCTGAATTATTCATTAGTCTTTCAATTCCTTTATGTTGTTCTAACGATGTAATTGAAAACTATTAAAAAATATATATGAAAACTCGAAATTTAGGTATAACATCACCCTTGACCGTCTCTACAGTAGGACTCGGTTGTATGGGGATGAGTCATGGCTATGGCGAACCGTCTGACGTAAAGGAAATGACAACACTGATCCGTAAGGCTCACGATCTCGGAGTAACATTCTTCGACACCGCAGAAGTTTACGGTCCCTACACTAATGAGGAACTTGTCGGGCAGGCTCTCGAACCGATCCGCAACGAGGTTAAGATTGCCACTAAATTCGGTATCAGCATGAATATGGATGATTTCAAGCAGGTGCTTGATAGCCGACCCGAAACAATCCGACGCTCGGTTGAAGGTTCGCTCAAGCGTCTGCGCACAGATCACATCGACCTTTACTATCAGCATCGTGTTGACCCTAATATCCCTATTGAAGATGTTGCGGGAACAATCAAGGATCTTATGGATGAAGGTAAGATTCTTCACTGGGGACTTTCAGAGGCAGGCATTGAGACAATCAAGAAAGCTCATGCCATCCTTCCGCTTACTGCAGTGCAGAGCGAATATTCAATGTTCTGGCGTGAACCGGAAAGGAATCTGCTTCCTCTTCTTGGTGAACTCGGCATAGGTCTGGTGCCGTTCAGTCCGCTCGGTAAGGGTTTTCTGACAGGTGGTATTACAAAAGATACCAAATTCAGTAAACACGATTTCCGTACATCCGTTCCCCGTTTCCAGAAGGAAAACATCGAGGCGAATATGGCACTCGTTGATTTTGTCAAGGGTATCGCCGTTGAAAAGGAAATCACCCCGGCTCAGGTCGCAATATCCTGGCTGCTCAACCAGCGTGACTGGATTGTGCCTATCCCCGGTAGCCGAAGCCTCAAACACTTGGAAGACAATATCTCCGCAGCGAATGTTACATATACTCCTGATGAGATGCTGGGTATCAATAAATTCTTAAATTCTATACATCTACAGGGTGATCGATATAACGCAAACAATCAAGCCAATATTGGTCATTAAGTAAGTCCGGTACACACTCATTGACTTATTCAAACTGTGAATCCGGCAACGGGATATATATCTTTATCCGGCAAGAGCAGACTTTTAATAAAAACGCGAGTTCGGGATAAGAATTGCATCATAGGGTAGTCATTGAGATTTTTACCGGAATAGCTCGTTCAGTAAGAGAAGCGAAAGTTGACAAAACCCTTCCGTTAGATATTATATAGGAGTAACTATAAACATGCAATGGATTTAGAGTTATATAGCCAATTTTGATTGATAATCAAGTAGACTGAAAAATTATTAAAAAGCAACATATTGAGTATTACGGCTCAATGTGTTGCTTTTATAATAATCAATATATTATATCCTTTGAGTAATGTACTATTTAGCACTTAGTGATTATTAACCAATTGGGGATCAGTATAGAGACGCTATTTTTTAATACTCAATTACATAACATGGGTGAAAGCTACGTGTATTAATTTAATTTTTCATGTAAGGAAGCTCTTGGCAGTGATGTCAAGGTTTCTTGCGTATAGTCAAGTGATTTGAGACTTGTCACTAATGTTAAAACAATTCTTAGATAAAGGTTTATTTATGAGATCACACAAGGGGGATTTTATGTAACGCATTTCCGATTTATTACTATCAAGTCTGCTTGACAAGTACAATATTATCTAATTTTTATCAAATTAAAAAAATTATTTTATTATTAAAGTGATGATTTTGATAGTTCACCTGTCTACTATATAAAAATCACCTTCAAAATGCAATATTCCATTACTGAGTTTGAGGCTCTATATAAACGATGCTTTCCATCTTCAATGAGGTTGGCAATGAGTCTTCTTCATGAAGAGGATAAGGCAAGGGATGTGGTTCAGGAGGTGTTTTTAAAACTTTGGGAGTCGGATATAAGAGTTGATAATCCTATGGCGTTTATTATAAGATCAGTGCGTAACGCGAGTCTTAACCAAATCAATATGCTTGATACCAGGGAGAGGATTCGGCAGAAGCTGACATTTGAATCTTCTACACCTGAATACGATTCAGAGTTGCGTAATGAGGAAGTCTTGTCAGTTATTAAACGCCTGCTCACACTTCGTGAGCAACAGATTGTTGAGAAAATTTATATCGATGGAATGAGCTATAAGGAAGCTGCCGAAAGTTTAGATATCTCGGTGTCGGCAGTTAACAAGAATATAGTGTCGGCATTGAAAAAATTAAGAAATCATTTCAAAACCGGTAAATCATGACTGAAGAACAGAAAGAAATATTGATAGCAAAAATGCTTGATGCTCCTTCCTCTTTGTCAGACGAGGAACTGGATATTATATTGGGAGATGGCGAACTGAGAGATATCTATAGTATGTCATCAATAGTCAAGGGAGCCTATGTTCAACAGCCGGATATTGACATAGAAGATGAATGGGAACGATTTCGACCACGTGTCAAAAGAAAACCTATGCAGATGAGATGGGTAAAGCGGGTGGCTATAATCTTTTGGATAGTAGCGTTTGCATCCGGTATAATGGTAAGGCTCATTGACAGTATATTTGATTCAGATACTCAACCTGTAATTGCCAAGGTAGAGCAATTTTCTGAAATAGAGAATTTACTCCCGGCACAAGAAGAAATAGATCATTCTAAAGTTGAGGAAAGAAACATTACCTCGACTCCCTCAGTTAAACAAGTTGCAGTTTCCAAATCCAAACCTACCAAATCTGAGATTAGCAAGTCAGAATCTGTCTTGAAAACCGATGATATAGATATTGATGAATATCTCCGCATACAGCAAGCTCGTATAGATAATGAGATTGCACTACAGACTGCCGAGATATATAAAGATGGACTTAATAATATAATTCCATTGTTAGATGCTATTGGTGAGGAAGATAGGGATATGGATAATGCAATCAGAAAAGTAATAATGCAATAAATAAATACTAAAGAATATGAAAATCTCATTGTTTAGGCTTATAAGCCTCACGGTAGCTCTTGTTCCATTAATGGCTACCGCTCAGACAAATATCCAGTCAGCATTTGATGCCATAATCAACTGCCCGAAGGCTGAGGTTACAGATAACCATACACTTGATAAGGATCCTGTGTCCAATATTAAGATCGGACAGAGCGATGTTTATCATTTTGTGCTCCCGGCAAATAAAATCAATCTTGTTAAGGACGTTGTCTCTGCGTTTGATAAGGATAGCGAGAGGGCATATAGAATAAGCCGGGGCAAAGTCTCAAACACAGATGAAGAGATACAGTTATCAGTGGGAGACGCCAGTACAGATGGTGTTTATATCAATGAACCGGGTTGCGAATATATCTATGCTTTGTTTTTACCGTCGAAATCAGAAGACCCGGAGGGAATATTTCGTTATGCGTATGGAATAAACTTCAAAGAAGAAGATGGTAAGTTAATAGGTAAGCTTGCGATTACATACGCCACAACACTAAAATATCGGCAGCAAGTTGAACAAGAACGGCAATTGAACCTTCTTAACAATTACCCAAATGGAGCAATGACTATTTCCCCAGCAGGTATATCACAACAGACATGGTTTGACATGTTTATGAACTATTTCCAAAATATACCCTCAGCAAGTCCTCAGACTCGGATTGCGCTTGCTACAAAAGCCTATAAGTTGACACAATTTTTATCTCAACATCCAGAAGTCGCCGCAGAGGCTTTAGAGGCATCTACAAATATTTCTACAAGAATATTGAAAGATATGTTTTCGGATAAAGAAAGTTTTGAGAAGATAATAAACCATTCTGACTCCACATCTTTAAATATAGAGCCATTGGTAAATATTGCCAGTAAAATACTGAAAGATATGTTTTCGGATAAAGAACGTTCTGATGTGACTTTACAATCAGAGTATCCTGAAGTTACACAGGAATATATTGACTTAGTTGTAGAGGCATTCCAAGAAGCTAAGAAGGAATTAAATTCGGATAAATTTTCTGAGGCTACTTTTAAATCCAACTACCCAGAAGTATCACCGGCAGATATAGAGGCAGCCAGAGAAATACTGAAAGGTATGATTTCAGATAAGGAGTATTCTGAGACAGTTCTAAACAGATTATTGAATCAGTGTTTGAAATCTCTTAATTAAAACAGTTTCTCACTTCAAGTCTCGATCACTTTCAAGAAACAGAGTGGTCGAGACTTTCATTATGGGAAATTTGAGTGTTCATGAGGAATCCAAGTATAGAGAGGTAGAATATGTGGAGATCCCTGTATTTCCATTAATTATTTTCTAAAACATACTTATTTTGTCGTAATTACTAAATTCGCGCTCAGGGGTTGCAGTAATATGATTTTGAGAAAACAACAGAATTTAAGAATATATTTATAAATTATAATAGGTTTATAAAATAAATATATTAAATTTGCAGTGTGAAATAAAACAGTTAATCAGGTTAAGATTATATATGAGTATTCAAACCGTTATAATTCAGAGATTTCTACTGCAAATGACAGTTATAATATCGGTAATAATTCTGTTTGCCAATAGAATTATGGCTCAGGAATGTATGTCTGATACGATGGGTTTGGAGAAAGAATTAGAGGAATTGGTGGTCATTGCGCCAGAGTCAACCGGTTTTGGAGCTAATACCATATATTATCCCTCCGCAGAACTGAAAAATGTAACCGGCAATTGTACCCAACTTCTGTCGGGTCTTTCCATATCAGGGCTGATTGTGAATCCGGCAACGGGAAATATATCTTTAGCCGGCAAGAGCAGACTTTTAATAAAAATAAATGATAAACCGGCATCAGAGAGAGACCTGACTTCTATTTCGTCAAAAGATGTGATTAAGGTGGAGCTAATAACCACTCCGGGAATTAGATATGGAGATGTAGATGCCATTCTGGAGATTAAAGTGAGCCGACGTTTAGCAGGATATGGCATGATGTGTAATTTACTTCAGTCGGTTAACCGTGGCTGGGGTAACTATTCTGTTTCTATTAAATATAATATAGGAAAGAGCGAATGGAGTCTTGATTACAATTCAAATCCGATGTGGGATATGGATTGCTACCGTGACAATACAGAACATATAGTGATGCCTGATGGAGGTGTGGTCAATAGATATGAATCCGGGATTAATACCCCTAACAGAATGGTCACACATCATGGCTCGCTACAATATTCTTATGCAAAGGGGAATGAGATACTGTTTAATGTGCAGGCACGGCTTATCCGAAAAAATGATAAGTATGCGGCAAAAGGTTTTGTGACTACTGAAACCGATGAAAACACTATAACCGGTTATGAAACGGAGACAGCAGAGACAGAAGCATGGCAGGGTGACATTGATGTCTATTTTCATTATAAGATTAACAAGCGTCATAAAATATTTTTTAACTTGGTCCCGACGATTATAGCGGGTTCCGACAGTCGTTACTATGAATCGCCTGAGACAGCAATTGTGTCAGATATAGATCATCGCAGCTACCATTTACTCGCAGAAGGGGCATGGGAAAGTAAGATTGGAGCAGGGCTATTGTCTGCCGGAATAAATGGTAAAACAGGGTGGAATAAAGCTATGTATAATACATACGATCAGGTTATCAGAGAAAAAGAATCAGATGGTTTTCTGTTTTGTGAATGGAAACAGACTTTAGGAAAAATACAATATTCGGCAGGGGTGAGAGGCACTCTCAGCACAATATGGCAACCGGTAAATAGCGTTTCGGGGTATGTTAACCCAAGATTATGGCTTGGTTATCGTCCATTTCACAATATATCCATGTCTGTATTGATAAATTCGTCTACCGTTTCGCCATCAATAAATCAACTTAATCCTGTGGCACAACGTATTGACAATTATCAGTTTATGATAGGGAATACCGATTTAAAATCGTATAGGAAGTTTGAGGGTAGGATAGAGTGTGATGGAATTTTCAAAAATATTCATGCTAAATTGTCGATAACAAATCTATACAGTCGAAATCCGGTTATGTCGGCTAAGGTATATAAGACTTATGGCATAGTCGGCACTTATTTTAATGCCGGATTTAATAATGATTTTGAAATAAAAGGTATGGTGCGTATGCCTGTTGTCATAAGGCAGCTTACTCTTTCTTTAGAAGGAGGTTGGCACAAGTATGTCAGCAGTGGACTTAATTATCGCCATTCTTACTCACAGCCGTTTGTCAATGCCCAGCTTATGGGGATGATAGGGCAGTGGTGGATAATGATAAGATATAACAATACTTATAATCAGCTTTGGGGTGAGATGGTGTCAACAATTAATCAGAATCTGTTTAATATCGGCGTAGGATACACGTATCGTGACGCAACATTTATGGCAGGTATGGTCAATCCGTTTGGTAATGTGGCTCTTTATACAAAAGACTTGAGCGACAAAGCCACCTCTGACAGGACGTATGTGGTTTCGGGATCACGTAAATTAATATGGGTAGGGGTAACGATGAATCTGTATAAAGGGAAAAGAAAGGTTTCTACACAAAGGAAACTCAATAATCAGATAATTTATGAATCATTAAAAAACCAGATGAAATGAGAAAACAGTTTATTTTTACCGCACTTGCAATAGCATTGGGAATGAACGCTGAGGTGCAGTCAACAGGTTATAGTTTTTATTTTAATAACCTTCCGTATGCTGAGGGCACTCTCTTTGTTTCGGCAGCTTACGGCGATAATGAGATCTTTCGTAAGGCAATTGAAATAGATAGTGAGGCAGTGGTAATTTCTGTTGACTTGAGTGGGTATGTAGATAAGGATATTTCTATAAATGCCTTTCAAGACCTCAATGAAAACAGAGCACTTGACTTTGATAGTTATGGTCGCCCTGTTGAGCCTTGCCTGCGTACAAAGATCACTCCGAAAGAGGATAAGGGAGTATATGAGTTTAGAATGATTCAATACTGATAAATTACTTTACTTTTTCAACTTATTTTCTTAATTTTGCAAAAGAAACGGAGTTTACTAATGAGACCGGAAGAGAGCATAGACATAATAAGCCGTATGGTATCTGACACAAGACGGAGCGTATTGCGACATGCGTATATACCGTTTCTGATATGGGGTGGGGTAACAGTTTTCGTGTCACTTTTAATATACGCGCTGTTGGTGATTACCGGTAATCCTTACAGTAATTTGTGTTGGTATTTTATTCCGATAGTAGGCTTTCCTATGACAATGGTTTACCGACCGCGCACCAAACTGATACGGACCGGTATAGCCACATCGCTACGCAGTATATGGTATATGCTTACGGTCTTATTAGTCTGTTTTTCTTTGGCATCGTTTTTTATTTCGTTTAACATACTGTTTTTTATTTTACTACTACTCTCGATAGGTTCATACGTGTCCGGAGCCGTGATTTCTTACCCTTTTCTGACATATAGCTCTGTTGCGGGTTTTATATTCTCCGTGGGGTTGTTAGTAATTTCGGGTGTGAATCAGATTCCTGTGTTTGCAGCGGCAATAGTGGTCATGATGATAATGCCGGGATTAAAAATGAAACAAGATCTAAGAAATTTATGACAGAACTGAATCCGATAATTCATTCTCAGCTTCGACTGTCCATACTGTCTATTCTGATGAGTATGGAAGAAACAGATTTTATGTATCTTAAGCAAAAGACGGAGGCTACCATGGGAAATCTGAGTGTGCAGCTAACCAAACTTGAGGAAGCGGGCTACATAAAGGTGGACAAGACATTTCAAGGTAAACGCCCAAGAACTGTCTGCCGCATGACTGAAGCCGGCAAGAGAGCATTTATAGAATATGTAAGTGCGTTGAAAGAATATATTGTGCCTGCTATAGGCACAGAGGAAGCAGAGTTTTTGAAGGGCACGATGTTGTATCCCGGTGTATAGGTTTTGGTAACATAAAATAAGAACCAAATGAGGCGTTCCGGAGTTAATATTATATGACTGGAATTGGATTCTCATATAGAAAATATATTGCAATAATTGCATTGCAGATAGTGCTTGTGATGACTGTGTTGGATGTTACAGTTGTCAATGTGGCTTTACCCGTACTTGCCGGGGAGTTTAATATAAGTAACTCTTCGTCAGTATGGATAGTGACAATTTATCAGCTGATCATAACCATGCTTCTTTTGCCTGTCAGCTCGATAGGAGATCTTCATAGCTATAAGCGCACTTTCCTTACGGGGGTTGCCATTTTTACAGCTTCATCTGCTCTGTGTGCATCCGCTCAGAACTTTACGATGGTGGTGTTGGCACGAGCCATTCAAGGTGTCGGGGCTGCATGTGTCATGGGTGTAAATATAGCTTTGGTCAGGCTGATTTATCCGCGTGAGATATTGGGGCGCGGAATGGCACTTAACGCTATGTGCATAGCGATAGCAACTGCTGCCGGACCTACTATTGCCGGAGCTATTCTTTCCGTTGCCTCCTGGCATTGGCTCTTCCTGATAAATGTGCCTCTCGGCATCATAGCCTTCTTTATCGGGTTAAAATTGTTGCCTCAGAATCCGGTAGTGGCTCATAAACCGCGTTTCGACTGGATTAGTGCGGTTGAGAATATGATAGTTTTTGGGCTTATATTCTATGCTCTTGGTAATTTTACACGTAAAGGTGACTTACTTGTAAGCGGTCTGATGCTTATGGTAGGCATTATTGTGGGTATATTTTATTTTCGGCGTCAGTTCAACCACGAGCAACCGCTTCTGCCGGTTGACTTGTTTAAGAACTCGATGTATACAATGAGCATAGCCACCTCTGTATGCTCTTTCATAGCCCAGAATGTGACTATGATTGCATTGCCGTTTCTTTACCTTAAAAGTTATCATTTCTCAGAGATAACAACCGGGTTGCTTATGACCCCATGGCCATTGGCAACTATGATTGTGTCTCCGATAGCTGCGCGATATGTGGAGAAACATAACCCCGGTGCCACTGCTGCGGTAGGAATGGGAGTGTTTGTTGTCGGTGTGTTATTGCTGTTGTTTTCCGGCAGCTCGCCTTCGGAGTTGAATATAGCATGGCGAATGGCAGTGTGTGGCATAGGTTTTGGAATGTTCCAGACGCCGAATAACATTGTGATGGTCATGGCTACCCCGGTTCACCGTAGTGGTGGGGCAGGAGGGGTGCAAAGCACAGCGCGTCTTGTCGGTCAGACTCTTGGAGCCACCCTTGTCAGCACTATATTCGCACTTGTAGCCGGAGATATGGGAGCTGTGAGACTATGCCTGACCCTTAGCATCATTTTCGCTCTTTGTGCCGGTATTTTCAGCTACACTCGTACCTTAGGTCATAAAAAAGACCTCCACTTGTAGCGACTTATGAAAAATGATAACGATTACCCCCTAATCTCACGGTGTGATTAAAAATTTAAGGCATAGCTTTATATTTTTGTCAGTAATCAGTTTCAATGAAATCATTCTTGGGTTTGCCATTAGTCTTTTCACTGGTGCCAAAGTTAATTCCGGCAGGTAATGATAGGTTGCTTCCTGACGAGGCAGCATAAGAACCAAGCGGGTTATCGGCATGATTTCTCTGAGCCTTAAGCAAATCTCTTCGTTTGATTTTTTCATACGTATCCATTCCGTAAACGGGAGTCAGGGGGCTATTGTCTTTTTCTATTCCGGTAGCTTCGAATATAAATTCTCCACTTTTATCTTTTGCATAAAGTATCAGCCCCGGTAAGCCACAGAGTTTCCATGGCCCGTCGCTTATGGGAATATCCGGCGTAAACCATGCTTCCCATTTTCTCCCGTGATATTTCCCGGTTGCCTTGACACAATCATAGCCGAGAATATTCTTTATATCGTCATCTATTTTCCAATTAATAGTTGTCCGGGGCTCCTCATAATAATATTTATCAACATTAACTTTGTCATAAAGAATCATAGAGGAATCATTTTTTACCACGTATAAACCTCTGCCCGGATAAGTCACCGACATTCCAACCTCAGCAAATCCGCCTTGACTTCTGATATATTCTCCTTCAGCCTGAAACATCTCTTTCCAATGAGCCATTCCTTCCGGAGTGCTTCTTATTGAATCATACCATTCAGACTGCGGATCATAGTATTTTGAATGAGTCTGTCCGGCTCTTAGAATCCGACTATCGGAATTTCCTCGAACTGTATAGGTATATTCTACTTTTATCTCAGCATTTTTCGCCATCGAGATAAAACAGATGAAGGCTGTCATAAGAATTAAAAATAATCTATTCATTTGAGCCTTGTTGTGCGCTAATGCGGCTATCGCCACAAAGCACACGATGATTGATGAGGATATATGTTTCATTTCTTTTTCTTATAGTCGGTTTCTATTAAATCATGAGCGGTCTTCGCCTTGATGCTTTCCTCCATATTTACAAATGTTACACTTCCGTCAGGATACGCCTTTCCCGGATTATACTGGATGTCGCGCTGTAGTTTTCTGAATTCTTTTCTTGTGGTATCGGTGTAATTGTGAGATCCCGGTCGTGGATTAATCACCCCGGATGTCGTCTCCAGCCCTATGATCTCAAACTTATATTCTCCACCGTCGGTCTCGGCTTCCATAATCAAGCCCGGGAGTCCCATTAATTGCCAGGGACCAGATGATATCGGAATATCTGTAGTGAACCATACAGTCCATTTTCTTCCATGATAATTTGCCGTTGCGATATTACATTCATATCCAAGAACACTCTTTATCGAATTTCCTATAGTCCATTCAAGATCTGAAACCGGGACAATATATTTGAAATCTTCTTGTGCCGCATTATCCACAACTATCAGCTCTGCGGAATTATCCGGTCTTGTAACCTGAAACTTCTCTCCCATAGATGGCAAGTCAACCTTATTCCTATCAAAAGTAATGCCTCCATTCTCTATAATCAGAGCGTTTCTTGCAGCGTAGGAGAGGAGTTCTTTATATTTCTCTTTTCCTCCTGCGGTTGCCATTAATGAATCATATTGCTCTGTCTTTGCGCTAAAGAAGCGGGAACCAACCGGCGATGCCAACAGCACCATATCGTCGTCGTGTGCCAGATCATGTCCTTCTACATGTCGGATTAAGCTGGTGTAGCGATACAATGCTTTTATCTGAGCCAGTTGCTCATTTTGTGAAAAAGCCATAATACATGTTACGGTCATAATTGTTGATAAAAAACTTCTTTTCATTTTCTTAGGGATATTGAGATGAGAAGTTCTCGACCTCGGAGCCAACGCTGGCTCTCGAAGGAATTGAGTTGATTATATGTTTTATAGTTGTAGGTTTTCTGATTGAAGATGTTACTTAATGAAGCGGAAAACTCCAGCCGCTTATTGAGTTTGAAGATTACCTTTGTATCGAGAAGAAACACGTTCTTGAAGTGAGCAGAGGTAAGTTCATTTCGGTAATGCTCGCCACTGATATGCCATTCCCATTTATTATGCGGCATTATGTTGAGCATCAGTTCATTCTCCATGTTATCAAGCCATGAGGCATTTGTGCCATTCATTGCAAGACGGCTTGACGAGAAAACAAACCGATAATCGAAACCGAGCCATCTGAGAGGCGCACCGTTAATCTTCGCTCCTGCCGACCATGCTGTGCCAACGGAATTGACTTCATTGTTTTCCGATATAAGGTGTGATTCGTTGCGGCTGAACGAGCCGTTTATATTAGCACTGCCTCGCATGAAATCGAGGGTCTTGCCTATGTTTCCGCTTGTCATAAGCATCTGTCCGTCGCTCTTTGCCGAGGTATAGGAATAGACCACGTAATCGCCGAAAAGCTGCTGTGCCAGTGTATATGGATTGTGGCTCCAGGATTGCATGGCAAAGGCACTGGCAAACAATCCGTGCCGGGTATGTTTGTAGGATAGGTTTGCCGAAATATTCTGTGATGTGGAGTTGTAGAAATCATCCACACCACGGCGAAATGAGCGATAGTTTGTCATGACATATCCGGGTTGTATAAGGCTCAGAACCATCGGTGAGCATCCTGTACTACTTCGCACACTCATCGAGAAGCGGTTGTTGGGTTTCCAATTCATACTGAGCGAGGGGGAGAAATACACCTCGTCTCGGTTGGCTAGCGCCTTGTCAAAGGAATAGTGGGCAAAACTGACGGGAGCATTCAGTGTGAAGTTCACTCTCTTTACCCAATACTCGAATTTCGGGGTTGCATATATTGTGAAGTAGTTTGTATTCAGTACATTCGTTGTCTCACCCGGTATTTCCTCCGGCATATCGGGCAATTCAGTGTTGAGGCTGCGGAAATAACCATTGACACCTCCTTCAAGACTGATTGTGATACAATTGACGGAAAAGGCGTAAGCCGCACTCTCATTGGTATAGAAGGCATGGTCTTTGACCTGCTGGCTCATTGAGGGTTCATTCATAGTGACGGAAAGTGTCTGCGGCAGCGATTCCCATTCATTCACGCTCTTGAAAGTGACAAGATGCTTGCCCTTGAAACGCTTTATGAGTTTGAAGTCATTTCCAACATAATAGTCGGGAAGTGATGCCGTCTGTGCATTCTGGAGTGAACCCGTTACGTCGAGACTGACGTTATCCCAGTCGATATTAGTTTTCAGCGTATTGTTGATGAAAGCTGTCTTTTGGTTCAGCTCATAGATGAATTTACCCGACAGTGAATGTGAACGTTCGACGCCGTTTCGGTTCTCGGTAACGACACGGTTGCCCTCATTGAGAAAGTATGTCGTTATATTGGCTGCATCTGACGTAACGCGGTTGAAAGAGTAGTCAATCTGTACCTTTAACTCGCCGCGCCCCGCTTTCCATAAGGAATTGGTGGAAGCGAGAGCCGAGTGGTTGAACAGTGTCCGCTTCCGGCTGAGGTTCGGAACTCCGGGTAGCGATACGCTGACATAGCAGCTTAGGTCAGTGCCTCGATGTCCGGCAAAGAAGTCTGTTGCCTGCGATGACAAGTCGTCCCCGATGTTGTTTGTCTTTATTGTCGTTATGTTCTGGAATCCGGGCATCACCGCCATAGCGAATAGCTCGCCATCCCATATCACCCCGTCTGGTTGCCACGAATAGCCACCTCCGGCATCACCATGGAAAGTCCATGTTGCCTTAGCTTTATTCTTAAGCTTGAGATTGATGGCAGCCTTGTCGGAAAAGGCTATGCCGGAAAGCACCTGCATCGGCTGATGGTTCTCCATCACCTCGACCGCACCTACGTCCTCGTGGCTTATGCCGTTGGTGGCAATGCCATATTTGCCGCCGAGCAGGTCGGAGCCTTCTATATAGAATTTGTTGATGTCCTCGCCTTGATATTGGATTTTGCCGTTGTTGGCAACGTCTATACCGGGCATACGTTTGAGCACATCGCCGATGGAGCGGTCCTGTGCTTGTGCGAAACTGCCGACAGTATATGAAATAGTGTCGCCCTGTTCTCGTATGCGGTCAGCCTTGACCGTTACCTCTTTCAACAGTGTCGTACCCTGTTCAAGAAAAACGGTGAGAGGAAAAGAAACACTTTCAAGTGGAATGGTAGTCTTTGTGAAACCCATCATAGACACCTCAAGGCGACAGCCATCGACGGAAGGAACGGACATCTCGAAACTGCCGTTTGCCTTTGATGATGCGAATTTCTTTATCTTGCCGTCCGCACCTTTGACAATTACCGAAGCCCCCGTCAGCGGCTCGTTGCTCTCCTTGTCAACGACCGTGCCCGATACATTGACCTGTGCAACGGCACTGACCGTTACAAAGAGTAATATAAGGTATGTGACTATTCTGTTCATTCGTGATAATCAGTTTCAATATAGTCAATATTATCTTTATATTCTGTTTGTTTTAGATTGACTTTTCCTCCGGTCATGGTACTTATTTGAGCAGCACGATTGCGTCTCCCATAATCTTTCATGCGCAGAACAGCTATACGCGTGGTCTTGAAAATCTTATCAGGATTTTCGTAAGGATCTCCAAGCGGTTCGTCACATTGCTGTATTCCCTTGATTGTAAATCCATATTCGCCATCCTTAGCAATAGCCTCCATTATAAGACCGGGGAGACCGCATAGTTGCCACGGACCGTCCTGTACGGGAATTTCCGAAGTAAACCACACGTACCATTTCCTCCCGTGATAATCGGCAGTGGCAAGCTGACACTCATAATCCAATACCATTTTGGTCGAGTCCATAAGTTCCCATTGAAGATCATCCATCTCCACGGGATAACGATAACGGTCGCCCATCTGCGAGTCCCAGACCGTAATAGTACGTGTGTTGAAGTCCTTCATATTCTTGTATCGTGAACCACGATTTATTCCCATCTTTTCACGAATATCAAACCATGTCTCTCCTAAACCGGCATTCATGTTGGCTATGGCTTTCTGCATGGCTGCATCGTCAGCCTGTTGAAGCATTATCTTACCTTGCGGATCATTTTCAAGAGAGTCTATCCGATTGGTCTGGGGGTCAAAATAGAATGATTGTCCATGACCTATCCTCAAAACAAAGTTCTTATTGTTGGTGATGGTGTCGCCAGTATTTGTATTGATGGTTTTCGACATGGATTCATATTCCGCTTTAAGGAATGCACGCGGAGCCTCAGCAAACGCTATAAGAGCGGTGATTGAATATAATAGATATGCAAGTGTTCTTTTCATAATCAGTGATAATCGGTTTCGAGGTAGTCATACTTTTGGGTTTCTTCAGTCACAGGGGCATCTACACCTCCAAGTTCAGTTCCGGTAGCAGCCTTGAACATCGCATTACTGTTTTCTCTATAATGCCTCAAGGCTCGGAGCATATCAACTCTGTCCATCTTCTGATAGTCTGTATTGAAAACAGGGAAAATAGGCTGTGAGCTTGTTTCAATTCCGGTAACAGTAAAGCGATGTTGTCCCGACGGTTCGGTTGCTTCCATTATGAGCCCGGGTAGCCCGCAAAACTTCCATGGCCCGTCGTGCATAGGAATTTCAGGAGTAAACCACACTGTCCATTTTCGACCGTGATAATCAGTAGTAGCCATGATGCACTGATAGTCAAGTATTGTTTTAGTGTTGTCCTCTATTATATTCCATTCAATTTCAGAGAATGGCTCATCGTAATATCCATATTCACCCATTCCGGCTTGATCGTAGGTGGTAGAAATGGATTTAGCATAATCTTTAAGAACATACAACCGTGAGTGATAAACCACAGCGTCCAACGCACTTTTATCTCGACTTTGAACATATGCCTTAGTAGCAGCATCAAAAATCTGCTTTTCCTTTGCTCGCCCCGAGGGTGTAGAGTTCAAAGAGTCCCTATACTCGGTACTCGGACAATAAAACTTACTCTGATTCTGATTGACAAGCAATAGAAACGGTGTATCTTTTTCTATCACGCCATCCTCGCCACGCAGAAACTTATAATAATAGTTATACCCCACCTTTATTTCAGCACAGGGATAATACTGTTTCTTTTTTGCATTTGTTTCAAACGAAACGCAAAGAAACAGCAACATAATAACAGAACAGACTATTTTCATTTCTTTATCATAAATTAAAAATTTTATTAACTTACCACAGCTTATAGAGATTATGAGAATATTGTAAAAAATAGGAAAAGTCCTCAACTCTGCTATCTCTCATAGTGCGTATAATATAAGGTGTGTTCACAAAATTATATATAAATAATGGGAATGTTATGAAAAATACAAAAAAATCACCTCAAAGAATGCAAATATAAACTTAAGTTTATATTTTTCGGTCTTATTGAGTCAATAAATCCCATTTTTGTATGTTAGGTTGGGAAATAATTGACATTTGAGTGAGCTAAATTGGGTTAATGACAGACACGACAGCTTTTATTTTGGGATATGAATGCATCATGGCTGAAATAGATTATCATGGGCACCATTGGCAAGCCTGGTTTTCGCCTGATATTCCTGTAAATGATGGACCGTGGAAAGTTTGTGGGCTTTCCGGATTGATTCTTTTAAGCAGATCCAAGCCTATTATTATAATGAGAATGAGACTTGAGCCTGTAAAAATGGGGATGGGCTTTGCTTGCAGTTAATTAGCTCTTTTGAACTGTGTACCCCTGTCACTCGACATGCCATTTTCACAACTAATCCGCCTTGAAGATCAAGATATAAATTTTGCATCAGGCGTCGGCGATATTTTGCCATTGGTCGAAAAGATGTTGAGGTAAAACGGCACTTCTCGGGTAATGTCTCATAGCCGGGTTTGAAGTAGAATGCCTTTATGTCTACGTCGGCTCCTACACTTATCAAGTCATTTTTAGAAGGGTTATAGTCTATTCCAAACATACCGCCATACAAATTAATAAGCCATTTGTCATTCAGTCTATGCCGATACATAAATATAAGAAATGCCGGGATCTTGGAGCACGTATTTATCATTACCAATGGTCCTATCCCAAATTGAGTTGTCCTATTGGCTCTCAGCATTAGGAGTCCCATGGCTATTCCTGAAATCCTTGCAAAACCTCCGTCACCCCATTCACTATTCAACATTGCCATTGCCATTAACGGCTTATTGAAGAGTCGGCTCTTAAATGTTGAGGTCACACCAACTTGACCGAGTAAATGCGTACCATTTAAATTGATTTTATCCGGAATGAAGCCATCCCTTAAATCAGAATTATTAAATGAGACTTCACTTGAGGAATACCGTGCATTAGCCGTAAGCGTAAATTTATTATTCCTAAAAGCCTCGTAAGAAACCCTGGCTGAAAATCCATCTTGAATTGTGCCGAATCCATGATCATAAGCTATGCTTAAGTTCGTCTTTACAAGTCCATATCCCCCTTCACTGACATTTACGGCAGCTTGTGTTTGTGCCAAAAGGGTTAAGGGAATAAAAAAGGTATATAATGCAATCAGCAGGGTTCGAAGTTTCATAATTTAGGGCTTCACTCTTAAAAATCATTCGTTACGGTGATGTTAAGAGTAGGTTTATAAACAATATTGTGATTGCAAAATTACACATAGGGCAATTGTAGGGAAAGGTCTAAATGTATGTTTCCTTGGTCTGTTGGTAATGTAAACGTAATGAAAAGAGGGTATATCAAAAAATGAAGTGAACCCGCAGGTTCACTCACAGAACGTAAGATAGGACTATAATGCAGGGAAGATTATGATAAGGGGATGTATCAAAATCCGAGATTTTGATACATCCCCTTATCGATTCGCTTATTTTGTAATAAATGAATATTTAAGTGTATTATGCTTAGGACAAATGCATTTTTAGTTCCGCTTGGTCGACAGCAGCGGATAATTTTTCCACCTGTTCCGGAGTAAGGACACTGTGACGTTTATCACAGCGCATTGTGTTAAGTTGAAGGGGGGAGAGGCGTCGGGCACTTTTTAGTTCCGGACGCGGAATCTGCTTAATGTTTGCTTTCATAACTGTTTAATGCTTATCTTTATTTTCAATGAGTGGCATTATGGCATTGAGCCCAAGCATCACAGATAGATATGCCAATCCGAGCGCGAAGAAATTGAGCGACAATGGCAAAGCTTCTTTAAGCCACCCTCCAAAGAAGTAGCAGAAGAAAAGAAGCCAAAGCGATGCCTGTACACACACGCAGAGCGTGCACCATTTGTGGGCGCGGAAACGCTGATACCAAATGCTCCAAAATGTGAATGGCAGACAACATAAGTTGCATAATGCCAGCCAGGGCCACATTGAAGGAAGAAGCAGAAGCGTAAGTAAACTTACTGAAAAATAGGCAAACCCAACTTCACTCCAACCGAAAAGTCCGAAGAATTTAGATGCCTTTGTCTCTAAGATACTGTCGCAACCTCCTGTCTGAAGAACTCCACATACTTTATCGGCGGCAGCGTTATGTATGTTGAGCGATTTCTGCACCAATAAATAGGTGAAATAGATACCTCCTAAGTCAATGGCAGTGATAAGAATAGTTGAGAGATGTTGCCATACTCCATTTACAATAAACAAGTAACCCAACAGCAGAATTACCGCTCCTAACAGCACCCAACGCTTTGCCCGTTGGAAAAAATCTATTCGGGCATGCTTTGTATAGTCAGGCTCATGGGCATCCTGAGTCGGGAAAGATAGCAGAACATTGCCGTCCCACACTTTCTGATATTCATCAAGCGGCACAGTCTCTTCAACACCTTGAGAAAGGTAGGTGACTTTATCAGACGCAATATCAGTCACGATGGTAAAACCTGCCACAGTGTTGGCTATAAAAGGAGGAGTGAGCTTGGTGATTTCCGATTTGTCACTAAGGAAATATCCCTCTGATGGCACACCGTATTCTTCTAACAGTTTTGAAAACCCGAAAAGGGTTTTAAAGGGCATAGCTTCAACGCGACTTATTGCGTAATCCTCGGTGTAGGGTACACCGAGGACTTGCAAATAATCTGTTATGAGAGTATGTATATTGCCGTGTTTTTGCATAGTATGGGAGTTTTAGTCCCTCAATTTCAATGAATCAAAGGAAAGATTGCACTTTGTCGAGCAGGAATTGTCCGTCCATTTCTCCACTTTCACGCCATACTTCCTGACCATCACGATAAATAATGAAAGTAGGAGTAGCGTTTACACCTTGGGCATCTGCCACAGCTTCATTAGCGTCAATGTCAAACTGATAGACATCTACCGTGCCCTGAAGTAGTTCCTTTATCTGAGCCACTACGGGCATCATTCTTCTGCAGTGAGGACACCATGTGGCGTAAAATTCTACTAATACCACCGGAGTGGTAGTGATTGCTTCTGTGTAAATCATAGTCTTAATAATTTTAGTGTTTATTTTAAGGTTGCCGGATCAGATTTCCGACAACCTTAAAACGTATGAGATACTCAGATGGTTTAAGGTTTGCGTTAAGAATAGACAAGCATATAATTAATATTGGCAGAATTAATAAGAAAAAATAGTTGTCATGTCAACCATTTTATTCTGTTGATTGTTTAATTGATGCTATGACGAATGAAAGAACTCTATATGGAATGCCCAATGTGGGTTGTATGCTGGGAACAGCGTATCAGACACTTGTAAGTCGGCTTGCCGAGGCATTGGCTGAAGCAGGACTCAAAATCACAGTGTCGGAATACCTTATTCTTCGGGCACTCTATACTCAAGACGGCATGCAGCAATGTGAGATTGCGGCTATGGTCGGTAAAGACAAGGGAGGCGTGAGCAGATGTGTATCTGCCATGGTTAAAAAAGGTCTGGTATCGACTGAGTGCGTTAGTCACAAATGTCTTAAGGTCTATCTATCGCCCAAAGGGAGGGGAATCGAGCCAAAGGTGATGGAAGTGGCAAAGACCCGACATGAGGCATTAAGTTCAATGCTTACGTCTGAGGAGAAGACTGTATTCGCCAGAGTATTAAAAAAGATAATTCAATAAAAAATTAACTTCAACCATAACTAAAAAAGAAAGGACAACACTATGATTACACTCACAATCTGGAGCGACTTTGCATGCCCCTATTGCTACATTGGTGAAACACGCCTTCAGCGTGCGATTGAAGAACTTGGTCTCAAAGATGATGTGCAGATTGATTTCCGCGCATTTGAGCTTGACCCAACTGCGCCTAAGGAAGTGACCACAACTACTCCGGAACGGTTTGCAATGAAATATCGCCTTTCGCTTGAGGGAGCAAAGCAGCAAATTCAACAGATTTCAGATTTGGGTAAGGAATTGGGAATTGATTTCCGTTATGCCACCACCCTGTATTCTAACACACGTGATGCTCACCGACTGATGAAACTTGCTGAGGCAAAGTATGACCGTGACACAGTTGGCAGGCTCAATGAAGCATTGTTTGCTGCGTATTTCACTGAGAACCTTGTTCTTGCCGACCATAAGGTATTGCTTGAGAAAGCAGTGGCTGTAGGTATGGATGAGAAAGAAGTCAAGGAAGTTCTGGAGTCAGACAAATATAACGATGAGGTTCGTTTTGACGAGCGTGAGGCAGCTATGCGCGGTGTGCATGGAGTTCCGTATATTGTATTCAACGGAGGATTTGCCGTGCCGGGAGCTATGACAATTGACGGTTTTAAGTCAGCATTGAGAAGAGAGCTTAAGAAGCAGGAGAAGGAAGCCGAAGACAATGCTTCTGAGCGTCCGCACGCTTGTGGTCCAGAAGGCTGCGAACTTTTGTAATGATAATAGGGGAGGAACAGCTATGATCAGTGAATTGACAGTACAGGGCGTGTTTGCCGAAAATTGCTATTTCTACATTGATGATGTGTCGAAATCGGGTTTTCTCATTGATCCCGGAGCACAAGCTGGTCTTATCTACGACACAATAATACGTAACGGATGGCATATTGAGAAAATTCTCCTTACTCATGGGCATTTTGACCACATGGGGGCTGCCGAGCTTTTGCGGGAGAAACTTGTAGCACCAATCTACATATATCCCTCCGATGCGCGTTATCTGTCAGATCCTTATTTGAATCTGAGTGGAAATTCAGGAAATCCGATTACTGTGCCTCACTACGAGGAGTTGTATGATGGGGAGATAATAAAGTTGAAAGCTAATTCCGGTTTTTATTTGAAGGTGATTCATACACCCGGGCATACACCGGGCTCTGTGACTTACTATTCACCGGAGGCAGCGGCGGCTTTTGTAGGTGATACTCTTTATGAGCATGGACCCGGTCTGACCCATTTCCCGGGTGGTAATCGCCGTGAATTGGAGGAATCTATCGTGAATAAGATACTGACTCTGCCGGATAATACCGTGCTGTTGTCGGGACATTCATCACCGATAACGGTAGCCCAGGAAAGGAGATTATTATTAGGATAGCGGCAGCAGTGTAACACTATTTGAAGTTAAAATTTGTGTATATATAAAAGATCAAAAACCAAAAGACCATAGGATTGATACTTTTGGTTTTTGTCTTGATTTAACTTAGAATAAATAAATTATATAAATGGAAGATATTAAAATGTTTACACCGGGTAGCATTAATGGTATACCGACTAAAAACAGTTTTATACGCAGTGCCACTAATGATCATCTCGGTAATCCGGATGGCACGGTCAGTGATGCGGAGATTGACATGTATGATATGCTCGCGCGTAATGAGGTTGGTACTGTCATAACAGGTCATATCAGCGTAAGTCCTGACCTCGGCTATCGTGCCGACGAAATGCAGCTTTGCATCGGTGATGACCGATATATAGATGGTCTCAGGCGTATACCCTCAAAGCTACATGAATATGGAGTAGTGGCTATTGCCCAACTTTCCCATGCCGGTTCCAAAGGGCTGCATCCCATTGATTTCAATAGTATTTCAACTGAAGAGATGGAACGTATCCGCGATTGGTTTATTTCTGCCGCTGTAAGGGCACAGAAAGCCGGATTCGATGGTATACAGGTTCATATTGCCCATTGGTATCTGCTGCAGGCAGTTGTTAATGTAGATATTAATAAGCGCACTGATCAATATGGCGGTTCAGATGAGAACTGTATCCGTCTGCCAAAAGAGATTGTTGAGGGCATCAGGAAGGCTTGTGGAGCGGATTTCATAATTATGGTCAAGATTAACGCCCACAATACTGAGGCAGCTAAAGATGATTTTGAATTGTTGGCTTATTATTGTCAGACCCTTGTGGAAGCCGGTGTTAATCTTGTAGAGGTAAGTGGTGCTGATTTTGCGAGAAAAAGACGTACTGACACTCTTTATTATCTTGACGCAGTGAAATACCTTAAGGAACGGTTTCCTGAGATGCCGTTATCATTGGTGGGCGGTATTTTCTCAAAGGAGACTATTGAGAAGGCTTTGGAAGTGACTGATTTTGTATCTCTGTCGCGTGCGTTGCTCACACAACCCGACTTTTTAACAAAGCTTCATGAAGGAGAGATTGAGAAGTCAAGGTGTCTGCACTGCAACAAATGCTTTGAAGTGTTCCAAACCAAATACGAGCGTTGCGTCTTCGGTCCCGTCCTTCCAAAATTGAAAGAGTCTTTCAGCTAATACATTTTTTACGTTGATCATAAGTTATAAAACCAATGATGGACAGTGGCATAACTATTATAGTTGTGCCGCTGTTTGGTTGTAATAAAATGCTTAATATAATCTATTTAGCTTTTGCAATTTCTTCATAAAGCTGTTCGCTTAGTTTATTTAAAGTTAGATTTTGATGGTTGCCTTTTAGACTCAATTCATTTGCTATCTTAGATTGCGCAACGATTGCCAGTGCATCATAAGAATTTAAATCAAAGTGATTGGCTACTCTAATTACAAGTTCTGAAAGTATTTCCTCAACTGAAGTTCCCATAGTAGTTATTAATCTCTAAATAGAAAATTTAGTGCTTTTTCAGAGCAAAAGCAGTATTGTATATAAATTGATCCTGGATATTTTAATCGTACCGCCAATTCTTTTAGATTTTCGGATCTTAGATAATGATGACCGAATTCTTTCTTATAGGCTGTGATTACAGCGTCAACCCTTGAGTCTGCTACCGGACCAATTACAATATCATATCCATGATTATATGGTGGAATTAATAGCTTATCTCTGTTATGCATCACAAATTCCGCCCATTCCCATGTATTGCTTTTAAATTCTTTGATTACCATATCTTTAGGACATGATGAACGATTGAATATAAAAGGATTTATTTCAGGAGTTCCTGAGCCTCTTAACTCTACGCTTCGATTTGCCATTGTGACAGCTCGTTGAAAGTCTGGGGTTAAATAAAACCCTTTACCAAAGTCCATATATTCTCGAGAGAATGCAAGATTAACTAAGGTTATCTTACAATTACTACCATGATAAAGCTTCATAAAGCTCCACCATTGTTAGCACAAACTCGGGATAGATTGTCTACAATGTCTTCGTATGACAAAGTTTGTTCAATTTCTTTATATCTTAAAAGGTAATCAAGCCCTTTGAAAGTTTTTAAATAGCGAAAAGCTCTGCTGAGAGGAATGTCTTTTATGCGTGAGTAGTTATGTATCACTGACATTAGGAAAAGAATAGTTGATTTATCGTCTTTATTAGGAGTGTCAGTCTTAAATTGGAGTTCTGATCCCATCTTGCTCAAAATGAATGAGGCTGTTTCAGGAGTAATTGAGGCACCATTTTCAATCTTTGAGATCTGACGTGCACTCAAACCAACACGATCCCCAACCTGGACTTGTGTTAGACCTGCTTTTTTACGCTCAAGGCGAATACATTCCCCTAAAGTGGATTGTCCCATTTCTTTTTTCATCCTATTTATTTGGTTATTGTATTATTCAACTACAAAATTAATCTAAACAAATTAATTTAGGTGAATAAAAATGGAAAAATTCATTGAATTTTTCCATTTTTATTCTTAGTGTCTGATTACTTCGGTGAATTCCGGGGCTTGTCCGTTGGGGACGGTAACGTAGATAGTGGAAGAAGACTCCTTTCCGTCAGGCGACTGTGATTTTACGTCAAACTTGTAGTCTTTGCCATCAGATGTGGTGCGTGTTGCTACACTGACCGGTGTGCCGAGAGGGAACTTATAACTGCCACATGCCTCATTAAACACTTTTACCTCCTCTTCAGTGACGGCTGATGATGAGGAATATTCCGGTAATGCTTCGATCTCACCGACAATATAGTCATTTTCAATAAGGAATCTCTCAATCTCAGCCGGGGCTTTTTCTATTCTGGCATTTCTTACGCCATAACCTTTTATTACTTTTGCCCCCGGTTGAACTGTAGATATATTAGTGGTAGCTGAGTCGATGCCACCACTCCCGAAGGTAGCGAAAGTAACTACCTTTTTACTCTCTAAGGAGTTATCGGCAAGGAATGTAGCCATCGGCAAGGCATAGGTACCACCCCATATTGGGAATCCGAGGAAAACGGTATTGTAATCATCAAGATTGACACTGAGAGGTTTAATCTCAACTTTCACACTGTCTTCAAGTTCTTTACGCCAACGTTGAATAGTGGCATCATAATCCCCGTCATAAGGATTCACAGCTTCGATAGCGGTAATATCACATTTTAATAGCTTCTGAAATTCTTCTGCAACTGACTTGGTCGCCCCTGTCTGTGAATAATACACTATAAGCGTACTGTCATTATTATTGGAGCTTCCATCGGCACCGGCAGTTGATTTATTGCTGCAGCTGCACAGTAATCCGGCAGCCATTACCGGTAAAAAATAAAGTTTTTTCATAATATGGTGTTATCCTAATTAGTCAATAATTTTAGATTATATGGCAAAAGTAATAAAAAATAATGTAAAGATGTAATAGTGAGTTATAATTATTTTCCGATATCATTCTCAATTATTTGAGTGTGTTATTTGATTTCTATGAGTTAACTTTTTTTCAGGCTAAGGCATTTCTTAATGTTGGTCTATAAGTTCATAGATAAAATGTATAAATTCTACGTTGTTAACATATTTTATTCCTATAATTTTACTAAATTTGTAGCGGCTATGTTTAAGTGAAGTAGCTAAAAGTCGAAAACACGCAGTAATACTGTTGATACATGACAATGACGAAGAGAAAAAAGAGTGTGTTAATATGGTCACTGGCGATAATAGGTTATTATTGCTGGTTTCAGACATTCTATAATGCCGTAAGATTTGGCACGATGTTTCCATATAACGATATCAATGACTTGCTGGCGGGAGTGATAAAGAATTTTATACCTAATCTGGTTCTTTCTCTGTCAAACTTGTTTATAGTGTTTAGGTTTACTATATCGCTCAGTCTGCACAAGAAAATAATTGTTGACTTACTTTTGTCGGTTGTGTTTACATTTGGTATAGGTGTAGTTTATTTAACAGTAGAGTTTTATCTTGGTCAGATAAGTCATATAGAATTTTCTAAAATGGATTGGGTTGGCATATTCCTTAATGACATTACAATTTTTATGTGTATGGAACTGGTGTATTATTTTACTAAGCTACTGAGATCTCTTAAAGAAACAGAAGAAGCACGTAATCTGGCGTTACAATATCAGTATGATGCCCTTAAGGCACAAGTCAATCCACATTTCCTGTTTAATTCTCTTAATCTGCTTTGTTCCATTGTCTCCGTTGACAGTGGTAAAGCTGAATACTTCATACACGAGTTGGCGAGAATGTATCGTTATATAATGGCGCAGCAAAACCGTGAAATTGTAAAATTAAAAAAAGAACTTGAATTTTTAGGCTCATACGTGTCAGTGCTTAAAATGAGATACAATAATAAATTTCAGGTTATAATAGAAGGGACAGCCGAAGACGATATGTATGTTGTGCCGTTCACCATGCAATTGCTTATAGAGAATGTCACCAAACACAACATCATTTCATCGGCATTGCCCATGGAGGTGACAATTAGAATAAGTAAAACAGACATAATAGTTTCAAATCCAATTCGTCAGCGTTTTGCAGACTCGATTGGGAAAGTCGGACTTCGATATCTCACTCAGCTATATGCAATAAAAGGAAATAGATTTTACATAGTAAACGATGGAGCTGTATTTAGTGCCCATGTTCCAGTCATTACCGAATCTAAGTTATGAAATATGCTATAATAGAAGATGAGGAATTTGCACGCGATAACCTCAGAAGAATAATAGAGAGCTTGCGTCCGGATTATGAATGTGTGTTCACATCGGAATCCGTAAGCGATTGTGTCAGATATTTTAGTGAAGACAATGATGTGAGTTTGATATTTATGGATATTGAACTTGATGATGGCAATTGTTTTGACATTTTCAATAAGATAGATCTTGACGTACCGGTTATTTTTACTACGGCTTATGATGAATATGCATTAAAAGCGTTTAAAGTCAACAGTGTAGACTATTTGCTTAAACCAATTTTGAAAGAAGAAGTGGCGAAAGCCATTGAAAAGTATGAGTTGCATTTGCCTGTTGAGCCTGACTATTCTTCTCTTGTAGCGGCGATTACTCCTCGCTCAAGTGGAAGAGTGCTTATCACAACCCGTATGGGTTATTATTTTGTGAAAACTGAAGATGTGGCGTGGATTGAGGCAGCAGATAAATATGTATCACTGGTGCTTAAAGACGGCAGTAGCCGAGTAACTGATTTTGCCTCACTTAGAGAAGTATCAGAATTGTTTGACCCACGTTTGTTTTATCCGGTGTCACGCTCTGTTGTAGCATCTGTTGATTGTATAACGCAGATATCCAGGTATTTTAAAGGACGCTTGCATATAGAGTTGGTGGCGGGTGCAACAAGACGCACAGAAGTCATTACGGCTGCCAGAAGAAAAGAATTTCTTGAGTGGCTCGGTCATTCGGGGAAGAAATAATTTCCCGATTGGTCTGCTACTTGTCCCGTTTCTTCTGATAAGGGGTCTGATTCATCGGATTTTTATTTGGATTGTTTCATTCAGATTTTAATTTTGCCTGTGAAAATTAAAACCTGAATGAAAATAAATCTATGAAATATATTTTGGCTGACGACATATATTATTCACAAGTCTGCATCAGAAGGACAATAGAAAGTCTGCGACCTGATTTGCAACTTGCTGGAGTGGCGGAAGACAGTCAGGAAATGATGGAGCTTCTTGCCAATCATGAGATAGATTTTATTTTAGCTAAGGATAATATCAGTGATGTCAACGTAGTGAGTTTTATGCGGAGTCATAAGATCGAGACTCCTCTAATTCTTATCTCTCAGTTATCTGATCCGAAGGCAAAATGTAGGGGGCTTAATATAATTGATTGTATCTTTGAGCCGGTAAGCTCAACTGACCTACAAACTGCGTTGGGACATATATGAGTTTTTTCGCTGAACATATTTGATTTCTAAAATATAATAATTATTGATATGAAACGAAACAAATTCTTTCGCAAGCTTGCTATAACCGCGATATTGGCTATAGTGTCTTTTCAAGCTGATGCCGGGGTAAAGTATCTTGTCGTAAATTTCAACGACGGAGTGCAGGTAGTGTTTCCATTGGCAGATAATCCTGTGATTCGCAATTCTGCGGATAAATTTACAGTGGAGACTGATGCAGAGACAATTTCGGTTTTAATTTCAGAAATTCGGAACTATGAATTTTCTGATACCACAGCTGTAAATAAGATTACTGAAGCCGAAGCTACGTATAGCGTTACTCCCTACTTTATTGCTTTTGAAGGACTTGCACCGGGGACACAGGTGGATGTCTATGCTATGGACGGCAGAAAGTGTGCCACCGGTATTTCCGAGGCAAATTGTTCAACACGAATTGATATTTCCGCACTTACTTCAGGAGTATATGTTGTGACATATGCCTCCCATTCATTTAAATTTGTAAAAAAATAACTCCAAAAACTAATAACCAATGAAACATCTTATATTTAGTGCCGTGTCTACGATGATAGCCCTTACTGGTGCTGCGCAGACTTACAACATGGAAATCACCCTTAAAGACGGTTCAAAGCAAACTATTGCTGCCGACAATGTAAGCGAGGTGCGCTTCGTGGAGTCTACAGGCGAAGTTACAGATGAATTTAATATTTTGACAGAGGAATATATTCCCGATGGAGTGCTCCGCAATATTATAAAGGAGCAGGTAGCAGATGGCAAAGAGACACTTACCAATGTTGAGGCATCCAAATATATGGGCGGTATCACTCTTACCGATTATAGGGTACAGAATTTTGAAGGTATTCAGTATTTTACATCGCTTACTTCTCTTGTAGCAGACGGCGTATTTGCCAAGACTCTTGATGCTTCGGCTCTTACTGAACTTCAGGAACTTTCTATCAACAGATCGCAAGTGGAATCACTGACTTTGGGATCAGAGAAGCTTCAGGTTATCAATATCGGTGGTTCTATGCTCAAGAATTATGACATTACAATCTTACCGTCAACAATACAGGAAATAAATGTTGATGGCTTGGAATACTCTTCACTTGATTTCACATGTTTTCCGGAAGTGGAAGTCATCAATTGTTCTCAGAACGTGCTTACTGAATTAAATGTGGCAGGGCTGATTCAACTCAAGAAAATACTTTTCACCACCAACAATCTGACAGAAGTATCGTTTGCGGGATGTTCATCGCTTGAGATTATAGCAGGCTCATATAATTTGGGACTTACTAATATTGATTTGACAGGGTGTGCAAATATACGCAACTTTATGTTTATGAACACTGCGTTGGAGTCTTTTGACACCGCTCCCTTTGCCTCTACTCTTGAAGAACTCAATCTTGGATGGACTCAGATCAAATCACTCAACATTGCTAACTGCATAAACCTTACATATCTGGCACTTGACAATTGTGGGCTAAGCGAAGAACTTGATTTCTCAGCTTGTACAAAACTTGACGTGCTGAGATTAGACAACAATGAGATTCCTGCTCTTGATTTATCGAATTGCCCTGATATTGCCGAAATTCAATGCTCAACCAATAACAGCCTTAAGTCTATCAAACTTGCGAATCATCTGACAAAACTTTATCAGCTTAATATAGATAATGTTCCAGCTTTGGAATCATTTGAGTGGGGTAGTACAGATGCCATGGAGTATGCCAATATCTACATGACTTCCTTGAAACGCATTGACATCAGTAAGGTTAACCAGGATTATAGGAATCTTTATTTTGACTACAATGAAAATCTTGAGGAAATAAAAGTTTGGGAAGGTTTTGACATTGATAACCCTCCGACAAATATACAAGTTCCTGCCGGTACGAAATTCGTATATGAGTTTTCTGAGAATTAATTAATTATTGATGTTAATATTTTTGAATTAGAATAGTTTTTGCCTTTTATTCAGAGCCGCCGATTAAGTGTCATGTCTTTTCGGCGGCTATTCCCTCTTTGTTTATGACTGCTTTGAGTTGAGAGGATAATGATGATATTTTAATAACGCCTGATAGATTATAGTTTGCTGGATAATCTTTTTTCATTATTTTTGTGGATGAATTTAATTATAACCCAATACTAAAATATGAAAAGATTTTTTCTTACCACTCTTGCTGCTGCTGCTTTCACAAGCATGATGGCTGGCGATGCAAAATATATTTTTTACTTTATTGGTGATGGTATGGGCATGGGACATGTCAATGCCACTGAGATATACAATCGTGATGTATTGAAAAGTGAACAACCACTGCTTATGCTTACCTTTCCGGTGGCATCGCAGGCGCGTACATATTCGGCATCAAGTCCGATCACAGATTCAGCCGCTGCAGGCACAGCCCTTTCTTCCGGCTACAAGACTAAGAACTACATGATAGGTATGAATCCTGACACGGTGCCGGGCAACAGCGTAGCAGTAGACTTCATGAACGCCGGGTATGCCGTAGGGGTAGGCACCACAGTTCAGGCAGACGACGCTACTCCGGCTGCCTGGTATGCACATGCAGCCAACCGGTCAATGAAGGAAATCATTGCTCCCCAGGCTGCCGAGAGCGGACTCACTTTTCTTGCGGGAGGAGCTTTCAAGCTTGGCAAGAAAGGGGAGGAAGCTTTTTCGGAATTTATAAACGTTATGAAAAAAGGGAATTATGAGATAGCTGAGGGATATGCTGCTTTCAATGACCTTAAGAAGAAGGGTAAGTTTCCTAAGAAAGTGTTGATGTATTCTGATAATCCCACTTCCGGTCATGTGGGTTATACTATTGATTCAATTCCCGGGGCGATGACCTGTGCCCAAATCACGGAAGCATGTCTATATACCCTTGAACAGGTAAATCCTGACAAGTTCCTGATGATGATTGAAGGAGGAAATATTGACTGGGCTGCACATGCCAACGATGGAGGGGCAGTAGTTAAAGAGATTCTGAATTTTCAGGACGCTATAAACGTAGCCTATCAGTTCTATCTGCAGCATCCTGATGAAACTCTCATAGTCATTACCGCAGACCATGACACCGGCGGAATGGCTTATGGTCGCCCCGGTAGCAATCAAAATATAGCTTATGCCGATGCCCAGAAGATTTCAAAAGATTCTTTTGGCGAATGGACACGCAATTGGGGTAAAGCTACTGCAAATCCCACATGGGAAGAGATGGAGAACACTTTACGTGAGAAACTTGGATTCTGGGAGACTGTACCTTTGGCGGACTGGGAGACAGAACAATTGAAAAATTTGTTTGACGAGACTTTCATTACAAAGAAAGCTGAAGACGAAAAGACCCTTTATCAGACTTTTAATGCTTTCACGGCAAAGGCGTTTGACATTCTTAACTCTCATTTAGGCATAGGGTGGACCACTTCGTCTCATGCAGGTAATTTTGTGCCTGTATATGCCGTGGGTACCAACGCCCAATATTTCACAGGTAACCTCAATAATATTGAAATCCCAATGCTTATTAAAAAAGCAGCAGGGTTAAAATAAATTTTTATGTGAAGTTAGGTGATATTTATAGAATTTTTATTAGCTTTGCAAGCAGATTGGGAAACTCCCTTTTCTTAATATTAATTATTAATATTATTTTATTCACTTAACTCACTAAAAGATGATGAAGAATTACTTTTTAGCAGCGGGGTTGGCGCTTACTATGGGTGTAGGCATGCAAGCTCAAGAACTTCCTGCAGAATTGTATTTTGTGGGTAACATAAATAATTGGGTAACTCCCGATGAGGCTGATGAGACCCAACTTATGGTTCTGTCACCCACTTCGGAGGGTATCTATGAGTGTGCCTTCGACTACAATTTTTATGACTTTTACGGCGCAATCCAATTTAAATTGTTCTCTGCAAAGTCTAATTGGGACGAGCCTGAAAGCTATTGGGGTGGTCCTGATGAAACTAAATATTATACTCCCGGCACCGACATAGTATGGAATGAAATGCTTCAGGGCTGGGATGGCTATAATTTTGTAGTAGAGACTTATTATGGCAGTCAGGTACATATTACGGTTGACTGGAACGACAAGACCGTCACATTGTCTGATAATGTAGAGGCTGTGGTGCCGGAGGAGTTGCATCTTGTAGGTGAATTTAATGGTTGGGAAGTTACTAATCATGACTATCAGCTTAGTCTTTCAACAGCAGATTTGGAGAGTACCCATTTTACTGGTACTTTCACACTTCCCGTGGGTCCATTTAAGATTGTAGGTGGTGACAGTTGGGACATCAACTTCGGAACAAATGCTCCCTATAACCTGTGGGGTGATAAATCTACAACGCTTCCATTGGTTGCAAATGGAGATAACTTCACATGCATGAACTGGAAGGAAGGGGAGATGACAATGGATGTTGACTGGGATAATAAGACTGTTACTCTCTTGACTCCTGACCAGCCGGAATATGTTCTTCCGGAGAGTCTGCATCTTGTAGGCGTGTTTAATAACTGGGATGTCGCTAATCATGACTATGTCCTTGAGATGAACACTGAGGTTAACCATGTGGAATATGTGGGTACTTTCGATATTCCTGAAGGTGAATGTGAGTTTAAGATTCTTTCCGGCGACAGTTGGGATGACAGCTTTGGCACTTCTTATGGCTCAGGATTTACTCTTTGGAAATGGGAACCGATTTCTTTCAGACTGACAAGTGGCAACTCCAACAACTTCAATTGCACCAACTGGGAAGGTGGACGTCTGCAGGTTGTGGTAAACTGGTCGGATTACACTGTGAGAATTGACGGTCTTGATCAGCCGGAATATGTTAAGGAAGATGTGATTTATCTTATTGGTGCCCCTCAGGGCTGGGATATCACCTCAGATGCCATGAAACTGAAAAGGGTAGACAACGGCGGAGAAAAGAGTGCGGTTTATGCCGGATCATTCAACATTGCAGCTGGTGATGCCATGTTCCGTTTCTATACCGAACTTGGGTATTGGGATTATAATTCACTTGGTTCACAATATGATGACGAGCCAACAGATATTTATTTCAATAGCGATGCTTCATTCTCTGGAGACATGGTATGGGGTAAGGGAAGCTGGAATATTCCCGATTGGGAAGGTGGAATTATTGACATGACAGTTGACCTCATGTCAATGCAGGTGACATTCTCTACTGAAAACTCCGGTGTTGAGACATTGGTTGCCGGAGATAACAGTCTGCGTTATGCCAACGGCATCGTAACCGTGGCAAAGACTTCTCCGATTGTGGTGGCTGATGCTGCCGGTAGAATCGTTATGAAAGTCAGTGGCAATTCAGCCGATCTTTCCGGGCTGCCCGGTGGACTTTATATCGTAAAAGCCGGTGACAACGTAATGAAAATTATGAAGTAAGCCACTTGGAGCATAAGATTTAATAAGAGAGCCGTTGACTTTTTATAGTCAGCGGCTCTCCGTCATTTCTCATAAATTTGTTTAAGCGGCTTTGTCAGATATTGAGTTTTACCAGTATCATTTTGGCATCAGCTTTAGTGAGAATACTGTGGGAGACATCTTATTTATTATCTGCCCAAGGTGATGCCGACACCGAGCATTAGATTAGATGGTGACTTGAATTCTACCATACGGTAGCCAATATTAAGGAAAACAGGACCTGTAATATATGTTTTCAGATTGACTGTCTGATAAAGTTTTCGTGTTTCGCCTGGTCCCACAATTCCATATCCGATTCCTGCATTCAGCGAAAATATAGGCATTACCAGCTCGGCTCGTGCTGACACCCCAACTGATACCTGGCGAAGAAAGGGGGGACGGTAGAACTTAATGTCCTCCCCGTATGTGTCAGGCACAACATATTTTGTAAGCCCGGTATTCTCACTCCATTGAATGTCAGCCGACACACCGGTGCGAAACACAGGATGAAGATCCCACATAGGAGCAAAAGTCACTCCTGCCACTCCGAAATGACCCGGAAGGAGTGACCTTTCGCCTGCCTCGGTAAAAGCACCGTCATCAGCAGGGAAATAGGATTTTCGCCATGCTCCGTAAGCCATTATGTCGTATGATACGCCTTGGCTAAAGTCATTATCGGAAGTAAAGGGAGAGACAGGTTTTAATAGTTTTGAGCCTGGCGTATATATGATTCCAACAGAAGCTCCGATGGTATTTACTCCGGGGTTAGGCCATGATGTGTTGCCGTTTGAGTAGTGGGAGAGATCAAGACCTCCCGATAGGCTGACTGCCTCGGTCAATGCATAGCTTAGCTTAAACCCGAGATTCAGATAGGCGTTGACAGTTGACCCTACCACAAGATTTGACCGTATGTCATTACCGTTTGGAGTCTTTTCCCAGCCAAATGTTGCGCCGAAGTTCCATTCATAGTCCAAAGAAAAACGATTTGAGAAGGCGACTATGGGTGCACCCTGAAAGATATATACCCCTATAGGTGTACCTATCCTATGAGGTTGCAGGAAAGTATTGACACTAAATCCCAAACCCTGGTAAACGGAAGCATTTCGACCTGCATTGGGTTTACTGAATGAGTAACGCAGATGCCACGACATGGCAGAATGGGTTGTTTCCCCATCAGGAAGCATCCGGTTCATAAGTACAGGATTGGAGTTGAACGCATATCCACCGCGCATTCCGGCTTCCCAACGCGAGGCAAAATTTCCCGGGTCGGCAACAGCATACTGACAGCAGGCAGTTGCAATAGCTATAGGGGCTAAGATATATTTCAGTTTCATTCTGCAGGTGTTATTTCGCTCCACTCCACATGTATGTCAACCGGCACTGTAACTTTAACGGTCACCCAGCCATCTTCTATAAGCGTTGGATATGAGCTGCTGTAATATTTTATATCGGCATTTGCAACCACACTATGATATGTCGTATAGATAGTAGCACTTACCTGACTATGAGGTGGCAGGTCAAAATATTCTTTATAGCCTGCCATGTATTGTCGGGGTATTATCGTAGTGCCAAAAGCAAATTGAATCTCAGTGCCGTAGAATCCGGGATTGCCATCGCTGTCAATACCAGGCACTTCAACATAGGGCATGTCAGACTTTGCCCAAGGGGTAACATAATATGTGTTATTATGTATTTGCACTATCGAGTGATTATAATTGTCATAAAGTATCCATACTCCTTTGGAGGAAGTATGGTTAACAAATGTGGTCTTTGCGTCTAATATAACTTCTGCGTCATCAACAATCGTCAATGATTCCTTGTCATATACAAAGGAAGTGAGTATTAAGCTGTCAGTTACTTCCGGCTTGGGTTCAGAATCAATACTCGGTTCTTCAATAGGGGGTTGTTCTGGATTTTGCCTCTTGACAAATATATCATCATTGCAAGCGGCAAAAAGAAGTGGTAGTATAATAATATATTTAATTAGAGAAATTTTCATACTTCATTCAATTGCGAATTTAGAAAATCTTCATAAAAATTACAAAATTGCAAAATTAATATATTTTCCTAAAGAAATAGTATATTTTCAGAGGTATTTAGGTTGAAACTCTGTATTTATAAACACATGTTAATATTCTCTCCCATAAATTTACAAAAGTTATACACTCTGTTTATTAGACATTCTATCAAAACCTGCCGTCACCATTCGCTTCCCTAATTTATTTCTTCCGATTCTTTGCCATAAGTGAGGAAGAAGAAATCTCAGCTTAATTTCCCAAAATGACGCAGACTGCCCACTGCCAATCAAAGGGTCAATGTGTATAATAACTGAACTTTTTAGTAATATTATCGTTTATAAGCTAACAGATTACATAATTTAATCCCCCCGATTATGAAAAAGCTAATTTTAATTTTATTCGCAATGGTAGGACTTAGTATTTGCGGCAAGGCGCAAGACAATGACTCTTTTACAAATATGAATGTAGAGAGTTTCGCCAACTATATAACAAATGACAGTGTGCAGCTTTTAGATGTGCGCATGGTGGAGGAGTTTGATGACGGTCATCTCGTTGGAGCTGAAAACATTGATTTTTTCGATTTAGATTTCATCGTTAGGGCACAAGAAACCTTAGATAAATCCAGACCGGTTGCAGTGTATTGTAGGAGCGGCAAACGCTCGGCAAACGCCGCGCAGAAACTTTCTGAACAAGGATATAATGTCATCAACCTTGAAGGAGGTATAATGGAGTGGATAAAAGAAAACAAACCAATAGCAAGATAATCACTTTGGATAATATGTGATAAAAAAGGTAAAAACTCTGAAGTGATTTCAATAATTTTTTGTAATTTTGCAGCACGGTTCACAAAGAACCGCCGCTATGATATATTCTATACCTACTTATTCAATACCCTCTGCGTCAGTTAATAACTACGCATACAAAGAAAACTGGAAGAGCACGGCACACATTTGATCTTCCCTCACTATTCGCTGATTCCAAGGGTCAGCTGCGGCGTGATGTACACGCAATACATGGAAGTTTTAATCTTTTTATGAAACTAACTTCCGAATCAGCAATAATAATATTTTAAACATACCTTATGATCAATCGACGATTGCTCGCAGGGTTGCTTTTTGCGACTTTGCTGAGCGGTGAAGTGTGTGCTGTCGGGCAGACTTCCTCTGTCATCACATTAGAAGAGATTTTCCGAAGTGCAGAAAGCAATGGCAATCAGTTACGTCCCTCTTTGGCTGCAGAAGAGGAGGCACAGCGTGAAATCAGCGTTGCGCGTAGCGGAAAGCTTCCGGAGATTAATGCCAATCTCTCTTTAAGCTATATAGGCGACGGCTTTACCACAAAAAGAAATTTTTCTGATTATCAGAAAGCACCAATCCCACATTTTGGCAGTGGAATTGGTATCAATATCAGTCAGCCTGTTTACACAGGTGGGGCAGTGACGACAGCAATAGAACTGGCAGAACTGAAATCAACGGCAGCTCGCTTTGCCACAGATTTCCAGAAAGACAACTTGCGTTTCCGTCTTACCGGTTATTACCTTGACATCTATAAATGTATCAATTTGCGTAAAGTAGTTGAAAATAATATAGCCAATGCCCGTAGGATTCTTGATGAGATGCATGCGCGTTATGAGCAGGGAGTGGCTTTGCAGAATGACATTACACGCTATGAATTACTTGTGTCGAAACTGGAACTTCAGTTAGTGAAAATCGATAATACTCTTGATATTCTTAACAATAATCTTGTAGTGGTATCCGGTATGCCGGAAGGAACTAAAATAATGCCTGATTCCACTATTCTCACACGTGCCCTTCCCACTGACGGGGAAGAATGGTGGCAGAATGAGGCAACCCTTAATTCCCCTGCCATTCGGTTAGCACGCACCGGGCTTGACATAAGCCGCAGGGCTGAAGATCTTGCACGTTCCGAGCGTCTGCCAAAAATAGGATTGCAGGCTGCCTGGACTTTAGATGGACCTATCTTAGTTGAAGTGCCTCCAATAAACAGGAATCTCAGTTATTGGTATGTCGGGGTAGGGGTAAGCTATAATCTCTCTTCTCTATATAAAAGCAATAAGACGCTTGCCAAAAGCAAGGCAGCCACTGTAAAATCGGCAGAAGAACTTCTTGTCACAAGTGAAAATCTGACTCTTGACGTGCGTGATGCCTATATTCGCTATATGGAGGCGTATGAGGAATTGAAAACTGAGAAGAAAAATGTGGAATTGGCAGACAGAAACTACCGGACTACTTCTACGCGCTATTCCGCCGACATGGCTCTTATAACCGATATGCTCGATGCTGCCAATGCAAAACTTGATGCGGAGCAGCAGCTTGTAAACGCACGAATCAACATAATATATTATTACTACAAACTTCTTTTTACATCAGGAAAGATATGAACCGTAGAACAAAGAAAATCATCTCATATATTGTCTCTCTTGCCGTCATTGTGGTGGCAGTCGTATGGATAGGAGGTAAGTTTATTCATTTAGGGAATGTGGAGTTCACTGACAACGCCCAGGTACAACAGCAGGTGGTGCCTGTCAACAGTCGCGTTCAGGGATATATAAAGGAAATACGCTTTAAAGAATATGGAGCTGTAAAGAAGGGTGACACCCTTGTAATTATTGATGATGCCGACATGCGTCTGCGCGTGGCACAGGCTCGTGCGGATTATCAGAATGCGCTTGCCGGACGCAATGTGACTGACCATAGTGTCAGTGTAGCGTCTGCCAATGTTGCTGTGACCGATGCATCTATTGCAGAAGCACGTATTGTCATGCAAAATGCCGAGACAGATTATCACCGCTATCAACAGCTGCTCGAGAAAGATGCAGTGACACGTCGGCAGTTTGATGCCGTAAAAACTGATTACGAAACTAAGAAAGCACGATATGAGACTCTTAAACGCCAAAAGGCTGCTACATCATCAATGGTAAACGAGACGCGCCAGCGCATAGCTCAGAATGATGCTGGCATTGAGTTGGCAAAGACATTGCTTGAAACGGCTGAACTTAACCTGTCATACACGGTCATTCTGGCTCCGTGCGACGGTTTTGCTTCACGTAAGGAGATTCAGGTGGGGCAGTTGGTACAGCCGGGACAGACTCTTTTGGATATTGTTGACACAAGTGAGATCTGGGTGACTGCCAATTACAAAGAGACACAGCTTCAACATATTGCAGTGGGAAGCGAGGTTGATATCAAGGTAGATGCAATTCCTGATGTGACTTTCTCCGGGAAAGTGGAATCAATCTCAACGGCTACCGGAGCACGTCTGTCAATCATGCCTCAGGATAATTCAGCGGGAAATTTTGTAAAAGTGCGTCAGAGGATACCGGTAAGAATAATCTTTGACAAGGATAACAGTGCTGGAGAGATGGCAAAGCTGAGAGCAGGAATGAATGTGGAATGTGAAGTGAAATATTGACATGGGAGACTGGCATGCGCCTCAGGGTCCGTTTGATATTCCTGACGTACCTAATTTTATTCCCCGCAGGCTGAAACCTTGGCTGTTCATTTTTTTTGTGCTGATCATTCAGTTTTCGGGTGGATTATATCTTGCTGCCGCTTCTGACATGGTTGGTACGACGGCTATGATGCAAGAAGACATTCTGATGGCAGGTTATGCGTCATTAGTTGGAATGTCGATTAATTTCGCTGTGATGTTCAGACTTAAGTTCCGGTTTTCCAATCGTGTGGGACTCTTGATATGCGGTTCTGTATTATTTGCTTGCACCATTATATGTGCCCACACCACGTCTGTGCCTGTCTTAGTCGCAACTTGTTTTGTGGCAGGCTGGTTCAGAATGTGGGCTACGCTTGTGTGTAACTCTACGATTCAGTTATGGCTGACCCCTGTGAGAGACATGGCGATATTTTTCTGTTATGTGTATCTCGTAGTTGACGGAGTGATTCAGTTAAGTGGTATTGCTACCGTCTATACCGCTTTTTACTCCCAATGGGAATATATGCACTGGATAATGGCAGGATTGCTTGCATTTATGATATTGCTTGTTCTTATTCTTGTCAAGCCGGTAAAGGGTGGTATGCAGATACCTCTTCTTGGCATTGACTGGATAGGTGCAGGTTTGTGGAGCGTGGTTATGCTTTGCTTTACGTTTATATGTGTCTATGGTAATTTCTACGACTGGTGGGAGGCAGAGGAGATTCGGGGAGCTGCCTTGTTGGGGTGTGCATGTTTGTTAATCAATCTTTGGCGTGCCACCTTTCTTCATCATCCATATATATCCTTTCAGGCAATGACTAATAGAAATGTGATAAGGGCTACACTGGTGTATCTCGTTTTTTTCACTTTGCTTGCCACAGAACATGTGTTTGAGCATAGCTATGCTGAGGCTATCTTGGGATTTGATGAGACCAATATGATTGACCTCAATTGGTATGTACTGGTAGGTATTTTCGTAGGGTGTGGGCTTACTTATTTTACGTTTGCCTTGCATAAATGGCGATATAAAACAATGACAGCAATCGCTTTCACGTTTGCTGTCATATACTTGGCTTACTTTTATTTCCTGATTGACTACGGAGTAGAGAAAGAAATGCTGTTTATCCCCCTGTTTTGCCGGGGAGTGGCATCAGTTATCATTTCTATCTGTTATCTCACTTCAATAGTGCAGAGCGGACTTCATTTCTTTGTCTTTCCGCAGGCTCTTACCATCAATGGGTTTACCGGTGCGGTAATGGGTGCCACGCTTGGTCCAGCTGTCATCGGTGAGTTGCTACGTCATACGGTGGCTAAGAATGCCTCACTGCTTGGGGCTGGAATGACTGATTTTAATCCGGCAGTGACACACCAGGCATTCGGACAACTTTACGGTCAATTGCAGATTCAGGCACTTGCCGTATCAATCAAGGAGATTTACGGACTTCTGCTAATGATAGCCCTTGTGTCGCTCATATTGATTCTCATAAGCTTCAGCCCGATTCGTCCAAATGCGATTTTCCCGAAATGGAGAAAGATAAAGAAATTGCTAAGGAGAGAAGTCAGCCCTTGTTAACGTTTCCGATAAGCAACTCTGTTAAAGACTCCTTATCAAGACCGGAAATAGCTTTCTGCGGTTCTGCATTTGACAAAGCTTTCAGAATCTCTTCCCCGGTAAGGGGTGAGCCTTTCAAATGACGGAAAATAAGTTCTTCGGGGTCGCCGATAAGGAAGAAATCACCGCTTGCCTCTATCCTTGAAATGCGGTCATGACTGTCAAGAGAGATTGTGAAATCTATTTCCCCGACACCATCAACCCTGCCGTGCCTGTGTAGCAATTCAGGCATGGCAGGGTCAGTTTTTAGCTCACCTTTCCTGTAAAGAAATTCCGGATCATAGTAGGTCTTTTCTATTGCCTCAACTGCTGCCACATCCTCATCAGAGAGAAGAATCTCTTTGTCGCATAGAGATCTGATTATACGCTCCTCAAATTCATCATGACTCATTGTCATACCCTCCTGAGTTAGACAGGTCACACGTGATTCAACCGATTTTACAGATTTTGATTCTAATTTTGCACGGGAGGGTGTTATGGCACGTTTCATGACCGAAGGATCAAAGTCATAAAGCATTGTACCGTGTGCTATGCAGCGACCGGGAATATGGTAGAAAGCATTCCCCGATACTTTTTTACCACTTATTACAATGTCGTTGCGACCTGTTGCAACTGCATCGAGCCCCATTTCCTGAAGCATAGAGGCAATCATGGTGGTGTAGCGTGCAAATGTAGAAGTCACTTCATCGCCGGGGCAGATATAAGACATCATGAAATTGTCTAAGTCGGCATATACACAACCCCCACCGCTCCGGCGGCGCACAACATCTATGCCGGCTTCGCGACAATAAGCCATGTCGACCTCTTTGTCCATTTCCTGATTTCTGCCACAAATCACTGTCGGTTTTACACGCCAGCAGAAAAAATAATCATTGGCAGGCAATGTGCGGGCTGCCCATTCTTCCATCGCCAGATAAAATGGAAGGCGACGGGGTTCCCTGAAGGGTAATTTCAAATGGATCATAGTTAAAATAATGGTTATTAGAGATTAAAATTGTCACTATAAGTTATATTTATCTTATATGACTCATTACTAAGTTATAACTTATCGATAATTAAATCCAGGTTGCTTTTTTCCATATATATTCCAAAGGTCCGTGATTGTGCTTCCCAACCCATATCCGGCAGAATATATACTGCACTATAAAAATTGCAACTCCTACGAAGACACTTGCGGTGATGCCAAGGCGTAGAAAAAGTCCCCAATGATAGAATAAGGCAGACCCTATGATTCCTTGGGTGACATAGTTTGTCATGCTGAGTTTGCCGTAGGGGATAAGGGCACGCAGAGCTTTGCTTACTCCGTGTGTGCGATAAAATCCGAATAATACTCCACAAACAAGAATAAGCATAAAGCAAAGATTTGCAAGAGAGGTCAGCAAGATTTTCATTGGGGTCAATAAATTTGGATTAGCCACATAATCAGGTAACATCGTCACAATTCCCTTTAACGGGAAGAAGCAAATAAGAGCAATTGGCAGCACACGTCCCCATCTGTTAAGATTGTTTACTTTAAACCATCCTTGTCTGCCAATTAGCATACCGGTCATAAAGAGACCGGCTGTCTGGAATATTCTGCCGTTGTCCCATGCCCAACCCAAAGAGAAGAGCTGCCCTGACCACAAATTAGCTTTAACGGTACCCCAGAAATCGCCGTAGGTCTGCATTTCATTTGTAATGCTCCAGTGTTCCCCCCAATTGAGGCGCATAATCTCATAATCGGGAGAGTAGAGGGCACGTATGATCTGATATATACATACAGGTTGCAGGAGACAGATGGCAGCAAGAGTCATCACAACCTTTGTTTTCAAGCGGCACGTAAGGACTAATACGAACCCGACGAGAGCATACATTACAAGAATCTCACCCGTAAAAAATGCGGCGTTAAGATTGCCGATTATGAAAAGGATTACGAGGCGCCAGCAAAAGCGTAGGCGGAAATCATTACCTCTGAGCCTTTGATTATCATGCTGAATGAAGAAGCTGAATCCGAAAAGCGTGGCAAAGATTGCGTATGCCTTTCCTCCGAATGCGAAAAAGAGACCGTCCCAGATAGCTTTATCGGTGAAATTGAGCCATTGGCTTTGTCCGGAAGTGTCGGGAAAGGAATAGAAATTGAAGTGCTCAATTGAATGAAGCAAGATAATGGCGAGCACAGCGAAGCCTCGGAGGGCATCTGCCACATCTATGCGCGGGTGTTTTTTTATGGTATCGTTCATGACTTGATAAATTTGCTGCAAAGATAATGTAAGGAAATGAAAAAATCAGTAAAAATTTGTCATAAACTCTTTTGGGAGTAAAATATATTTTGCAGAGGTCAACTTAATGTGGATAAGTTTTGTTAAAAAATGAGAAAATTATAAAAATAAAAAAACAGTAATAACTATGGAATGGCTTACCGAAACATTTCGGGAAAATCAGGTTATCCCCATTTTCCTTACCTTGGGGTTAGGATTCTGGCTTGGAGGCTTGAAATTTAAATCGTTTTCACTTGGTCCAGTCACAGCTACCCTGATAGTGGGTGTGATAATCGGGCAGTTGGGCATACCTATCTCAGAAACGGTAAAATCATTGGCTTTTATGCTCTTCCTCTTTGCCATAGGCTACAGTGTAGGTCCTCAATTTTTCCGTTCTTTGAAAGGTGACGGCTTGAAGCAGATATGTTTTGCATTAGTGGAGTGTATGATAGTGATTGGGGTGACAGTAGGTATATGTAAGCTGCTGGGTTATAACAAAGGTATCACTGTGGGGGTATTCGCAGGTGCCCAGACAGTCTCTGCTGTAATAGGAGTAGGTTCTGACACTATAAAATCTCTTGGACTCGGTGAAGTGGAGACCTCAAAGCTTTTGGATATAATACCCGCATGTTATGCCGTGTGCTATGTGTTTGGCACTGTCGGTTCTGCCTGGATAATTGCTAATCTTGGTCCGATGCTTCTTGGAGGGCTAAAGAAAGTAAAGGAAGAGACAAGAATCCTTGAAGAGGAGATGGATTCAGGTGATTTTACACCGGATCCTGGTCAGATAATTGCAAATCGTCCGGTGTCTTTCAGGGCATATAGGGTTGAGGCTGATTTCTTTAATAAGCCACGCACCGTGAAAGAGATAGAGAAACATCTGAAAAGCCGTGAGTTACGTCATTTTGTGGAGCGAGTCAGAGTAAACGGTGAGGTTATGGATGCTGACCCTGATGTAAGGGTGCGTAAAGGCGATACCATAGTATTGAGCGGACGCCGGGAAAGCATTGTGGAAGATGCTGCCTGGATAGGACCGGAAGTGTCAGATCATGAACTTCTTACTTTTAGCACTGAGAATCTTCCTGTGGTGGTTTCAAAATCTGGTGCGTGCGGTCTGACAATAGGTGAATTACGCAATAAGACGTTTATGCACGGCGTGGTGATTAATAAGGTGGTGAGAAACGATATGCTTATGCCATTGAAAAGGCGTTTCAAACTTGAAAAGGGTGATGTGGTTACTCTTATGGGTTTGCCACAGGACGTTGCAGAAGCAGTGCCTGAGATAGGTTATAGTGACCGTGCCACCCATGAGAGCGATATTGTATTTATTGGTCTTGGAATTGCCATCGGGTGTCTGATAGGCGCGATAGTGATTAGATGCGGAGGCATACCGATTTCTTTGAGTACAAGTGGTGGTGCCATAATTTCAGGACTTGTGCTTGGTTGGCTGCGTTCAAAGAGACCTTCATTCGGTCATATTCCGCGTTCGGTTATATGGTTTATGGATAATGCCGGTTTAAATTTGTTTATAGCCGTAGTGGGTTTGTCTGCAGGTCCATCGTTTATCAGCGGTTTGCAGCAAGTTGGGTTCGGATTATTTTTTGCCGGTATAGCTTGCACTACTATTCCCCTTATTCTGAGCATTTTTATTGCCAATAAAGTATTTAAGTTTCCGGCAGCCGTCTCGCTCGGTTGTGTTGCTGGTAGCCGTAATGCAGTGGCGGCTCTCGGAGCAATTCAGGATAGCCTCGAAAGCACTCTGCCTGTTATGGGCTATACGGTCACTTATGCAGTAGGAAGTGTCTCGCTGATTCTTGCCGGTATGGTAGTGGCATTATTAGGTTAACTTACCATAGCCTAATGTGGGTTATAGGTTATTAAAGAGAATCGTTTTCTGTCTGTTTCCGGTGGTCAATGATTGTTTTCATGTTATTTTGTGCCCATTCTGTGAGCTTCATTATTATTGGTATAAGGGAGTGACCTATGTCCGTTAGGGAATATTCCACCCTGGCGGGCACTTCATTATATAGTGTGCGCAATATAAGTCCGTCAGCTTCCAGGGTGCGTAGTGTGGAAGAAAGTACCCTGGAAGATATGTCAGGAATTTTTCTTCGGAGATCATTATATCTTACCGGCTCATTTTCGCTGATTACGAGCAATACGAGTAGTGCCCACTTGTTGCCGAATCGTGCGATGACGTTTCTGACCGGACATATCTCTATTATTGAATTAAGATGTTCTTTCTTTCTCATAGCAGTTTTTATCATGCAAAGTTAGCTTAAATTTTATAAAATGACAAATGTCTGTTTGTCAATATATTATTTTAATATTCCAAAGAAATTTTATTTCATTGTTAATCAACAAAAGCGATAAAAAGGTTACTTAGTAATTAAAATTACCATACTTGACAATATGAATCTAAAATGTTAATTTTGCGATGATTATTTATTAACTATAAAAATATTACAGCTATGACACGTATTAACAATGGTGCTGTAAGGCACACTGCACAGGCTTATCTCTGTGCACCCGCTGAGACAGGAACTCCTTCAGGAGCATGTGGTTCTGCTTGTGGAGCCGGTGATGAAAAAACCGAACCCAAGCCCGCAGCATGTGGCTCAGCATGTGGTGCTGGTGAGAAATAAGTTTCTACCAAACCTATGGCTTCGGTGTGATGACATATAATGGGTTGTCACATCGGAGTTTTTCTATTAATTTTGCAGGTCTGATTATGTCGGTCAATTAGTTTATAAAATTATGAAAGATAAAAAATCTGAACTTGAAGACACTGGGATTGTTTCAGAGAAACTTGTGGAAGGATCCACAGCATGGGATGGCTCCGCTCTTCCGTCATATCCGTCAGGCAGTCCGGTCGTGTCGATATATAAGTATATTTTCCCACCGCATACGGTCACTAATCCTCATTTCCATAAGCTTATCAATTGTGGCATAGTTTTGAGCGGCACTCTTACCATAGTTAATGAAGATGGCTCTTCCCATGATTTCCATGCCGGGGAAGCATTTATTGAGACTGATAATGAGGTGCATCATGGCGAAAATAGAGGTGATACGGATGTCGAGGTCATAATGTTTTATGCCGGTGATGGGGAAACTCCACTGTCAGTTCCGGCAAATTAATTCAAGATGGAGTATTTTGCATTTCAATGGCATATAACCGACAGTTGCGACCAGCGTTGTGAACATTGCTACATATTTTCAGAAGGACACCCGCACATAGTTGAGATGTCTCTGAAGAAAGCTGAGGAAGTAATAGAGCAGTGTGTGGAGATGTGTTGTAAAACGAACAGATTGCCTTACTTCTATATCACCGGTGGCGATCCGATTCTTCACCGTGATTTCTGGAAAATACTTGAGAAAGTAAAAGAGAGAGAAATTCCATTTACGATTCTTGGTAACCCGTTTCATATCACTGATGAAGTGTGCAAAAGACTCAAGTCATACGGTTGCCAGAAATACCAACTCTCCATTGACGGACTCCGTGAGACACATGACAGCATACGTAAGCCGGGATCGTTTGACACCACTTTGGAGAAAATCGATGTGCTGAGGCACAACAATATCAGGGTTGCTATCATGACCACAGTGTCGGGTACCAATATAAAGGAAATTCCTGCAATAGTTGACTTGGTGGTTGAGAAAAAGGTTGATGTATTCGCATTCGGTCGTTATTGCCCAACGTCGGAAGAGAAATCCACTCATATTTCTCCGGAAGAATATCGTGATTTCTTGCATACTATGTGGCAGAAATTTGTAGAGCATAAGGATTCCGACACAATCTTCAATCTCAAAGACCATCTTTGGACTTTGTATCTGTATGAGGAGGGTATTTTTTTAATTCCTGAAGACAGTGATCCGAATGCAATATATGACGGTTGTCATTGCGGTGATTGCCATTTCACGATTCAACCTACAGGAACTGTTATGGCATGTCGGAGATTTGAAAGTGAAGTGGGTAACGTCTTTAAGAACCATATTTATGATATATGGACCGGAAAAGAGATGGAGGTTTACCGGGACTATAACAAATTTGAGAAATGTAGTAAATGCGAGTTGCTGAGATTCTGTCGTGGCTGTCCTGCTGTGGCATACGGTTATCATCGCTCGTTTTATTCCCCTGATCCGCAATGTTGGAAAAAAGTATGAAGGCAGTAGTAATAGAAAAAACCTGTAAGGCATCAGATCTTCAGGTGAGCGACATGCCTGTGCCGGAAGTGAAACCCGGTTGGGTATTGATTAAGGTCAAAGCTTTCGGGATAAATCATTCTGAAGTGCTTTTACGTCAGTTTGAGGCTGATCGCCCGTATATACATCTCCCGATTATCCCCGGTATAGAATGTGTGGGAGTAATAGCCGACAAGTCAGATTCCCGATTTCAAAACGGGGAGCGAGTGATGGCACTGATGGGAGGCATGGGGCGCAGTTTCAACGGCAGCTATGCCGAATATGTGTTGATGCCGGAAAGCCATGTCTTTTCAGTTGACTCATCTCTAAGCTGGGAGGAACTTGCAGCTATTCCGGAGACTTTCTACACTGCATACGGTTCGCTTACACAATCACTGCAACTTTCAGCTGCTGATACTCTTCTTATAAGAGGAGGCACATCTACAGTAGGCTTGGCTGCCATTCAACTTGGCAAAGCTATGGGTGCAATGGTTATCGCCACCACACGTAGTGAGCGTAAAGCTGATATTCTCCGTCAGACGGGTGCAGACGGAGTAGTGGTTGAGGGAAATGAGTTCCATCGCCGATTTCTTAGGGACTATCCTGAGGGTGCCACAAAAGTGCTCGAGCTTATCGGTGCAGCCACACTTATTGATTCATTGCGTATCACTGCCCTGCATGGTATCGTGTGCCATACGGGATTACTGGGCAATGTGTTTTCTTTAAAAGATTTCGATCCGATAAAGGAGATTCCATCAGGGGTTTACCTAACCGGTTTTTACAGCAATCGACCTACCCAAAGGCAGATCGACAGCATGATGAAACTTATAGATAAGGGTGGGATTCATCCCGTGGTGGCAGCCACATTTTCTCTTAAAGAAATCGCTGCGGCACATGAACTCGCCGAGAAAAGAGGACTGATTGGTAAAATAGTGGTAGATCAGTCGTTGTCGGGTTCATCTTCAGACAGATAGCGGTAGTCGCGCATGAACTCAGCGAGTTTAAATAACCCGATAGTCAATCCTATAATAAAGCCGCATCCGATTCCGTACACTACATACTCTTCGTCACTGAAAATCCATATTATGAACCCTATAAATCCGAGGGCAATCGGAATAAGGAAGCACATGCTGCGGAGATGCAGACGGCGGCATTGTATAGCACGTTTTATGACTTCGGCAGTAGGCATGGTGTAAACGTTTATACCTGAAACTTTCATATAGAGATACCTGTCAATGACTGCACATGCCAGCATAAGCCCACAGTACCATATTATATAGACCATACGATATTTAACGTCGAGAATATGTGGATTTAATCCTGTTAGGAATCCCAATATTGCAAATACAATCCCAAGTATGGAGAAACGTTTGTATCTTTCGGCAAGTCTCTCCAAGGCAGTGGTTTTCTGATTGTAAATCATGCGTGTCGCCATGTCGGTTGTCATATTGAGCCGGCTGCCGTCTCTTTTCCATGCATCTTTTAATTCTTGTTCACTCATAATCAATAGGTTTTATCGGTTAATAAATTTTGCTAATGATTCTTTTCCACGTCTGATCCGGGTAGCTACGGTGTTTCGGTTCATTCCCATCACGGCGGCTATCTCATCATAGCTCAAATCGTCGAGCCACATCGTCATGATTGAATGGTCGATAGGGGAGAGGGTAGAGAGCAGACTGTTCATCCATTGGCTGTTTTCAAAATTATTGCCTGAATCGGCGGCTATTCCCCGTGCCTGGTCTATATCCACCTGAGTCAATTCGCGTTTGCGTTTACGGTAAGTGGCAACGCAGGTGTTAAGTGTGACGCGATATGTCCATGTCTTCAGCTGTGCGTCTCCTCTGAAGGAATCTAATCCTGCCCAGATATTAAGGTAGGCATCCTGAATAAAGTCGTCGAAATCAGACTGCTTGTCGGCAAACGATCGGCAGATGCGTGTGATTACATCTGAATATTCCCGTGTCACCAAATTAAATTTTTCTTCTTTAACTGCTGTGGCAGACACTTGATTGTGTCTGTCGGAGGACGTGTAAAGCATACTCAATATTCGTGAGAATATATTTTTTCTCGGCAACATGAGGCGGAGTATGTTTCTTTTGGTCAGACCGGTAGGGAATACTTGTCTGCTTGATAGGCTATATGTTATCTGAAAAGTTGTCATCTTTAAGTTGTGTTACATATAATTAGAGTGTAACCACAGTGAATTAGTTTCATCATATCTTAAAAAATAATGGCAATCCTCCAATTCCTTTTGTGTGTCGGTCTGAATTATGTTCTTGCAGATAAAATAAAAATTGATTAATTTTGTCTTGTTAGTAGCCTAAATATAAAGTCAAAGGATTGCACAGATGGGATTTGAACTGACATCGGAGGAAAGAAGACGCAACATGGCAGCGATTCGGAGCAGAGATACTAAGCCGGAAATGATAGTCAGGCGGTATCTCTTTTCTCGAGGTCTGCGCTATAGGGTAAGCAATCGAAAGCTCCCCGGTTCTCCCGATTTGGTTTTGAAGAAATATAAGACTGTAATATTCATTGACGGTTGCTTTTGGCATGGTCATGCCGGATGTACACATTTTCATCTCCCTGCAACGAATGAGAAATTCTGGCGACACAAGATAGCCATGAACATGGCGCGTGACTATGCTGCCAACATCGATCTCGAGCTACTTGGCTGGCGCGTAATACGCATTTGGGAATGTGAGATAAAAACCAAAGCCTCTCGCGAGATTCTTCTCCCGCGCCTATACGAAGCCATAGTCAATGCCGCTCCCTTTCCCCAGTCATCACCCTCCGCACTCCTTGCGGCTAAATCATCTTCACCACAACCTGAAAATTCAACTCCAATAAAAGCTTTGCCAAAACCATACGAAGATCCTGACATTATTCCACCATCTTTGGCAGCCGAACCCCAGTAGGGATCCGATCCATTACGTCCCGTTTACCATCATTTTAACATATAGCGTAACAGTAACCAGACTAAGACTATGAAAATAGCAAGAGCCCCAATATAAAGAATTATCTTTTTTATAGAAATATTAGGATTAGGAAGTATATTGGTTAGTGGGCTTGTAGATGAGTTATTAGTGATTTTAATACCTGTTTCCACGATAATATTTTGATTCTCTTCTTCTGCTTGAATCACTTGAGTTATATTTGAAACTCTATTTAGGGTAACCTTGTCGACAGGCACAAGCCAGCATGTGTAATTATCGCGGGTTTTACCGTCGCATATCTCCTTTATGGCAATTAATTTTTGCTTGTCATTTAATTCTGAATTGGCAAGAATTTCACACAGGTTTTCATTTGACAGCTGTTCCAACACACCGTCGCAGCAAAGGAAGAAATAGTCTCCCTCCTCAATATCATCAAAAAGGTAGACATCTGCTTTATACCTTTTCTGAAGATGAGGTTGCATGGCGCGTGTGATTATGTTCTTTTGCGGGAAATCACGTGCTTCCTCTTCAGTTAGCTCACCTGCCTTAAGCAAATCATTTACAAGAGAATGATCTGATGACTGATACAGAATGCCACCGCGCCCTGTCTCTTTATCGAATAAAGAGGGTCGGATATGATATACCCGGCTGTCACCTATATGAGCCACAAGGTATGAATCATCATTAATACAGAGACAGGTCATTGTCGTGCCCGGCTTTTTGGCAGTATTGGTGTCAATACTGTCTAAGGCATCGTAGGCTTTGGATAATCCAGTTTCAAAAGTAGGAATGTCAATCTGCGAGCATGAAGTCAGGTAATTACCGAGCACATTTGCAACTGTCATGCTTGCCACTTCACCGTTGTCATGACCTCCTATACCGTCACATAAAATGAATATCTTTGTAGTAGCGTCTGCATTTGTCGGATACAGATAGTCTTCTTGATTATCCTTTCTCCCTATCTCTGTAAAGCACAATGGCTTTCTGATTCTAATCATCGTCTTTGTCTGTTTAGTTTGCCAGGCGGGTTGCTTCCTCGCTGTTTGATTCCAATATGATGTCTGTAGTGCCTAAGGTCATTACGTCTCCAAACTTCAGTATCAGCACATCTCCCCGGTTAATCGGTTTGCCATTCAGTTTGACTATATTCTTGGAGTTAATCTCCACCAAATGATGCTCATATCCTGTTGTAGTCTTGACTACATCAATCTGGACATGTCGGCGACTCATATACATATCAGTGCTAATCTTTATGTCGGCTGTACCGGTCTGTGCTCTGCGTCCGATTACGTTGGTTCCCGGTTTCAGCCATTGAATTTCATTTGTAGCCTTTACGCGGATTTGCCCCACATCAAGAGTATATTGTGGAGGCAGGACGAGCTGTGTAGGCATCTCGTCAGCCCCATGTGCTCCACGGGCTTGTGCTCCGCTTTGATATACGCTCACATTAGCTTTGAAATGACACTTAGGACATTCCACCACCATATTCTGGTAGCCGGGTACCTCATTAAATGAAAGTTGCTGCCTGCATTCGGGGCATACAATAAATATCCTTCCCATCAGATTATCATTAGATTGTCGGCATCATTAGTAGGGTCAGGCATGTCATCCATAGAGGTATATAGTGCATCACTCTCAGTGGCTGCCTGGCTCTGCATTAGATCTGCAACTTCAATGCCGGCACCTGAAATGTCATACACTTCCGATTCCTGAATATAGCCATCGTGATCATCGTCATGCAAAAGCACATCAATCATGCCATTGTTGTCAACATCTACTAAAAGTGCATGATCTCCTTCGGATTCTATGAGTGCCACATTCATTATTTGTCCGTTCCCATTTTGCACAGTCTCTACCCCAAGCACTCTGATTTCATTGTCAACAGGTTCCGCAGCAATCATCTCCATATCGGTAGGTACTACTTGTGATGCAGGTTCTTGTATATGGTGTTGTACTGAATTATCTGCATAATTGGTGGAAGATGAGGTGGCATGATGTGATGGAGCAACTTCATTTACACGGCTTTGGTAGTCTGCACGCTCTTGTGCTGTCATTTGATTCCATTCATCGGCATAATAAGTGCCGTATAGTCTACCGTCATATTCAAATACGCCGCCGGGACCGACCTGTTGACGCGCTTGTGCGAAAGCCTCATTAAAATTGACTGCATCCACATGAGCATATCTGATACCCTCGTCATTAGCCAATATTATCTTTTCAGGAGCCGGTGATTCTACGGACATCTCAGGATGGGTAGAGTCTTCGGCATTAGCCTGATTGGTAGCCGCAACAGCTACAGCAGCTCCCGAAGCAACTCCAGCCACAAAGCCGGTGGCAGCAGCAGTATATTTCTTATTTGATTCCTTTGCAGCCGGTGTACCCTTAGGTGGTTCATTAATGAGTCTGGTGGTTTCCTTGTTCATATTCATAATTCGTGGTTTTTATATTTATAGTGCAAAATTATTATGATACTTTGTGATTTTCAAGTCTTTTAGATGATAATTGACAAACCCTCACTTTTATTTGACGAAATATATTTTTAACTTTGCGTGCTTCCCAATTTTTATCTATTTTTGTAATAAATTTTGGAGGTCACTTCAATTAAGCCATATATGATACGATAGAAGATAGCGAGAGACCCCAGTGCCTTATTATGGATCTTTCTCCGGATGCAAATTTGGATGAGATTTTTAGACCATTAGAAAATGGAAGAACTTCAGAGATGCTTCTTACAAAAGAGAAAGCACGTCTTCGGGACACTCAGTGACATGCTTCCTGGCTACGCATATACGCCATAACGTTGGATCCGGGTATCTATTACATAACCGGGGCAATCAAACTGACGCGTACCATGCAGGAGCGTGAATATACTTTGGTAGAGTTGGCACGAATGGAGAAGGTAAGAAGATTCTTACTTGAAAACGACATTGCGGATTTGGATTCATTTAATGACTATCTCACCGAACTTAACTCTTTTTTAAGTAAACCGTATTGGGACATCATTCATCGCGTCCGTCGGTCTGGCGGTATTATTTCACTGTCCAGATATTTGCTTCGACTGGCACACCTTTTGTCAGGGTGTGCGTGTATTCACTTAAATAGAGAAAATAACAGTAACCCATGCGGTCAGGTTTTAATGTTTGAAGAGTGAGATAGTTGTTTAGAGTACCTAATGGCATAATAAGGGTATTGCCATTTGGTCCGACAATCTTATAACCATGTATTCCATTTTCTGAGATAGTAGTCCAGCTGCATCTTTCAAGCAGTTCCTCATAATTATTGATTGAGGGTAGTTTGTGGTCACTATTTAAGAATTCCTCAGGACTAACTTTGGTATGGTCTCGTAAGTGGAAAGAATAATTATTATCTTGATTCGGGATTGCAGTACCGCTAATTTTCGTTGCCCATTTTACGGATAATCCTAAATCAATATATTGGATTTCTTCTGAATATACTTCCCTATTTATTTGCGAATTAAGAGGTTGTTTCCCTTGGCTTGAGAGTGGGATGTTCAAGAGTATAACGGTTTCTTCTATGGCTTTAGAATCTTGGCATTTAAGATGAGGAGTGTCAACTTTTGGTATTGATTCTGAGTTATTTGAAACTTTGACTTTGGCAGGTGGGGTTATTACTAAATTGTTATTTTGATCTATGGATTCCACCGTTATTCTTGGAAGCATATTGATAAATAGCTCTATAGATGCAGGTCTTTTTATTTTTTTCGTTTCCATAGCTTTCTCTATTGCGGATGCTGTTTGAGAAGTGACACTATCAGGCAGTTCAGGAAATCCATCTTCAAGAATATCGCTATAATGTGGGGGCGTATCACCTGTCAAAAGAGCAAATAGGGTTGCACCGAGAGCATATACGTCTGTTTGGGGTGTGAAAGTTGCCACCCCTCCGGGACGGTATTGCTCGATGGGTGCATAGCCATGACTTATACCGATTGGGGTTGTTGAGGTCTGTTCACCGCTTGCATCATACTGTTTGGACAGTCCGAAGTCAATCAATATAGGTTCGTCATCAGTATCCCTGACCATTATATTTGCAGGTTTAAGGTC
>JAAVCP010000026.1 GCA_014802265.1 Bacteroides sp. | reverse complement strand
CCCTGCTGCCGCCCGACTTGCATGTGTTAAGCCTGCCGCTAGCGTTCATCCTGAGCCAGGATCAAACTCTCCGCTGTTTTATCTAGTTTCCTAAATTTCATTATTCGGTTGCCTTGCCCAATAAGGGCTCGGCGGTTTGTCTCGGGCTGGATGCTGCCTTCATTTACTGTGGCTACGCCTGTTGCTGTATGATTGACGGAGACTTCATTTTCCGTGTCTCCTTGTCTTGTCTGTATGGCTACCGGAGTGTCACCTCCGGTGCTTGTCCTGTGGCATTGTTGTCAATGTTCTCTCCGCTCCCGGGCTACGCGGGCTGTGCCGCCGTTTCCCGTTTGCGGTTGCAAAATTACAACCGTTTTTCCCGCCGTGCAAATATTTTTATGTTTTACGTCACATTTTTCTCAAAAATTAATTTTAAAGTGTTGTAATATAATGAAATCAATAAATGTTAAAATATATTTCATAATGTTAATTACTAAACTTTTACCTTATTTTAAGCGTTATTATTTTGGTATTATTTGCGCAAAAACTTATTCCTCCCCCTGATTTTTCAATTGAAAAATCAGGGGGAGGAATAAGTTTTTATTAAAAATAGCCTCTAAATCTAACTTAAAATTGGAAATATATGAAAGGAGCTACTTCCTCACTCATAAATTCGATTACTAACTGCACTATTATCAAAAATAATATCAGTTTTACAACCCAGTTCACATTTATGAATATTGCCTGCACTCTGTCGGCGATACTTTGTGGCACAAAATGCGCAATTATAAGTACCCCCATCATTATGCACCATACCGGACGCGCAATCGCAAACTGAGGAATCTGTTGCCAATAAAAATCTACAAATATATTCTCTATTATAATAACGGAGTCACTGAATGAAGCTGCCCGGAAGAACACCCATAGAAGAGATACATACATAAAGGTGAGAACCCAACTGATGAATGTCACCACAAAGTTATTTGGCAACCGGTCAAGTAAGGGTTTAAATGCTTTGTGAATTGCCAGTCCTACTCCGTGCATCGCTCCCCAAAACACAAATTTCCAAGCTGCTCCATGCCATAGCCCACCTATAAGCATCGTAAGGAAGTTATTTATATAGGTCCGGAGTGTGCCCTTACGGTTACCACCCAAAGGAATATATAAATAATCTCTTAGCCATGACGAAAGAGAGATATGCCAACGGCGCCAAAATTCGGTAAGATTGCGGCTCTGATATGGGGAATCAAAGTTAAGACCTAACTTAAAGCCCATTATAAGGGCAAGTCCTATTGCCATATCTGAATAGCCCGAAAAGTCACAATATATTTGCATCGTGTAGCCCAACACACCCATAAGCGACTGCACACCCGTATAAAGATCAGGTGAATTAAAAATTAAATCATTATATTGTGCTATATAATCTGCTATGACTGCCTTTTTTATTATGCCGATCATTACAAGCCACAACCCGCCCCAGATATTTTCCTTTGACGGCATAAGGTTTTTCTCAACTTGAGGCAAAAAATAATCTGCCCTCACAATGGGACCTGCCACTAATGCTGGGAAAAACGACAGAAAGAAGAGATAGTCTACCCAATGGCGTGTCGGCTTTATCCTTCCTTTATATACGTCTACTACATAGCTGATCGACTGAAAAGTATAAAAAGAGATTCCGACCGGCAAAATTATGTCAAGAGGCTGGAAATTTCCCTCCACCATCTGATTCCAGTTCCAAAGGAAGAAGTTGGCATACTTGAAATAACCCAACACCGACAGTGAAAGCGTGATGGAAAACCACATCACTGTGAGCTTCCATTTCCTCGTTTTAAGATTATAAATCACCTTTGACAGATTCCAGTCTATAAAAGAGGTGGCGATGAGCAAAAGAAAAAACAATCCACTCGATTTGTAGTAGAAATAAAGAGAGAAGCCCACCACAAAAAGGATCATTTTCCTCTTACTTCCTTTCAGCAGTGCATAGACCGGGAGGAAGAAAATAAATAATAGCCAAAACAGACCGCTTGAAAACAACATCGGGCTCTTGGGGTCATATACGAGCATTTGCCCGATATTCGACAATGTGGCAGTTAGAGTTTCAACGCTTGACTGAGACATAATTTGTCAGCAAAAATATAAATACATGTTAGCTATAATGGTGTTATTTCCCGTATGGCTTTATAAATATTACTCGGCTACGTGATTTGGGTAATGTGTCTGAGGGCACATCAGAAAGTATAGGATGAGAAGATTTTGGCATCCACCTCATTATACTGTCAATCCACAAGGCAGACGCCTCACGGGTGGGATGTATCTTATCTTTTTTTCTCTTAAACTCCATCCCGGCTGAGCGAAAAAAAGCACCTCTCCGGCAGGTAGCCTCAAGCATGTCGTTGATTCCGGTGTCTTCATTCCAGTTCGGAGGACCTATCCATACGTAGGGGATATCACCTATTCTGCTAAGTATCTTCTGCACATAAGGCATACGCACCCTGGGATTCTTGAAATAAACCTCATTGCTGCCAAGTGAAATAAACACATAGTCAGGTTTAAACTTATTTAAATAATAAGTGAGGGTGTCTGTCTCAGCCCATATCTTGGTGTTACTTGAGTCCCAGTTGATGGCATAAAGACGGTGACCGTTCTGTCTGGAATATCTCTCAAGCCGAAGAGCAAGGTTAAATGTCATTGAATCGCCAAACAACAGTATGGTCTTCGGAACAGAGTCTACTGCCACTAATGCCGGTTCCTCCACAGGCATGAGAATGGAATCAATTGGAACATCCTTGCCATTAATTGTCAAAACCGTGTCTCGTGAAAAGAGTTCTGAAATAGGAGCCTTCTTAGGAGTCCAAGCACCTATTGAAAATTCATCAGTCAGACTTGCACCCACTATCAACGCCAAGGCGATGGTAATCAGGAGCCATAGGCTCGCGTAATGCGATTTCATTGTCGAGTATAAAGTATTTTATCCTGTTAAAATTCGCCATAGCCGTTGGGTAAGCATGGCTTTATATCCAAAATTCAGTTTAAACAAACTGAATCTAATTACAAAGTTACTGCTTTCCCATAGCTTGTGCAAGTATTAATTAAATATTTTTTATTGTTTTTATCCTTATAAAGCCAATCATTTATTAAAAGTCAATCATACTTTTAATAATAATTTCTGATTTTCATAGTTTTTTACTAATTTTGCACTCCAAAACACTTTTCCTTAAAGCAACTTGTAAAATAAATAGCAGTCAAAGACTTATTATGATACGTAAAAAAAATCTGCAATCCCTTACTTCAGCTATATGCGCCGGAACATTGCTGTTGATAAACGCATCATGCGACAACGACAATAAGATAATAGAAGAGGAATATGAGTTTATCTCTCCTGCTGACCCTACGGAAACACCAATTACGGAAGAAGTTACGCAGCCTACCGCCATATTGGGTAATTTTGGGGCAGAGGAAGATAATCTGCATAGCTGTTTCACCAATATTGTCGAGCCCTCGGCAGCTAAAATAATAATTGTTGCCGGCAGTTCGATTAAAGAATACGAGGATGTGCTTTCTGATGCCTACGGCAAAGGCACACTTATCGCCGTGTTCAATCCCAATGGAGCTTTGGTTGCTGATTGGAGTGAACGCAATGACATATTTTATGCCGGACCTGAAGGAGAAGAGAAATGTGCCATTTACGGTTTTAATAATGCCGGAACATATTACTCTCTCCACGATGTCGACGGAATTGATGACGACGAAGTACCACTTTTTCATTTCTGTAGCTGGATAAATAGTGTCACCGGTAGCCGCCTTAAGGGTGTTGACCTGAGGTCTAAAGACATCAGAAGACGCTTTGCGCCGCAAAGTATTACCCACACATTTAAGCTGTCTCTTGACGAGTCACAGCTTGTCGATGAACACTGGGCGAACATTGGTCAGCTATCACTGTCCACCACTGCCAATGTAACCTATAATATCTACCCCATTCATGCTTTTGACGGTAACGCCACGGGGGATTATTATGCTGTTGAGGCTGAAATGGTGCTCCGTAACGCTCCTATGGACAATGGCAAATGGGCACGTCGTCGTGGAGATGAAATAACACAGATTTGTGGTTTCTATTTAAGCCACTGCGATCTCTCGGCAAGCCTCCTCCGAAAATCAAACGGTAAATTTGTGGAATCCGTAAGCCATACCTTTGCCGAGGGAGCAATCCCCCACCCCACCTCCTTGCCTGATGCTGCCGACTATAATCCCGGTTTTGAATGGGGTATTGATGCTACTGTTTGTGGAGGTGTTCCCGACAGTAAAGATAACCACAAACTCACCTCTTTCAATAATTGGACTTGGAACAACTCTTCCGATGCCACATTACCGGGAATTGAAATAAAGAGTGAGGACACATCTGGCAACGTAGGTTATTCTCTCCTCGTCAATGGGCTGCCGGATGCTTCAGATGATATCACCGTCACAGCTATACCTGATTTAGCCACCGGAGACCTGACATTTAAGTATTCATGGATATGGCGCGTAAGCGATATTGACCAAAATTCCAATGAGTGCATTTACATGCAGGTTGGTGTCAATCCATTCTATCGTGCTTACCAATGGCTTAATGCCGGACAAGGAATGACAATCGGAGAGTTTGGGAATAATGATGCTGAAAATAAATCTGTATTCCGTTTCCCCGTCACTCCTCCGAATCGCATTCCAACCTGCAGTGCTGTGATCAGAAATTCTTCAGATGCATCTTACTATGTCAGTGACATTAAGTTTTGGCGTGACGAAATAACCGATGCAGAGCCTGATTACATCGTTCCTCAGACCATCTGTACTGCAACTGCTACAGGAGGAAGTGGTATCAATGCCACTATGCTGCTCATTCCTGCAGGTAATTATATGGTGCAGGCTGTCAGATATTCAATCGAAGATGATCAGCGCGTTAATGAGGAAGTAATAGTCACCAAAGAACCCTTAACTTTGAACATGGCAGATAATGTGACTATTGATTTTGGCTCAGATATTTTTGTAGTAAAATAACTTCTATAATATCCTATATATAATTAAGGTGTCCACATTTTGGTTGCGGACACCTTAATTATATATAGGATATTATATGACATTACGAATTTGGGGCTAATATTAATCAAAAGCGTTTTTCTGTAAAAAAATTTCAACTGCCACATTTGCTTATATCAATATTTATTTATAATTTTGTAAAAATATTGCGACTCACAGTGTGTAGTTCGCAATGGAGTGATTTCAACACCACTCTTCCTATATAAATTATTTTGACGGTGAAGAACCGATTTTACATACACCCTTTCCGAACCTCTGCCGGACATCAGCAACCGGTCAGGGGGTCGGTAATAATTTTATCTATTTCAAAATTATTGATTTTCACAGCCTGATTCCAAATGTCTGAGAATATTAACAATAAGGGTGTTTTTGTTGCCGATTGGTTTCGGGTCAAAATAGCTGAGACCCCAAATCCAAAAACCCTCCAAAGTCTTGAACAAGCATTAACAGCTTTCGAGAAATTTACAGAAAGCACTCCCATCACATTCGCAGATATCACGGAGTCTCTCCTGTCAGAATGGGTGTCATGGCTATTCTTTAAAGGCTATACACCCTCCACTGTACGCCTTTACTTTAAAAACCTATCTGCCTTATTCGGGAAAGCTGTAAAAGAAGGGGTTGCTACTGACGGTGGTGCCTTCTCGGTCATTAATGCCAAATTGAAAAACATTTCCCTACAGGAATGGTCTCCTGACTGCTACCATAAACTACGTAAATTAGCACTTACCGATTGGTCAGACAGACCACAACTCCAACTTGCAAAGGATCTCGTGCTTTTTGCAGTCTACAATGGTGGTTTATCTTTCGAAACCTTGGCATCATATAAGAAAACCGACTATGAAGGTTTTGATAATGAAGTAATGGAGATCGTGGATCGCTACTCCAAGCCCAAAAACAAATATCTCTTCCCTCTCCATCAATCTGAAAAGACTCCCGCACAGCTTAACCGCATTCTCTCTTCCCTATTTGCAGACGCATTGAAACTGGTCAACATACATCTCCCCTCTTACGATACTCTTACGGCTGTCCGCCTATGGGCAATCGCCGCACTCCAGACCGGGTTCATCCCCTCAGAGATAGCCGATTGTCTTGGCAGCAATGCAGAAATCAATCCAATGTTCTCATTCGCTCCACGATATGGACTAACCCCGGAAGAGAAATATGATATCCTTCTGACTGTTTCTCAATCTATCTCACAAGACCCTTATAATTGGTATGCCATGCAGTTTCGTCCGCACGTTAACTATGACATGGTAACCCGGCGACTTCAGGAAACAGGAATAACTTTCCGCAACTCTTTCTACCCTATGGAAGAGATTGTGAAGCGCGTCGGCAAGAAACGAATTACTAAATCACGTCCTGTGGTTCCCGGGCTACTCTTCTTTGAAAGTAAGGCTACAGATCTCCCTGAATTATTTTATCATATAGGTGACCTCGCCTGGGGTTACCGCTTGTCAAAGACCGAGAAAAGCCAATACGCAGTAATTAGCCGCGTTGACCTTGAAATCTACCAGCGTACAATCGGTACCTTTACCCCCGAAACAGAAATATATCCTGCGGGTACCCTTGAACTGCAGCCCGGAGACATCGTAGAAATAATAGGAGGAGCATTCATAGGCTACAAAGCCCGTTTCCAAAAACAATTCACTATCGACAAAGACACTACTCCCCACTCTCCTCAACCTATAGCTCTCCCCACCTCCCTCACTTCTACCTCCTCACCTCTTAATCCTTCCTCCTCTTCCCTCAACCCTCAATCTGCAGCCCTAAACTCTCAACCCTCTCGCATAATATATCGTCTATCTTTAATAGGCGACAATTCTCTTGAATGGGTAGTAGACATGGATCCGCGCCTCGTCGCCAAAACCATCTACAAATATCAAGTACAACAATAAGCTGTAGTTTATTAATATTTCTCCATTTTAAATGTCATTCTTTCTTCTTTTTTATTAGTCCTTGTAAGGTCTAATTTTCCTCAATAAGATACCCCTCTCCTATACCTCCATTCATCATGAAAAAATATAATATTGCAGTTGCCGGAACCGGATATGTCGGTCTCAGTATTGCCACTCTCTTAGCACAACACAACCATGTCACTGCAGTTGACGTAATATCAGAAAAAGTAGAAAAAATAAATAAACGAATCTCACCCATCCAAGACGATTATATCGAAAAGTATCTTTCTGAGAAAAAACTTGATCTGATTGCCACTCTTGATGGTAAATCAGCATATAAGGATGCTGATTTTGTGGTCATAGCTGCTCCGACCAACTATGACCCAATCAAAAACTATTTTGATACACATTGTATTGAGGATGTTATAGATTTAGTTTTAAGTGTTAATCCTAATGCGGTAATGGTTATCAAGTCAACTATACCGGTTGGTTACTGCCGTAATCTATACGTCAAATATGCAGCAAAGGGTATTAAACAATTTAATTTACTTTTCTTTCCCGAGTTCCTTCGTGAAAGTAAGGCTCTATATGATAATCTTTACCCCTCACGAATAATTGCTGGTATCCCCAAGATAATTGATAGAGCAGAGTTTAATGAGGAGAATGCCGCGATTTTGGCTGTGACCAATGTGGAGAAAATTAATAAAGCTGCTCATACTTTTGTCTCTCTACTTCAGCAAGGCGCAATCAAACAAGACATTCCAACTCTCTATATGGGCATGAAGGAAGCCGAGGCAGTCAAACTATTTGCCAACACATACCTTGCTCTCAGGGTCAGCTACTTCAACGAACTTGACACATATGCAGAGGTAAAAGGTCTTGACACAAAGTCAATAATCGAAGGTGTCGGTCTTGATCCAAGAATCGGTACCCACTATAACAATCCCTCATTTGGTTACGGCGGTTACTGTTTACCAAAAGACACAAAACAACTTCTTGCCAATTATGCTGATATTCCTCAGAACATGATGTCTGCCATAGTGGAAAGTAATCGTACCCGTAAGGATTTCATCGCTGACCAGATTCTCAAAATGGCTGGTTGGTCACCTGAAAAATCTGTTACGATTGGCGTCTATCGTTTAACCATGAAATCCAATAGTGATAATTTTCGGCAGAGCAGTATTCAAGGTGTAATGAAACGTATCAAGGCCAAAGGTGCCACTATAATCATTTATGAACCTACCCTTGAGGATGGCTCGACTTTCTTTGGGTCATTGATTGTCAATAAATTGGAGAAATTTAAAAACTTCTCTCAAGCTATCATAGCTAACCGTTATGACTGTAATCTTGATGATGTGAATAGTAAAAAAGTCTACACACGAGATATTTTTCGTAGAGATTAATAACTACCATTCACTTGAATGTAATGAAAAAGATAATAACATACGGTACCTACGACTTATTGCATCAAGGTCATGTCAACTTGTTACGACGTGCAAAAGAATTAGGAGATTATCTAATTGTAGGAGTCACAAGTGATGGATATGACCGTGACAGGGGTAAACTTAATGTTAGGAATAATGTGCTTGAACGTGTTGAGGCCGTAAAAGCTACAGGTTATGCTGACGAAGTTATAATAGAAGATTATGTAGGTCAGAAGATTGACGATATTCAGAAATACAATGTTGACATTTTCGCAATCGGAAGTGATTGGGAAGGGAAATTTGACTATCTTAACGAATATTGCAAGGTAGTTTATTTACCAAGAACTGAAGGTATAAGTTCTACAAAGCTTAGAGCGGAATCAACCGTTGATATAAAGGTCGGCATTGTCGGGTGTGGACGTGTTGCTAACCGTTTTCCAGATGAAGCATCAGTTGTAAATGGTATTGCTATAAGGGCAGCTTATGATATTGATGAGTCTAAGACCCATGAATTTGTCGGCAACCACAATATTAATTCCTGTTGTTGTAATCTTGATGAGTTGTTAAGACTTGTGGACGCTGTCTACATAGCTGCCCCTCATCTGTCTCACTACGCTCTTATCAAGGAATCTTTGCTTAATGGCAAGCATGTGTTGTGTGAGACTCCCATGGTACTTAGAGAGTCAGAGGCACGAGAACTTTTCTCCATAGCGGAAGAAAAAGAACTGATCCTTATGGAGGCAAACAAGACTGCACACTGTCCTGCCTTTAACCACCTTATGGTAATGATAAAAAGTGGAGTTATTGGTGAGATCGTTGATGTTGACGCCTCTCTATCAAAATTATGGGATGATGATATGAGTCTAAGAGAATTTGATTCATCACAAGCAGGGGGGTCTATGTATGAGCTTGGCAGCTATCCGCTATTGCCAATAATAAAGCTCCTTGGCATAAACTTCAAGAACATAAATATTTATTCCAGAATGCAAAATGGTGTGGACATGTACACTAAAGGCGTAATGCGCTATCCACATGCGGTATGCTCATTTAAGGTAGGACTTGGCGTTAAGACCGAGGGGAATCTTATTATATCAGGAACCAAAGGATATGCCTATGTTCCTGCCCCTTGGTGGAAAACTGATTACTTTGAGCTTCGTTACGAGGATCAAAACCAAAACAAGAAATTCTTCTACAAATGGGACGGTGCCGGATTACGTTATGAGATTCAGGAATTTATCTCATGTATTATTAACAAACGAATATCCACTTCACGACTCAATCGCAAAGAGTCACTCTGTATGGCTAAAATAATGGAACAGTTTACAAACCGTATAAACTTTGTTGAACTATGAAATATGCAGTCGTTACGGGTGGCACCTCCGGGATTGGACTCGGTGTCGCAAGGATGCTAGTGTCAAAGGGATATCATGTCTTTGCAACCTACGTGGGGGCAGACTTTGAGAAGCTTGTTGAGAACTTTGAGGCAATCAAGATTGATCAGACATCGCGGGAGGAGGTCTACCGGTTCATTGACTACGTTAAGTCTCAGACCAATCATCTCGACTGTCTGGTCTGTAACACGGGAATCACTGTCAGGAAGTCATTTACAGAAACACTTGACTCCGACTGGGATATGATGATGGAGGCGGCTGTCCACTCTCACTACATAATGGTACGTGAGTTTTTCCCAATTATTCCCCACGGAAGCAGAATCATTTTCACAGGATCTCAGATGGGACTTATGCCACATGCAACGGTGCTTGCTTATGGGGTGACGAAAGCAGCCATACATGCTCTTGCTAAAAATCTCGTGAAAGAATTTGAAGGTACAGGCACAACAGTAAATGCAATCGTTCCTGGATTTGTAGAGACTCCTTGGCAAAAGGAAAAACCAGAGGAAATAAAACAAAATATCTATAATAAAACAGCAATACACCGTTTTGCTTCTGTAGATGAGATTGTTGATGCGTACCAATTTTGCATTGACAATCCATTTGTCAATGGAAGCTTAATTGAGGTTAATGGAGGTTATTCATTTAAATAAGCTTTTATGAGTGACAATAATATCTTAATTAGTTTTTTAATTCCTATGTTTAATTGTGGAAGTACCATTGAAAAGTGCGTTAAAAGCATTATAGGGCAATTCGAGAATTTTGACAGCCATCAACAAAATTATGAAATTCTTGTGGTCAACGATGGATCTATTGATAATGGAGAAGCTATTGTTAAACAACTTCAGGACAAAAATAGTAGGATAATATTGTACAATCAAAATAATAGAGGTATAAGCTACACACGCAAAAAATTATTTGAGTTATCAGAAGGTAAATATGTGATGTTTGTTGATGCGGACGATTATCTTATGGATAATGAGTTCATACCAATATTTCTTGAATTCATAAAATCAAACGCAGATGCGGTTTATTTTAATTATTGGGTTAATGGTCATAAACCGATCATGAAATTTAATAAAGAAAATAGTATCTATTCTTCTAAGGATTTCATTGAGAATATTGTAGATTTTACTGATATTGTTACTTTATGGCAGTTCATATTCAAAAAAGAATCTATCACTGAAACTTTTGATGACTATGATATTCAATACGGAGAAGATAAACTTTTCCTTGTAAAGCAACTACCAAAGTTCTCAAATATTTATTGTTCAAACAGACTTCCATATGTATATAGTATTAATGAGAATTCTATATGTCACAATATTAATCAGAATAATTATAAATATAGAAGTATAAGCATGGCTAAAGTTGCAGTCGAATTGAAAAGGGTATTATTATCTCAGTATTCAGCTTTCTCTCCAACTGTAAAGAATCAATTAAAATCTAAAATAGAAGAATATGTATATTCTTCTATTATCCAATCAATTAGGGGAAGATGTACCCCTACACTATTAAATATCCTTGAAGAAGGTAAGATTTATCCATATTATGTTGTTACTAAAAACATTTCGACTAAAAAACGTATAGTGTTTAAGCTTTTTCAATATAAATTATTCATTCTATTATATTATTACTTCTATCAAGGTATATTGATTAAAATATTTAAACACAAGAAAGATCGAAATAAATAACTAAGTATGGAGCTATAATATTGCTAAAAATTTTCTTCTAAGCAATAGTGAAATGACAGTGTGATTGCGCAATCCTACAGTCCCAAGCGGATTAGATGTAAAAATCATTAAAACATAGAATCATAATTAAATAAATTTTACGGGAATTAATCCCAATAGTAGCTTTTCTAAACCTATACGCCTTTTGGGGAAACATGTATTTTAGGTAAAAGTGTGTTTTTAATTTTAGAGTTTTTAATAATTCTTTATTGAGCTATTATATGAGTAGATACACGTTACTTGTTAAAAATACTCTTTTAGTTTTTGGAGGTGGAGTTGGAGCAAAATTAATTACGCTCTTTATGATGCCCCTTTATACCAGATGGTTGTCTGTTGATGGCTATGGGGCTGTAGACTTAATAACTATATATGTAACTTTATTGGTTAGTGTAGTATCATGTGGCATACCTGAAGCCTTATTTGTTTTTCCTTGTGGAGAATCAAAGGATAAACAGAAGCTATATTTATCTTCAGGATTAGCATTTAACTTAATAACAGTTTTAGCAGCTTTAGTGATATTCTATCTTCTAAGTATACTGTCAGACATTTATCATTGGAACAATAGCTTTACAGATAATATTTGGCTCATATATATTATGCTGATATCTAATATTTTTCAGCATCAGGTACAACAATTCTCTAGAAGTACCAATCATATGATCGTATATAGCTTAACAGGTCTTGTTTACACCATAAGTGTAGTGTGCTTATCATTCTTCTTGGTAAAGCAATATGGAGTCTGTGGATATGTTATTTGTATTACATCCGCAAATATAATATCAGCATTCTACTGTATTTTATTCAGTAAGATATATGACTATATCAGTTTATCAAGTATAAAAATTTTAGCTATAAAGGAGATGTTAGTGTATTCAATCCCTTTGATTCCTAATAGCATTATGTGGTGGCTTGTTAATGCTTTAAATCGTCCAGTAATGGAGGGTGAAATTGGAATGTACGATATAGGTATTTACGCAGTGGCTAATCGATTTCCAGGTATACTATCAACATTGTTTACAATGTTTACTGCTTCCTGGCAAATTTCTGCTATAGAAGAGTTTAAGAATAAAGACTATTCAATATTCTACAATAGAATCCTTAAACTTGTATTCAATATACTCATATGTGTCTTGGTCGGAATTGTACTTTTAAGTAAATTATTGGTTAAAATATTTGCTAATACTGATTTTTATGATGCATGGAGGTATATACCTATTTTAACTTTTGGAACTTTTATATCATGCATATCAGCTTTTGTAGGTGTTAATTTTACGGCATCTCGTAAAAGTAAATATTTCTTTTATTCCAGTCTTTTTGGGGCTATCGCTTCAATATCTTTAAATTTCATACTAATTCCTGTATGGGGGATATGGGGTGCCTGCTCTTCAGTTGTCATTTCTTTTGGGATAATAGCTATTTCAAGAATACTTTATTCTCGGAGATTTGTTAAAATATCTGATATTCCATATTATATTATTCTTTTATTTGTTATAATGATAATCATATTGCTATATACTTATAATTTGCAGTCGCTATCATACTTAGTTACACTTATGATATTTTTTTATATAATAAGAACTAATCGTAAGGAATTCTCCATTATAAAAAATAAAATTAGTTCTAAAATAAGAAATATTAAATTATGATTAAGAAAATTGGGAAAATATTTAGGGCATTATATAAAACGATTTCAGCACTTGCATATTATTCTATTACTTTTCCAATACCCAAAAGAAAAGACTTATGGGTATTTGGAAGTTGGAAAGGTAGAAATTATTCAGATAATTCTAAAGTCTTATTTGAATACGTTTGTAAAAATAAGAAAAATATAAATGCAGTTTGGATCGCAAAAAATGATTCCATATATAATTATGTTAAAAATTTAGGATATCCTGTTGTATTATATAAATCTTTTACATCAAAATTACTGGTTGCCAGAGCTGGTGTAAATATACAGACTGAGAGCAATGAAGACACAGGAACCTATAGGGTAGGAAGAACTAAAGTTATTCAGCTTTTTCATGGTGCGGGAGGTATAAAGGAAGCCTATGTATATGGTGGTATGCATGGTTTAAAAAAAGCCTTAGTAAAAATATATGCAGATAATCATTCAAAATCATATTGGATGGTTGGATCTGATTACTATTACCATCGTTATCCGGAACTTTTCGAATGTAACCCAAAACTTATTCGTATTACAGGATCTCCACGTACAGATGTTCTGCTTGCTAATAGAAAAATAGAATATTTTGAAAATATTAAAGAAAAATTTAAGTCCATTAAATTTATAGCTTATACACCCACGCACAGGAATTTCGCACAAAATACTACTGTATATCTCAATGAGGATTCCTGGGTTGAATTGAATATATTTTTAAAAAAGAATAATTATATATTATTCTTTAAGCCACATCCTCTTGAGTTATTTAAATATATAAATAATTTTAAGAAGTATAGTAATATAGTTCTCATTACAGATGAACTGATAAAGGAAACTACAGATTTTAATGAGTATATGCATTATTTTGATATGCTAATTTCTGATTACTCATCTATTTCTTCTGATTATCTTCTTTTTGACCGTCCAATTATTCATTTTATGTATGATAGAGATACTTTTGAAGATGAGTTTTTTAAATTAAATGCCTTAGATAAATTTGTTGCAGGTCCGATAGTATACAACCTTCACGATCTTAAGGATAAGATTCATGAAAGTTTTATAATGGATAGTTATAAAGATGTTCGTCGTAATGCTATAAAAAATGCTTATAAATTTATTGATACTAATAATTGTGAACGTATATACCAATCTATTATTGAAATTTTAGATAATGAGTAAACAAATATATTATATAACATCTTTTGATATTGAGGCAAATAAAGATGAAAATCGTGTAAATATATTATCTTCAGCAAACAAGATTAACTATATAGTCTATGTATTAAACCAACTGGGATATAAAGTCAATATCGTTTCTACAAGTCATACCCTGAATAAAAGATGTTATTCAGGTAAATTATGGTCATGGGGTAATAATACTGTTAAATTATTTCCAACAACTTGGAGAGGAGGCAGACTTCTTAAGCTTTTAAATATAATGGTGATGAATACGGCAATAGTCTATTATATTCTCACTCATATAAAAGCCAAAGACACAGTCATCGTATATCACTCCTACGGTACCATGTGGATTAATTTATTACTCAGACTTAAAGGAGTATGTCTGATAAATGAATGCGAGGAAATATACGGAGATATTTTTGGTAAAAAATGGCTCTCTAAAATAGAGCGTTGGATTTTAAGATATGGGAATAAATATATATATCCAACAAAATTATTAAATTCTGTTGTTAATAAAAAAAATAAACCATATTTAGTTATTCATGGTTCATATAAGGATTTAGGAACAAAATATTTTTCAGATTGTTCAAAGGAACCTATTGTATTTGATCCATCACTATATCATGTTGCATACACTGGGATATTAGATCCTAAAAAAGGATGTTTGGATGTTATAAAAGCAGCTGCTTTTCTGGACGAGGAATATTATATTCACATATTAGGTTTTGGATCTAAAGGAGAAATTAATCAAGTCTATGAAGAGATAAATAAATTAAAAAGTCATACGAAATGCAAAATATCATTTGATGGTGTTCGTAGAGGCAGAGAATATACTAATTATCTTTCCCACATTAACTTGGGAGTTTGTACCTTAAATCCTGAGCTCCAATTTACCATGACTCAATTCCCTTCAAAAATTATATCTTATATGGCCGTAGGTATTCCAGTTCTTTGCTCTGAAGCTAAAGCTATAAAAGAATGTGAGGTCTCAGATGCAATAACTTTTTATAGCGGAAATACGCCACAAGATATTGCAAACGGAATTAAAACCGCAAGGACAAAAGGCAAGATTGATACTATCCATATTTTAGAAGATTGTGATAACAGGCTAAAACGAGAACTTAAAGAACTTATTTGCTCATGAAACTTATACAACTTATTAATAATGATGCCTATAGATATGAGGAAGGGAAATTTGTATCTTATACTAACAGACCTCTATTCCGTGTAGCCTTTTGGTATTGCATCGTTTGTTATTTAAAAAGGAATAATCTTCTGAAATATAATTTAGGTTCAATAGCATATTTAATATTCAAACATCATGAGGTTAAGTATGGAGTGTACTTGAATACCAATACGCCTATATAAGGTGGTTTGTATATAGAGTATGGTGGTTAGTCACCCTTGGGGTTTCAACTGATAATAAAAAGCCATGGGTTGAAGATAATGTCACCGTCTATATGGGGCAAAGATATTTGGCAATGTAAAATTGGGAGAAGAAAGTGTGCGCCGGAGTTAATTCAGTAGTTACTAAAAATATTGCTCTATATCAGGTAGTTGCTGAAATACCCGCGAAAATAATAAGAACAACTAAAGTTATATCCAATGAATAATATTTTAATTATAGGTGCGCATTACGATGATGCCGAACTTGGTTGTGGCGGTACAGCTGCAAAACTTGTAAGTCAGGGTAAAAAAGTTTATAAACTGACTCTTACAAATAATGAAACGAATTTTAATCAGATGAACATCCATGTGGATGCAATCTCAAGTATAATACAAAGTGCAAAAGCATCTGCTATTCTTGGAATAAGAGAGATCGTTGAATTTAAACCTATTCAATGTTGTGAGCTTTTTTATAACACAGATATTATGCAACGAGTTGAACGTATAATTTTCGATTTAAATATCGATACAGTATTTATGCATTATTATGATGACATGAATCAGGATCACGTAGAAGCATCTCGGATCTGTAAAACAGCATCAAGGCATTGCAGAAATGTGTTGATGTATCATTCAAATGGATATATCTTACAGCAACAACTAAACCCTACTACTTTTATTGATATTTCAGACTTCATAGATAAAAAGCTATCAGCACTGGCATGTTATGAAGGCGACCATAATCGTTTTAATAAACTTTTCGAGACTGTAATTGAACGTAATCATATTTGGGGATATGCAAATAAGGTTGAATATGCGGAAGGATTTCTTCCTCTTAAAATGTTACTGTAAATTTTTCATCCAAGGAAATATAGTATGATAGGACTGTTCCAGCCTTCTATAAAAGAGGATAAATTAGATAGAAGATGTTTTAATTTCATGATTCTTGATATCTTTTTTATTCCTTTATTTCCTCTGTTTTCAATAAGTCTCTCTCTGCCTATCCTTATATACTGGTACTATATTCGATGGGAAAGAACAAAATTTGAGAAAGAAAGACATTTCTTTAGTATAATTATTGTTCTAATGATATTTAGTACTCTATTTAGTTTACTGGGTTTTGAAGGATCTTCTTATCATACTACTTTTAGTACATCTATAAAAAGATTTTTTCAATATATTTTCTCATTTTGGTATTTTTTCTTTTTCTTATATTTTTTTTCTAAATATGATAGAAAAATAAACAGTATTATTTTTTGGGGAGTTATTTATATTACTATATTTGCTATTATTTATAGTTTTAACCGAGATTTATTCATATATATTAAACAAATCTTGTGTCCATTTGATCCCCAAATTAATAGATGGCTTAATAAAGAACTATTAGTATTTAGGTACAATTTCTTATGGGCTGATCCAAATAATGTTGCTTATGCCGCTACCAGTCTAGTTCTTTTTTATTTAGTTGAAGAGAAAAAAGAAGTAATTTATAAATATATTTTATTAGTATGTCTTAGTTTTATACTACTATGTACCATGAGCTTTGGAGGATTAGGTGTAGCTTTTGTTCTAGTATCATATATTGTATTTTTTACAAATTCTCTGAATAATAGTAAAACTTCAATTATTTTGGGAATTATTGCAATCATAGGTATTATATTGTTTATATATACTAATCTTGACTACTTTCAAGAGATATATTCCACAGGTATTGAGCGACGACATTCAATTTATGGAAACCAAGGTATTGCTGGTGGAGGAGGACGTATGGCCGATTTTATACATGGACTTAAGGAAATTCAGCCATTGTTCTTAATCGTGGGCTCAGGTCAGGAAGGATTTGTTACAGAAATCGGTCATATATATTTGATTTGTATGTATGGATTACCGGTATATATATTTTTTATGTATATAATGTTTGGAAAGAAGAGAGGTCAAAAGTTTATTCAATATCTGACAATCATCCCAATGTTTGTTGGATTCACTATTAACATTGCAATTGGAGAACAAAAATATCTTCTAATAATATTATTAATTTCTGCATATTATGCAGCTATACCTTATAAAAATAAGTTTATTAATTATGAAAATCTGCCTCTTCATAACAACATTAGATAAAACATCAGGAGGTCCATCAAGAAGTGTTCCATTATTAGCTAAGGGCCTTTCAGAAATAGGTGTGGATACTACGCTTATAACTTGCAAGTCAAAGGAAATGAATACCCATATCTTATCAAATTCTAAAGTAAAGCTAGAAACAATCCCTAATAATATTTCACATAAAATGTTAGAGGAAAAAATAATGCAAGAAGGATATGATTTAATTCATTGTCAAAATTTATGGCATCCATTATATCATAAAGTTGCTGCTATCGCACGTAAAAATAATATTCCTTATATGATGACCCCTCGTGGGTGTCTTGAGCCATGGTGTTTAAAACAAAAGAGGCTAAAGAAGAAACTTGCACTTATGTTATATCAAAAAGGGGATTTACAACATGCAACTTGTATTTTGGCAACCTCTGATATGGAGGCTGAAAATATCAGAAATCTGAATATCAAAGCTCCAATCGCAATAATTCCTAACGGTATTGACATTAACGAATATACATGTAGAAAGCCTTTTAGTAAACCTGATGTAAAACAACAGGTTTGTTTCATATCTCGTATTCATGAAAAAAAAGGATTGGAAGTATTAATTACTGCATGGGGAGATATATCTGCTAAATATCCTGATTGGAATTTGGTTATTGCAGGGAACGGTGAGAAAACCTATATTTCAAAATTAGTGAAAATGATTGAAGAAAAGGGACTGAGTAACAGTGTCAGAATCATACCACCAATTTTTGGCAAAGAAAAAAGAAATTTGTATTACCAATCCGCTATTTTTATATTGCCATCTTACAGTGAAAATTTTGGTATGGTCATTGCCGAAGCAATGAGTTGCGGATTACCTGTTATTACCACAACTGCCACTCCCTGGCAGGATCTAAATAAATATAATTTGGGTTGGTGCATTGATTTAGGTGTAGAGAATTTACGACTTACTATATCTAACGCTATAAATAAGGGTATGGACACTCTTTTTCAAATGGGGCAAAAAGGTAGTGTCTACATCAATACCACTGTCAATTATTTAGCAGTTGCACAAAGAAATAAATCTGTATATGATTGGATCTTAACTCAGTCACAAAAACCAGACTTCGTTCAACTATATTGAGATTAAAAACAATAAAATTTATATAAATGTCCGTATTCAAAGATAAGGTCCTCCTTATTACCGGAGGCACTGGGTCATTTGGCAATGCGGTTTTACGCCGTTTTCTGGACTCGGATATTAAGGAAATCCGTATTCTCAGCCGTGACGAGAAAAAACAGGATGACATGCGCCACCGGCTTCAGAATCCGAAAGTGAAGTACTTCATCGGTGATGTTCGCAATAAGCAGTCTGTCGACATCGCAATGAAGGGTGTTGACTATGTATTCTCCGCCGCTGCCCTCAAGCAGGTTCCCAGCTGCGAGTTCTTCCCAATGGAAGCAACCCGCACCAACGTTGAGGGCACCAACAATGTCCTCCTCTCTGCCATTGAGCATGGAGTGAAGAATGTTGTGGTGCTGTCAACCGACAAGGCTGCATATCCTATCAATGCAATGGGTATCTCAAAGGCACTTATGGAGAAAGTAGCAATAGCCAAGGGACGTGAGTTAGGTGAGGGTGCGCCAACCACCATCTGCTGCACACGATATGGAAACGTCATGGCAAGCCGCGGCTCCGTAATCCCCCTCTGGGTCGAGCAGATGATGGACGGCAAGCCGATCACCATTACTGACCCCGAGATGACACGCTTCATGATGACCCTCGATGACGCGGTTGACCTTGTGATATATGCGTTCACACACGGTCACAACGGTGATCTGTTCGTGCAGAAGGCACCCGCAGCCACGCTTTCAATCCTTGCCGAGGCACTCAAGGAGATCTATGCCAAAGTTAATCCCAAGTATGGCGAGACAGAGGTTAAGGTCATAGGCACACGCCACGGGGAGAAACTGTATGAGACCCTCGTTACGCGCGAGGAGATGGCAAAGGCAATCGACATGGGGAACTACTACCGCATACCGTGCGACACGCGTGACCTCAACTATGACAAGTTCTTCACCGAGGGCAGTGAGGAGGTGAGCAAGATCGAGGACTACCACAGCCATAACACACAACGCCTGGACGTTGAGGGCATGAAGGAGCAGCTGATGCGCCTCCGCTTCATTCAGGCTGACCTCGGAATGATTGAGGCTGACACCAAACGCGAAATACGCAGCGAGTGATGAAGATTTTGGTAACAGGCGCGAAGGGTTTCGTCGGCAGGAACCTCTGCGCCCAGCTTAGAAACATACGCGACGGGAAAGACCGCCGTACACTGACCCTCCCCCTTATGGGGGGAGCCGGAGGGGGGCTGGAGGTCTTTGAGTATGACATCGACTCATCACCCGGGGATCTTGACCGCTACTGCAGAGAGGCTGACTTCGTGTTCAACCTCGCTGGCGTGAACCGCCCTGAGAACCCAGAAGACTTCCACAGGGGCAACTTCGGGTTTGCCTCCACTCTCCTTGACACGCTCAAAAAGCATGGTAACAAATGCCCGGTCATGCTGTCAAGCTCAATTCAGGCTTCCCTCACAGGCAGGTATGCCGGTCACCCATATGGGGAGAGCAAGCGTGCCGGCGAGGAGCTGTTCTTCAGGTATGCCGGTGAGACCGGGGCAAAGGTGCTTGTCTACCGCTTCCCGAACCTCTTCGGCAAGTGGTGCCGACCAAACTACAACTCAGCCGTGGCAACCTTCTGCCACAACATCGCCAATGACCTCCCCATACAGGTCAATGACCCGTCGGTTGAACTTGAGCTGCTCTACATTGACGACCTCGTGGAGGAGATGATACTCGCCCTGCAGGGGAGGGAGCACCACTGCGAGTTTGACGGTGTCAGAACCGTCCTTAGGGAAGAGGGCAGGTTCTGTGCCGTGCCGACAACTTTCCATGTGACTTTGGGGGGGATTGTAGATCTGCTTCATCAGTTCTCCGAAATGCCAAAGACCCTGATGATCCCGGAGATCCCCGAGGACAGTTTCGCCAGGAGACTATTCTCCACCTACCTCTCATATCTGCCCAGAGAGAAGACCGTGTTCGACCTGAAGATGAACTGTGATGACCGAGGCAGCTTCACGGAACTTGTACATACGCCAAACTGCGGTCAGGTAAGCATCAACATCTCCAAGCCCGGGATCACCAAGGGGCAGCACTGGCACAACACCAAGTGGGAGCAGTTCATAGTGGTGAAGGGTCACGGTCTCATACAGATGCGCCGGGAGGGCACCGACGAAATTTTAGAATACGAGGTGTCCGGTGACAAGATCCAGTCCGTCATCATGCTCCCGGGCTACACACATAATATAATCAACCTATCCGACACCGAGGATCTTGTCACCGTCATGTACTGCAATGAGATATTCCACCCCAACCATCCAGATACTTTCTTTGACCCGGTATAATTTTTACCAAATGTTGTAATATTTCGGGAACATTCGCTATCTTTGCAGTCTAACCCAGGATATTATGAGGCATAGTGGTGTTATAAAGAAGATATCGGAGATGATGCGCAGACTTTTCCCTGAGGCCAAGACCATTCTTTATGGTTCCCAGGCTCGTAATACAGCTACACAGGATTCGGATATAGACCTTCTTATTATTCTTCCTGACAGCTATCAGGGCTATGCGTTTGTTGACCGACGTGACGAGATTGTAGATCATCTATATGATATTGAGATAGACGAGGGTATACGTATTTCCCCCTTAGTACTTATCAAAAGTATCTGGGAAAGCCGAAAGACGCCCTTCACTGTAAATGTAATCAACGAGGGTATTGTTATATGAAGGTAAAACTGGATGACCCGTCAAGGGCAAATCTCGTGGCATACCGAATTGAGCGTGCCCACGAGACACTCCGCGAGGTTGATTATCTGTTGAAGGGTGAGTTCTATAACGCTGCCGTCAGCCGTCTATACTATGCCTGTTATTATATTGTGGTGGCACTTCTTGTAGCAAACAAACTTGAGACCCAAACTCATGCCGGTGTAAAGACAGTGTTCTCTCTTAATTTTGTCAAGCCGCGCCTCATTGACACTGATTTGGCGAAGACTTTCTTTAAGCTCTTTGACCTGCGACATAACAATGACTATGAGGATTATTGCTTCTGCGACCGCCAGACTCTTGAAAAAATTCGTCCTATGGCAGGAGAGTTTATTGATACAGTTGAGGCACTTATAAAATCAATCAAATAGAATTCTTTATATTTCGAATACTGATTAATTCGCGTTTTTCCAATGCGAATGTATATCTCATATATACTTTATGAAGACTGATTACTCAGATATTCGGTTTGCTGGCAACGGCAAGCTGAAGCTGCTCATCATTGTCGGCACACGGCCGGAGATTATCCGTCTGGCAGCAACCATAAATAAATGCCGTAAATATTTTGACACCATACTCGCGCACACCGGACAGAACTACGACTACAACCTCAACGGCATATTCTTCCGTGACCTGAAGTTAGCTGACCCGGAGGTCTACATGGACGCAGTGGGCGATGACCTCGGCGCGACCATAGGAAACATCATCAACTGCTCCTACAAGCTGATGGCTGACATCAAGCCCGATGCACTGTTGATCCTCGGCGATACAAACTCATGCCTGTCGGCAATTGCCGCCAAGCGCCTCCACATTCCCATCTTCCACATGGAGGCGGGCAACCGGTGCAAGGACGAGTGCCTCCCCGAGGAGACAAACCGCAGGATAGTGGACATAATATCCGATGTCAATCTCTGCTACTCGGAGCATGCACGGCGCTACCTCGCTGACAACGGTCTTCCGAGGGAGCGCACGTACTTCACCGGCTCCCCGATGGCTGAGGTGCTCCACCAGAACCTCCCCGACATTGAGGCAAGCGACATACACCGGCGTCTCGGGCTGGAGAAAGGGAGGTACATTCTCCTGTCCGCCCACCGGGAGGAGAACATCGACACCGAGAAGAACTTCCTGTCGCTCTTCAGTGCCATCAACGCCATAGCTGAGAAGTACGACATGCCAATCCTCTACAGCTGCCACCCCAGGAGCCACAGGCGTCTCAAGCAGTCAGGGTTCAAACTCGACAGGCGCATCATACAGCATGAGCCACTGGGATTCCATGACTACAACTGCCTGCAGATGAACGCCGCCGCCGTGATCTCGGACTCCGGAACGCTGCCCGAGGAGTCCAGCTTCTTCACCTCCGTTGGTCACCCGTTCCCCGCCGTGTGCATACGCACCTCAACTGAGCGTCCGGAGTCGCTTGACAATGCCGGCTTCATACTTGCCGGCATTGATAAGAAGTCATTACTCCAAGCAGTAGAGACAGCCATTGAAATGAACAAGAATCACGATAATGGCACTCCGGTAGATGTCTACATTGGGGAAAACGTCAGTAACATAGTGGTGAAAATTATCCAGTCATACGTCACCGTCGTAAACAAGATGGTCTGGCGAAAAGACCAGTAACTAATGAACATTCTTTTCCTTTCCCTGTCAAGGTTTGACGACGTGAACGTAAGGGGAATCTACTCTGACCTAATGCGTGAGTTCATCAGCCGTGGCAGTGACGTCTACATAGCCTCACCCACCGAACGGAGGTTCGGCAAACCAACCCACCTGGTAAAGAGTGACCACTGCCAGATCCTTAAGATCAGGACACTAAACATACGGAAGACCAGCGTCGTAGAGAAAGGGATAGGCATCCTCCTGCTCGAACGGCAGTTCGACAGGGCTATCCGCAAGTACTGGGGGGACGTAAGGTTTGACCTGGTGCTCTACGCAACTCCGCCCATCACCTTCAACAGGGTCATTGAGAATGTCAGGAAGCGATGTGGCTGCCGCAGTTACCTGATGCTGAAAGACATTTTCCCACAGAACGCCGTTGACCTCGGAATGATGAGAAAGGGAGGCTTACTCCACAGGATGTTCCGCAGTAAGGAGAAACGTCTCTATGAGATCTCCGATAAGATCGGCTGCATGTCGCCGGCAAATTGCGAGTATGTCCTGACTCATAATCCAAGTGTGGATCCGTCAAAGGTGGAGGTTTGCCCAAATGCAATCATGCCTATTGAGGTACCTGAGGTCTCAATGGAGGAGCGCAACCAACTACTGTCAAAATTAGGCATACCCACTGATAAGACTTTGTTCATATATGGCGGCAACCTCGGCAAGCCACAGGGGCTTGATTTCCTCCTGAGGGTGGTTGAGGCAAATGAGAAAATGGAAGACAGCTTCATTATTATCGTGGGGAGCGGCACCGAGTATCCGAAAATGGCACGGTGGTTTGAGGCACACAGCCCCAGGAATTCAAAACTACTCTCTGCCCTTCCGAAGACTAACTATGACCAACTGGTGCATGCATGTGATGTGGGGCTTATTTTCCTCGACCCACGCTTCACAATCCCCAACTTCCCCTCCCGTCTCCTAAGCTACCTTGAGAACTCGATGCCTGTCCTCCTTGCCACAGACAGCAGCACCGACATTGGACGCATAGCCGAGAGCGCTGGTTTTGGAATGTGGTGCAGAAATGGAGATCTGAATCTTTTTCTGAAGAACATGGACAGACTTACTAATGATCCCGATGAAGCTACTTCCATGGGTAAAAAAGGCAACCAATTTCTTCTGAACGTCTACACTGTTGACAGGATTGCGGACTATATTTTGAAATAGGTCTGTTCGTCATATAATGTTTATTTCATGAAACTTTACAGAGACTTCTTCAAGCGCGCAATCGACGTGACCACCTCCGGTGTGGCATTGCTGGTGCTGTCTGTGCCGTTGGCTGCTGTGACAGTCTGGCTTCACGTCGCCAACAAGGGGGCAGGCGCTTTCTTCCTTCAGGAACGTCCCGGAAAGAATGGCAAGATTTTCAAGGTTGTGAAATTCAAATCAATGACTGATGAGAGAGATGCGACGGGAAATTTACTTCCTAATGAAAGAAGACTCACCAAAGTTGGGGCAATAATTCGTAAAACCTCCATAGATGAGCTGCCTCAGCTTTGGAATGTATTCAAGGGAGACATGTCGCTTATTGGTCCCCGTCCTTTGCTGCCGCGGTACTTGCCGTGGTATACGCACCGGGAACAAAGTAGGCATAATGTACGTCCCGGGATAACCGGACTTGCACAGGTTAACGGACGCAACAATCTGTCATGGGATCAGAAATTGGAATATGATGCCCAGTACGTGGATGACATAACCTTCATCAACGACTGTAAGATTATTCTAAAGACAATAAAAAACGTATTTGCCCGAAAGGATATCGTCGTGGCTCCGAAGGGACGCTTCCTTGATGACGAGAGGAAATCTAAATTAGAACACTGATTCAGGCATGAAGATTAGAAGAATTGAGGAAAGGGATTTGCCCACACGTGTTAAATGGATGAATAATCCTACGATATACGCCAATATGGGTTTTACCCCTCCCATAACGTTAGATAATACCATACAGTGGTACAATCGAAACTTAACCCGGGATGACAGGATTGATGTCACTTACCTTGATGACGACAATGAGATTATAGGATTTGGAGGAATAACCCAGATTGACTGGAGGCTACGCAGGGGGGAGACTTATACCTTTATCAGTCCGGACCGTCACCACCAGGGTATTGGCACCCATGTTAATCAGTTACTTATTGATTATGCCTTCAACGTATTGCAGCTTAACAAGATCAGTAGTCATGTTGATAAACCCAATATTGCCTCACGCAGAGTACGTGAAAAACTTGGTTTTAAACTTGAAGGAATAATTAGGGACGAGAAATTACTGAATGGGGAGCTGATTGACAGGTATTATTACGGGTTGCTAAGACGTGAATATACTCCCCCCAGACTTGACTTGTCCGAGATAGACATTGACACAGATACAATTAAAGTTGTCCGTGATAACTTGTATCCTCATTCGGAGGAGGTATAAATCCCGTAAATCATACTATTATGTATCAGCAATGATTATTTATGGACTGGACAAGGATTACACCGGGAAGATAGACTTCAACACCGACTACCTGTGTGGGGGATATGAGCAGTATACCCCCGAGATGGCTGAGTTCCTTGACAAGGCTATGAGGAAGACCGGGCTTATCTTTGGGCTTTCTATGGAATGATGGACTACTTAAGAAAGAACAATATCTCTGATAATGTGCTGTTCTGGCATACCGGGGGACTAATGAACGTAATGAAATAACTCTGACTAATGCTTAATATTCTATTCACATGTGCCGGAAGGCGCACATACCTGCTAAAGTATTTCAAGGAGCAGCTTGGCGACGGGGGCAAGATTATCGGGGCGGATATGCAGTTGTCTGCCCCTGCGCTTTCGGCAGCTGATATCAAGGAGAAGGTTCCGGCGGTCTATTCTGCTGACTATATTGACTGTATTCTTGATATATGCCAACGTAATAATGTCAAGGCAATTATCTGCCTCAATGACCTTGAGTTGCCCATATTGGCTGAGAACCGGAAAAGATTTGAGGAGCATGGCATCCTGCCTATTGTAGCTGACAAGGAGGTCATTGACATCTGCTTTGACAAGTATCTTACTGCCCGGTATGTTGAAAGCCTTGGATTGAACACACCGAAGACTTTCATCAGCCTTGACAAGGCAAAGGAAGCCATTGGCAACGGGGAGTTACGGTTTCCACTTGTCCTCAAACCACGCTGGGGCTCCGGATCCATCGGTATTGAGTTTGTCAACAATATGGAGGAACTTGACGAGGTGTATGCCATGCTGCTGAAGAAAGTCAGGAAGTCGATCCTCTCGGAGGTGTCAAAGGGGAATGAGTACATTCTTATTCAGGAGAAGATTGAGGGACAGGAATACGGCATTGACGTGATGAACGACCTGAACGGCAATAACCGTGGCGTGTCGGTGAAGAAGAAGCTTGCCATGCGTGCCGGTGAGACGGACAAGGCACAGACTGTTGACAATACAGCGATAAGGGAGATAGGCAGGAAGTTAGGACAATCCCTTAGACACATCGGCAACCTCGACGTAGATGTGTTTGAGCGTCATGGGGAATACTATGTTCTTGAACTCAATCCCCGTTTCGGAGGCGGTTTCCCGTTCAGTTATGAGGCTGGAGTCAATTTTCCAAAAGCCATAATCGAATGGCTGAAAGGGAACGAAATAGATGACTCAATACTTATACCCGCATATGGTAAAACATTCGCTAAATGCGATTATCTCGTAAACGTAGAGTAAAAACCTTTTTCTTTCCTCCTTCAATCGCTCAAGGTTGAGTCACTTGCCATTGAAAAGACCAAATTATCACTATTTCCCAAAAATAAAACTTGCAAATCTCAATCATATTATCTAAATTTGTATTATAAATTATTATTAATAAAGAATTAAAAGAAAAGATCGGAGTCACTAAGTGTCATTCAGATGAGGAAGAGAGTTAGGGTTAAAATCTTGGTTCATCTCTGGATATAGCGATTCCAAACATACATCCAAGACAGTAGTAGTAATAGTAATGGTTGTATAAGGCATGCTCCGTTCTATAATCCTTTTACTGTATTACCTATGCTGAATATAGAATCACATGTCAATGGGTTGTTTTCATCTGTGAGTTACAGGGTGGGTCAGATACTGTTTGACCCCGGTGATGAATGGGCAGGATTCCATGGAGTGAAAACTGTTATGTTGACTCATGCGCATTTCGATCATATATATGGGCTGAATAAGGTGATTGAATTGAACCCTGATGTGGAAGTGCTTACAAATGAAGCCGGAAGACAAATGCTTCTTGACGCGAGGAAAAACCTGTCTTATTATCATGAGGACTCATTTGTGATAAGTAAACCGGAATGCATAAGGGTAATGGATGATAATCAGGAAATGGAATCAGGCGGCAACATGACAGTCAGGGCAATCTTCACCCCGGGTCACAATCCGAGTTGCATCACATGGATTGTCGGCGACTGTCTATTCACCGGTGACTCTTATATTCCGGGGATAAAGACTGTCACTAACCTTCCCGGAGGTAATAAAAGGCACGCTGAGGAATCATTGGCTGTCATCAAGAATCTTGCTGACAGTAAAAAAATCTACCCGGGTCATCGGTAGAATTGTAAGATTATTCATATCTCTGCGTTATTTAAGTGAAACATTTACACCGGTGGTCTAAGCAACTGCCCCAAATAACAAGAGAATAATTATGCCAAAACTGTCAGAAAGAGGCACCATAATGCCGGAATCCCCTATCAGGAAGTTAGCCCCACTCGCAGCGAAAGCGGCGGAGCGTGGGCTCAAGGTCTATCGACTAAATATCGGTCAACCCGATATCCCCACCCCGCCTCAGGCTGTCGAAGCCCTGCACAATGTGACCAGGAAAGTTCTTGAGTATAGCCCCTCTGACGGTTTCAGAAGTCTGCGCGTGAAACTCCGTGACTACTACAAGTCGTTTGACATCAATGTAAGCGAGGAGGACATAATAGTCACTGCCGGCGGCTCGGAGGCGGTGATGTTTGCATTTATGGCATGCCTGAACCCCGGCGACGAGATAATTGTGCCGGAGCCTTCATACGCCAACTACATGGCTTTTGCAATCCTGGCAGGGGCTAAGATTATCACAATCCCCTCAAGGATTGAGGAAGGATTCGCCCTGCCCCCTATTGAGGAATTTGAGAAGCTCATCACCCCGAAGACCCGGGGGATCCTTATATGCAATCCGAATAACCCGACCGGCTATCTCTACTCTTTGCGTGAGATGCTCACGATAATGAACATAGTAAAAAAACATGACCTCTTCCTGTTTTCTGATGAGGTTTACCGTGAGTTCTGTTACACCGGTGCACCCTATATCTCGGCATGTCACTTACCTGACATTGAGGAAAACGTCGTGCTGATTGACTCAGTGTCAAAGCGCTACAATGAATGTGGGATCCGTATAGGGACACTGGTGACAAAGAACAGGCAGCTGCGACATAATGTAATGAAGTTCTGTCAGGCTCGTCTCAGCCCGCCTCTGTTGGGTCAGATTGTGGCTGAGGCATCAATCGACACCCCGAGGGAATATATGCTTGCGACCTATAACCAGTATATAGAACGCCGCAATTTCCTTATAGACAGGCTTAATCAGATACCTGGGGTATACAGCCCGATACCGATGGGTGCCTTTTATACGCTTGTACGCCTCCCGGTGGAGGACTCTGACGACTTCTGCCGATGGTGTCTGGAGGAGTTCAGCTATGAGGGTCAGACTATTTTCATGGCTCCCGCATCAGGTTTTTACAGCACTCCCGGACTTGGTAAGAATGAGGTGAGAATTGCCTACGTCTTGGAAAAGCAGGAACTGGGGAAGGCAATTGAAGTCCTCGCCCATGCTCTTGAGGCTTATTCCTCACGTACTAAATAACATCTCTCCATAAGATCAATATTTATTTGTAAACCACATACAGTGGCGGGACTAACACTGCCATCACAAGTCGGACGCGAGTAGTCGCGTCCCTACTTTTTATATATGTATCAGTCATACCGATCTCCTTATCTTTTACCCTAAATTATAAAACCCTTAACCAAAATATGCGTAACAGGATATACCTCTGCCTCGCCCACATGAGTGGCAGGGAACAGGACTACATAAAGGAAGCCTTTGACACAAACTGGGTTGTCCCGATGGGTCCTAACGTAAACGGATTCGAGAAAGATCTCGAGGAGTTCGTCAATTCGTCATGCTCAGACCGCAAAACTCAAAACACACAACCCCTTCACAAAAAGGTCGTTTGCCTCTCAGCCGGTACTGCCGCCGTACATCTTGCCCTCATTGCCTGTGGTGTACAGGCGGGTGACGAGGTACTTGTGCAGTCGTTCACTTTCTGTGCCTCTTCTCACCCGATAACTTATCTTGGTGCGACACCGGTGTTCATCGACTCCGAGCCGGAATCGTGGAATATGGACCCGGACTTGCTTGAGGAGGCAATAAAGGACCGAATCGCAAAGACCGGCAGGAAGCCCAAGGCTATTATACCCGTCGCACTCTACGGTATGCCTTACCGTATCGACCGCATTATGGAGATTGCCAACCGCTATGAGATACCTGTTATCGAGGACGCGGCAGAGGGGTTCGGATCACGGTTCGACGGTCAGATGCTCGGCACATTCGGTGAGTACGGTGTGCTATCGTTCAACGGCAACAAGATGATAACCACCTCCGGGGGCGGTGCCCTGATATGTCCCGACGAGGAGAAGGCACGCCGCATACTGTGGTACGCGACACAGGCGCGTGAGAGCTACCCCTACTACCAGCATGAGGCAATCGGGTTTAACTACCGCATGAGCAACATCTGTGCCGGAATCGGCAGAGGTCAGATGACGGTGGTTGACGAGCACATTGCCCACCACAAACACGTGCAGGAACTCTACTGTGAGTATCTCAGGAATGTCGACGGTATCACCATGCACGGGAACCCGTGGCGTGAGTCCGACTCCAACTTCTGGCTGTGCACGGCGACGCTTGACCCGGGCTTGAAGATTAAGGGTCAGGAGAACGCCTACAGGGAAGTTATAACCGGTGCCGTCGGAGGAGCAGCGGGTGTTACACACACAGCCACGACAGCGGTGACTGACTGCCAGCCGAATGACAACGTTGAGGCAATGCGCATGATCCTTGACGCAGCCAACGTTGAGGCACGCCCTCTGTGGAAGCCGATGCACCGTCAGCCGGTGTACCGCAATGCGCCGGCATACGTCAATGGTGTGAGCGAGGGACTGTTCCATGTGGGGATATGCCTTCCGGCAGGACCCTACGTCACCGATGACGATGTGCGATATATCACTGACACCATAAAAAAAGCTATCGTGAGCTGATAAAACTATCCCCTATCCTCTCTCTTATCTATCTAAATCCATTACCCCGGAAATACGCTTGTGAAGCGGTATCTCCGGGGTATTTTTTATTAACGTTTATTAACAATATATCATACTGTTTTTGCGTTTAAAGTGAGAAATTAGGTTTATAACGATGATTATGACCGTTATAACGATTTCATTTGCTGTATTGAATAACATCAAGTAATTTTGTATCTGTAAAACTTCATATTTACATGAACATCATTAGATACTCATCCTTGTGTCTTCTTCTTACTGCACTTCCCTCAGCATTGTGTGCACACCAAAACACTGAAGGGTCTCATGCAATCACTCTGACAGTTCCCGATGTCGACTCTAACGACAAAAGCTCCGGCAAATCGGAAGGACCACAGATGCCTGAGGCAACCAACAGCAGCAATGCGGAGAAATGGTCGTTTGACGATTGCCTGAAGTGGGCACTTGCCAATAATACTGATGTGCGACGCAACACCATAAGACTCTTGCTTGCCCAAGAAAGTGTGGGCGAAGCAAAAGATGCATGGTTGCCGAATGTAGGGTTCAACACTTCCCAGTCATTCATCAACTATCCGGCGAAAGAAACGGGGCGTGATGGAAACACATATACCAGTTCATATGGCGTTGATGCCTCCTGGACAGTTTGGGAAGGGAATATCCGTAAATACAAACTCGAATCTGCAAAACTGCTTGAGCAACAAGAGGCACTCGCCGGAGCCGATACTGAAAAGGAGATAAAACTCGGGGTGCTTCAGGCATATCTTAACATAATGTATGCCGTAGAAGCTGTAGAAATCGCACAGCAGACTCTCGAGGTGAGTGAGGCACAGACTGAAAGGGCTCTCAAACTGATGAATGCAGGACGCACCTCAAAGGTTGACTTCGCACAGATTGAAAGCCAGTGTGCACAAGACCGTTATAATCTTGTCCAAGCACAAGGGAACCTTGAATCAGCAAAAGTAAATCTGAAGACCATTCTGCAGATTACTCTTGACCAAGATTTTGACATTCATCAGATTGAATGTCCTGATTCTGTTGTGCTCACCCAACTTCCCCCTATGGTTGACACATATAATATCGCCGCAGCATGGTTGCCGCAGATTAAAAGCAATGAGCTTAACAAAGATCTTTATGCCAACGACATAAAGATTGCCAAGGCAGGCTATATGCCACAGATTGCACTCTCCGGAGGTATTGGGACAGGCTACACATCAGGGGGCAAATCTTGGGGCAACCAGATGGGACATGGTTTTAATGAAAGGATCGGGGTAAACATATCTGTCCCCATCTACGACGGCAACGCTACCCGCCGAGCTACCGCTAAAGCAAAAATCGCTGCCGAACAATATGAAGTAGACCGCGATGACCTTCTCAACTCATTGTCGCAGACAATAGAAAATCTCTACACGGAAGCCAACAATGCCAAGGCAAAATTTATTGCAGGACTGAAGCAACTCGAAGCCACCTCACTGACATCTACATTAGTTGACCGTCAGTTTGAATTAGGATTAGTCAACCCGCTTGAGCTACTCACAGCCCACAATAATCTGCTGACAGCCCGCCTTGAGTTGCTCCAAAGTAAATATATGGCAATTCTTTCCAACAAGACCATTAATTTTTACGCATCTCAAGAGGTAAATCTTCCTTAAGACTCAATCAAATTGGTAACATCTGTAGAAATGAAAAGATATCAACTCACTTTACAAGCCTCTTTTCTTATTTTGGCTGCCGCCTCCTGTTCAGAGAAGCCCAAAATGGAACTTGAGACATTTACCGTAGAGCCAATTTCCATGTCGGAAGTGGTCACGGCAACCGGCACAATGGAGTCGGTCACCCAGGTAGATGTCGGCACACAGGTCACCGGCATCATTGATAAACTTTATGTGGACTATAACGACCACGTAACAAAAGGGCAACTCCTTGCCGAAATAGAGAAGACGCTCCTCAACAGTGAGCTGCAGAGCGCCAACGCCAATATGGAATCGGCAAAGGCATCTTACGAGTATGCCAAGACCAATTATGAGCGTGATAAAAAGCTCCATGATGAGCAGCTTATCTCTGATTATGAGTTTCAGACCTCCAAAAGAGACTACGACGTTGCACGCCTTAACTATGAGAAGAGTCAGGCAGACCGTGTAAGAGCAGCCAAGAACCTCAACTATGCTGAAATCTACTCCCCTATTGACGGCATTGTAATCTCACGTGAGGTAGAGGTGGGTCAGACAGTGGTGTCAAGCATGAATGTGGCAAACCTTTATGTTATAGCTGACCTTGAAAACATGCAGGTTGTAGGCAATGTCGATGAAGCCGACATTGGTCAGGTAAAACTTGACCAACACGTCACTTTCACAGTCGATGCCTATCCTGATGACATATTCACCGGCACGGTGACACAGGTCAGGCTCAATCCCACAACTACTTCAAATGTGGTGACATACGAGGTGATTGTCAAAGCCCCCAACCCTGATCTGAAACTTATCCCCGGCATGACTGCCAATCTCTCAATTTATACCCTTGACCTTAACGACGTATTGGCTGTGCCGCTGAAAGCTCTTAAGTTTGAGCCTATGGAGCAGGAAGAAGACGACAAGTCAGGTCTTCCGAAACCGGTTGCCGATGCCTCTAACCCAAAGGTTTCCGTATGGGTTGAACGAGATAATCAGCTGATCCAGACTCCTGTAGAGCTTGGCGTGTCTAACAATATCTATCAGCAGATCACTTCCGGTCTTAAGAAAGGTGACAAAGTGGCATTGCAATATAACATGATTCAGACAAAGTCACAAAACGGCAATACCCAAGAGAATCCTTTCATGCCGAAGCCGCCGGGCTCCAACAAAAAGAAAAAGGAATAACGATGGCTAAGGAGATTATAAAAATAGAGAACCTGAAAAGATATTTCAAAGTAGGCGACGAGACAGTGAAGGCACTGCGCGGGGTAAGCTTTACAATCTATGAAGGGGAGTTTGTCACTATAATGGGTACATCCGGCTCAGGAAAGTCAACACTGCTCAATACATTGGGTTGTCTTGACACCCCGACTTCCGGAGAGTATCTGCTTGACGGAATCCCAGTAAAAGGTATGGGAAAGAATGAGCGCGCACGAATCAGAAACCGAAAGATAGGATTTATTTTTCAGAACTATAACCTTCTTCCGAAGACTACTGCCGTGGAAAATGTAGAGCTGCCGCTGCTCTATAATTCCGCAGTCAGTGCAAAGGAGAGAAGGGAGCGAGCAGAAAAATGCCTGCGGGAGGTAGGTCTTGAAAACCGACTCTACCATAAGAGTAATCAGATGTCGGGCGGTCAGCAGCAGCGTGTTGCCATTGCCCGTGCCCTGGTCAATAACCCGGTCATTATACTTGCTGACGAAGCAACCGGTAATCTCGATACCCGTACTTCCTTTTCAATACTGACCTTGTTTCAGCGACTATATAAAGAAGGGAGGACAATCATTTTTGTGACTCACAATCCTGAGATAGCACAATATTCCTCACGTAACATTATGCTCCGCGACGGCAGAATCGTGAGCGACGAGTATAACAACGACATTAAATCGGCTGAAGAGGTCTACAAGAGTCTTCCTGTTGAGGCTGATGTGTAAAATGATTAAGACATGAATCTTAATAATCTATTGAAAATAGCCCTGAAGGCACTTAACAATAACAAGATGCGTTGTTTTTTGACGATGCTTGGAGTTATTATAGGTGTGGGTGCCGTGATTACGATGCTTGCTATCGGTCAAGGCTCCAAAAGCTCCATCAAGGCTCAGATCTCTGAGATGGGTAGCAACATGATCATGATTTTCCCCGGAGCGGAGAGGCGTGGCGGCGTAAGGCAAAGCAGCGATGACATGCAGACCCTCAAGCCTGCTGACTATGAGGCTCTCGTAAACGAAGCCACCACTATAGCCCACAGTACCCCCACTGTAAACAGTTCGGGTCAATGGATTAACGGCAACAACAACTACCCCTCACAAGCTCAGGGAGTCAACTCACAGTTTCTTGAGATTCGCCAGCGTTCAATAGCAAAGGGTGAAATGTTTACCGAAGAAGATGTGAAAAGAGCTGCCAAAGTATGTGTCCTTGGGAAAACGCTTGTTGACAATCTCTTTCCAGATGGCACTGACCCGATAGGGAAAGTGGTACGTTTCGGTTCCATACCCCTGACAGTGATTGGTGTGCTCGCCGAAAAAGGCTACAACACAATGGGTCAGGACCAAGATGACCTCGCGTTGGTGCCCTACACCACCGTCATGAAACGAATGCTCGCCACCGACTATCTGCAAGGGATTCAGGCTTCAGCCATTGACGAAGCCAATACAGATGCCACAATTGAGGAAATAACAGAAATCCTTCGCACCCAACATAAACTAAAAGATGGGGATGAAGACAATTTCACCATACGCTCTATGCAGGAATTGGCAGAGATGATCTCCTCCACATCCTCTATGATGACAGTGTTGCTGGCAGCTGTAGCAGGCATATCTCTTCTCGTGGGAGGTATCGGCATCATGAACATCATGATTGTAAGCGTGACGGAACGCACTCGGGAAATAGGTCTCAGAATGAGTATCGGAGCCACAGGACGCGATATTATGATGCAGTTTTTGATCGAGGCGGTCATCATATCCGTCACCGGAGGTATATTGGGAATATTGATAGGAGCATTAGCCACATGGGCAGTGTCAGTCTTAGCCAATTGGCCCGTGCAGATTGATGCCAGCTCTGTGATTCTATCATTCCTGGTCTGCACCATCATAGGTATTATTTTCGGATTTTATCCGGCGGCAAAAGCATCAAACCTTGATCCAATTGAGGCAATAAGATATGAGTAGTCTGCTTTACACAAAAAAGGGAGGGAACGCACCTGCAATTCTGCTGGCGTTTGCCCTGTTCTATTTCCCGACCGCCTTCTCAATTTTCTCTCATAATGGCGGACCCGGCAATTGGACAATGATAAGTGTCATCATTGCGACACTCTATGCCCTTATGTTTTGTGTAAACTATTTCTGGCTTGTGCCAAGAATGCTTGTAAGATCAGAAAAACAGACTCTATATTTTATTATAAACTTTCTGTTGATTATCGGCTTGTGCACCATAATGCAGTTATTAATGCACCGGTTCCATCATCTTCCTCCCGACAAGCGACATATCCATAAGATAGAGCCAACTTTCCTGCACTATTTAATGGATTATCTAAGGTTTGTGTTTCGTGACGGAGTAATGATGGTGCTTTCAGCAGCCTTGGCTTACGCAATGCGCCTTTCAAAAGAGCGGGAAAACGTAAGACAGCGCGAACTTGAACTGAATGCAGAGCAACGACAGATCGAGCTTCAGAGCCTTAAGGCGCAGCTTAATCCCCACTTCCTTTTCAATTCAATCAACAACATCTATGCCCTGATTGGATTTGCCCCGGAAAGAGCACAGCAAGCTCTCCACGACCTGAGCGGAATGCTGCGTTTTATGATTTATGACTCAGTGACAGCATACGTGCCTCTTTATAAAGAATTTCAATTTATCACGGATTATGTAGAGCTTGTCAAGCTGCGTCTTAGTCAGGCAATTAAGGTCAGCTGTAAAGTTCCTCATCAGGAAGATTCAAATCTTTATGTGGCTCCATTGCTCTTTCTCACTATTGTGGAAAACGCCTTTAAGCATTGTTCACAATCTGAGGCAGGTTATTTTATTGATATCAATATACATAAGACTGCTGAGTCATTGGTTTGCAGTGTAAAGAACTCCGTAGGTAGTGATCACATAAAAGAGGGGACACTGCCTAAGGAGTCAGGTATCGGTCTGGATAATGTGAAGCGACAGCTAAACCTTATATACCCCGGAAGCTACGCCATTACGCTGCAAAAGAATAACGGCGTGTATTATGCCGAAATCTCAATTTCTCTTCATGCCCTTAAGAAGCATGATGCCCCATTAAACTAAAATTGAAATATGGACCAACCCCTGAAATGCATAATAATTGATGATGAGCCCCTTGCCCGGGAACTTCTAAAGAGTTACGTGGAGAAAACCCCGGATCTTAATCTTCTTGGCTGCTTTGAATCAGCAGCCGAGGCAGTGAAACATGTCGTTTCAGGCAGCGTGGATTTGATTTTTCTCGACATCAATATGCCATTGCTTAACGGGATTGAGTTTGCAAGCGTGGTGCCTGACGACACAAGCATAATCTATGTGACAGCCTACGAGCAATATGCCCTGCAAGGTTTTAAGGTCAATGCCCTCGATTATCTGCTTAAGCCGGTGAGTTATCCGGAGTTTATGAAAGCTGTCGGAAAAGCTCTGATGTGGCATGCAATGAGAAAGGCGTATCTCTCAAGTAACACGTCTCAGCCCACTTCTTCTATTGACCTTATCACTGTCAAGTCAGACTATCGTCTTGTCCAGATGAAGATTGACAGCATAAAATATGTTGAGGTGCAGAGGGACCGTGTTATCTTCTATCGCACGCAAGGCGATCCGGTGAGTTCCCTGATGAGTATGAAGGAATTGGAAGAACTTCTTCCCTCCGACCGGTTCATAAGGGTTCACCGTTCATTCATCGTCAATCTTAACCAAGTGGAAATAGTGGAAAGGAGCCGGATAGTATTCGGTAAGACATATATTCCTATTTCAGACACAAAGAAAGATGAGTTTATGTCACGGCTTAAAAATAACCCGAATGACAACAAAAACATACAATAAGAAAATACAATTTCCCTATATAATAGAAGTAATACAATTATATCAGTAAGTGTAGTTAGGTTGAAGAAAGGGGAGGCTGATGCGTGAGCACCACCTCCCCTTCATTTTTAGGTTCAGAAAATTTCCGAATTAATTATTTCTTGCTGAAGAAACGCTCGTAAAGACCTGCAAAGCCCTGTCCGTGGCGAGCCTCATCCTTAGCCATCTCATGAACTGTGTCGTGGATAGCGTCGAGGTTAGCCTCCTTAGCGTTCTTGGCAATACGCATCTTGTCGGCATTCGCGCCAGCCTCTGCATACATTCTCTTCTCAAGATTAGTCTTAGTGTCCCAAACCATGTCACCGAGAAGTTCTGCAAACTTGGCAGCGTGTTCTGCCTCTTCCCATGCATAACGCTTGAAAGCGTCTGCTACTTCAGGATATCCCTCGCGGTCAGCCTGACGGGACATAGCGAGATACATACCTACCTCTGTGCACTCACCAAGGAAGTGATTGTTGAGATCCTTCTTCATTTCCTCATCGGTATCTTTTGCTACGCCGATCACATGCTCAGTGACAAACTGGAGAAGTTCCTTCTGATCAAGTTCTTTGAACTTTGACGCCGGAGCACCACACTGAGGGCACTTTGCGGGAGCCTCTTCACCTTCTGCCACATATCCGCATACTGTGCATATCCATTCTTTTGCCATAATAATTAAGCTTTTATTTATTAGTTATTTAGTTATTTGTTTATAAAATATAACGCAGGATTTTTACTCCTATATGTAGGGTAAACTGTAGTGATACAATCTCCCTACGCAATTATAACACACATCTCCCCTGTTTTGTTAAGGAAAATTTTTATTTTGTATCGGACAAGTGATTTTTATGTTTTTTTCGTAACTTCGCATTGAAAATAACATATTCAGAATGAAATGTAAGGATTATGAACGCAATCAAAAAAAGGAAAAATTATATTGAAATCTCATGTCGGAGACAGTTTAACAAGCTGGGAATAAGTAGAGTAATTGCTACGGTAAGCGGTGGTGCCGACAGCGTGGCAATGTTATCGGCAGTCCGTGCCTCAGGAGCGGAAGTAATTGCCGCACATTGTAATTTTCACTTACGTGGGGAGGAAAGTATGCGTGACGAGGAACATGTCAGGGAGATATGTTCCCGCCTCGACGTTGAGCTTAAGACCATAGATTTCGATGTGGAAGCTTATATTTCCTCTCATAAAGGAATATCGGAGGAGATGGCTTGCCGCGAACTGCGCCATAATTGGTTTAACCACCTGCTTACCGAACTGAAAGCTGACCGTATTGCCACAGGACATAATGCTGACGATAATATAGAGACTCTTTTTCTGAATCTTCTCCGAGGATCAGGTACCTCCGGGCTACGCGGAATGCTACCTGACACCGGTAAAATATGGCGTCCTCTACTCTCCTTCCATCGTCCGGAAATTATTGAATATATTAGTGAGAAAAATCTTTCATTTGTCACTGACTCCACCAATCTTGAATCTGATTACCGACGTAATTTTCTCCGCAACGATATTATCCCTCTTCTGCGCTCTCGTTGGGCAGGTTTTGACAAAGCCCTTGACAGAAGCATCTCATTACTTCGCGAGGAAAACAAGGTTATCACAGCCAGTGTGACAGCCAATCTGCCCACTCCCGATAATCCTCTACCCACAGCCACTATAGCGAATTTCCCTGATCCAGAGTTATTGGTAAGACGTTATATAGAGCCTGTTGGTCCGTTTACCACCACTTCCTCAGAAGTCATTGCCGCCATTGCTGCCAATAAACCGGACATCAAGACGTGGAAACTCCGCAATGGTTCTCTTAGACTCCAAAACCATCTTCTTTATCTAATCCCCAAGTAATCCAATCCTATAATGTGCTTTCATTTTGAAAGTGTAATCGGTCTTCTCCTGATTATAGCACACAAGATCCCAGATTGCCCGCTATCCACTTTGCATCTTCTGACAAATCTTTATGCAAATAAAAGCTGCCATGAAAACCATCGGGGTTATCCATTACTTCCTGAATGATAAAGAAACGTGCCATGCTTTCCACATCTATATAGTTTTCCCAGTCTGTTGAATTCTTATCGTTTGAGTATATTGCGGAATTTATTGTATTAAACTCATTAGTAAACCATTGCAACTGTTGTGTTGATAAATATTCAGGAGAATGATAGCGCAGAGTCAGATTCCAACTGTCATTTTCCAGTAAGGTTATCTGACATTCATCTTTATAGTTATCTACCTCTATAAGCCAGCCTAACGTTATAAGCTCCGGATCTGTTTCACCGTCTTGCTGTTCATAGATATTGACGCGGTTTTTATCTATGCGTATTGTTTCAGTCAGAAAATAGAGTCCAATATAATCACCGTTAAGAACCATTTCCACCAGACGAAAATTATTCATTAATTTACCTAATTGCAAACCGGCAACAGTATTCTCAGAAGAGTAATTTATATACCTAATATACTTTAATATGGCAAAGGGTGACCGGAGAAATCTGAAGTTATTCGGATATCTTCCTATCACCCTCTGTACTTAATGCGGTGATGTTCTTTAATAGGTAAGATGATCTCTAAATGGCTGATTTCTCTCTGAATTGCGTTGGACTAATTCCTGTGACACGTTTGAACATACGGGAAAAATGTTGTGGATATTGAAACCCTAATTCGTAGGCTATTATACTTATGTCATCATTTGATTCTGAGAGGCGCTGCTTTGCAATTTCAACAATATTACGGGAGATAATCTCCTGAGCTGTTATGCCTGTCTCTTTCTTAATCATATCACCAAAATATCCCGGGGTAAGATGTGCTAATTCTGCGAAATAATTTACAGTTGGTATTCCTTCCTTTGATTGCCCTGATGCCAAATACTCTTTCAATGCAGATTCAAATTTATTAAGTATGTCAGAATTAACTTTACTGCGGGTGATAAACTGCCGTTCATAGAAACGTGTGAGATAATCAAGAAGGAGTTGTATATGACTTGTAATTATAGCAGCGGTGTGTTTATCTACAGGGTGTTCAATCTCTCCTTTTATCCGTTCAAGACATTCTATAAAAGTCTTTCTTTCAGCTGCCGACAGATGCACTGCCTCACGCTGAGAATAATCAAAGAAGCTATATCTCTTTATCTTTGATGCCAAATTAGTTTTATAGATAAGATCAGGATGAAACATTAGTCCAATGACATTGGGAGCAATCTCATCAATTTCCATGTCAACATCCACCAGGTGTCCCGGAGAAAAACTGACAACAGTGCCTTCCTGATAATCATACGGTCGCCTTCCATATTTAATCTTACAATTCGTTCCGTTTTTAAGAAAAAGCGCATAGACATCATAGTCCATCCGAACATGATTTACTACTTTGGTTGCCTCGTTAAGATTTATCACTGTCACCAAAGGATGTTTTGTCTCAAGCCCATACAATTTGTTATAGGCATCTATTGAGTCGAGTCTTACAACTATTGAATTCTGTTTCATGCTACAAATATAATGCTTTTTTATGGCACAGAATCAAATATCAGTAATTAAGGTCTAGATTACCCAAATCTGGGTTTGTTATTTCCATAAATCCACACTAATTTTGCAAATAATTAAATGATTTGAAATAACTGATATGACAACAGAAGAATTTATCCATATAATGGATTCCGGCGATGTTATACCCGGAGGCACTCCAATCCATACCAAAATGCACGAATTGAGTCAGGAAGCAATTCGCATCACAATGGAAATAAACAACACTTATCATAATCATCATGAGATAGTGGCACTTATGTCAGAACTGACAGGTACTGAAGTTGATGATAGTTTAGGGCTGTTTCCTCCTTTCTATACTGATTGCGGTAAAAATCTTAAAATAGGTAAACGTGTTTTTATAAATTCCGGTTGTAAGTTTCAGGATCAGGGAGGCATAACTATAGGTGACGATGTGCTTGTGGGTCATAACTGTGTGATAGCCACACTCAATCATGTAATAGATCCGGATCACCGCGCAGATATGATTCCGGCACCAGTAAAAATTGGCAATAAGGTTTGGATTGGGGCTAATGTCACTATTCTTCAAGGAGTGACTATAGGAGAGGGAGCCGTTATAGCCGCAGGTGCAGTAGTGAACAAGAATGTGCCACCACGCACGATTGTCGGTGGAATCCCGGCAAAGGTTATCAAAAATATATGAAGTTATTAAAAGTGGTTACTTCACTTTTTTACGCTGATTGTTTTTATATATGTAATTTCCAATCAGACTTCCTATAATTGCTCCGACAGGAGGCAGATATGCAATAATCGACATTTTCATAATATTTTATATTTTAATTCTTACTGCAAAGTTACTAATTTTATTTTAAAGCCCATCAGTATCAGCCTCAAAAAAGAAATTTTATCTTATTGATCAATTCATCTTACAACCCTAAAAGTTTAAAGATAAAGATGGCTTATATTTCAGTTGCTTTGGTTAACTTTGCATAAGTAAAGCCAAAGCAATTTTGACAAAATAAGAAGATTTAAAATAAACCTTATATCTCCCGTAAGAGTTCCAAACTATGGTAATAAGTAAAAAACAACAAATCACAATAAAGTTTCTTCTTTGCATTAATGTTGTGATTTTTACTGCCTGTTCCTCGTTACACCGAGTCAATGGGTGGTATCCCGTAGCTGACATCCCGGAAAATATGATTGAAGGGAAAGCAATTGTTACTACAAAAGACTTTGACACAGTGTCTATTGACACAACCTCCTATCCGGGAATGGCAATCATAAATGGAATATTGAAAGAGAAAATGATACAGCAGTGGGCCACTGCTACAGAACGCAGAATAGGAAAAAGGATAGGATTTGTGTTTAACGATTCTGTAATAATGGCTCCTACCATAAACTGCCGTATAGAAAGCGGACATTTTTCTATCAACAGCACAGACAAAGATCTGATTCTTGAAATTTATTCCTCATTAAACAATGACAACTGAATCATTAGAAAAAGTAAAACCTATGATAAAGTGTAAGAACTGTGTTTGTTCTTGCACTTCCAGTATACGTGCTTCAGGCTTATTTCATCATCTTTTTGCATGGTTTTACATTTTATATTTGTAAAATTTAGTTTTTATTCTTAATTTTGCATCATCAAACATAAGGCTTCATGCCGATGTTCCATTTTATGAGGTTATCTTCCCTCTCCTTTTTATTCTTTCACCCTTTCATGAATGCTTTTCATGAAATATGTGGGCAGATGACTGCCGGATAACCAAATCTATCTAATTATCAACCAATCACAATTCTCTGTTATTATCTTCTCGGTAATAAAAATCTTTCTGACATTAGAAAAATGTGGTTTGTCTTCTGCTCTTATGCAGAAAGACAAAATTCCGAGGGAGCAGAAATCTGTGACAAAACCCATAACATAATTAACATTTTATGTTGCATATCAATGACTTACTCGCCATGGACGACGAAGAAATCAAAAAGACTGCCGATTCCATGGGTATTAAAAACGGGGCATCATCGTCGCGTGACGAACTAATTGATGCCATACTTGATCAGCAGGCGGAGTCGTCGGCGAAAGACTTCGTGACTAAATCCAGCGAAAAAAAGAAGACTCAGAAAGAACCGCGTGCTAAAAAGGCGAAGAAAAATACCGACGCCAACCAATCAAAACAAAAAGACACAACCCCTGCCACTGAAAATCAAGAGGGAAAAGAAGAAAATCCAACACCTAAAAAAAAGGGTAGGAAATCCAAAGCAGAAGAAACGCCTCAACCGGAACAACAAGAGACTCAGCAAGTTGAAAATACTGTTTTTGAATCCACTCCTGCTGAACCTAAGAAACGGAGTAGGAAAAAAAGTCAAAAAAGTGATGAGACTAATGAGACAGTCGAACCGCAGACAGTTGAAAATATGTTCCCACTAATTCCAGTAGAGAAGGCTGATGACTTATTCCAAGAACCGGTTGAAGAAAATGTTCCTGAGAGTGACATCATCAATGACGAAGATAAAACTACTTCTGAAGAACCCGATAAGGTTGAGGAAACCAGCCAGGAAATTCAAAATGCAGACATAGTCCCCGTTGCTGAACCCGAACCTATACAAGAACAGCAACCGGAACAGGCTCCTGTAGAAGAGCCTAATCACCCTAAGATGAAGGTCTTCACTCCGCGTGGTCAAAAACTTGATGAAAATGCCTCTTCATCACTTTTCTCCTTCTTCACTCCCACAAAAGGAAAAACGTTTACCCCAAGAGGACAAAAAAATAATAACCAGAACAATACCGACCGATTACAACAGCCACAGCGTGATAAGATTATCGAAGAAGCCTTGCCTGCTCCCCAGAAGACACCTATTCAGATGCGCGAACCGGGTGCCACATCTCAGCAACCACTGACAAAACAACAGAAAAATCAACTCAAAAAACAACAACGCCTTCAGCAGAAATTAGGTTATCCTCCAATTAATCAGCCGGAACCGGAATATGATCTTAACGGCATTCTTGACACCTATGGTGTACTTGAAATTATGCCCGAGGGTTATGGATTCCTTCGCTCAGGCGATTACAACTATCTGAGCAGCCCGGATGACGTGTATGTATCACAAAACCAGATAAAGGAATATGGGTTGAAAACAGGTGACGTGGTAGAAGCATCTATACGTCCTCCCCATGAAGGAGATAAATACTATCCTATGGTGAGAGTGCTCTCAATCAACGGATTGTCGCCGGAAGTAATTGCAGACAGAGTGCCGTTTGAGCATCTTGTCCCACTTTTCCCAGATGAGAAATTTGAAATCACAAAAGGTATGTCAGCGAATATTTCAACACGCGTAGTAGATATGTTCGCCCCCATAGGCAAAGGTCAACGCGCCCTTATTGTCGCACCCCCGAAGACCGGTAAGACAATTCTGCTTAAAGATATTGCCAATGCTATTTCCGAAAATCATCCCGACACCTATATTATAATGTTGCTCATTGACGAGCGCCCGGAGGAGGTGACAGACATGGCACGCAGTGTCAATGCAGAGGTAATTGCCTCTACCTTTGACGAACCCGCCGAGCGCCACGTGAAAATTGCCAACATAGTTCTGGAGAAGGCTAAAAGACTTGTGGAATGTGGTCATGACGTTGTGATTATGCTTGACTCTATAACACGCCTTGCCCGCGCCTTTAATACAGTATCTCCTGCCTCCGGTAAAATCCTTTCAGGCGGTGTGGACGCTAATGCCCTTCAGAAACCTAAACGTTTCTTCGGTGCCGCCCGTAATATTGAAAACGGTGGCTCACTGACAATCATAGCAACCGCACTCACCGAAACTTCTTCAAAGATGGACGAGGTGATTTTCGAAGAATTCAAGGGTACAGGTAACATGGAGCTTCAGCTTGACCGCAAACTTTCCAACAAACGTATATTCCCGGCTGTGGATATTATCGCATCTTCCACACGCCGCGATGATCTTTTGCTCCCGCAGGAGACTCTAAACCGCATGTGGATTCTACGCAATTATCTTGCCGATATGAATTCACTTGAGGCAATGGAGTTTATTAAGAAACGCATGGAGATTACCCGTAATAATGAGGAACTCCTCGTGACTATGGATCGCTAATAACCATTTACCGGAATGAAGTTAGAAAAGACCAACGCAGCCCGCATTCTTGACCGTATGAAACTCCCATATGAATTAGTGGAATATACGGTTGACCCCGAAAATCTGGCTGCCGACCATGTAGCAAAAGAACTTGGAGAACCCATAGAGCAAGTCTTCAAAACCCTTGTGTTGCGTGGCGATAAGAACGGTATTCTCGTTTGTGTCGTGGCAGGCAACCGAGAGGTTGACCTCAAGAAAGCTGCCAAGGTCTCAGGCAATAAAAAAGTTGAAATGATAGCAATGAAGGAGCTACTTCCCCTCACGGGTTATATTCGTGGGGGATGTACCTCCATTGGCATGAAGAAACACTACCCTACCTATATAAGTGAAGAAGCCCTGACTTTCCCATTTATATATGTGAGTGCCGGGAAACGCGGACTTCAACTGAAGCTCTCCCCTGCCGATCTCCTTAAGGCAGCTGACGCAACTGCCGCTGACATCGCTACAGACCTTGAATAACAGTCAAATTTATTTTCGGCATGAACACATTTGGTAATAATCTACGACTCACTACTTTCGGCGAAAGTCATGGTGTAGCCATGGGCGGAATTATTGACGGCTTTCCCCCGGGGTTTAAGATTGATTTCGACAGCTTATACCGGGAGATAGCCAAGCGACGTCCGGGGAGTTCTGCACTCGTTACCGCAAGGAAAGAAACTGATAAGCCCGAATTTTTATCAGGTATCTCCCCGGAAGGCGTAACGTTAGGCACGCCTATCGGTTTTATAGTAAGAAATTCTGACCACCGATCTGCCGACTATGAAGAGATGAGGCATATATATCGTCCGAATCACGCCGACTATACCTATATGCAACGTTACGGAATCCGCGATCATCGTGGAGGAGGACGTGCCAGCGCACGCGAAACCGTAAATTGGGTTGTGGCTGGAGCATTGACAGCTCAATGGCTTGAATCAAAAGGTGTCAGCATCACTGCACAGCTTACAGGCGCAGGCTCAACAGATTTCTCTCATATCATTATTGACCAACTGATGAAATGCTCTCAATCCGAAACATCACTTACGCTCTCCGAAGATTGTCAGAAAATGATTGACGATAAAATAATGGAGGCAAAAAAAGACGGTAATAGTATCGGTGGCATAGTGACATGTGTGATTGAAGGGGTGCCTGTCGGACTCGGGAATCCTATATTCGGCAAACTCCATGCCTCTTTATCCGCAGCAATGATGACTATTAATGCTGCCAAAGGTTTTGAATACGGTCTTGGATTTTCAGCTGCATCAGCCAATGGGTACGAATATGCCGACAGATTTGTGGCTTCAGATAATGGACTTCCACTCAAGACCGCTACAAATTACAGTGGAGGAATTCAAGGCGGTATATCTAATGGAATGCCAATATATTTTAATGTGGCTTTCAAGCCAACGCCAACTATCATGATTCCTCAACCCACAGTAGATGATTGCGGCAACCCAGCAATGCTACGTGCCCACGGGCGTCACGATCCTTGTGTTGCAGTTCGTGCAGTGCCGGTAGTGAAAGCTATGGCAGCTCTTGTAATTGCTGATTTCATGACAGTAAGCTATATTTCTTAATCTTATTGAATTAGGACTATAAGAAATGCGTAGTTATTCAGATTATCTAAAGGATATATTTCCCGGCGTTAAGGTACAGAAAATTTCTGTCAACGCCGGGTTTTCTTGTCCCAACCGCGATGGCACCATTGGCACAGGGGGATGTGCATATTGCCGTAACGATTCTTTCTCCCCCGCCTACTGCATATCTACAGAAAGCGTGTCACAACAGATTAATGACGGCAAGAAATTTTTTGCGCATAAATATCCGGATATGAAGTTTCTTGCCTATTTTCAGTCGTATACCAATACACATGGAAAGGATCTTTTGTCATTAAGAGAAATATATGAGGAGGCAGCCAATTGCAAAGACATTGTCGGAATAGTAATAGGCACCCGTCCTGATACCCTTCCGGATTCTGTAATAAGCCTGCTTGGTGAGCTTAATAAGAGATTACCCGTGTTTCTCGAAATCGGTGCCGAAACTTCAAACAATGATACACTCCAACTCATAAACCGCCATCACACATGGGAAGAGGTGGAGAGTGCCATCAATCATGCTGCCAAAGCAGACCTGCATTGCGGACTACACCTGATTGCCGGATTACCGGGTGAAGACAATAAGCAGATTCTAAAAAATATAGAAAAAGCTTGTCGATTGCCGATAGAGACTCTCAAGGTTCATCAGCTCCAGATTCTTTATGACACTCCCCTATTCCGGATGTGGGAAGCCGGGAAAATATCCGTAACTCCTTTCAATCTTGACGATTATATAAATCTTTGCGTTGAGATTGTCAGGATAGTGCCTAAGAATATCGTGATTGAACGTTTCCTTGCGCAAAGTCCCCCCGGGATGGTAGCCGCCCCAAAATGGGGTATAAAGAATTACCAGTTCATGCAGAAGCTACAAAATATGCTGCGGGAATAAAGAAGTGGCTATTTTATGAAACATAGTCAGCTCTGCTACGTTATAATTAAAGAAAATAACACTTCAAAATACAAGATATGAGGAAATTACTTATCACAGGTCTGCTTGCAGGAGGACTGTTGCCTGCAATAGCAAATGCCGACATCACAGTCAATCTTCCGGCAGATTCCGGAATTGATTCCATGAAAGTCTACCATGCCCCAATCCTGAAGTTAGCCACAGCCAAAACCCGTGCTGATCGGGGAATGGTGGAAGAGACAATTCCAATTTCTGACAACAAAGCCATCATAGCTATTGACTCTATAGAAGGAGGAAGCCGTTACAGTCTTGTCTTTTCAGAAACTGACTTTATTACCCTGTATGTAACGCCGGAAGAGACAATCACAGCCAACGTTGTCTCTTTCTCTCCTTTCGATTACACACTGGCAGGCTCAGCATTAATTGAAGGAATAAATGAAGTAGATGCCATTTCAGAGCCTTTTGAGAAAAGGCAACAGCAACTTATGGCATCCGGTCAGCCATCTCAAGAACAGATGATGGGAATCTACAACGATTATCTTAATGCCCTTAAGGAATATATTGATGAAAATATAACGTCGCCTAACTCTCTTTATGCCGTGATGAATCTCCAGGGAGAAGACTTCATCACCGCGTTCGACCGTCTTTCAGAGAGGGCAAAGAGTTCTATTCTATATCCGCTTGCAGAGGCTCAGTATGCCGGCGAGAAAGAAAGTCTTGAAAAGGAACGCCGCCAACAGGAAATGGCTTCCGGCGATATCATGGCTCCCGATTTCATTCTCAAAGACCTCGAAGGGAAAGACGTAAGTCTTGCCCAGTTTAAAGGGAAATGGGTGATTCTTGACTTTTGGGGAAGCTGGTGCATCTGGTGTATAAAAGGATTTCCTGAGTTGAAAGAGGCATACGAAAAATATAAAGATGAACTTGTCATTGTAGGAATTGACTGCAATGAAAGTGAAGAGGCATGGAAAGCGGGCGTGGCGAAATATGAGCTTCCATGGGTAAATGTCTATTGTCCGCAAGGAAATCCCCTCTTGGAGCAATTTGGCATTCAAGGTTTCCCGACAAAGGCAATCATTGACCCTGAAGGTAAAATACGTAACATAACCACCGGTCATAATCCAGAGTTTTTCACAATTCTCTCCAATCTCATCGGTAAGTAATACCCTAATCAATAAAAGCGGCTGATTATTAAAAAACAATCAGCCGCTTTTATTAATACGATATAGACAAGTTATAATTTTATAATGTCAAGCGAATGTGATATCAACAGGTTTCTTTTTGAAGATTTTCAGATCTTCTTTAGTAATAGGGAACGAGCGATCAGAAACTTCGTCGACAGATTCCATCTCAAGAATCATTGGCAACGACATACCATTCTGATTGAGAGTACCTTCAATTTTACCATCTTTGAGATTACCCGTAAAATTAAGATTAATCTCGTTTACGGAAACATTTATTGAATCATTTGAAAGATGATTCACCACTGTAGGTATTCCAAAAGCACCTTGGTCTGGAGAATCTAATGTCACGACTGTCTCCTCACCGGGTTCAGAAATGTGAAATACGAGTTTCAATTTCATCTGAGGTGCGATTTGAAGATCTCCTTTCCATTCTCCGCCGAGACCTTCGGCAACTGCCGGCATTACCATTACCAATGCCATTAAAGTCACTAAAATTCTAAAAAATTTATTCATGATGGGTAATAAAATTAATTCGTTTTAAAGCAGCTAAATATTGCTGTTATGTTGATGTCGGTTAGTTCATGATGACAAAACCTGAAGCAGGATTGAGAGTGACAGTCACTTTTTCAGGATTTTTAACCACTATATCAGTCATCACGGGTTCACCTTTCTTATCATCGTTGATCATTTTTAGTTTGGAGCCTTTCTCAAACATTGAGAGATCAAGCTCAAGTTTCTCAGATTTGTCAAGATTGCTTACACCAGCAACATACCATGTATCACCATGTCGACGGGCAATAACCACATACTTACCGGGATAGCCGGCAATGTATTTGGTATCATCCCAGGTTGTAGGCACATTCTTAAGAAAATCTATAGCCACAGCCGGTGCATCGGTCAGGTTATTAGGTCCGAGTGCAAAATACTGCACAGGATTCTGAAATAATACTGAGGTAGCAAGTTCAAAGGCATCCGAAGTACGGCGTATATTCCCATTCTTATTATCCCTGCTCATTCTCTTGTTGAGTGGAGAGCCACCATACTCCATTATTGCAGCTGCGTTACGGATATAGGGGTGAAGAGTGGCATGAAGTGCTTCCTTATCACAAAATGACTGTTCAAAGATAAGATTTTCCGATGCCAACACTGCTTCTGCGCCTACAAAATTAGGATACATTCTCTCCCAGCCACGCGGAAGGGTACAGCCGTGAAACACAACGTCAATGCCATAGTCGGCTGCATCACTGAGAATATCCTCATAAAGACGGATTGTCTCCTGTTTGTCTCCACCAAAGAAATCTACCTTTATTGCATCCACACCATTATCATGCATCCATTTCATCCATTTCTTACGCTCTATGGGACGATCCATTCTGTTGACAGGACCTTGCACAATGTCATTCCATGAGCCCGAGGAGGAATACCACAGGGTGATATGTACCCCTTTAGACTTGGCATAGTTGATAAGCTGTATCATCTTTTCCTCACCAATATTGTTATTCCACCAGTTGTCGATAAGCACATTATCATATCCCATTTCAGCAGCAAAGTCAATATACTTCACCTGATCATCATAATTGATTGACCCATCTTGCCAAAGAATCCAACTCCATGTGCCTTTCCCTGTGCGGGCTTTACCTTTTGCAAGCTCATATTTCGGCTCCACAAGATCCCATGTCAATGTGGTTTCTACAATCGGGGCAAGGGTCTCTCCTATTGCCATTACTCTCCAGGGAGTACTGCCGGGAACTGCTACTGCAGGAGTAGATGAACCGTTACCATTGTTCTCACCCTCCATAGGGAAAGCAATGGAGTATCTGCCATTAGCATAATCGCTGAGACGCGATCCACAATAATATCCGTCAACACCGGTTTCTGTAACAAGTACCCATACTCCGTCAGAAGTCTTAAATAATGCCGGGAATGTGTAGCCATGACCATATTGAGATTTCTGATTCATCGGTGCGTCAACCACATAATATTCCTCATAACTGGGTTTGGTGCGCTTCCAACCAATCATAGGGTCAGATTGCGATGTGAGGAAAGTGACTGTGCCTTCAGGAAAATCAAAAGAGCTTTTCTCTTCTTTTATCACCATCGATGCCTTTCCCTTTTGCTTGGGCACATTATATCTGTAGGCTACTCCATCATCAGCTACATGCCACTCTATATCGAGTTTCTTTCCATCTTCACCTTCATATTGAATAACAGCCTCAATAGCGTTGACTTCAATATTACTTTTTTTGATTTTATCCTGATTATAATTCCTTTGGATTTTATTGATCTCATATCCAACTTCCTTCATTCCCTTAGAAAGATCCGCAAAATCAGTCACCAATCCTAAAGGAGTATCTTCTATAACCGGTTTCCCATTGAGAGCAACGGAATAAAGGATAGTTCCACCGGGTCCTTCAGAAGTAGTCACAATAATATTACCTGAAGGGCTACCTATCTCAGTGGCATTCGCAGCGGCAATAAGTCCTAAGGCGGGGATTAAGAGATAATTTCTTAAATTCATATTTTCGGGAATGTTATGTCTAACGGGTTATGATTTCAAGTGTAAGAAAGTTGTTTTCTCAGTCAGTAAATCCACCAGAAAAGGTTTATTTGCTTACTTAAAAAGGATTACACTGCGAAGATAATAATTAAATAACCAATTTCCAAATTTATTTATCTTTGAATCATTTTTTTATATTTTTTTAATAATTGATGATAAAATCGTAACTATTCTGCCTTCTCCACAGAATAGTTACAGGATCCATAAAGCCTCCTCCCCTTCAGCAAAGGCATAAACCTCCCGCATAGGGAAGGGAGCGTTTAGTATGATTAATTAATCATCGTCTTCAAGAATAAATATTGACTCTACCGGTTTAGAGAAGAATCTTGCAATTTTCAAGGCAAGTGGTGTAGATGGAAGAAATCTATTCTTCTCTATGGCAACAATAGTCTGTCTGCTGACTCCGACAGCATCAGCTAATTGCTGCTGCGTGACTTCTTTTTCAGCCCGTTCAACTTTTATTCTATTCTTCATCTTCGCTCATTTTATTATAACGATATATTTCAAGACGAAACCGTATAACATAAATAATCGGGAATAATACCATGTTGACTAACGCAAACATCAGGAAAGCAGGTCCATTGAAACTAAGTATGCCGACAATGAGTATTATGACATAGACATAAAGTGAGCTTAGCAGTGACGCCAATCTTATAGATCGTATCATCTCATCTTCAACAGGTTCCTTAGAGCATACAATAAACATTGCTCCCAAGGCTATACCAATAAGCGTAGCATCAATGATAATTGTCTCCACAATCCCATGAAAAGGCGCTACGCCGAAATAGCAAAAGATTGCCATGATAATAGCCGGGATGAATAAAATCCATCCGAGACGTTTAACCCAAGTGGGGAAAAGCAAATTCTTCATAATTTTAAAGATTTATATATTTAACGCCGCAAAAGTATATAATATTTTACATATAGACAAGTAAACTTTACATTATTTTAAATTAATTTAGGAATAATGGTTCCTATAGCTGGATTAATAATATGCATGGATTCCCTTATACATTAATAAATATGTACCCCTTGTTTACGGATTGTAAGCTTTCTGATTATTAGAAAAATTACTCATTATTTTTAATCACAAAAGCATAAATTTCAGATTAAGCACTCCTAAAATTGTTCATAAAAATAACATTTTTAACAAATTTGCCTCCAAAATAGTTAAAAACATTAAAATTCTCAGTTTTTCATATCCTTTTTACTATATAGTCGTGTTATATTATCAAAATCAAAACTATTCAGCAAAGATCAAAACTATTCAAGCTAAAGTCAAAACTATTCAGGTAATGAGTTCTTAATCCTAATGTATAAAGTATAATTCGCAAGTGATTTTAAACATAGAATTTCACTTCGATTGAGCCCCGGTTGAAAAACCGGGGCTCAATCGTTATTAATACTTCTCTTTGGGTAAACATATCTAAGACATTGGAAAAGCTAAGTTCCTACACCAATATAATTGTGGGTAATGTTTCACATCTCTACCAATAGCTATGTTGGCAGCTATCTTCGCACACATATACTGCTGTTTTCTGTACTACCTTACTTATATTGAAGCCAATACTTCATAAAACCATTCACAACCAACCATAGCCGAACATTACGTTTATTTAAAATCCCTTGTCATCATCAGGCAACAAGACAATTCCCCTTCCCCCATCGATAAAATAAAATGAACATATTACAGAGATATGATTAATATTTCTTGACCGAGTAACTCCAGATTCAATGTATTCAATCACTATACCTGAGGTTGTATCAATGAGGATTTCCTCATTAATAATATGAAATCAAGAACCATGATTGAATAATATTAATAATTATGATTTCGTTGACTGTAATATTAACTTCCTATGCACAAAGTATTTTCGATAGCTGAAAGTCAAGATAATCTCACATTTTACTCAAATAAAAGAAAGTTTAAAATGGCAATAAGATTGTAAAACAATCAGGTGCTTCATCAGCAATCTTAAAATAGCCAAGTTTTAGAAAACCCAAGGAATTTTCGATTGAGCAAGATAAGAAATGACTTCATAACAGATTATTTTATACGATTTATTTTGGGAGGTATCTTATTTTTTGTAACTTTGTGGCACTAACTCTAACATTATAATATGCCACAAGCTATTAATACCGATTATATTGACCACACAGGCATCGTGATGTCGGTCAATCCAAATGCCAATTCTGTTACCGTCAAAATAGATGATTGCGGCGATTGCGGCGATTGTCCGGCAGGTAAGATTTGTGAGGCAACCGGACAGACAGAAAACACTGTTACAATAGTCACTCCTCACGCATGTTCTTACAAACGCGGAGACATTGTGACCGTAAGAGGAACGGAGCAAATGCACCGCAAAGCCATCATGTATGCCACAGTGTTACCTTCAATTGCCCTTATAATTGTGATGGTGATTGTTTATTTATTGACATTTAATCAACTCGCGGCGGCTCTGTCAGGCATTGCGGTCACAATTATCTTCTACGTTGTGCTATGGGCTTGCCGCAATAAGATTGCGCATGAATTTTCATTCTCCATTACCGGTAATCCTGAGCGAATAACCAATAACTGACGTAACCATGATAACCGTCTCTGTAATAGTATTAGGAGTAATCGGACTCATAGCCGCATTGCTCCTTTTTATGGCTGCAAAGAAATTTTTCGTATATGAAGATCCTAAAGTCGGAGAGATTGAGGAGCTTCTTCCGGGTGCAAATTGTGGAGGGTGCGGCTTTTCCGGTTGTCATGCCTTTGCCATGGAATGTGCCAATGCAAAGTCAATGGAGGGATTAAACTGCACCAGTCTCAATGCCGAGGGAATGAAGAAAGTAGCAGAGATAGCTGGGCTTACTCCTTCAGAAACACAAAAGAAAGTAGCCATAGTAAAATGTAGTGCATCATGTGAAAACCGCGATCCTCGTAATCATTATGACGGCGTGCGATCTTGTGCTATCGAGGCTTCGCTCTATCAAGGAGAGTCAGATTGCATCTACGGATGTCTTGGTTGTGGCGACTGCGTAAAGGCGTGTCCATTCGGTGCTATGCAGATACTTCCTGATGAGGCTTTGCCCCACGTAGACCTTAAGAAATGCACAGGGTGTGGAAAATGTGTAGAAGCATGTCCGCGCCATTTATGTGAACTCGTTCCTTTTAGTGGAGAAAAGCCTATCGTATGGGTGGCATGTGCAAATCGTGATCGTGGACCTATCGCCATGAAAGAATGTGGAGTGGCTTGCATAGGTTGTACAAAATGTCGTAAGGTCTGTCCTTCTGAAGCCCCGGTGATTACCTCTTTTCTCGCTCATATTGAGCAAGACAAATGCACTGCATGTGGAGAGTGTATGAAGGCTTGTCCGCGTCATTCAATAGTGTCAACCGAACTCGGCTATTTTTCATCAAATAATACTTCACCCAACAAAAAATGAAGACCTTTAAGAAAGGAGGTATTCATCCTCCCGAAAATAAGATAACAGCCGGAAAACCTATCGTGGCAGTTCCGGTACCTGCTGAATTGAGGATAATGCTCTCTCAATCAATCGGTAAGCCGGCAAAGCCTATTGTAAAAGTTGGTGATAAAGTCTATGAGGGTCAGATGATAGCCGAAGCAGACGGCTTCGTCAGTTCACCGGTCCATTCACCCGTATACGGCACAATAAAGAAGATTGAGCCAACCCGTACCCCTCAAGGTATATGGCAAGACTCAATCGTCATCCATACAGAATCTGCTCCCGACGACATAACACCAATTAAACCGCGTACAGACGACGAAGTGAGAAGACTTACTTCCCAGGAAATCATTGACATAGTAGGTGACAGCGGTATAGTTGGGCTCGGTGGTGCCACCTTCCCCACGCAGGTAAAACTTACTATTCCCCGAGGTAAACTTGCTGACACTGTGATAATTAATGGTGCGGAATGTGAGCCATATCTCACTTGCGACGATACCCTTATGCGTTCACATGCCAGCAAGATTATAAAAGGCACTATCCTTATAATGAAAGCAACCCATGTGCGTGAGGGTATCATAGCAATAGAGGAAAATAAGCCTGATGCCATAGCCGCGATAACAAAGGTAGTCAGCACCAAAGCCAACCTACACGTCGTGACTTTAAAAAAGAAATATCCTCAGGGAGGAGAAAAGCAACTTATATATGCCGTCACAGGAAAAACGGTGCCCGCAGGCTGTCTTCCTATTGAGGTAGGGTGCATAGTTGATAATGTAGCCACAGCCTATGCTGTATATAATGCGGTCTATAACCGGATGCCTCTTACTGAAAGGATCGTAACAGTCACTGGTCCTGAACTGTCAAACCCGGGTAACTATATGGTAAAAAATGGCACCCCTATTTCTGACTTGCTTGCCTTTGCCGGAGGTTTACCGGAAGATTCCGGCAAAGTAATCGCCGGCGGTCCAATGATGGGTCGTGCCATCTCATGTCTCGATGCAACTGCTACCAAAGGATTATCAGGAGTAGTGGTGCTTCCCGAATCACAATCGTTGCGCAAGCCCACACAACCATGCATAAGGTGTTCGAAATGTATTACAGTGTGCCCTATGGGTCTCGAACCTTATCTGTTCATGCTGCAGGCTGACGTAAGGATGTGGGAGGCTATGGCAGAACATGGTGTCATGAACTGTTTGGAATGTGGGTGCTGCAGTTACGCCTGTCCTGCTAATCGTCCTCTTGTAGATATGATCAAACTTGGCAAACAAGAGCTTAGAAAAGCACGTTAAGGGTTAAAAATTTAGAACTGAAGAGTCTACTTTAATAATATCTCATAATACATTACCCAGATTTTATGAACAAACTTAATATATCCATCTCGCCACATATACATTGCAGCGACAGTATTGACCGCCGCATGTGGAATGTAGTGATAGCCATGATCCCTGCACTTGTTGTGGCATTGTGGTCATTCGGACTGCCTGCGCTTTGGACCACCCTCCTCTGTGTGGTAAGCTGCCTGCTTACAGAATGGGTTGTCAACAGATTTATGTTTCATCGCCCTCTGACACTCACTAACGGTTCGGCATTGATCACCGGACTACTTTTGGCATTTAATCTTCCCTGCATAATTCCTTGGTGGATGGCTATTATAGGCTCAATAGTAGCCATCGGTATAGCCAAAATGAGTTTTGGAGGATTAGGGTGTAATATCTGGAATCCTGCCCTTGTAGGACGTGTTTTTCTTCTTATCTCCTTCCCGGCAGCCATGACAACATGGCCTACCGGTGTTGAATCAGGCTATGACACAATCGCTGGAGCTGCCGCAGCCTCTGGCGCATCAGCCCATGCTGACGCCTCCACAGGAGCCACTCTTCTTACCTATCTTAATAGTGGGCATGCCAACCTTTCAGAATACAATTTCCTTGATATGGCTGTCGGGCAGATGAATGGTTCGCTTGGTGAAGTAGGTGGCATAGCAATACTGATAGGGCTGGCTTATATGCTTGCCATGCGCACAATCACATGGCATATACCGCTAACAGTCATCGGTTCCGCCGCTCTTTTCTCCTGGGCTTTCGGTGGTAATCCCCTGCTCGACATCTTCGCCGGAGGTCTTTTACTCGGTGCCGTGTTCATGGCTACTGATTATGTGACATCCCCTATGACCCACATCGGGCAGTTCATTTATGGTTTTATGATAGGATTCATAACCATTATCATACGCCGCTTCGGAGCTTATCCGGAAGGAATGTCATTTGCAATTCTACTGATGAACAGCTTTGTGCCACTTATCAATAAGTATTGCCGACCTAAAATATTCGGTGAAAAAGAAAGGAGGGTGATGGCATGAAAAAATTAGCATCTACTCTCCCTAATATGGTAATTTCTTTGGTGACTATCACGGTTGCCGCAGGTGCTTTGTTAGGATGGGTTTACTCCATAACCAAAGAACCTATTGCTCTTCAAGCAGCCGCCCAGCAGAAAGCTGCCATAGCGGAGGTCGCTCCGCCATTCACCAATAATCCGGAAGATGATAAATGGGTGAAGGAAATAGAGGGTAATCAATTTACCGTCTATCCGGCATATTCCGACGGTAATCTTGACGGTGCAGCAGTTAAAGGTGAAACAATGAACGGCTTTGCGGGACAAATTATAGTAATGTGTGGTTTTAATGCCGACGGTACAGTAAGAGATTACCGTGTGCTTCAACAGGCAGAGACTCCCGGACTCGGCACCAAGATGGAGGAATGGTTTCGCGACCCGACGGCTGCACGCTCCGTGATTAATAAAAATCCGGAGACAACACAATTCTATGTTTCAAAAGACACCAATGGAGAGATTGATGCCATCACAGCAGCCACCATTTCTTCGAGAGCTTTCCTGGAAACGCTCCGCAACGCATATGAAGCATACAAAGATTACAAAAATAGCGTCTCCAAGCCAAACACAGACAGCGTTGACGGCTCATCAGGAGCGACAAAACAACCGAAAAAATGAATAAATACCTGAAAATATTCTATAATGGCATCATACCTTCCAACCCGGTGCTGGTGCTTCTTCTCGGAATGTGTGCCACTCTCGGCACAACTTCGTCAGCCTATAACGGACTTATGATGGGAGTGGCGACTGCCGCCGTGCTCGTATGCTCCAACGTGGTCATATCCCTTATTAAGAGTTTTGTGCCCGATAAAGTGAGGATCCCCGCCTTCATTGTAGTGATAGCCACTTTCGTAACAGTGCTCCAACTTGTGGTCAATGCCTGGATGCCAGCCCTCAATGCCTCATTGGGCATATTTATTCCCTTGATTGTGGTTAACTGTATCCTTCTTGGCAGAGCAGAGGCATTTGCAAGCAAAAACGGAATGTTTGCTTCTCTACTCGACGGTCTTGGAAGCGGCATAGGTTTTACCTTTGCCCTCGTGCTTCTCGGAGGAGTAAGAGAAATATTCGGCACCGGAAAGATATTCGGCACAGAAATTTTCCCGGAAGACTATGGAATGCTTCTTTTCGTTCTTGCCCCGGGTGCATTCATCGCACTCGGTTATCTGATTGCAATCGTCAATAAAATACGTAAATCATGCTGACCTATCTTTCCATTATCGTCACGGCGATATTCATCAACAACATAGTATTTTCCCAATTTCTGGGAATATGTCCTTTCTTGGGAGTATCAAAGAAAATCAGTTCTGCACTCGGAATGGGGGCAGCAGTCACGTTTGTCATCATAATAGCCACAGTGGTCGCATGGCTTTTGCAAACCTACGTGCTGAATCCCCTCGGACTTCAATTCTTACAGACCATTGTCTTTATCCTGGTCATTGCATTTCTTGTGCAATTGCTGGAGATTGTAATGAAGAAGGCTGTTCCCACCCTTTACCAATCTCTTGGAGTGTTTTTGCCTCTTATCACGACCAACTGTGCTGTGCTTGGCGTAGCTATCCTTGTAATCCAGAAAAATTTTAATCTAATGGAAGCTATGACCTACGGTTTAGCTACATCTATTGGTTTTACACTTGCTCTATGGATTTTCGCAGGTATACGAGAACAACTTGAACTGTTGCCCGTGCCAAAGGCAATGAAAGGCGTGCCAATTGCTCTTATTTGTGCCGGCATTTTAGCAATGGCTTTCATGGGATTCTCCGGAATAAAGATATAATCACCATTATTGACATTATTTTTTCACATTTAATTGGTTATCATTTTGAAAAATCATTTTATTTCATTACCTTTGTGCCTTAAACCCAAAGATGTAAGTTAGCATGGCACAATTCATAAACCCTTTCACAGATACCGGCTTCAAAATCATCTTCGGAAAGGAAGACGTGTCAAACGACATTCTTATATCTTTTCTGAAGGTCTTGTTCGCAGATGACCCGGTGCTTTCTAAAATCAATTCTGTGCAATATCGCCAGTCAGAGCGGACAAGAGAATGGGAGGACGGGAAATCAATCGTCTACGATGTGCATTGTGTGACTTCTACCGGTCATCGATTCATACTTGAAATGCAAGTCAATGAACAAGAGTTTTTCTTAAAGCGTGCCTTCTACTATTTATGTCGTTGCATTGCAGAGCAAGGTTATAAAGGAAAACTCTCTTTGGAAGAAAGACGAAAAAAGGGATTAGAAACTCATTCCGATTTAACTTCCTATAGTAATGAAGATTCTATTTATTGGGACTATAACTTTATCCCTGTTGTAGGTGTTTTCTTTTCAAGTTTCTTTATTGACGGTCTGGAACCAAAGCTGGTTACCTCTTCTCAGAATATGGATATTCACACTTTTACTCCTGTTGGGGATTATCTACGGGCTGTATTTATACAGTTGCCCGCTTTCACCAAAACAAAACAAGAGTGTGAAACTCTTTTCGATCAATGGATATATAATCTTAAACACATGTCAAGTATGGAATCAATGGCTTTTACCTCCCATCAAGATATTTTCAAGCGACTTGCGAATATTGCTAATCTTGCTACCCTGTCTCCGCAAGACAGAGAGCAGTATGAATATGATCTTAAAAAAGCACGTGATTATCATGCGGAGATGAACTTTGCTCGCAAAAAAGCTATGAATGAAGGAAGAGCTGAAGGAAGAGCCGAGGGGATAGCTGAAGGTATTGCTCAAGAAAAGATTAACAATGCTATTAATCTTAAAAAGATGGGGGTTCCTGTGCATACTATCTCACAAGCGTTAAATCTTTCTGAAGATGAGATAGCAAATCTTTAAAGATGCCAGACGTTGCACTCATAATAATTGCGGCTGCATCATTTAGTTGCAGTGATACTATTGCCGATACTTACAAAATCGGGAAGGTTGATGTTATGAGTGATACCATACTTACTAAGCATAAGCCATTTACTGGGTTAAAGACCAATCTTATACCTTGGGGTGCAGCAATCATGAATCTTGAGGCAGAGATTCAAATAGGCAATTGCTTTTCTCTGGCTTTACCGGTGTGGTGGTCACCATATTTCGTTAGCCATAAATATGCATTACGCACTTTGGCAGTTCAACCGGAGTTCAGATATTGGCTACGAAATCCGGGTGCCGGTCATTTCTTCGGTATGCATTTGGGAATAGCATGGTATAATCTGCGATACCGTGATTTTCGTTATCAGGACTCAGGATTTCCTCTATTTGACTGTGGGGTAAACTACGGCTACTCACTTAGACTTTTCGATACCCTTTATGCCGAGTTTTCTATTGGCGCAGGATATGTCATAACTAAATATGACCGATTCTACAATATTGACAACGGAGCAAAAATTGATACTCGCAAGACCTCTTATTTTGGCATAGACCAACTTGGAATAAGCCTTGTCTATCATTTCAACCTTTGAATCTAAAATCATGGACAAGACCAAGCTCATAATACAGTGTATTTCACTGCTCCTAATGTCAATATTTACATGTTGCATTCACACTTACCCTGACGGTGAGGGGGTTGACCCAACATTAGTGCAGATTGGTGTGGAAGTGAGTATTGATGCAAGCTGGGAAACTCTTGCAATTAATTTCAGCAAAGCGGAAGACCGAATTAATAATTTTGATTACCGACTGATAATTGAGTTCACAAGAAACGGAAAGCAGATAGGAAGGTGTGAACATTTTCTAACACAAGAAGAGTATGCAGCCGGACACATCAAACTAATCATGCCCTTTGATTTTCATGCCGTAACATATAATGTAACTGCCTGGCTTGATTGTGTTGAGGCAGCGAATCATAAGAATTCGACATATTACACAGACGATTTCTATGAAATAGTAAGAAATGATCATCATGTGATCTGGAGTGATGATAAAATGTGTGTATACGGTCAGACAGATATTGATCTCCATGCATACAAGGATAAATGGGGAGCGAAAGTTAAAGTACCCCTTACTCTTTCTCCACCTATTGGAAGATTCAAAATCATTGCTTCTGATATGGAGGGGTTTCAGGACTATATAAAAACATTGAAAAATCAAGAAGAAACATATTCAGTGTGTATTGCTGTTGACAGCCATATTCCAAAAGAATTCAATGCCATTGACAATAAGGTTATATTCTATCAAGACCCTGCGGAATATTATTTTCCAATGCCGGAATCGGGCAGTGAAATTGCATCAGGAGAATTTTTTGTTGATGAAACAGGTACACAAATTTCAGCCAAAATAATAATCTATAATTCGGCAAGGCTAATAGTGTCTAAATCGCCTACAATTACAATCCCATTGGAACGCGGAAAAGTCACTGCCATAACAGGCAGCCTGTTGACAGATTTTTATACCAACAGCATAAATGTCAATACCGTATGGGACGGCGAAATTATTATTGAAATATGATTTTTTAACCCAAAATTAATAATATGGAAACAAAACGACACTTCCTTCGCCTTGCATTGGCGACAGTCATGACGGCTTTCTTTGCCGCTTGTTCCTCTACAGAGGTAATCGATCCACCGAAAGAACATGAAAAGATCGGGGAAACAATCACTTTGACCATTGCTCAACCTGATCTTCCGTCAGGGACGCGAGCTGATAATACGCACTTGTTGCGTTATACCGTTGTAGCATATAACGGTGATATTTCCATAACCAGTGGCAACCAAGTGATTAACTTTTCTGAACCACTTGAAAGGCAAGAGATAATAGCTTCTGATGACACCAACTCGGTAACCTTCCAAGTTGAACCAGGTACATATTCTTTTATCATCATTGGCGACTATATTCCAAATGATGCGAAGTATGATTCAAATACCAAACATTATGAGGATAAGTATTATAACACTAGTCTTGACGATGGTAAAATATACATGAGATCATTCTATGATTTTAAGACAAATTCCGATAAGGATAGCATGCGAACTTGTTGCATAAACGAAGATCACTATGAATGTTTCGCTGAGACTATTGTAATAAAAAAGGAAGAGGAGGAGGTAATAAAAGATGTAACGCTACAAAGAATCGTCAGCAAAATAAGTTTTGTAAGCACTACGGCTGCCCCTGCAAATATAGAAGAAATTAAATTTTCAAGTATAGATTATTTATGTCATTATGATTTTTTGAGTAAAACTGCCGGTACTCAAGCCTCTAATAAGGTAACATCTACTGTCCTGAAGTGGAACAACTACTATGCACAATCAAATAAACCCAACGAAGTATTGTTCTATTTCTACTCTTTGGCAAATCCTAATACAACCTCAACTACCTCTTTGGGTGAAATTGGATTCCAATTCCATTTCGAAGATGGAACTACCTCCAAGGAGCATACAATCAAAGATAGAACCATAATCCCTATAGCCAACTATAAAATCACAGTTAAAGGAGCTCTTCTTTCTGATCCTATACCTATAAAGGGACCTATTACCTTAAATTTATCAACAGATAACGATTGGACAGATAGTGAAATAAATCCATGATAAGTTGGACTTGCTGATACCTATTGGAAGATTAATTTTGTGAGGAATTGAGATCTCAATTCCTCACAAAATTAATCCGGATATTCCAAATATACCTATACACTTCCTTATGAGTTAACTTAATCAATCAAAATCCCCACGAAAAATGTAAAACAGCCAAAATAATTAAAGATCAGATTCCAACAAAAAATATATTGTAATGATATTTCTCTTACATATCATTTTAATTCTACTGAGAAGTTTTTCTCAATAAAGCCCATTTTTATCATTATTTCTCAGTAAATTTTATATCTCTATAAATTAAATACTTATAAATTAATTTTAAAATTATTCAAATTTTTTATTTCAAAAATTTGGAGGTTTCAAAAAAAGTGGCTAACTTTGCATCGCTTTTCGGGAGAAAACCTTGCGAAGCCTTTAGTGGAGATCTTCCGAATAAGCAATATGGTGGATGTAGCTCAGTTGGTTAGAGCGACGGATTGTGGTTCCGTAGGTCGTGGGTTCGAGCCCCATCTTCCACCCTATCAGCCGGACTTTTCAGTCCGGCTTTTTATTTATCCCAAGATCAATAAAAAGTAGGTTGAAATATTCGGCTCAATATAAATTCCGGTCGAAATGTTAAACTATAAAATACCCATGAAAGATATAATATGTAAAAATATAGTTAATAACCTGATATTTACATTTATATAATACACATTTAGGCGGAATACCCACAAAAATTAATACCCAGTGATTATTAACTATTTAGAAGATATTACGTCTGATTGAGGGGAATTTATAGAGTAAAAGTCAAAACTTGAATTGTAAATTCTAAGCGTGAATATTAGCTGATTCTGAATTTAGGTCTGAATTGCCATAATTTAGGTCTGTATTTGAAATAAATCTTTACTAATTTTGCAACCATTAAGCTTATACCCATATAGCTAATCAACTGTGGTCAAATCAGGCTGCAACATCTGATTATACAAGGGGTTAGGAAATGGACAAAATAAATAGAAATGAAAAATATAATCATATCAATATGCCTCCTTTCAGCAGGAGTTATAAGCTCATATTCACAAACTATGAATAATCCAAACACAAACCGGTCAATTGCTCCGACAGAACAACTGACCCTTACACAGGAATGGGACAAAGTATTCCCCAAAAGTGAAAAAGTAGATCATAGAAAGGTCACATTCGTAAACCGTTACGGAATAACCCTTGCCGCTGATATGTATACACCGAAAAACATAACCGGGAAACTTCCGGCTATCGCCGTCAGCGGTCCATTTGGAGCCGTAAAAGAACAGTCAAGCGGACTTTATGCCCAACAGCTTGCCGAGCGCGGTTATCTTACCATCGCCTTTGATCCCTCATTCACCGGAGAAAGCGGTGGAATGCCCCGTCGTGTCGCGTCACCGGATATAAACACTGAAGATTTCTCAGCTGCTGTCGATTTCCTGTCTGTACAGCCGGAGGTTGACACTGAGCGTATCGGAATTCTCGGCGTATGCGGCTGGGGTGGCATCGCAATAGAGGCTGCCATCAACGATCCGCGTATAAAGGCTACCGTAGCCTCCACAATGTATGATATGACCCGTGTAAGTGCCAACGGCTATTTCGATACCGATGACTCAAAAGAGAAACGAAACGCCAACCGTGCTGCCATGACAAAACAGCGCACTGAGGATTATCGTAATGGCGAATACTCACGTGCCGGAGGGGTTGTGGATCCACTGCCAGACGACGCTCCTCAGTTTGTAAAAGACTATCATGCATATTATAAAACGCCAAGAGGATTCCACCCACGCTCAGGTAATTCAACCGATGGCTGGAATGTCACCTCCAGCCTACCATTCATAAACTTCAAGTTTTTTGAGTATGCGGATGAGTTAGACAATGCAGTCCTGATAGTGCATGGAGATAAAGCCCACTCCTACTATTTCGGCAAAGATACATTCGCTAAGCTGAAAGGCGACAACAAGCAGCTTCTCACAATAAATGGCGCAACACACTGCGACCTCTATGATCAAATAGATATTATTCCATTTGACGAGATTGCAGCATTCTATAAAGAATACCTTAAATAACAACGATAGGATCAACAGTAGTTATTTCAAGCATTTTGTAGGAATAAACAGGCTTTTCGGGGGAACATTCTGCCTATTCACCCGAAAGGCTTTTTTTAGCCTTAAACTTTTTCAACACATAGAGGTCAGTAGTTTAAATATTTGAATAAAAACAACCACCTATAAACTCTCATAATGAAAAAACTACGGCTCACGCCGATAATATGCCTATCCGCGATGTGTGCAACCACTTGGGCGGCAACCGTAAAAGGCAGGATTGCAGACGGAGATGGAGAACCGCTTCCCGGAGCGGCGATCCAACTTATTGCATTGCCTGACACTGTGCGTGCCGGCTACCAAATGGCAGGTGATAACGGTGATTTCATTTTCCAGAATGTGAAACCCGGACAGTATGCCCTCATCGCTTCAATGACCGGCATGGATGACATTGGTCGAAATGTAGAAATCAAAGACTCTGCTGAAGTGGTTGACCTCGGCAATATCACTCTTTCAGAAAATGCCATTATGCTCAATGAGGCAGTAGTCACTGCGATAAAGACAGCAGTTGTGGCAAAGCAAGACACTATTGAATTTAATGCCGGTTCATTCCACACCTCTCCCAACGCTACTGTGAACGATCTGCTTAAAAAACTTCCCGGAGTGGAAGTAGGCAGCGACGGTTCAATCACCTCCAACGGTAAAACCATAACTAAAATTCTCGTTGACGGAAAGGAATTTTTTGGCGATGACCCACAGATGGCAACCAAAAATCTCCCCTCAAATATGGTTGACAAAGTGCAGGTAGTCGACCGTAAAAGTGATCTTGCACGCCTTACGGGTGTGGATGACGGAGAAGAAGAGACCGTGATCAACCTTACTGTAAAGAAAGACATGAATAACGGTTGGTTTGGTAACGTCTCCGGAGGATATGGCACCGACGACCGTTACCAAGGAAGCTTCATAATCAACAATTTCAACAACGGTAACCAGATTACTATTCTCGGTGGGCTCAATAATATCAATGAGCAGGGTTTCTCTGACAGAGGACGTGGCAGATTCCGTGACTTCGGAGCAAACGGAGGTATTACAACAGCACAACGCCTCGGTCTGAACTTCAATGTGGGAAATGAGGAAATATTCCGTATCGGTGGTAATATCCTATATTCTCATACCGACCAAAAGTCAACCCGCAAGACTGCTACCCAATATCTCTTCCCCGACTCAGTAAGCACACAAGACGCCGGATCAAAGGCTCGTGATAAGGGACACAATATCAACTCTGACTTCCGCATTCAGTGGAAACCAAATGAAAACAACACATTTGAATTTCGCCCGCGCCTGAGCTTAAATTTCCGCGAGTCGATGATGAATGATTCCTCCCTCCTTCGTGCCGGCGACCCACAGCAGTCGAGAGTAAACAGAAACACTAACGCAAAGACCAACAAAGGCACAAGCATCGAGACTTCCGGCAACCTTATCTACAATCATAACTTTGCATCAAAGCCGGGACGTTCATTCAGCGTAAATGCGCAATACTCTTTCTCCAACACGCGGCAGAAGTCAACTACATGGAGCGAAATTGAATATTTCCTGTTGCAGGATAATGACGAGGAACTTTACCGATTTATCGACAACCACACCTGGTCAAATTCCGTGGAAGGCAGACTGACCTGGACCGAACCCCTCGGTGATCCCAAGAAAGGTAACTTCCTCAATATTGCCTACCGATTGAAATATCAGTGGAACAATGCTGATAAACTCACCTATAATCTTGACAACCCTGACATGCCGGAAGGATTCATTCCTCCCGAACTGACTGAGGCTCCCGCAGGCTCTGTGTTTGATGCTGACCTCAGCAACAGCTTCCGCAACACTTTCTCCACACAGGAACTCCAGCTTGGCTATCGAAAGGTTTCAAAGACAATTAATCTTGACGCAGGTGTGCTTTTCTCCCCTTCCAGTTCAAAGAGTGAGGACCTCATTAACGACGCACGCAACATACCTGAGCGTTGGGTGTGGAACGTATCGCCCTACGCCAACCTGCGTTATAAATTCGGGGAGCGTTCCTCCATACGTGTCAATTACCGTGCCCGCACTTCCCAACCCTCAATGACTCAGTTACAGCCGGTGGCAGATGTGTCTGACCCTCTCAATGTCGTTATAGGTAATCCTGAACTGAAGCCTACCTTTACCCAGAATATTGGCATACATTTCAATGACTTCCGTTCCAAGTCACAGCAGGCACTTTTCGCCGTGGTCAACGCATCGTTTGCCATAAATTCCGTAGTGGCACGCACTGTCACCGACAGGGAGACAGGTGGTCGCACCACTACCTACAGCAACGTGAACGGCAACTTCAACATATTCGGTATGGCAATGATCAACCGTCCGTTCAGAAACCGCAAATGGCGCTTCAATGCAAGAATGAACGCTCGCTTCGGCTCAACACCGGGATATATCAACGGCGATTTCAACCGTACTGGCAACCTTAATCTCTCCCCTGCCGCCGGTCTGACATTCTCTTCTGATATATTTCAGATGTCGGTCAACCCCACTTACTCATTCGGCAACGTGACCAATACGCTCCCTGAGCAACCGAGCAGAACCACTCATGCCTATGGCTTCAACTCCGATTTATCCCTATATCTACCCTTCGGAGTTGAATTTACCACTGATCTTAACTTCTCAAGTTCATCAGGTTATTCTCAAGGCTTCAATTCCAACCAATGGCTATGGAATGCCCAACTCTCCTATTCATTCCTTTCCGATAAGTCGCTTACTTTCTCCGTAAGAGCCTACGATCTCCTGGGGCAAAAAAAGAATATCAGTCGTTCCGTGAGTGCAAACACAATTGTCGACAGTTGGTTTAATGACCTCACACGCTATGTGATGTTCGGACTGACTTGGAATTTCAATACCCTTAAGAAAAAAGGTAAAGGACCCGATGGTGAGTCAGACATGATGATGCCGCCACCAGGTGGTCCCGGCGGCAGACCTATGGGTCCCCCTCCGGGCGGCTTCGGAAGAAGGCCATAACTGCTTTTTGGCAGACTATACAAAACAACTTTGCTTTATCTTTTGTTAGAAGCGATGTAGGGTCACTCCCTATATCGCTTCTAACATAAAAACATATAACATATTGCACATGCGCAAATTTCCACTTATTCTTATCTTCTCACTTGTGGCAATAGCCGCCGGAGGCTGGAACATAAAAGAAAAATATAAGGGTCCCAAGACCCCGACAACCGACACTTCGTGGCATCCTGACATTCTCCCGGATTATGAAGCCCGCTACGTCAATCAGGGTGAGGCTTTCGACGGTCCATGCCGTTCCACAATCGTAAGGAAACTCAATCCCAAGAAAAGTCATAAGGCATTTCTTTATATCCACGGGTTTAACGATTATTTCTTCCAGGGAGAAATGGGGCAACGCTTTGTTGACTCCGGATTCAATTTCTATGCAGTAGACCTCCGTCGCTACGGACGCAGCAAGGAACCTTGGCAATACCCCTACAACATAAGGAAACAGGAGGAATATTTTGCGGATATTGACTCGGCTCTATCCCAGATAAGGCGCGACGGCAACACCGACATCACTCTTGGAGGACACAGCACCGGCGGATTGACCGTATCTCTCTTCGGAGCCGTAAGAGGAAAAGATGTAGGGGTTGACCGAATAGTGACCGACTCACCTTTCCTTGAATGGAACTTCTCCTCATTCATGCGTAATATCGCCATACCGGTTGTGGGATTCTATGGCAAGATGTTCAAAAACACAAAGGTGCCTCAGGGGCACTGCGATGGATATGCCTACAGTCTGCTTAAGGAATATTACGGTGAATGGGAATATAACACCGACTGGAAAATGACCTATTCCCCACCGGTCACTACCTCTTGGATAAACGCCATCAACTCAGCACAGAGCAAACTGATGAAAAAAAGGAAAAATATAACTGTGCCTATACTCGTGATGCACAGCAGCCGGAAAATTGACGGCTGCAACTATACTCCCGAGTTTCAGACCGGTGATGCAGTGCTTGATCCTTTCATGCTTCAGAAGCAGGGTGAAAAATTGGGTTCAGTCAGGGAGGTTTGCGCAATCGACAGCGGGCTTCACGACTTGATTCTCAGTAAGGAAAAAGCCCGTAATGCAGCCTACGATACGATGTTCTCTTTCATCAGGCGTTATTGAAAAAAACATTTTATTACCATTTAGCCTCAACCGGAGATAAAGTTGAGGCTCTTTTATTTTGCAATTTGATCTAATTTTAATACTTTTGCATAACCATTTGAACAATCAACGTTTCTGAGTATGGAAATAGAAAAGGTAGAAAAATTAACATTTTCCGAGAAAAGAGAATTTGCCTCTCTGATTCGCGACCTTCGGGAATACACCAATTCGAGGTTTATCCCCGAAGATATCCAAAAGTTTCGCACCCTCATGCGTTCCGGCATGGCGGCATCTCATAATGCACATAATTCAAAAGGTCTCTCCAATGCCATACTCACCCTCAAATCAGCCCTGTTATTTGCCCAGGCTATAGAGCCGGATCATAATATCCTACTCGCCATAGGGCTTTACCCCCTGCTCACCGACGGACAGACCGACATAATCACCCTCAGGAAAGAATGGGGGGAAGATGTGGCAGGGTTACTTACGGGTCTGTCGGAGGTTGACAAGTTTTCAAGTAAAAACAATGCCGTCAACCAAGATAATTTCCGTGGGCTGCTTCTGTCGCTGGCAGATGATATCCGTGTCATCATAATCATGATTGTGCGCAATCTGGTGCTGATGCGCTCCATCAATCATCACCCTGATGAGGAATGGGTGCGCAACGTAGCATTTGAGGCGAATTATCTCTATGCACAGCTTGCTCACCGCCTTGGGCTTTATAAGATCAAAGGTGAGCTGGAAGATCTTTCCCTGAAATATACAAACCGGGAGATTTATACCCAGATAGCCCATAAGCTCAACGAGACAAAACGCAGCCGCGAGGCATACATCAAATCGTTTATCGACCCGGTGAAAGAGAAACTGCTCGCTGCCGGACTGAAATTTGAAATCAAAGGACGCACAAAGTCTATTTCCTCCATCTGGAACAAGATGAAGAAGCAGAAGGTAGACGTCAGCGGCATCTACGACCTGTTTGCTATCAGGGTTATTATCGACACGCCACGCGAAAAGGAGAAAAGCGACTGTTGGCTCGCCTACTCTATACTTGCCGATATGTATACCGCTAACCCGGCACGTATGAAAGACTGGATTTCACTCCCTAAGAGCAACGGCTATGAAAGTCTGCATGCCACAGTGATGGGTCCCGGCTCAAAATGGGTGGAGGTACAGTTCCGCACACGCAGAATGGATCTTGTGGCTGAAAAAGGTCTTGCTGCCCACTGGAGATATAAGGGAGTGAAGAGCGACAGCACCGACCAATGGATGAATAATATACGCGACATTCTCGAGACTGCCGAGACGGGACCCATGCAGCTGATGAAAGACATGCGCATGGACGTATATGGTAAGGAGGTGTTTGCTTTTACCCCGAAAGGCGACTTGTTCCGATTGGGCGCAGGGGCAACCGTACTCGACTTTGCATTTCATATCCACTCCAATGTGGGTGCCCACTGCACGGGAGCGGTGGTTAATGGTCAGCATAAGAAGATAACTTATCGCATCAACAACGGCGATACAGTTGAAATTCTCACCTCCACTACTCAAACTCCGAAAGCCGACTGGCTGAATATTGTGGTCAGTACAAAGGCACGCAATAAAATCAAGCAGAGCCTTAACGAGGAAATGCTGAGACGTGCGGAGCTGGGTAAAGAGCTTTTAGAGCGCAGGGCGAAAAACCGTAAGATCGAGATTGAAGAATCAGTGCTGATGAAGCTCATCAATAAGGCGGGATATAAGTTTGCCAACGAGTTTTTTGCCGATATGGCAGACAACAAGATTGATCCCGGCAAGTTCCTCTCAACTTACTTGGAGGAAACCACTGCCAAGTCAGAAGGTCCCAAAGTATCCGCCGGTGAGTTCCACATGCAGCCCTCATCTGAAACCGAGTCGAAAGCCGACGTGGTGGTAATCGGTGAGAAATCAATCAACGGACTGAACTATAAGTTTGCAAAATGTTGCTCGCCTATATATGGTGATGAGGTTTTCGGGTTTATAAGCTCCGACGGCACAGTCAAGATCCACCGCTGTGACTGCCCTAATGCTGAAAATATCCGTAGCCGTTATCCCTACCGCATCATCAAGGCTGACTGGAGCGGAAAACAAGGCGACATGCTCCCCGTTTCTCTCAAGATTATCGGTAATGATGACATAGGCATCCTCGCCAACATCACCTCCATCATCTCAAAGGAGGCAGGCACAAATCTAAGGAATATCACCGTAGACAGCAACGACGGAATGTTTCAGGGTGTGCTTGTGGTGGCTGTGTCCGAACAACGCCAGCTTACGTCGCTGTTAAAGAAACTCAAAACCGTTAAAGGTGTAAAAAATATACAACGTCTATGAAAATCCGGCATATATTTCTGCCCCTCGCCGCCTTATTGCTGCTTTCGTCAGCTTCGTGCAGTGTAAAGAAGCCCAAAGCTGAGGAAGAGAGGGAAACGTGGCTCCATAGCCTGAATGATTCCATTGCCAAATATCGTGCTGAGGTTGAGGAAACCTCAGCAGCACTGCATGTCTCACAGACTGAAGTAGGCGACATGATTTCAAAGTTTGAACATGTGGCAAATCCACGTCATGTGGAGGGATATTATATCTATCAGGGTTGGAAAAACCGCTACCCTCTTCAACAAACCGGCGTAGTTGCGCGTATTACAGATGATGAGCGGTTCGAACTCATTGCAGTGCTTTCCGGAGGTAACTTCAATCAGATAGCCGTGAGCGGCGGAAGTGGCAGTGCAGCCACAAAGGTTGTGCCCCATGATCAGGCTCTCAATTATCGTGCCGGAAGTCTCAACACAGTCTGCTTCTATGGTGCGGTTGCCGACTCGGTAGGAATGTATATTGCCGACAATATGTCCCACAATCTGACAGTGGCTTATATGAATAATGGCAGTAAAACCTCCTCTTTTAAACTCCCCTCTGATGAGAAAGAGATGATTGCTGCCACCTATAAGCTTTATGCAGCGCAGAAGACCACCCACCAACTTGAACGCAAACTTCCGATGCTCGCAAAAAAGATTGATACCTGCCGGAAAATGCTTGAATCGCTCGACTCAGTGGCTAAGACTCAGAATTAATGATATTGATATCTGAATTAATCATTAATCACTTATCATCAATAATCAATCAGTAACCATTAACCCAAATATATATAGATAATTATGGAATTAAATGCAATCGACCTTGAGATTCTGAAGACAAAAGGAATCTCTGAAGAAAAACTCGCCGAGGAGCTGCGCATGCTTGCCGACGGTTTCCCATTCCTAAAAATTGAGAGACCGGCTACTCCCGGCAACGGCATTTCAGTTCTCTCTCCCGAAATGGAAGAGAAGGCTCAGTCAATCTGGGATGAATATCTCTCAAAAGGTGGCAAGGTGCTGAAGATGGTTCCCGCCAGCGGCGCAGCCTCTCGTATGTTTAAAAATCTTTTTGCTTTCGTCAACGGTAAGCATGATAAACCGAAAGACGATTTCATGAAGAAATTCTTTGAGGAGATTGAAAACTTCGCTTTCTTCTCTCAGCTTAACTTCCTCTGCCTTTCCCTCTACGGGCTCAGCGTCAATTCTCTCATTAAGGAGAAAAGATATAAAGATGTGGTTAAGGCTCTTATCGATCAGGAAGGACTCAACTACGGTCAGCTTCCGAAGGCACTCCTTTCTTTCCACAGGGTTCCCGGCACATCACGCACAGCCCTTGAGGAGCATCTTGCAGAAGGCGCACAGTATGCAGCCGGTAAAGATGGTAAGGTAAGGGTGCATTTCACTGTCAGTGAAGATCATCTTCCTCTCGTGGCTATGAAGTTTGAGGAAGCCAAGGGTCATCTCGAGCACGAATATGGTGTAGAGTTTGACCTCTCTACAAGCGTGCAGAAGCCCTCTACCGACACTGTGGCTGCCAACCTCGACGGTACTCCGTATCGTGAGAAAGGCGGTCTCTTCTTCCGTCCTGGTGGTCATGGTGCACTCATTGAGAACCTCAACGACCTTAATGCCGATGTTATCTTCATTAAGAATATCGACAATGTGGTACCCGACTCTCTGCGTGAGGATACAATCAAATATAAGAAAATCATAGGTGGTATTCTCGTGGGCGTTAAGCAGAAAGCCGACAGCTACTGCAAGATCCTTTCAAAGGGTGTTCCCACTGATGAACAGCTCAATGAAATGCTCGATTTCCTCCACAAAGTGCTTTGCATCACCCACGACAACACCGCAGAGATGGACACCAAGCAGAAAGCCGACTACATTTTCAGCAAGCTCAACCGTCCGTTCCGCGTGTGTGGCATGGTGAAGAATGAGGGCGAACCCGGCGGCGGTCCGTTCCTTGCCTATAATCCCGACGGCACCGTAAGCCCACAGATTCTTGAGTCAACCCAGATTGATCCTGACAATAAGGAGGCACAGAAGATGCTGAAGGAATCTACCCACTTCAATCCGGTTGACCTTGTAGTCAGCACCAAAGACTGGAAAGGCAATAAGTTTAACCTGCCCGACTACGTTGACAAAGCCACAGGCTTCATCTCTCAGAAGAGCCGTGAGGGTGTTGAAATCAAAGCTCTCGAACTTCCCGGGCTTTGGAACGGCGCAATGAGTGACTGGAACACAGTTCTTGTTGAAGTGCCCGTCAGCACCTTCAATCCGGTGAAGACCGTCAACGACCTTCTCCGTCCCGCTCACCAGTAAATAATAACAAATAAACAGGAGGTGTGAAAATTTTCACACCTCCTGTTTATTTGTTATTATCTTCAGCTGAAATAGCCGTTGGAGAAGTATGATAAAGAGAAATATTCCTGCCTAAGCTGAATGTCGAAAGTGTCCTCCCCTACGTCTACCGCGCCTACATCATAATATTAGTGAGTGAAATCTATTCATGTTATTAATTTTATGATTATGAAATATCACAGCGGTTTTAATATTGCAACTGCTTATTTTGTGTAGCGGAGATCAATTATCGGATTGACATCCATATAGCGCAACATACATTGACCTGTCGGTGCCCCTTGATAGGTGGGGTCGGAAATATAATATTTTTGCTCTCTGTCAATGTAATAGGTGCCGTTCCATACATCGTCAACCACCACGGCAGTAGCCTCATGATTGGGATAAGCAATGAGGTCAGTCTCCAGCCCGAGTGCATGCCAAAGCAAATAACTATAAAATACGGCACGGTCTTCACAGTCATTCTTAGGATAATAAAGACTCTCCTCAAAGAAATATGGTTTCTCAAAGCCGTGGAAATTATCATCAGTGGCGTATGGGAAAGCAAACTGCACCATTGTCAACAGCTTATTGACTGCCTTAATGGGCTTCATGTCGGCAAGCTGCTCCTTAACCTGCCTCACCACGTCTTCCCTCACCTCCGGGGAAATTACACAGGCACCGAATCCTCCGGTGTCCATCTGAGGATAGCGGTAGAGCATCGGCATGACGTTCTCATTCAGTTCACCCTCCAGCCTAAGTCCACCGTGCTCATACTCATAGTGATAGGGCTTCATCGGGAGATTAAGCCCTGACATGCGCAGATTCATAGGTTTCCCAATGTTTGCATCGTCCGGAAGAACAGGTGAACTGAAACTGAGACTGTGTATTTGCTCTTTACCGGGAGTAGAGAAAACATAATAGTCTTTAGCACCCGACAGTTGTACCCTTGATCTCCCATATACAGGCTCATCAAAGGGAATAAGCATATATGGATTGCTATCGCCATCTATGCCTATACGCACTCCAAAGCCCATATTGGCAAGAAGATAATGTGCGCCTGACATTTTAGAGGCATCATTGACCTCGGGGAACTTGCTGTCAAGCCAAGCCATTACCATCTCATAGACCAGGTAGTCACTTATTCCAGAGGTCTTCTGCAACTGAAGCAAAGACGGGTTAACCAAGTCAGCCACACTGTCTTTCTCCAGGTCTATCCACTGATAAGAGAAGTCAAGAGTGTTTTTCACCTCCGGGCGCAGCGTAAAATCAAACCTCGGGAGAGCAAACTTCATGCCGTAAAAATAGAATATCTCGCCGTCATACTTGTTTACAATACCCTCAGGAGAAACAATATCAGCCACGCCTCCTCCCTCTTCGGTTAAGCTGTCAGGATAGCGAGACTTATACAGATCTACGGCACTTCTTATCCACTTAAACGCCTCCGGGTCCTTAATCTCAAGACGTTTCCCTTCCGGAGTATCGGTAACTCCAAACGCAAATATCTCCTTATTTTGCCCCTCGGCTTCCTCTGAGGTCAAAATCATGGCGGGCATCTCCTCAGGTTTAGGCGAGCTATATTTCCGGGTTGCCTCAAGTGATTCATATTCATGCCACTCCCCGGCAAGGAAATCGGCATAATGCTCCAGAATCCTCTCCCGAAACCCATTGAAGTTATCAAATATTTCTTGGCGGAACTTATTGAAACTCTCAGGGATATCGGCATAACAAGAGGTCACGGCAGCTATTGCCATGACCCCTGCTAATAATCGTTTAGACTTGATAACAAACATATTACATAATTATGTTAATCACTATTATCATTCCTCCACTCTGGCATTGACATAACCACGCACCTGGTCGGCATATTTACCCATAAGTTCGCTATCCTTCAAAGCATTCTCCAGAGCTGCCTGACGCATTTTCTTTGCGATGCTCTCGTCAACGATAAAGAATGACTGTATCTCAAATGTACCGTCGGAATTTGTCTTGACTACTGAATAGCTCGGGACAAGGGCATCTTTCACTTTCTGCTCCACCAGTCTCTCGTATGCTGCATAAAACTTTTCAAATTCATCGTCACCGGTAACTCCCTCAGTACGCATGTCAGCTAAAACACGTCCTTTCACCGTACTACCCGCTTTCTGCGCATATTTCAATGTCGCATCATTGAGAGCCATCTGTTCACCGAGACTCTTTGATTTTGTGCGGCTGGCAATGCCGTCAAACACGATACCGTCGTTGCCGAGTTCCTCAAGGCGTGTGTAATGCTTCATGAGAGCCACTTCCATGCTACGGCTCCCCATCATCTCATATCCCCCTTTCTTATACTCCTTCATCTTTGCCTTAGCCTCTTTTTGCTGTGCCTTAAGAAGCTGCTTGTTGATTGAAGACTGAGGATGATCTGCATACATTGCAGGCACCATGAGGCATAACGCCATCAGAATACTAAAAATCTTTTTCATCTTTTAATTAATTTATTTGTTAATAACTGCTGTCAGAGTTTTTATCGGAAAGTGGAATTACTGTAGATTCCGAAATCACGACTATTCTTAGCCACATTTGGGGTAAGCTCCGGATCACGCTCCGGTTGCCAAGTCCTTATCTTTATCACCGGCTTGTCGGCATCATTCAGGTCTACAAACAGGAAAAGATACCCCTGGTCGCCATAATGCTCAGAATAATAGTCCTGTCTGATTTGAATGCCGAATGTGTCGCCACCGAATGCCGATTTCTGCACATCATTGTCGGCAAAGTTGATATTGACAAACTCATTGCTCTTGAAACATTTTTCAAGCTGAGTCATGTATTCCTCTTTGCTCTTACGCACAAACTCATATTTCGGCACCATGCTGAAGCCACCGCCGTCATTACTTCTGCGCTCCATCTGTTGCAGCTTATGCCCCACGATAATATAAGCGTTGTCATCAAAAATACTTCGGATATAATCGAGTCGCTTAAGGGCAAAGGCTGTCTTATAGTTCTCAAGGAAAGTGACAATCACCATCTTCACAGAATCGCTCCATGCACCGACACCCTGACTGAACACATCTTCCCGCGCTGCCCCGCCGAGTCCGAATGCCACGCTCTCAATCTTCTTATCGGGAGAAAACGTAAAGGTGACATCTTCCACAAAATTCCGGCGGTTGTTTTTGAAAGAAAAGTTCATCGGGACGCTTCTTGCCACAACCCTTTTCCCAAATGGATAGAAGCCGGGGTCAGGTTCGCCGAGAATAGAGGCATTGCCATAGCTGAGAAGGCGGTTAAACATCTCCAATCCCTCCTCGGTGAAAAATTCGCTGTTTGGCTTATAGCTCTTGCTCTTCACCGATTTCAACACCTCTGTGAGAATAGCTGCATACTCTTTAGCCTCTTTCTTATCAAGAGGCGTAACGCCCTCACTCTTTCCGGCTGTTACTTGTGCCTGAAAATCCTTTTTGGCACCTTTGTCAGCCTTCAACGCCTTATCTTCCACACCTATTGACTTACGGGCTTCCATAAATTTCAAGGGCTTAAAACTACTCATCATCATATCCAGTTCACGGTCAACCTGGCTTGATTCATTGAAGGTGGTCTCAACCACAAGCAACACGTCATTCACAGTTTGGTCAGCAGGGAAAGAGAGATGGCTCATGCCGTCTTTGGCAGTGTTCAGAGGGCTGTTATTTTTGCCGTCCCAATAGGTATATGCCACTCCCGCTGCAGGTTCCCCTTTGTAGTAGAACATTACGTCAACCTGATTGTCATCAGTCACATTTGCCACCTCCACGCTGACTTGTTCCAATATCTCTTTAATCTTATTTGGAATCCAGTTTACGAGAAGCTGTTTGTCACCTTCAATCTGCATCTTGGCATCAGCGGGATTCTGAAGTGAATGAAGCAGCACGTATGCCCAGTTTAGATACCTCAAGGCATCGTCTACTCTCCCTTTCTCCTCAGAGCGCATCGCCGTGCGTACATAATCCTCCACACGATCTTTCCGACTGTTGAAAATCTTCTCCAACTCAAGGCGAAGCATATAGCGGAATGCATAATACTCCCCATTCTTCTGCCTGAGATTTATGGTCTCTGTGTTTGTCAGGGTTGCTTGTGAATAAGTGTTCATCACCAGTTTCACATCGCGTTTAGAGTCAATCCCGCTGTCATCCACTTTCTCCTCCTCAGTAAGATTAAACCTGCTGTCAACGGTAGTGCCGATTTTGCTTAGAAGGCTTGCCAATGCATTTTTATCAGCATCGGCGGGGGTGTCACCCCACCCCTCTCCAAAAATATAATTGGAATCTGACTTTACAGCCGCGATGCGTAATTGAGCATCAATGCCCTGCGCCGCCAAAAGCGACGGCGCGAGCATCGACACAAATACAATCACAAGTTTCAAAAATTCACTTTTCATTATCATAAATTTTTTACTTCACCATTATCTTGGCAGATCCGACAATGTAGATTCCGGGGGCAATGTCAGTCACCCTGCAAATCTCTCCTGCCTTAACATCGGCTATGCGCACCAACTGCCCGACGGTGTCATAAATATTGATACGCTGACCAATTCCGCTCAAGATGCAGACATCATGGTTCTCACACCAGATCTTAGTGCCGGTCTTCTCCATGATCTCCTCCACGTCGCTGCCGTCGAAGATAGGGAGATAGCGGCGTGATGAATCGTAAGACAGGTAACATTCAAACGGACGTACCTTTCTCTGCCCCTGAACAAAGACACTTCCCGGAGCATTCCCTTCATACCAGTCATCATTAACCACCCATAAATCCTCGTCATCATTTATGTAAGAGAAGTTATTCCACATCAATGCACCGTTCCGATAACTGTAACCGGACTCCATGGAGTTTTCTACTCTCACTTGATAAGCCGCAAACGTCACCTCACCGGAGATGTTATATTCATCAATATACCATGGGTTATTTGGCATTGCTATCAGATAGGGCATATTTGCCGTTATTGCAAATGCGGGATCCCAGCCGAATCCGGAAGGTTGATATAGCCAGAAGGGTCGTCCCTGACGATTATCAACAGCAAAGGGTTCGATGATGCCACGTGAGTCAGTTATTTCCTGCACGTCAAACGGCACGGTCAAAGTCTCCCAGCCGGCGCAACCGCCTACCTCCGTTGTCTTAGAGAAGTCACGCCTGTAGGTTATTTCCCCGGCAAAGAACCACGAAGGAATATAGACCGGATAACCGTCGGTAAAGGCTATCACAGTGGTGTGGGTGCCATAATCCTCAATCACATTCGTCATTGAGCTACGAACCATAGAACGATGGTCAGTCAGCAGCGGATCTTTCTCTGAAAGCACATAGAGAAGCATATTGGGATTCAGCACACCCTCAGTGAGTCTGTCTTCAGGAATATCTCCACGTTTGTTCCAAATTACGGCACAGATATTCGGGTTATCGCTGAAAATGCTGTCGCCATAAGCCTCTACCTTACTTGGCATTGATGCCGTAACAAGGCGCATACCTGCCAATGCCTTATCAGGTATCAGGTCTGTCTCAACGTCAGAAAGATTGATATGGCGCAATCCCTTCAGACTGCGTATCACAGCGTAGTCGTCGGCATCAAGATAGCCTTTCACCGTCACACTCTCCATATTATCAAGAATCTCGCTGTCAGCCCAGCCGTAAGCATCTTTGAGCACACCGCCACGTGCTGTTTCAACATGAGTCTCGTCAGCGTATACCTCAATAGTATATTCTGCCACATCGGAGTTCATGTATCCTTCTTTCACTGCCACTGCCTTCACATGATACAGTCCGTCAGGCTCATAAATCTCCAAGAAACTATAAGGTATGCCCTCTGTTTTGCTCGGAGTCTTACCGTCAATAGTGAACATTATCTCAACATCAGGCTCCTCGGTAGTCATAGTCATGTATCTGCCGTTATAGCTTATGACAACGCTGGCACACTTGAACTCGCTGACAAGTATTTCTGCCACATCTGATTCAATGTAATCCGGTGCCTCAGCCTTGGCATAGACAGTACGGTTATCCTCTATCAGTATAGGCTCACTGTAGACTGTCCAACTGCCGTTACGACTATAGGAATAGCTTATCACAGCTCCCTCGGTATCACATTTCAAAGTGAGCAACTTAGTTTCTGTATCAAACTGACCATAAGGTGTGGCAGTCTTTACAGAATTGACTACCTGGCTCACCACCTCGGAGTCAAACATACCCTCAATACGTGCTTGTGCGTATACCGTTCCATTATGGGGCATCTCAAATGGTGCCGTGTATTCCTGCGCCGGATTCGGGTCGTCAATACTGTAATAGAGCGTTGAGCCTTCAGTGGTCGCAGTCAATGTGACGGTAGTATCCTCAACACTTATCTCCGGCGCACCGGTTACATAGTCCGCATGGGTATGAACGTACTCGGCTATATCTGATGGGTTAAGTCCAGTCATGAATGAACGTGCCATAACACGGGCATCGTGCGTCAGTGAGAAGGGTGCCGTGTATGCCTCGCTCTGCTCGGTAGGCTCGCTGCCGTCAAGAGTATAGTAGGTTGCCACACCTTCACGTGAATCAGAGGTGATCACAACCTTAAGATCCTCAAATTTGATTGACGGATTGCCGACCTTATTGCTGTTGACCTCGTAGGAGACAATCTCGGAATCATACATGCCTGACTTACGTGCCTGTGCATATATGGTGCCATTGACTGCCATCTCAAATGG
>JAAVCP010000025.1 GCA_014802265.1 Bacteroides sp. | reverse complement strand
GAATTATATAAAGATACAAATTCTATATTACGTAAAATAACATACGTATATCTTTATTATAACTAATTTATATTTAATATTTTAATGACATATTACGTAAACGCACTTCCGAATTATGGCTTAATTTATCATAATTTTAGTTGTCTTACCATTTTTATATCTAAGGATATTAACACCTTTTTGCACATTTAGTATAATCTGACCATTTACATTATATATAGATTCAATCTCACCATTATCCTCATATATTATAGAAGGAACATCAACATTTAATTGTTTAGGATCAAAGTTCCATAGATTATCTTCCATGGCAATGCGTCTCTTAATCCAGTCTTCTACACGTTCAAGACTATCCCGATATCCCGGGTTTAGGCAAGGAGGAACACCTACAACTTCATTCTTAGCAACCCATACCATATAATAAGCTCTACACATATCCCCTTTCTTATAGGTGGTTGAATCATTCCAATCAGTTGCTTGTAGATAATTCGGATAACTTTCAGCCAACTCCCAGTTTTCATTAATTATCATGTCCTGAACACAATAACTTTTCGGCCATTTTTCATATTCAAGGGTATAATTCTCTTCACCTATACGGTAATACCAATCCCTTACTTTCTCTATTAAAGATTCAGTATTAATGGCACCACTTTTACGTAATTCCGCATATCTTTTATCAAGATCTTCAGCAAAATACTTATTAATAAATGTTGAAGGACCATTACTATATGCAAAACGAGTATAGGGCTTATCCCAAGACCACTGATATTCGGGTTCAACAACAGCATATCCATAATAAGTATTGCCAAAAGTCATGTCAAGATCATACGGCTCAACATACCATTTTTCACCATCATAGGTAAACCATTGCCAATTTTTCTCCCACCCATCAGTATTATTTACAACAGAAGAGAATACAGTATAATCAATCAGTCCCTGGACATCAAAATAATTAGCAAATTCCTGCCTAAGCTCCTCTATTTGTCCATTATTATGATATTGCTGTATCTTAGGAATATAAGAAGTAAGCTTCAATATATAATTTTTAACTTTTGCAGACAGAACATGCTTCTTATTATCAGGATCGTAAAATTCTGATGTTTCATCCATTATTTCAGTAGGATTATCACCGTCATATTTGCTGCCATCCTGACAGTATAAAGTTTTAGGATTACGAACTTCAAACTGTGTCCAATCAATATTACCCTTAAAGAAATTATCTGTCAGTTTGCCATCAAGATGAATATGCTCGGCACAATCTTTTGTCATGCCCATATTTTTACGATGTTTTTTCAATTGCCACGAAAACACACCATAAAACTCCCCATTCAGATAAACACCGACCGGGAAACCATCAGGGTGACATCTTGCCTTATCATCTGCATCAGTTACACCTGCCCGCTGCCACGGATGAGCCATATCCCCGTGATCAGCGATTATATCGTCGTACAATCTGTATGCCACTACTGCCAATCCCCGAAAATAATCTGTATAATAAGCTTTTAGATGAAAGCTATCTTGTTTCACCCACTTTCCGAAAGTAATATCAGGTGTCTCATCTCCAATCCATTCATCTTCACAAATGTCTATACTTATATTTTTCTTAGGCCACATCAGTGATGAGGTACCTTGAGCATTAACTATAACTCGCTTCTTAAAATAATTGCCTTCACCATCATAGAATTCAACCCACCCTTTCAAATCAGAAGTCTTACTCACAGGCATTTTGTCAAACCCTGAGAAATTCACTAACGCATAATTTGGCTCCGATAGTTTTATTTTAACCTCCTCACTAAAATCATTACTCACTCCGCCAGACTCTAACATAGCTATTTCAAAGTCCGATACGTTGTCTTCAGCTTCTTCATTTGACGATGAAATCTCCCCAAATGCCCTAACATAGCTTCCAAGGAACAAAAGTATAATAAGTAGATATCTCATATATTATAAATTATTTAAGTAAATTCTCTAATTACTCATACTACCATCTTGTGAAACGTTAGTAAAACGTATTTATTATGTACTCTACTGGCAATTTGTCAATCCAATTAAATATATAAACATTTAAAACCATTATTGACATGATTATTTATAGTTTACACACAAAGTAAATGTGCATTTTGAAATGATTGAAAATTGAGAGTCAATACCGACTTGAGATTCGATTTATGATTGCCGTAGTCTATCTCAAAGAAATGTCTGAGAGCATCATGAAACTTATCGGGAGTATCGAAATACCTTCCGGCAAGAACATGTCTGCGGGTGTATTTCCAGAGCCTCCCGATAATGTTGAGATTGGGGGAATACGGTGGCATGAATATGAGGTCGATATTGAGTTCAAGGATCTTCTTCACGGTATGACAATGCGGGTAACGGGCATTGTCAAGAACGATGGATACCAGAGTGTCTCCAGCGGAAAGCCTGACCTTCTCAAGGAATGTCTTTGTCTGCCCGGCATCCACAAAGACATACCCTATCGACAAGATTACCAAAATTTGTTACATTGATACAGGTACCGAATGGGAGCGTAATGTACCGAATGCAAGATACCAATTAGAAATATATTTTGACCGAAAATATCTGAAAAGCATTATGCCCTTATATTTCGCTCCTGAAGACAGAGATGCTTTTGTAGAGACATTACTCCAGTTTAAGCCGGATATAATGGTCAACCGAAAAGAAACCGGATTATAAGTATAAATATAGATTTTACCTATTTCTTAGCTAATTTATAGCCTATCCCCCGTATATTTAACAGATCCAGACTAACAGACTTTGAAAGGTATTTACGGAGCTTGTATATAAATCCGTGAAGGCGGTTAAGATTGTTATAGTCATCGTTTTGCCAGATACGATACATCAATGTCTTTGCCTCAACCACTTCATTAGGGTGACGGAATAATTCATCAAGTATCACGGCTTCAATATGCGTAAGTTCAATTGTGTCAGTGCCTGCTAAAAGATGCTGTAATGCGAAATCCAACGAGCAATCACCGATTATGATCTTAGTATCTTCTGCCCTACCCGGCTTGCATCTTTTCAATAAAGCCTTTATACGCATGAGGAGTTCAAGAATCTGGAAAGGTTTGCGGATATAATCATTGGCACCAATCTCAAACCCCTTGACCACATCATCAAGACTTGTCCGAGCAGTAAGAAAAAGCACCGGTATATTAGGGGAAATGATACGGATACGCCGCACCATCTCAAAGCCATCGAGCTTTGGCATCATAACATCTGCCACAATAATATCAGGCTTAGATTCCTCAAACATTTTCAATCCCATCTCTCCGTCAGAAGCGCAGACCACATCAAACCCTTCTCGCATCAACGCATCTTCAATTATAAATGACAGGGTCAAATCATCTTCCACCAAGAGTAGCTTATCTTTCTTCATCTTCATTAATCTTAATTATGAACTTTGTACCCTCACCCGGTTTGCTTGTAACGTCAATTGTCCAGCCATGCAGCTCAACCACCTGCTTCACATAAAACAATCCGAGTCCATACCCTCCTACCTCATAACGCTCACCGGAGACCACACGATAGAACTTGTCAAATATATATGGCAGATTCTTCTTATCTATCCCAATCCCATCGTCGGCAATGACAATATGCTGATCATAAGCTTTAACCGTAATGTTAACCTTATCTCCCGAATACTTTATAGCATTATCCATCAGATTTGACAATATATTACCAAGATGCAACGAATCAGCTGTAATAAATAGATTATCCGAAATATCTATGTCGATTTTTACCGGTTTATCAGCCTTGAGCTTAATATAAGTCGTGACTTCATTTACCAGATCTTTTATATCAACCGTTTCTCTATTAAGTTTCATTGACTTGAAACGCTCCATACTCATTGAGAGGATATGCTCTATCATTCCTGAAAGATAGCTCAATCTCTGCATAATAATTTTGATGAATCGCTTGTTTCTGGACTCGTCACTCTGATCATAATAACGAAGCATGGAATCGGCAGCAGCGTAAGCCACCGCTACCGGAGTCTTAAGCTCATGAGTCAGATTATGAGTCAGGTCATCTTTCATTTCCTCTATAGTTCGCAATTTCTTAACTGTACCGATTAGATATGATGACAGAAACGCGAAAATACCTATCACCACAATGAATGGCAATATTATACCCCACATGTGCGAAAGCACTTCACCGCACATCGGAGAAACATACAATCTATATGTTGGTTTTTTGTTTGAATGGATCCGGCAAGTTGTAGTCCAGTATGAGTGTGCATCACCCACAATGGAATCATAAGGAAGTATCAGTGCCACAGAAGGGAATAAATTATGGCGATGAAGCTCTTCCTTAAACATACTGTCAAGGACTGCATAGTCAGTGGATAGCTTATTATCCCTAAATTCTAAACCGAGACGAAGCAGAGAGCCTAAAGAAGTGTTGACAGTGTCGGCATTAGCAATCCTACCGTCTTTCTGTTGTGCGAACTCAACGAAAGTATTCAGTCTGATAAAAGACTGAGATGCCTTATCGCTGCTTTCCATTCTTGATATCATCTCAAGGATGTCAGCATTAACGCCACATTCCCTTACTACATCTATAGTATGCGCTTTTTCCGAATGATACAGCCCCACAAGATTATAGGTAGCCACGGCAACGGCAATTAAAGTGGCTACTAACGACAGAACTGTTATTATGCGCAGACGTTTCATGCAACAAATTGAGACTACATTCTTTTTTAAATAAACATACTCAGATGGTATTCATTTGTACCAATTGATACATTCATTTCATAAAGATCTATGTTTTCAAGATGTTTGACAAATTTTATAAAGACATTTATACACTGAAACTATCATTTTCATCACATATTCAAATTTTGTTTCTATTATTGCAGACTAAGTTCCATAAAACTCCAAAAATTCGGGAGTACGTAGTATTTTGCGAACATATTGCTGTATGGCTTCTTGCGTTTTCATGTTGCAAAGATAACTAATTAGCAATACATAGAAAAATAAATTTAACACAAAGTTAACTCAAAATCATAATTTTACATAACAGCCTCGTAAAACTAAGACTAACTAAGACTAAAGGAGATTCTGCTAAGACTATCAAGGGAAATACTTACGTAATTTTGCATCAGAAACTAAAATTTGAACATTATGAGAAAAAAAATCAGGCTACATTCAGTGATTGCTACGGCTATTGTTTTAATTCTGTCAGCAGGCTGTTCCTCACACAAAGGCGTTGTGTTTGCCAACAGAGATTGGCACATCAGCAACTATTATGGTCAGATAATAGACAAGGACACCACTTACCGGATGACATTCGGAGAAGTCTTAATCCCACAAGATATGCCCATAATATCATGTGCCGACTCAGCTGCGAAATATCCGGGAATGGAAAATTTCATTGCAGACATTCTCAAAACGGCAGGACTACAAAACGATGAAGTCTTGTTTTATGTGCCGGTGCATGGAAAGATTTTTGTGAAACTGATTAATGATCCTCCGGCAATAAAACCATCAACATTGACTGCCGACATGTCAGTATTAACATTGAATAACGAAAATGAACGCCCATACACAATGTGGATATATGAGGACGACGTGGAGGATTGGCATCGTAAATCCGATGAGATGTATACATATACCTATTTTGATAAGAAAAAGCAACGTGTGCTTGTGGTAGATTTCTATGATTACGGAGAAACACCTATAGCCCAAATATCTGTCCTTCAATCCCGGAATAAAATGACAGATAAAATGCAACTGCCTACATACTGGACTTACTTCAAGCATAACCTCAAAGACTATATACGAGATATAGAGTTCTGGTCACATTGTGTAGAGAATCATAGAAAAAATGCTTTTGATAATTATAAAATCGGTCAGGAACAAAAACTTAGAAAGAAATGAAACGGACAATAATATTTTCAGTAATCTCATGATATAGTTAATAATCATACCTGATAAGAATCATATCCTTTTAAGTATGGCAAAGAGTTTTTAATCTCTGCAACTTTGCACTATGGAAATCACCAAATAGTTTTGGTATCTATAGGTCCGCTAACGGACAATTATTGTGGACAATGTACGATAATGGACGCTGTTATATAGACACATAGTATTATTGATCAAGTATTTATATTTTTGGCATAGTTATTGTCGTACTATTTGGCATAATAAATTCTTAAATATAATAACAAATATGAGAAAATATCTAATGGCAATAGTATTTGCTATTGTGAGTATGGCTGCGTATGCAAAGCCCCATTGTCATCATTTCAATAATCATGACAATAAAATAACCGTCATATTCACTGATAAAGATACTGATGGCGAATATATAGTTTCCGATGTGAAGCTCATTCCTATATCAGGAGGCAAAGAGTATGAGGTTATATCAGTTGATACTACCCTCACAGACAGTGTGGCAAAAGTAATTCTAACCTTTCCACATCTGACACAGTTCTCAGATCCGATAGTTGAATTGAGTATCAACGGTAAAAAGACAAATTTCAAAGTCTTTCAAATACAGGGGAGTTGGAAATAATAAGGACTACATTTGAAAATCAACAGTAGAGCGTAATCATACCCATTTGTGTATGGCAAGCACTGATTTATCGTAGTAGTTTTGCAACAGAATCAAAAATAAAGTTATATGAGAATAGAATTAGCATTAATTCTACCACTTATAGGTTCAGGTATAGCAACTGCACAATCCACACTCCCGGATTCGATTGGAACTCAGGAACTCCAAGAAGTAGTTATCGAAGCTCCAAAAGTTATCCGTAAGGCTGATATGGACGTTATATACCCCTCTAAGAGTGCAGTAGAGAATTCCACAAACGGTATGCAACTTCTAAATAATTTGATGATACCTTCTCTAAGTGTAAGCGATGCCCTTGGCTCTATTCAAGCTGCCGGGCAGTCAGTACAGATTCGTATAAACGGTCGAGTGGCTTCAATTGACCAAGTAAGATCCTTATTACCGGAGTCCATAAAACGTGTGGAATGGATGGATAATCCCGGACTACGTTACGGTGGTGCAAATTATGTATTGAATTTCATTGTGTCAAATCCCACTATCGGCGGTTCATTTCAAGCACAAGCCAGACCTGCACTCAATGAGACATGGGGATTCTACATGGCTAATGCAAAATTCAATAATGGTCTCTCCCAATGGGAGGTGTATGCAAGTTGTAAGCTGACGGAAAATATAAAAATCTGCCGTAACTATAAAGAGACATTTACTTATCCTGACGGGCATTCTCTCTCTCGCACTGAAACATCACGCGGTGGTAATTTAGATAATTCCCTCCCTTATTATTTTGCCTCATATAGTTATATTAAGGCTGACACAACGGTCTTTGTAGCGCAGCTCACTAATCGGCAGCATCTAAACAACCGTACAGAGTATAATGGTATTATGTCACTCAGTAATGGTAATAATGATATTCTGCTTACCGAACAATTTGGAGATAAAGGAAACTATCCTGCTTTGTCGCTTTACCTACAACAGAATCTCGCTCATAAGCAAATGTTGGTCGTAGACTTCAATGCATCAATGTATTTCGGTCGCTCATGGTCAGATTATATTGAACAAATACCGGGTATAACTGACTATCTTGCTGATATACATACCAATATCAAAGATCAAAACCAAGCTTATGCTATCGAGGCTGATTATATAAAGAATTGGCGTAATTCACGTTTTACGGTAGGGGCATCCTATAATGCTAACCGTAACCGTTCAGAATATGAAAATCTTGACGGACAGATATTTCACCAAAGGCAGGATAAGCTTTATGTCTTTGCGGAATATTTTCATCGTTTTGGAAAATGGTCAGCTACTGCCGGTATGGGAGTGCAATACACTGATTTCCTTTTCAAAGAATCAGACCAAGGCAACCATTCCTGGAGGACACGCCCACAGGCAACCATTACCTATTCTCTTAACCAGAATCATAACTTTAGGCTTAATTTCACTTCATGGCAATCAACTCCCTCGTTGGCAGAAACTAATGTTGTGCCACAACAACTCGACGAATTTCAGTGGCGTGTTGGTAATCCAAATCTTAAAACTGCTAACTCTTATATGCTGACATTGCGATATGGCTTTAATCTTCCCAGAGTTAACGGTTTATTCGGTATACGCGCTTTTACTTCACCTAATGCCATCACTCCGCTTTTGCGATGGGACGAGGAAAGGCTTGTCACTACTTATGAGAACAGCCGCGGACTTAAGAACCTTTCATTTTTCCTTGCTCCACAAATCGATATAATTCCTAATTGGCTGATGACAAGCGGCTATGTGCAATATCGTATGGAGCGTATGCGTGGCACGGACTATTCTCTTCACAACAGTGCATGGAGTGGTAATGCTTCTTTACAACTTATGCACTGGGGTTTTGTACTTTCCGGTCAATATGTATGTTCACAGCATGATCTGTGGGGTGAAAAAATATCATGGGGTGAAAATATCAATATAATTGATTTGAGCTATAATTGGAATTCATGGCAATTTGCAGCAGGTATCATAATGCCATTCGGTAAATATGATCAGGGGAGCAAATCATTAAGTAAATGGAATCGTAATGAACAACACATGAGACTAAATATGCGTATACCATATATATCTGTCAGCTATAATGTGCAGTGGGGACGTCAGAAACGTGGAGTCCGGAAGCTTGTAAATGCAGATGCAAAAACAGATACATCAACAGCCGGCGGCAGATAATAATTTTGACCTATACGCCATAATTTTGTACTTTATTATTGGTTGCTGCTACAATGGCTTAAAAACGCGAATTCGGGATAAAAGCAATACTCTTACCTCCTGAATTATAGAAGAGTTAAAAAATAGTAATACAGATATTAAGAGAATCGACAACTTTTTAAGCTGCCGATTCAATTCTTTAAAAGTTATTTCGTTAACAACCAAATACTAAAAATATGCTTATCAATCTATTGAGTACTGAGGAAAGTAGCAATAATTTTACAAAATCTATGCTATTTATGAGTCAGAAATAATAAATTACAAAATAATCTTATTACTTTGACCTGCATAAGTTACAATATAAGTACCAGAATCCAGAAAAGATAGGGATACCGAATCTGCAGAAGGCACAGATGAATAGATTTGTATACCATTTAGAGTATATATCCTTACTATTCCAATTCCGGGAGATAAACCTATTATATATGATCCAGTTTCATCATAATTTACTGACCAATCTTGAACAGGTGAAATAACCTTAATCGATGCGGCATTGTAATCTACAGCAGCAGTTATAATATCGCTTATAAAACCCTCATTTGTTCCAAAAATCAAATTCAATACTGCGGTATTCTGGGAATGATCAGATTGACTAATTATATAATCTGGAAGATAAATACAATCATCTAATGATACGATTGTACCGGTTGTTAATGGCAATGACTCCATTATTTCAACTGAATCATTCCACCAATACTTACACCATTCAATCTCTGATGTCCCATTTCCCCTATAAAATACAGTTGATAACAAACTACTGACACACTCACCATTTCGAAGTTGATAAAAAAGCTGATGAAATCCTATGTCTAAATAAGATGCATCAATTTGCATTACAGTATTTTCACCTTCCAACTTATAAACTTCAGGATTAACATTCATCGTATCAAACCACCAATCTAAATATGTTACCACTTCCTTATCATTCTCTGTATACGGTAGATAAAATGTATGGGAACATAATGGCGAAGTTGATTTAGCATTATTTATTATTCTATAATATAACACATGATATCCTGGAGAAAGCACACTTACATCAGGGGTAAATGTAATCTCATTATTAGTTAGATCAACCTCAGTTAACCCTATTTGAGAACTATCAAACCAATATTCTATTTTTAAATTGTTAGACCAGCCATTTAGCCACCAAAACAATATCATTCCAAAAATCAACACCAATCTTTTCATATCCATATATCAATTTTCCTCGGTGGAAATTGTAATGGAAACTGTAATTTTCCCATTATTATCTGTTTCTCTGCTTATATTACTATCAATAATTCTTGGAATAGCGGGATAGCTTTTATGCTCATAGCATCCTACAACAGACTCATAGTCCCAGTTCCCTTCCATAGGAATAACAATAGTATCATAGTAAAAAGAAGGAAAATCTTTAATAACTTCCAATACAGTATCTGTGTCCATGAACTTCTCGTCTATATATTGTGCTAAAGTACCATCAGGAATGACATGGGCAACATTACCGTATAATCCTCCAATCAAAAGAATATCGCTATAATTACTCTGTGGATTGAAGTAAAGAGCAGCCTGAGCAGTACTTTGTCCAGGTACCATTTGCGACCAATAAAGAATACTGTTTTTTAATGTCCCATACAAACTTAATTGATTATCGTAGTATCTTAATCCATGTGAATATCGCACATTGATATCTTCAACAGGAACATTTCGTACGTAACAATATTCGAATATAGCAGGATTATCAGGAGAATTACCCCAATGATAACGGTCTATGTCACAACGGCGATAAGATTCTTCCACACCTGTAGGAAGAGAAAAATCATTTTTCACTGCACAATCTTCTATAAAAGTCCGAACATGAAGGGTATCCGATACTAAATTCTCAATATAACAACGTTTCAACGTAAGATTACGTGTCAAATTCATACGAACTGTACCAATCACACGTATACCTGACAATATGACATCATCGGCTGCAATAACCATATTGGATATAGCTGTCATATCCTCATTACTTGAAAAAGCATATCTTCCTATTACTGATATGGACTTTGAAATAGTATCCACAGAAGCAAAATTTCCTGTAGAAAGCGTAATGACATCTCCCTCTGAAGCTGCGTTATATGCTTCTAAAAATGAGTTGTGTCCATAATAAAAACTAACATTGTCATCATGTTTCAGAACAGCAGTCTGAACTTGAGCCACACCTGAGACAAAACCACAAATCATTAAAATAGTGGTAAGCAGAATTAATTTCATAATAATTTAATTTTGTGGATTCAAATTTTCCACGTTTTTACTCTGCCATCAAACTCCCAAAATTGGCTATTACTAAAAAAGAGAGCGTGAGAGTCTGTATCCGTTACTCGTCTCACGAATCGAGGCTCTGGCATGTGCCCATCTAAGTAGAACGAGCAACGTAGAGCCTCACGCCGTATGACATGATAAGAGAATGTAGGATGTATACTACACACTCCATTATAGATATCATACTCCGAAGGCGCCTATCGTTGTCTCATTCTTGACTTAGATTATGAAACTGCCAGATTTCGATTCGTCAAGAACAAGCGTCTGATAAACGCTCTTTAATTATGTCTGTAAATGCTACTTCTCCTTATATTATAATATTATATTGAGAGATAACCGTTATACTTTTGCAAAATTACAAATAATTCTTGAAAATGCAAACAAATATTAGTTAATACTAAAATAGGAAAATCTAATTAAAATTTATATTAATCCATTCTTGATATTATTTTTCCACCTACCCCTTTAGCTAAAATATTGTGAATTTAGTTTATAAAGTATACTATATAAAGTGTCTCTATTCACTCATCAGAATGAGAAGAGACACTTTATTAAATGATACCCAAAGGATTATCCTAAATCGATAACAGTGATACCGGCACCGCCGAAGCGTACATCTTCATCGTGGAAGTCAAAGACGTTGGGATTTGCCTTTAACTGTTCGCGAATCAATGTCTTTAAGATTCCGTGTCCGGTGCCATGAAGGATTCTAAGACGACTTGCATTGAATTGAACAGCATCATCAAGGAAATAGGTAACTGCCTGCAAAGCCTCATCAGCCCTCATCCCCCTCACATCAATCTCATTCTTAAAGTTCAGCTGACGTTGACGACTTTCATTGCTGGTGGAAGAAGAAACAGTCAATACGGAAGCGGCAGCTGTCTGTTTTGGTTTCTGGGCTGCTTTTAACTTATCCAACTCCACTATTGTGCGTAATGCACCAAATGCTACCTCAGCCTTTTTCCCGGAGATACTCAGAATCTTACCTACCACTCCCCCATCAGACATTCTTACATAGTCACCTATCCCAAGTGATTTGGGAGCGGCCTGAGTTGCAACTTTCTTCTGTTTTTTATCAGCATCAGTCTTTTTACTCTTATGTTTCAAGGGTTTAAGCACATCAGGCAATTCATCTTGACTATCATTCTCCAGATTCTGACGATATTCTTCAAGTTCCTTTCTTATCTGCTTTGTGCGCTCCCGCTCTGCCTCCGCCTTTCGGATTTCATGAATGGAGCGTTCAATCTGTGCATTTGCGCCGGCAACTATCTCTTTAGCCTCCTCCTTGGCAGCACGAATAATAGCAGCGCGCTGAGTCTTGAGATCAGAAGAACTGTCTTCGTATGTCTCAAGGAGCTTATCGAGCTTATGTTCTTTCTCTTTTATGCTCAATCTTTTATTCGCCCAATAGCGGCGGTCACGCTGAATATCGAGAAGATACTTGTCAATATTCACATACTCACTACCCACAATTTCCTTTGCCCTTTCAATCACTCCGGCAGGTAATCCTGTGTTACGAGCAATCTCAAGAGCAAACGAACTACCCGGATTGCCTATTGATAGTTGAAAAGTGGGGCGTAGATGCTGCCGGTCATAAAGCATTGCCCCATTAACAAAACCGGGTTCTGACTCTGCAAAAGACTTAAGATTCTGATAGTGGGTGGTGATAACTCCCATGCACCCTGATTTGCCAAGGTCAGTAAGAATAGCCTGTGCAAGTGCACCGCCAATCTGCGGTTCTGTGCCCGAACCCATCTCATCAGCCAATATTAACGATTTTTTATTGGCATGAAGTAGAAAATATTTCATGTTGGCAAGATGAGAGGAATATGTGCTCAGATCATTCTCTATCGATTGCTCATCGCCTATATCAATAAAGATATTATCAAAGATGCCCATGTGGGAATTGGAATAAAGCGTAGGTAACATTCCACATTGCATCATATATTGCACCACTGCCACTGTCTTCAGACACACAGACTTACCACCGGCATTAGGTCCTGAGATTATAAGTATTCTCTTTTCTTCAGATAGAGTAATATCAAGAGGCACAGCGGTGCGCCCATGTGTCCTGAGATTAAGAAGCAAGCCGGGATGAATAGCATGATACCATTCAATCTCCGGTTTTTTCTCAATTGAAGGAAGCTCGCCGCCGGTGTCTTGTGCAAAACGAGCCTTTGCCTTAATAAAATCAAGACGTGCAAGCACTTTACACCCATCGGTTATTTCTTCTATATATGGACGTATCATATCAGATATGGCAGTAAGAATAATAGCTATCTCACGCCGCTCGTCCATCTCCAACTCACGAAGACGGTTGCCTGCCTCAACCACCTCAGCCGGTTCTATAAACACCGTCTTACCTGTGGAGCTCTGATCATGCACAATGCCGGTGATGCTTCTTTTCATAGCTGCAGAAACTGGAATTACCATTCTGCCGTCGCGCAAAGAGGGAGAAGTGTCTTTATCAACGATTCCTTCAGACATTGCACGATCTAATACCCTGCGCATTGCCCTTTGCATAGAGCCTTGGGCAGCCGCCATCGCACGCCTCACCTCCAAAAGTCCGGGGGATGCATTATCCTTAACTTCACCGAACCTGCCTATGCAACGGTCAATCTCCTTCACAATTTCCGGGAACACCGGAAGTGCCGACAATTCATCACTCAAATAAGGGAAACGCGATTTCCCATTATCATCCTTACGGGAAAAGAAATTTCCCACTCCTGCCATTGTCTCTAATGTGGCAGAGAGTTTCTGCAGATGGTCAGCTGACATGAATGATCCGGCTGCCTTAATTTCCGCAAGCCAGGGCACAACATCATAAACTCTCTCCTCGGGCATTTCCGAAGACGACGAGAGGAGTGACACCATCTCGGCAACACACATCAGCCTCCGCTTGATTTCTTCATAGCCGGAAACAAAATCCATAGCCACTGCCGCTTCTTTCCCAAGGCGTGTCTCACATTTATCAACAATGATCTGCCTTAGTGGGGCAAATCCTATTTTCGATTCAAAATCTTTAGGAAAAATCATATATATGCGTACTTACGCGCAAAAAATTAATAGTTAGACCGGGAGCGCCAACATCGGCATATCCCTTTCAAACAACAGTCTGTGGGCAAACCCGGGCTTAAACAGACGTTGAAATATATTTCTCTTTTTATTAGGAACAATAAGCATCTCTATATGCGCTTGTTCCACATAATTTGCAAAATCCTCCTGCAATGTCTTCATCGGAAACACTTCGGCAGTGAAATGTGAATCAGGGAAACTTTTGTTAAAAAAATCCCTAAGGGAGTCAACCCTTTCCCTTATGTCTGTCCCTGCACGCTCATTCACCGGCACGAGGGTTATATAAGCCTGAGGATAATCAAACATTCTCATAAGAGAATCTACCGACAGAATATCCTGCCTGTCAAGATTACAGAAATAGACCACTCTTTTCACTGCTTCCACCGATGTCATCTGGCAATTCTCAGGCACAACAAACACCGGCACACGACATGAATCAAGCACCTCCGCAGTGACACTTCCAATAAGAGCCTCGTCTCTCTTATCTTTTCCACGAGTAGCCATCACTACCACCACAGGAGGTGTACAGTTGCAAAAATCTTTTATGACCTCTTCAGGAATTCCTTCCCTTGATTCTGTAGAGAATTTAATGTCAGGCAACTCCCCTTTAGCCTGTGCCTCACATATTTTTTTGCTGAGTTTGTCCATCATCACCCCACTCTCCTTACGCATGTCAACCCCTGCCTGCAATTCAGCCATTTCCTCCGAGACATCAAAAGATAAGCTTCCATCAATGGAATCGCCCATAATAGGGGCATTATACAGAATCGGACTGGCATAAGCATGAAGAATCAACGGCTTAAGACCAAGTCTTTTAGCAATGTCAAAACCAACTTTGCAGGCAAGCATACTGTTGGGAGAAAAGTCAACAGGAATCAAAGTAACGCCATCAGAGCCTTGTTCAGTATATGCCTCGTTAATTGGGATATAATTTTCGCTACTTTCCATCACTTTCAAAGCAAGCGGCAAATCATTTTCCTTTATCACCACACGTATTCCCGAAGCAATATTGGAATTGGAAAGATATAATTTTTCAAATCTGACATTAATTTTATGGCTCTCAAGAATCCGCTTAAGAGCAATTGCACGTTCATAGGTATGAATAGCAAGCGTTAAATATTTTTCTTCCATGATAAACTATTAAATTTATATTCAAAAATTCCCCGCCACAGAATTAAATGTTCAATCGGCGCCCCGGAAGCCCGGGACGCCGCTGAAATCTTTCTGCAATACAAGACTTTTATCAAGCTTTTTTGTTTTGCTCCTCAAGAATTTTGACAGCCATATCATAGATAGTGGTGTCATCAAGCACAACGAGACCACCGTCGGGACCCGGTTCGATATGCATGCCGACGTTTTTGCCGAATTGATAGTTGACGCCGCCAAAATAGTTGCGAACGGTTTGAACAGTAAGATTCAGCTCGTCGGCGATACGATGGGTGGAACCGTCAGGCAAACTGTCTTTAAGTCTGCGGAGCTCGTTGAAAGTGATTGTCTTGCTCATAGCAAATGGTATTTTTGAGGTTATACTTAAACGATTGACAATAAGTAACCGTCGATTATTTTATGTTTTTTAAGAAACCGTTGGTTTTAGTTTCCGAATGCTAATTTAGACATTTTTTTGCATTCCACCAAGTAAAATCGGATTTTATTATGTGTTTTACAACATAAAATAATAGTCAACGCAGCTTAAATATACTGTTTTATACTTATTACCAACTTGTTACACACAAATAAAATTTATTCTACAATTTCTATATCCTCTACTTTTACCCAGCCGATATAGTCGGAATTCAAGCGCACCTTATACCATGTGATACTGCCTTCGGCATCAGTTTCCTCAGAAATAATTCTGACCTCAGTGCCTTTTGTGAGCACACCACCTTTATCACTATCCGACTGTTTACCCGGTTCGGTAAGAAGCGTCACCTTAAAAGCAGTAACAACTCCGTCGCCTCTTGAATTGAAGGCTCGCGCCCCCATGAAAGCAAACATTACAAATATGATGGATAAGAAAAAGAGAATCAGACCTCCGAAGAATCCAGCCTTACGCAAAAGCACATTACGTGTAAAAATATATAATGCCACGCACCCGATAAAAAGAATAAAACACACCGCACCCCAGGCAGCCCATACATTTGAGTTGACATCTTTCGCCACACAGGTATACACTGACTGAAAGAAAGATGGCTCATCAGGGGTTACTTTTAACCTCTTACCCTTCTGTTGGGCTTTATTTGCATCTTCCACCCGGCTACGCAGATAGGTAATATTGGAATTAATTTCGGCATTACGGGGGTCAAGCCTTCTGGCATGAAGATAGCATACCATTGCTCGTCCATAGTCAGATGCCTGATAATATGCATTGCCAAGATTAAACAAGGTTGCAGCAGAATAGCCCGATTCGTCCATTGCGGCTCTGTAGAGGGATATTGCCTCATCATATTCTTTGGCATTATAGGCAGAATCGGCTGCCGCAAACTTTTCATTACCCAGCACTGATGTCGGCAATAACATCGCCACTAAAAGAATCAACAGATTTATCTTATTTCTCATCATCGGTAACAGTTTTATTTTGCTTTAAGGCATCTTCGAAATTATTAATCACCTGCATTCCCTTCTCATATACCGACTTCATGTCGGAGCCGGCGGATGAGGGTGCGTATTTTGCAAACTCACACTCATCAAGAAGAGCTATCACCTCATTTACATATTTTTCTTCAATGTCACGTGACAAAAGTGTCTCTCTGACATTCTGTCGACTCAATTCAGAAACCGGCATCTTAAGTTTATCGCCAAGATAACCCCATATAGCCGACAACATCTCATCATAAAAATGATCCACATCATTTTTCTTCATGCAGGCAGCGGCTTTTTTCAGACGTAATCTTGCCATCTTGCTTGCCCGACGGCTCTTGACAGCGAGATAATCGGCATTCGCCTTCAGATAAGCTCGGTAATAGGTCACTGCTCCGAGTAATATCAATACAGGAAGGATAAACAACAACCAATATCCAAATTTCTCCACATATCGGGAATGATTAGTTGAAACACCGCCTGTAATAGGGAGCAAATCAGGATTGAATGAAAGCTGACCGCGGGTCTGAGATTTTTCAGAACCTTTCCCAGCACCTACGTTTACAGTGTAGCCTTTAGCAGTGGATTTCTCATACCTGCCTGTAGACGGATTAAAATAAACCAGATTCACGGAAGGAATAGAGAACGAGCCAGACTCAAGAGGCATGAACGAATAGTCAAATCTGGCTGTGCCGCTGACATTTGTTGACCCTACATTTGCATTTACCTCCGGGGTGGGACTGTAGACCTCAAGTTCCGGCGGATATAGGGAGTTAAGATCAGGCAACTTGACATATTTCAAGTTACCGGTGCCTGTAACCGTATATATTATGGAGGCAGCCTGATTACTCAGAAATGTCTGCGAAGGAAGAGTAGATGAAATTTTAAAGTCGCCTACGCCGCCTGAGAAATCTGCCGGGACAGGCTTCGGAAGTCCTTTTACATTAACTGTAAGGTCATTAGGTGTGACATTAAGCTGCAATGGTTTTGCAACAGAAAGGTTCCCCCAGAAAGGATCGTGATAATATTCTCTTTCATCGACGCTTACCGTATAAGTATTGCCAAGCACTTTAAGATTACCCTCCATCTGTGGGAAAATAATATATCGGGCTATAATGGCAGTTGCATATGTCTTGCCATTTACAGTCTCATAACTTAAGGAAGTGGACACATCTTTTGATTCCTCTACCACAAAACCCTCAAATTTAGGAGCGGCAGTGGCACCTATGAATTTAACGGCATCATAAGTGGTGTAAAGTTTCACGGTATATACCAATGCCTCCTGCTCATAGGCTGATGTCTTTGACACATGAGCCTTCATAAACAGATTACCGTCGCCCTTACCGATAAATTTGGGACCCTCGGCACTGTTATGTCTGTCAGGAGCAGCCGACTGTGTGCCTCCCTGCTGAGGAGGGGTGGCAGATACCGCTGCGCCGATAGTATAGTTGACAGCGTTACTCTTCACATCTCCGACAGATACGGGACCAAAAGAGTATTGCCCCTCAGTCTGTGCCTTCAAGGTTAACGTATATGTATAGCTGAAGCTTTGTGAAGTCTTTCCATTCACGCTCGTAAATCTGGAGCTTTGTCCGGTACGCTCAAAATACATCACCTTAGCACCCGGCACAGAGGCTGGTTTTTCCGGAGCCTGATCAATGTCACTTACCTCATACGATATATAAAACAGGTCGCCGACACCAATCTCCCTCCTTCCTCTTCCAGACTGTACGCTCAGTCTTACGGAGGCGGCAAATGCTTCTCCTCCACAACAGATAATCAACAGAAGAAGCAATATGTGTCTTATTTTATCTTTCATTGTCTAATAATGAATTTGAGTTACATGTAGATGACTGACTAAATATCCATATATTGAGCAGGTGAGTGCTTGTTGTCATTAATACCTGAAGAAATAACTTTCACTGACACTGGAGCTGACCGTGCCCGTTCATATTTACGGCTGACCGGATTATAATAAGAGAAAGAACATTCACCCAATACATATTCACCCTCTTTAACCGGAATGAAAGTGCATTCTATCTCTATCTCTGACCCTATCACACTCTCTTTTACAAAATGATTGCGGGTTTCTGTCATTGACCGGAATTTCAGATTATCAGAAAAAACAGTCATCACATCAGGCAAAGCAGCCCTCGACAGATCGCCATCACCTTCAATGGTGATTATAGCTATTGCCTCATCTCCGGGATGAATATCGCCCGAGGGAAGTTCCACCTCGATTGTGAAATTACCCACGGCACCGGAAAAATCATTTGGACGATCTTTTGTCGGGAGGGGGACGATATTGATATTCAAGTCAGGGGCAGTAAGAGTAGTGACCTCTACCCTGTCTGCAAGATAAGGTCCCCAAAAAGGGTCTTGCATCTGCACTTTCCTTCCATATCCTATATTATAGCTTCCCCCCTCCAGTTTTTGTTTGCCAACTTCAGCAGCCTCAATAAAAAAACGGTCGATTACTGCAGAATAGAACTTTATGCCGTCATCTTCTGCTACCATAAGATTATTATCAGCAGCAGCACGTGAGACAGGAAGATTTTTGAACGAGGGGTTTTTCTCAAGTTCTATTCCGACAATATTGGGGTCAGGCGTATGAAGCACCACTTCGTAGATAAGCATCTCCCCCTCCACCACTTTATCGCGGTTTATCTTAGTTTCCAAATATGATTGCACGTCATCATTGTGTTTCTTGCCGTAGGCAGGAAACGCAATGATGACTAATGCTATAACAAATGATATTTCAGACAAACCTCTAATCATCTTTCCTATATTTATTCTTATACAGTCAATCAAGATTACCAATTTTTACGAGAACGGTTTCTTCCGGTGCTCTTGTCACCTTGATTGCCGGTTGCCACGCGAGCACGTGTCTGATTCTCTTTATTCTCCATGGCTTTGAGAATCTGGTCAGCAGTCTGCTGATTTATGTCAGGTTGCTGCTGCTGTTGATTCTGATTTTGATTCTGTTGCTGGTCTTTATTCTGATCTTGATTTTGGTCCTGGTTCTGATCCTTATTTTGATCTTGGTTCTGCTCTTGGTCCTTGTCCTGATCTTTGTTCTGGTCTTTATTCTGATCTTGGTTTTGATCCTGATTCTGCATTTTCAACTGAGTGATCCTCAAATTTCTGCGTGCAGCCTCATCATCAGGGTTCAGGCGTAAAGACTGTTTATAATAATTAAGAGCTTTGCCAAAATCTTGTGACTCAAACGCCACATTCCCCAGATTATAATTTGCGCGTGCAGCCAACTCCGGTTTCTCACGTCCCATCTGTGCAATCTGCTCCATAGTCTTGCAACCATTAGTGAGCATATCTTTTGCAGATTGGGTAGTGTCGGAGGGATTAGTGCCAAGTCTAATCTGAGAAAGTCCGAGGTTATATCGTGCGGCTGCTGAATTGGGGTTTTCTTTCAACGCCTCAATATACTGCTGATACGCCGCACGATAGCGACCTTCATTATAGAGTTTATTACCCTCCTTAATGAAGTTACGCTCCTTACGGTTTGATTCTACTTTCTCAGCATGCAAATCGGTATTACCAAACAGGCAGACAACCAACATAACCAACGCTGTCATCAATACTCTTCTCATGCCTTCTCCTCCTTCTTGAAAAATGTGATTTTATCAAGCCAGCCGATTTTACGGTCAAGCACAAAAATATCTACCACCAAAAAAGCCAATGCAAACCATGCGAAGATACCAAACAGCTCGTCATGGATTGCCGAGAAGCTTGATTCCAACGCAGTTTTCTTAACAGTGTCAAGCTGCTTGTCAAGCTCATTCAGTGCTTCCTTGTTGGAGGCATTGACATAGATTCCTTTGCCGGCAGATGCTATCTCTGTGGCAAGATCCTCATTAAGAGCCGTGCGAACAGGTTCACCGGTCTCAGGATCCATCAGATAGCCACCTCGTTTCAACGGGATTGGTACCGGAACAGTGCTTCCCAAACCCACCACATCAAGTTGAATGCCATTACGTGCGGCAATCTTTGCAGCGTCCATCACGCTCTGTTGATTTTCAAGTTCCTCAGCATCAGTGATTAAGATTATAGCTTTACCAATCTTCTTATCCTCACTAAATGATTTGGTCGCCATGTCGATGGCAGCTGCGATATTGGTGCCCTGATTGTTATATTGCGAAGGATCAATTGAGTTTAGAAACAATTTAGCTGACACATAATCACTTGTAACGGGGATAAGTGTATAAGCATCACCGGCATAGACAATCAGTCCCACCCTGTCATTATCAAGGCGGTTGATAAGCTTCTCAAGAATCAGCTTTGCGGTTCGCATTCTGTCAATTCCTTTCTCGTCGGCAGTGGATGAAGCTAACATAGAGTTACTGGCATCTACGGCAATCACCACTTCAATACCTTCCTTGACTGTCTTCTCATCTTTCACTCCACCCCATGGGCGTGCGCAGGCAATGATAATCAATGCCAAGGCAACCATCTCAAGAGTAATCTTGATTGGAGGCTTATAGGGTGACACCTCAGGCATCAGAGGTGCAAGGATCTTAGGATTACCAAACTTGCGCAATTTTTTCCCTCTTGCATAACGCGCCCAGGCATAAAGACCCACAAATAGCGGCACCAGCAGAAGTAGAAGCAGAAGTTTGGGATATGCAAAACTAAACATGTCTGTAGTGTTTTATATCATAATAAATTTATGCCTATGGAATCCGGCGAAGCACGGTGTATCTTAAAATCAGATATAGGCACAATGCTCCCAGAGAAATAAGCACCCAAGGCATAAAGTTTTCATCAGTCAGGGTGTATTTGTCCACATCAAGCACTGTCTTTTCAAGACTGTCGATTTCATCAAATACCTGACGAAGCATTTTCTCATCAGTGGCACGGAAATACTTACCGTTTGTCATGGCAGCAATTTCCTTAAGCGACTGCTCATCAATCTTAGTCTCCAATGTGGTTGATGAAAATCCGTATGGGTCGGTGACTTGAATAGTGCCATTTTTACCCACACCGATAGTGTAGACCTTAATACCTTTCTGTTTTGCAATTTGCGCAGCTGTGGAAGGAGGCACATCTCCGGCATTGTTTGTGCCGTCGGTCAAGAGAATTATACTCTTTGATTTTGCTTTTCCGGAAGTGATGCGGTTGATTGCGCTCACAAGACCATCGCCTATGGCAGTGCCATCGTTAAGCTGCCCCATATCGATCATTCCGATTGCATTGATCAAAGCAGCACGGTCATTGGTAAGCGGCATAAGCGAAAGGCTCTCACCGGCAAACACCACCAAACCCATGTTGTCATTGACACGCTGATTGACAAACTTTGAAGCCACCTCTTTAGCTGCGGCAAAACGTGAAGGCTCAAAATCACGTGCTGACATACTTCCAGATATGTCGATAGCAAGCACAATGTCAGTACCCTCAATGCGTGACGTGCGCAAATGATCATGAGTCTGCGGGCGCGCAAGCGCAACAATCAACCCGGCAATAGCCACAAGCTGAAGACCGAAAGCCACATGCATCACTATAGTCTTCCATGACACGGGAAGGTTCAGCACCGGAGAAATAGTTGAAATTCCTAATGAAGGATTAGCATTGCGGTGCTTCCATACATACCATGCAATCAGCGGAAGCAAGATTAACAGTAGCCAAAGGAGCCCGGGATATTTAAACATCATTTCCCACCTCCTTTCTTATTAGTCTGCGCTTTCCTCACAGAGGCATCTGAAGTCTGGTCATCCGCTTTTTCAACCGGCACGGGTTTGGTCTCCTCCACAAACTTAACAGCATTATTATATGCCTCAATATTGTCAGCAGGAAGAGGACGCACCTTAGCAAACTTCACAAAGTCAGCCACATTCAAAATTTGGCGTATATAGTCGCGCTTATCTTTTACATCGCTGTGGTAAAGACGATCCATAATCTCACGGGTTGTCATCTCCATGGCATTTATTCCAAATCTCTTGTCAAGATAAGTGCGCAGAATGTCGGTAAGCTCGGTGAAATATTCCTTCTCCATCCCATTTTCCCAAAGCTTCTTATCCTTAAGTTTAAGAAGCCCGGACATTGCTATCTCGTAAGGAGTGGGTTCAGGTTTCTTGGGAAGCACGGTACCTTCTTTCTTATATCTGCGCATTGCCCAAATAAATGCTGCAATGGCAAGAAGCACAATCAGAATCACCCACCAGAAATCAGCAAGCCAGTCAGGAACAAAGTCAAAAAACTGTGATCCTTCCGGCTCCGCTACCTTTGCAAATCCGGCTATAGGGTCATCAGCAGTGACTTTTACCGGCACCACATTAAGGGTCAATGCATTGGAACGGGCTGAATCACTTTCCGACACATATACAAACTCAGGGAGACGATATGTGCCTGAATCAAAAGCCTGAAGGGGTATCTGATAATTAATCTGAATACGCCCGGACCCTAAATCAACAGTGTCAGTAGTATAAGAGGTGCGAAGCTCTATACTGTCGCCACACACACCGACATAGCCCAAAGCAGGATTCACATCGCGAAAAATTTTGAACCCTCCCGGCTTTCCCTTATCTTGCACCACCTCCATTGATAGCGTGGTCAATTTCCCCATGAGCAAATTCACAGAGTCAAGCTTTGCCGTCACCATCACCTTTGACTGCATCTGCAGACAGCACACGCACGCCAAAAGAATCAATATGTATTTTATTCTTTGATTCATTATCATTGAATTTTAACTATCTTCTCACTGACGACCTATTGCGGAACAGCGCAAGAAGCGCCTTCACAAAATCTTCATCGGTAGTGATTGAAGCCAGATCCACACCACAACGTCCCACGGTAGATGATAATTTCTGTTGCCTCTCATACCATGCCTTGTCAAAAGCCCTTCTGACTTTTGCCGATGATGTGTCAATCCAACGGTCGGCTCCTGTCTCCATGTCTCTGACTCTCACAAGCCCCACATTGGGCAATTTTGCATCACGCTTATCATAGACCTGGATAGCGGCAAGATCATGTTTACGATTAGCTATCGACATGCTGGAGAAATAATCATGGTTGTCGATAAAGTCGCTCAGCAGAAATGCTGTGCAACGCTTCTTCAACGCATTGGTCATAAACTTCAACGCCACGTCGATATTCGTACCGCGGCTACTCGGCTGCATGTCAATTATTTCACGGATAATCAGCAATATGTGCTTTTTACCTTTTTTTGGCGGAATGAATTTTTCTATCCTGTCACTGAAAAAAATCACACCCACCTTGTCGTTGTTCTGGATGGAGGAAAAAGCAAGCGTGGCGGCTATTTCTGCAATCAATTCCTTCTTACGCTCGCCGGCAGCTCCGAAATCGCTGCTGCCGCTGACATCAATAAGAAGCATCATTGTAAGTTCACGTTCCTCCTCATAAACCTTAACATAAGGCTTATTCTGACGGGCAGTGACATTCCAGTCGATGTCTCTTATATCGTCACCCGGCTGGTATTCCCTCACTTCAGAAAATATCACGCCACGCCCTTTGAAGGCGGTGTGATATTCGCCCGCGAATATGTTCTGGCTCAATCCGCGGGTCTTTATTTCAATTTGTCTTACTTTCTGAAGCAGTTCTTTAGCATCCATAATTAATAAAATCTATTGACAATGTGGTTTCGCTCCCGAATCATCAGGGCACCACTACTTTGTCAAGGATAGCTGTTATCACTTCATCTGCACCGATGTTGTTTGCCTCAGCCTCATATGTGAGTCCGATTCTATGGCGCATAACGTCGTGGCACACAGCCCTTACATCTTCCGGAATTACATAGCCTCTCCCCTGAAGGAAAGCATAAGCTCTTGAAGCCAAGGCAAGGCTGATTGAGGCACGCGGGGAGGCTCCGTAGGCAATGATGCTCGTCAGGTCAGGAAGACCGAACTTCGCCGGTTCACGTGTGGCGAATACTATGTCTACTATATAGTTCTCTATTTTTTCATCTATATAGATTTTTTCAACAATCTTCTGTACCTCAAGGATCTCTTCCGGGCTGACCACAGGACGGATAGGATCAAGCACACCATGAATATTTTGGCGGATAATCGATTTCTCTTCCTCCTTGGTAGGATAACCAATAACCACCTTCAACAAGAATCGGTCAGTTTGTGCCTCCGGAAGAGGATAGGTACCTTCCTGTTCTATCGGGTTCTGGGTAGCCATGACAAGGAAAGGTTTGTCAAGTGGGAAAGTCTCGTCACCAATCGTTACCTGACGTTCCTGCATGGCTTCGAGCAATGCACTCTGCACCTTAGCCGGAGCACGGTTGATCTCATCTGCAAGAACGAAGTTGGCAAAAATCGGACCTTTTTTTACCTCGAAAGTCTCCTTTTTAATGCTATAGATAAGCGTACCGATAACATCGGCAGGGAGCAAGTCAGGAGTGAACTGAATACGACTGTATTTAGCATCCACAAGGTTGGCGAGAGTCTTTATAGCAAGAGTCTTTGCAAGACCCGGCACACCTTCAAGAAGCACATGACCATTACACAAAAGGGCAATCAGCAAAGAGTCAATAAGATGCTTTTGACCAACTATGCGACGGTCCATGCCGCTGCGAATCATACTGAGAAAACTGCTTTTTGAAGCAATCAGATCGTTCAACTCTCTGATATTCACTGTCTCATTCATATATTGAGAATAATATTTTTATTTTATATGATAGTAGGGAATTTTCAAAGTGCAAAAATAGCATTTATTAACTTAAAAATTCCAATTATCTCTGTTAAATAATCTTCAATGAGTTTAAACCTTATTAAAATTAGCAGAAAACTATGTCATTTTTCTGCTAATTTTAAATTTAAGCCTTCGGAAAGGCTGACCAACCCTGTGCTTTCAGTGGAATTTCCGCACCGTCACGTGAGACAAGGGCACACCCAAGTTCCGGCTTTGTGATATAACCGATCATGTTGATCCCCTTCAGTTTCTCTATCTTATCATGGTCAGTCAGAGGCACAGTAAACAACAGTTCATAATCCTCCCCACCGTTCATAGCGGCAGTCACCAGGTTCATGTTAAATTCTTCTGCCATTAATGCTGTCTGGTAGTCAATAGGAATTTTATCCTCATATATACGGCATCCGGTGTCAGATTCCTTGCATATATGCAAAATTTCGGAAGAGAGACCGTCGCTCACGTCAATCATGGAAGTGGGTTTTATCCCTTCCTTTCTTAATAATTCCACAATATCGCGTCTTGCCTCCGGCTTCAACTGGCGTTCCAGAATATATTCTTTCCCGGCAAAATCGGGCTGAAAGTCTTTCTGCCCTGCTGCCACCTTATTCTCTCTCTCCAGAAGTTGAAGCCCCATAAATGCTGCCCCGAGGTCACCGCTCACACAAACAATATCGGTAGGTTTTGCCCCAGACCGCTTTACCACATCATCCACATCTGCCTCACCGAGACAAGTGATACTTATAACCAATCCGGTGACTGACGCGCTGGTATCGCCTCCAACCATATCTACCCCATATAGCTCACAGGCAAGCTTTATGCCTGAATAAATCTGTTCAAGATGCTCCACAGTGAAGCGACTTGAAACACCTATGCTCACCGTGATCTGCTTCGGCGTGCCGTTCATGGCATATATATCACTGAAATTGACAATCGCAGCCTTATATCCAAGATGCTTCAAGGGTACATACCTGAGATCAAAATGGATTCCTTCAAGGAGAAGGTCGGTCGTGACAAGCACGTCCTTACTTCCAAAATTCAAGATGGCAGCATCATCGCCAACACCTTTTTTGGTCTGTGGATTATTAAGAGGAAAGTCTTTTGTGAGATGAGAAATCAACCCAAACTCGCCAAGTTCTGATATTTCAGTCTGGTTATTATCCATAGCAATTTCTTCTTTAATAATCAGATTGAATCAACCAAGTCTCTCCAGCATTCTCTTAATAAGGAGCGTCATGACAGGCTGTGCCTTTATAGCGGCTTTCTGCACTTCCTCATGAGTTGGAACCTCAGTTATATCCTTTCCGCCAAGATCTGTGATGACAGACACTCCAAACACTGTCATGCCCGCATGATTGGCAACGATTACCTCCGGCACGGTCGACATTCCTACAGCATCGCCTCCGATAATACGGAAATACTCATATTCCGCCGGAGTTTCAAATGTGGGACCCTGAGTGCCTACATAGACTCCATGCATAAGTCTGATACCCTCTTCACGTGCAATATCATCTGCCATACCGATAAGACCTTTACTATATGCCTCAGTCATTGCGGGGAAGCGTGGTCCGAGTTCTTCAAAATTCTTGCCTCTGAGTGGATTCTCAGGGAAAAGATTAATATGGTCGGTAATAACCATCACATCGCCTACCATGAATTCTTTGTTCATGCCCCCGGCAGCATTGCTTACAAACAGAGTGGTCACTCCAAGTTCTTTCATAACTCTGACCGGGAATGTCACCTGTTTCATGTCATACCCTTCGTAGAAGTGAAACCTTCCCTGCATAGCCATGATATATTTCCCTCCCAGATTGCCGAAAATCAGCTTGCCACTGTGACCTTCTACAGTTGATACGGGAAAATTGGGAATATCCTTGTATTCCAATTCCCTGATAATCTCGATGTGATTTACAAGCTCACCAAGCCCCGTGCCAAGAATGACGGCGATTTCAGGCGTGGAGGATATCTCCTTTTTGATAAATGCGGCTGTTTCGCGAATCTTATCCAACATTGTTATTTCCATATTATCTAAATTTTGGATAGAAGCTGCTTCAGCAACTTCTATAAAAAAGAAACACATTGTCATGCCTATTTGTTCTGAAAATAACATTCAGTCTGTCAAATATCTATGATAATGTGTAGGTACTCTTATGGGTTTTATGTGTTTTTTGAGTCTACATTAATGGCAGATTTTAGTTCCTCAATGAAATCCCTGTCGTCAATCACATTAATCATTTTCACCCTCACAGGAAGATAAAAAGTGAATGGCTTAAGATTTTTCGGGAAGTAAGGATTATGCATTAATCTGACGGCATCTTTCTCTGTGGTCACAATAATTTTGCGTTCCCCACGAAGATTTGTAAATCTCTCTGAAATCTCGGCAACGTCATTGCGTGAGAAATTATGATGATCAGGATAATGGTCAACCTTTACTTTAAACGGGAAATTACGGAAATACCTCACAAAATAATGAGGGTGAGCAATCCCGGTGAGCAATAAAACTGAATCAGCCGAAGTCAGCAAGGAAAGTTTGGCATGATAGGGAGCATCATCGGTAAACACCGGCTTCAACTGCCCATATTCATAACGGGAAAAAAACAACTTCTGAAACTTCATCAGGTCAAGATCTTTTGTAGCTATCCGGAAATTTATAGGCATCAATCCTTCAGGACATTTAGTCACCACTACCATGTCAGCGCGATTCACCTGCAAGGGACTCTCGCGCAATCTGCCAAGCGGTAAGAGATTATCCTTATAGAACGGACGATTGTAATCAGTAAGAAGAATCGACACTTTAGGCTTTACCCAACGGTGTTGAAAAGAATCATCAAGCACAATCACCTGTAAATTAGGAAACAAGCGTCTTAATTCTTCTATCCCCTTACGCCTGTTTTCACAGACTGCCACCTGAACCTTTCCTCCAAACTTATGATATATCTGAAACGGCTCATCACCAATCATATCGGGGGTGCTTTTTGCATTAGCAAGCACAAATCCACGTGTGTGGCGCTTATAACCTCTGCTCAGAACCGCAACGCTATATTCCAAAGAGAGATTCTCAACAATATATTCCACGTGAGGAGTCTTCCCGGTGCCACCAACCGTGATATTTCCCACTCCGATCACCGGGATATCATACTCCTCTTCCTTGAGGAAATTCGAGTCGAACAGCCAATTCCTAACACCCGTCACCATGCCATAAATCCACGACAAAGGAGTGAGGGCATACACCATTAATTTATCTTTATTAAAACTGTTCACGACTAATAATCAATTAAAAGGCATCATCTTCAGGAATGACGCGGTCAGTTAATAATTTAGTTTATTGGCCTCGTCTCAGTAAATCTGACGTCAATAGCCGGCATACGCGCCTGAATCGGTTTCTGACGCAACAAGCTGACAGCGAAGTCAACTACAGCCCCTTCGTAATCTCCGCCAACTACTTTTTCCAGAATACTTATATTTTTCATTCCTTCAATCTCATAAAGCATTTCCCACATTGAAGACTCAAGTGTAGGATAGACAGCGACAGCATAGTTAGAGGGAATTTGACATTTCTTGGCGACCCACTCAATAGCATCCTCCAAAGTTCCGAGTTGGTCAACTAATCCGATTTCATTTGCCTTAGCAGCACTCCACACTCTACCTTCTCCTATGCGGCGCACCTCCTCCTCGGGCAAATCACGTCCTTTGGCAACACGATTGACAAACTGGTCATATCCTCTTTCCACATATTTCTGCATGGCATCTAACTGACGCTCGTTCATAGGATAGAACAGCGTGGGGAAATTTGCCTCCGGATTTGTCGAGACAGTTTGAGGATGAACTCCAATTTTTTTAGCAAGTTCGGCACCGTTAGGAATCAGTCCGAAAATACCTATGGAGCCGGTTATGGTCAATGGATTAGCAAAAATTCTATCCGCACCGCATGAAATCCAATAACCTCCTGAAGCAGCATAGTCGCCCATCGACACTGCCAAAGTCTTACCGGTGGATTTAAAATAATCCAACGCCTCACCAATCTGAGTGCTTCCAAACACAGCTCCACCCGGAGAGTTAACACGTAGCACCAAGCCCTTGACCTTATCGTTGTCAGCAAGCTTAGTGATTTCAGGCACCAGCTTCTCATAATTGATTGTTGCAGCACCACCTCCATCTACAATCTCGCCGGTGGCATAAAGCACTGCAATTTGTTTTTTAGAATCATAGCCTCTACCCCATTTTGACTGGGAAGCCATAACAGACGGAGAAACAAAATTCAGTTTATTCTTGTCTTTACCCACAATTTTGGCAATAATATCGTCCATGCTCCTCTCATACACAAGGCGGTCAACCAACCCTACGCTTAAATCTTTTGTTGCTGGTTGAATAGCAATAAAATCCCTGCTTACGAGTGAGTCAATGGCATCTTCCGTCAGTTTTTTTCTTGAGGAAGCAATACCGGTGCGTATATCCTGCCATAGATATCCATACAATGTGTCGAGCTGTGCCCTTGCAGGTTCACTCATTTCATTCATTATATAAGGCTCTACTGCCGATTTGAACGTGCCGACCTTTACCACTTGGAAACTAACCCCAATTTTGTCGAAAAGATCTTTCAGATAAAGATTGGTGCCACCGATTCCCTGAAGCATCACCTCGCCTGCTGGATTCATAAAAAGGCTGTCAGCCACTGAAGCTACATAATAGTCGCCCATTCCATAGCTATCACCATAGGCAATAATCTTTTTCCCTGTTTTCTTGAATGACTTAAGCGTCTGGCGGAGGACATTCAAAGTGGCAGGGGAAGCAGAAACACCCTTACACTTAAGATAGATTGCGGATATATTCTTATTGGTCGCTGCCTCACGGATTGCAACCTGTAAAGAGGAGAGAGTCTTGGGACGCGACATGTTTCCCTGGAGTAGCGACATGTAGTCCAGGTCAACAGGAGTTTCCCTTTCTTCAATGACTCCATCGAGCTCTATTGTCAACACACTATTCTTTGCAATGGATTCCGACGATGAGTTGGAAACGCCAACCGATGTTAAGATGGATATCCCCACTACCACCGCCACGACTCCGAAAAGCACAAGGGCAATCCATGCTCCTACAAATGAGGAGACAACATTTAAGAAAAATCTCTTTAACATTTTATCTTTTTATGTTTGTTGATAATAGAAACTTTTTTCTTCCATCATTGAAGAAAAGGAATAGGATTTATTAAAGGGAAGCAATAACGCTCTTGATATCCTCAGCCAGACGGTCAGCCTTTTCCATGGTCTCTGCCTCACTGTAGATACGGATTATTGGCTCCGTGTTTGATTTGCGAAGATGCACCCAACTGTCGGGGAAATCAATCTTCACGCCATCAATATCTGTGATTTTCTCATTGGCAAATTTCTCTTTTACAGCCTCGAGAATAGCATCTACATCAATGTCCGGAGTGAGTTGGATCTTATTTTTAGCAATTGCATATTGCGGATATGTAGCCTTAAGCTCACTTACTTTCTTCCCCTCCTTGGCAAGCAAAGTAAGAAACAAAGCTACTCCCACAAGAGCATCTCTGCCGTAATGAAGTTCAGGATAAATCACGCCCCCGTTGCCTTCACCGCCTATGATAGCCCCTGCCTCTTTCATCTTTGTCACCACATTGACCTCGCCGACAGCGGCAGCGGTATATGAGCAGCCATATTTTTCTGTGACATCACGTAAGGCACGTGAGCTGCTAAGATTAGACACTGTGGAACCGGGAGTTTTCGACAATACATAGGCTGCCACGGCAACAAGAGTGTATTCCTCCACAAACATCTCACCGTTTTCCATTACGATTGCAAGACGGTCAACGTCAGGGTCTACAACAAAGCCTACGTCTGCCTTGCCATCTTTCATGAGATCGGAAATCTGAGTCAGGTTTTCCGGAATGGGTTCCGGAGTGTGTGCAAACTTACCATTCGGCTCACAGTTAAGTTCTATAACATTTTTCACACCAAGCTCACGGAGAAGCTGGGGGATTACAATTCCGCCCACAGAATTTACAGCGTCTACTGCTACCGTGAAGTTTGCCTTGGAAATGGCATCACAGTCTACAAGAGGAAGATTTTTCACCATTTCTATATGACGCATAGCCCAGGTCTCATCTTTCAGTTCCTTACCCAGATCAAAAACCTCGGCAAATCTGAAATCCTCTTTTTCCGCTATGGCTATCACCACCTTACCCTCAGCATCATTTAGGAACTCACCTTTATTATTAAGGAGTTTAAGGGCGTTCCATTGCACCGGGTTATGGCTTGCTGTGATAATTATACCGCCGTCAGCGTCAAGACCTGTCACAGCCACTTCTGTGGTGGGGGTCGAAGCCAGACCTATATTGATAACGTCAAATCCCATCGACATAAGTGTACCCATAACAAGGTGGCTCACCATATTGCCGGAAAGACGGGCATCTCTGCCAACAACAATCTTTCTCGCATTAGAATTATGACGGCGTATAAACTCTGCGTATGCAGCCGTAAACTTTACTATATCAACACCGCCGAGACCCTCACCGGAGCCACCTCCGATTGTGCCGCGTATTCCTGAAATAGATTTTATAAGTGACATTATATTTAATTTCTATCTTTGTTATTGAGATTTCGTAAATCTAAAAAATTATAATTACGTAAATTGCAATTTATCTCCGGCTTAATACTCCGGCTTGAAGTAGCGGAGATTAATCAGATAGGGCAAACAGGTTGTCTGGTCTTCCAGAAAGCCATAATAGCTGCGCAACACAAGATTTACCTCGCAATCATATCCGAAGAATTTTAAAGGCATCTGAATGCCTGTGCCCCATTTAGTGGATGAAGACAGGTATTGATTTTCATAAATAAAACGAGTATAGTTCGGTTCATTCGTGCCCATTGCAGTTGAAAGATCAGTGGCATTACCAAACCATTCAGGATCTTCACCTAAATAAAGATACTTGAGATTAAGCTTGTTAAACCGGAAATAGACAATATCGCCCGATTTGACACGGTCTTCCATATTTCCCTTTGAGATGACTTGCATATAGACATAACCGTCGTCATCAAGCTTGTAGAACGGCGCATCTTCTCCCACAATAAACGAGATTGAATCAGCAGGAATATTATTCTCCACTTTCTGCGATGCCAGATACCAATTGACCGCGTGGTTTTCCTCTGTGAGTAATTCGGAATAGCTTTGAGATTCGCTGCATGAAGCAAATCCCATCAAAGCAAATCCCATACCTGCTAATGCCAAACCCTTATATATTTTTTTAATATTCATAGCGATGTTATGTTATAACTAATCTTGCCCCTTTTGGTAAATACTTGTCATACTTATTCATTGAGTCTATCAGAAGTCTACGACATTCCTCAAGTGAACCATAAAATTCTCCGCCGGCAGCCTGAAGGTGTCCCCCGCCACCATAAAGGTCTTTGCATATTTCCGACACAGGAAATCCGTCGCAACTGCGGGCTGACACCTTTATACAATCGGAATCCTCTCGCATAAACACACTGTAAACCATACCCTTAATTTCCAACGGACAATTCACCAATCCTTCAGTGTCTCCCTTTTCATAATGAAAGCGGGTAAGATCATCTTTGGAAAGAGTAATTATAGCTGCCCGGTGAGAGGTAAAAATCTCCAATTTCTCGCTCAGGGCAAAAGCTTCCAGCTTAAGACTCCAAAAACTTCGTGTATTAAGAGCCTCCTTTACTATCCTCTCCTTATTTACACCTTTTTCCAAAAGGCGCATAAGAATTTCATATAAATCCGGATGCTTAATATTTACTGTAAAATTGCGGGTATCAGTAATGATGCCGGTAAGCAGACAGGTAGCACAATCAAGATTCACTTCCGAATAATATCCCATTGCCGCAATAATACGGAACACAAGTTCACATGTTGACGACATGTCGGGATATGAGATCATGAGGTCAGCAAAATTATCAGGTTCCTGATGATGGTCAACCAATACTTTGCGACTGTGAGCACCCTGAATCACCGGGGCAAGGGCATCCTGGCGTGAAGGAGTATTAAAGTCGCAGCATATAATCATATCAGCTTCCGCCACCGTTTTCTCACAAAATTCGGGGTGGCAGGTATAGACTCCGATTTCTTTGAAACCAGGCAGAAAATAAAGACTACCCGGCGCCTTATCGGGCACAATCACACATGCCTCTTTGCCAAGTGTACGCAGCAAGTGCCAAAAACCAAGTGTGCTCCCTATGGCATCTCCATCAGGGCGCACATGACAGGTAAGCACTATCTTTTCCGACTCTTCTATAAGACGGCGAAGCTCTTTTGCTTTATCTGAATTTATGAGTTTATCCATTCTCAATTTATTTGAATCATAGGCATTATGCCCCTCGAACCAACATTTACAGGAATGCGGGTTCAAATTCAAGCCACAAAGATACAAATTATCTCGGAAATTCTCCCTATCTTTGCAGTCAAAATTAGTTAATTAATGCAATTGAGACTATTTTTTTCATTCTGAATCCATAGTTTCAATTGTTGTAAAAGCCATAGCCATGCATTCATACGAAGATAAGAAAGAAGCATTCGCACGTTTCCTTGAAGTCCTTGACACTTTAAGAGTAAAGTGCCCTTGGGATGCGAAACAGACATACGAGTCACTGCGACCCAACACAATAGAGGAAGTTTTCGAACTCACTGACGCATTGATGACAGAAGACGTTGCCAATATCCGCAAGGAGTTGGGAGATGTGCTCCTCCACGTGGCTTTTTATTCAAAAATCGCCTCTGAGAAGGGGGATTTTGACATAGCCGATGTATGTAATTCACTTACTGACAAACTTATCTTCCGTCATCCCCACATCTACGGCAATGTCTCTGCCGATTCTGCTGAGAAAGTGGCACAAAACTGGGAAGAAATAAAACTAAAAGAAAAAGGTGGCAATAAGACTGTGCTTGCAGGAGTGCCTGCCGCACTGCCGGCATTGATTAAAGCCAACCGCATTCAGGAGAAAGCTGCAAACGTAGGATTTGACTGGGAAGAACCCTCACAGGTATGGGATAAGGTTAAGGAAGAAGTTGATGAAGTTGAAATGGAAATAAAATCTAAAAATAAAAATGCCCTTGAAGAGGAATTTGGCGACCTGTTGTTTGCGGTAGTCAATGCTGCCAGGCTTTATGGTGTCAATCCGGAAAACGCGCTTGAAAGAACCAATAGAAAATTTATCTCTCGTTTCAATTATCTTGAGCAGAAAGCTAAGGAAGTCGGGAAATCTCTCAAGGAAATGACCCTCGGAGAGATGGACGAAATTTGGAATGAAGCCAAGACAATTGAAAGATCAGCACCGACAACGGAAAAATGATACTTTGCATTACGGAGAAACCCAGTGTAGGGCGTGACCTGGCGCGTATTCTTGGTGCCACAACACGACGTGATGGATATATAGAGGGCAATGGTTATTGCGTCACCTGGACTTTCGGACACCTTTGCTGTCTGAAAGAACCGGCTGATTATACCCCCGTATGGAAAGCATGGTCACTCTCTTCCCTACCCATGATTCCACCCCGGTTTGGAATAAAATTAATTGATGTGGACACTTATAAACAGCAGTTTAACACAATTAAAAATCTTATTCTCCAATGTGATGAGATTATCAACTGCGGCGATGCCGGACAAGAAGGTGAGCTTATCCAAAGATGGGTGATGCAAAAAGCCGGTTGTCAGAAGCCGGTAAAACGCTTATGGATCAGTTCTCTCACAGATGAGGCTATCCGTGAAGGACTTGCCCATCTCCGCACTGAGAAAGAGCTTGAACCTCTCTACATAGCCGGATTATGCCGTGCCATAGGCGACTGGGTATTGGGAATTAATGCCACTCGGCTTTATTCACTGAAATATGGAGTAAGAGGGCAAGTGCTGTCAATCGGAAGAGTGCAGACCCCTACGCTTGCCCTTGTGGTCAACAGACAATTGGAAATAGAAAACTTCAAGCCTACCGACTACTGGGAACTGAAAACCCTTTATCGCGATACTCTCTTTTCTGCATCCGGGAAAAACTTCGACTCCGAAGAGAAGGGAATGGAGATAATCAATAATATAAAAGACCTTCCCCTGACAATAACCGACATTTCGAAAAAATCAGGGAAAGAAGCATCTCCGCGCCTGTTTGACCTCACATCGCTGCAAGTGGAATGCAATAAGAAACTTAATCTCGGCGCAGAAGACACGCTGAAAACTATCCAAAGCCTATATGAAAAGAAACTGACCACATATCCACGTGTGGATACCACTTATCTCACCGATGATGTCTATCCAAAATGCGGACAAATCCTTAATTCTCTGACTGATTATCAGAACATACTCATTCCGATCAGGGGTAATAAGCTCAGGAAAAGTAAGAAAGTGTTTGATAATTCGAAGGTAACCGACCATCATGCCATTATCCCTACCGGGCAACCCCTCACTGCGACTCTCTCAAAGGTGGAAAGAGACGTTTTCAATCTGATAGCTCTCAGATTTATTTCCGTGTTCTTCCCCGACTGCTCATTCGAACAGACAATCGTTAATGCAAAGGTTGACAAGATAGCCTTCAAAGTTACCGGGAAAGTAATTCTTGACCCGGGTTGGAAGGTGGTATATGCCGGAGAACGGAAAGAGGAAGAGATTGATAAAAAAGAAGATGACGATGGCACAGTGTTACCCGTGTTTGAGAAAGGTGAAAGCGGTCCACATCAGCCGAAACTAATCAAGAAGACCACCCAGCCTCCTAAATATTACACAGAAGGAACACTCCTTAAAGCAATGGAGACAGCAGGCACCTTAGTAGATGACGAGGATCTCCGTGAAGCTCTTAAAGCAAACGGCATCGGACGCCCATCTACCAGAGCATCCATTATAGAAATTCTCTATAAAAGAGGCTATATAATTAAGGAACGGAAATCTCTGCGTGCCACCCCGGCAGCCATCGAATTAATATCCCTTATCAAAGAAGAATTGCTCAAAAGCGCAAAACTGACCGGAATATGGGAAGGGAAGCTCCGAATGATTGAACGCCAGGAGTATAGTGCCTCTGAATTTATTGATCAAATAAAACAGATGGTCATGGAGATAACAATGTCCGTGATGCGTGACGGTTCAAATCGGCGCATTGTGGCTGATCAGGAGGCAAGCTCTAATTCAGACACCAAAACTGCAAAAGAGACACAGGAGACTAAGACTAAGAAAAAGAAAACTTCAACCAAGAAAAATAAAAAGGAGGAGTGAGCAATATGATTACCTGTCAAATCACCGGCAACTTGCTGTGGCAGTATATAATTGTGGCATTGATTATCCTTGGTGCCATTGCCTGGATTATACGTAGCATCATTTCTGCAAGAAAAAAGGGGAAAAATAGTTGTTGCGGTTGCTCGCTTGCCGACACATGTGCCAAATCTAAAATAAAAAACAAAATAAATGAAGACAATAAAAATATGGAACGATGACGCTTCCGAGCGTCAGCTCGACCAAATATGCAATTGGCTTGAAGATGGGGAAATCATGATTACCCCCACCGACACTCTGTATGGCATTGCCTGCGATGCGCTCAATCCGAAAGCCATTGATAAGATTTGTCGACTTAAGGGAATAAATCCTGACAAGACCAATCTTTCAATCATTTGTTCCAACATATCAATGGCAGCGGAGTATGCACGTTTTAATAATCAGGCATTTCAACTCCTGCGCGACAATACGCCGGGTCCTGTGACTTTTCTTTTCAAGTCGGCTCCGACACTTCCCAAGGCTTTTAAGGGGAGGAAGACCGTGGGCGTTAGAATTCCTGACAATAAACTATGTGTTGATATCGTGGAACGTCTCGGGCATCCGTTGCTCACCACCTCTATTGAATATGCTGACGAAGACTATGCGCGCAACCCGGAACTTATTGCGGAGGCTTACGAAGGGAAAGTAGATTTTATTCTTTCAGGAGATGACGGTGACACGGAGCCATCGACCATTGTTGACTGCACAGGCAATGAGCCGGAAATTGTGCGTCAAGGAAAAGGTATACTCCCGGAATAATTTATTTTGCAATTTGTGTTGTGATTATGGAAATATTTCCGTAATTTTGCAGTGACTCACAAAAGCAGGATCAATAGCTCACACTGTCTGCTGATGAAAATGAGCCGCCCTATAAATCACCAGAAAGTTTAACAATTATATATAACCTTAAACAATAATAAGTTATGTCAAAAGTAACAGTTGTGGGCGCCGGTAATGTAGGCGCAACAGCAGCCAATGTCATCGCTCTGCGCGAAGTAGCAGACGAAGTTGTAATGATCGATATCAAGGAAGGTGTGTCTGAAGGCAAAGCCATGGATATGATGCAGACTGCAAACCTTCTCGACATGAACACCCGTATCAGTGGCGTAACCAACAACTACGAGGCAACAAAAGACAGCGACGTTGTTGTTATCACTTCAGGTATTCCCCGTAAGCCGGGTATGACCCGTGAGGAGCTTATCGGCGTGAACGCAGGCATCGTAAAGCAGGTTACTGAGAGTGTTCTCAAATATAGCCCCAATGCAGTGATCGTATGCGTTTCCAACCCGATGGACACCATGACCTATCTTATCCACAAGATTTCAGGTCTTCCCAAAAACCGTATCATTGGTATGGGTGGCGCTCTTGACAGCAGCCGTTTCAAATATTATCTCAGCAAAGCCCTCAACGCTAATCCCAATGAGGTTGAAGGTTTCGTAATCGGTGGTCATGGTGACACTACTATGATTCCTATGAAGCGTTTCGCTACTCTCCGTGGTGTGCCCGTAACTGAGTTCCTTTCTGAAGAGGTTCTTGACAAGGTTGCTGCCGACACAATGGTTGGTGGTGCTACTCTTACAAAACTTCTCGGCACATCTGCATGGTATGCTCCGGGTGCTGCTACAGCTGAGGTAGTTGAGGCTGTTATCCATGATCAGGATGCAGTTATCCCCTGCTCTGCCCTTCTTGAAGGCGAATATGGTGAGAAAGATCTCTGCATCGGTGTTCCCTGCGTGCTTGGCAAAGGCGGTATCAAGAGAATCATCGAGCTTAACCTCAACGAAGAAGAGAAAGCTCTCTTCCAAAAGAGCGCAGAGGCAGTTCACAAAACTAATGCTGCCCTCCCCTGCTAATTTTGGGAGAATAGCTTAGGCTGCCTAATTTAAGGCATCAAAATCTTATCAAGCCGTCCGGTTACTCAGCTCTCCGGACGGCTTGATATTTTGATTCTGAATCCTGGTTCCTTCTCTTAAAGACATCAACTAATTTTACATCATTTTTACCAATTTTATAACATTTTTCAATTTAAAACTTGATATTTAAAAATTTTTATACTACCTTTGTGCCAAATACCAGCTAACTGATAGTTATGAGTATAAATTAACTTGTATAACTTTAAAACCAACTGTCATGAAAAAGAGAAATCTTCTATGGCTCGCACTTGCCTTATTTGGCGCAGCTTGCACAATGGATACCCCGGACTTTGAAACACAGGACACTCCCAAAGAGGGGAATCGCTATTTTGTCAGCGTTGAGGAAGCCATTGAGAAAGCTGACCAGTTCTTTGCACTCCTTGACACTACCCCCGGGACAAGGACACAACGGGTTGTTAAGAATATTGAGATGTACAAGAAAGGTAATCCCCTCACACGCTCATCGAATGTGACCCCGGAATTCTATGTAATCAACTACGTGAACGATGAGGGCTTCGCCCTTATGTCTACAGACTCACGCAAGCTCCCCGTCTATGCTTTCTCCACCGAAGGACAGATGTATCTTGCTGACACTACCACCAATCCCGGACTACGCTATTATTTAAACACAGCTTCCACACTTCCTCCGGTAATAGGAGTAGGACCCACCCTCCCGACTGATCCAGGTACACCCATTGATTCAATAAAGTATGGAGAACTAACCATCCTGGTTTCTCCACTTCTGGCTCCTTCTGTCCGTAACTGGGATCAATTCTCATTAAACAAGTATGTCTGTCCTAACCCTAAAGATAATATACCTGTTGGCTGCGCAGCATTGGCAACTGCCCAAATCATGAGCTATTTTCAGTGGCCCCTGCGTTGGCCGGTGTCAGCCGATGCCTTCAACAAGGCAAAGGAACGCTATACCTTCAATTGGGAGGAGATGATAGACACCACAGTAAATGACGAAATTGCTAGACTCGTGGAAATCTTAGGTCGAAAAGAGAACTTGAATATTGATTATAAACCATTGAATAGTGTAGCTCCTAACTTTGGGAAGAATATAAAGCACACATTAGATACCATGGGGTATAAGGCATGGTTTGATCGAGATATGGAATTTCGGTTTAATTCAGGTATAGTACTGAATACATTATATAAGAAGTCTCCTGTATTAGTTGGTGGAAAGATATCTGGACCGGAGGATGGGCATATATGGACAGTGGATGGAGCAGCTCAGTATCATCAATACTATAAAGACCTTTATTATCTTTACTACCATTGTGTATGGGGACAGGGAGGCAAAGGTAACGGGTATTTCTATTACGATGCCGACTCGCATTCGTTTAGTGATAAAGCCTCTTTCAAAGATAAAAAAGACGTAGGAGATGGGAAAAGTGATGGACAATATAAAGATTTAAATATGGTATATGAGTTTATAGCAAAAATATCTAAGATTTTTAAATCGGACAAATAATTATATCCTGAAGGTATATTTGTTAGTATGAATAAACTGTTTATATTAATTATTTTGGTTATCGTTTTGTCTTTGAGGATTAAAGCACAAGATGTAATTTATAACGGATGTGCCTTCAATTTGCTTTCGGATAGTGAGGCTGAATTGGTAGCATTGCCTGATGGTAAAAAGTATGAGGGTGATATCGTAGTTCCTGCTTCCGCTTGTGGAGGACGCTATACCGTGGTTAAGATCGGGGACCGGGCGTTCAAGGATTGTACGCGTCTGACAAGTGTTGACATGTATGGCATGGTTCATGCTGACATAGGAGTAGAGGCAATGGCCGGTTGTACAAATTTGCGTAAAGTTATTATGCCATATATGCTCCTCTACCCCATGAAAATAGGCAACCGTGCTTTTATGAATAGTGGTTGTGAATATCTTGAAATTCCACCTAATGTCACAGAGATTGGCGACAGCGCATTTTTTGGAATGACTATCAAAGAGATAGCATTAGGCAGTTCTGATTTGAAAACCATAGGATCCGCAGTATTGGCTAATTCAAGAGTGGAGTATGTTTATTGTGGTATGCGCTGCATTCCGGATAACACTTTCAAAGACTGCACAAATTTGAAGTATATTGTGCTACCGAAATCTATATCTGTAATTGGAGCAAACGCATTCCGTGGCTGTAAGAATCTTAAATCCCTATCCATACCCAAGAAACTCTGCCATATAGGTAAGAATGCCTTTGATGGAGTTAAGTTAGACTGTATAGTCTTTAATGATGTGGAGACGACTCCACAATATACGTTCAGCTCAATTTGTGGGAACCATATCCCTAACTTAATTATGTTTCCTGTGACTGCTGAAAAGGCGTATCATAAGTGGTGTCCAAAGATGTTTAAGAAAAGAATACCCCTATTAGTTTCAGGAGGAGGAGGTTTTCATTTATCCAATAAGCTTATAAGTCAAGAGACTTCTCGCGTTGCTCCAAGCTCCATCATCTTGCGAAACAGCAGTAAAAATTTCGACAACGATGCAGAAATTCTTATCAACAAAGGAGGCAATCTGTCCATTATAGTAGAACACTATACCGCATATGGAATATCAAACAGCAAAAGTACAGGAACAGGAGGCAAGGGCTACGCAGCTATGGTGAATGATAAGTTAGTGAGACTGCAGCACATGTACTTAGAAACAATTATAGAGCAGGAAGACTATACCTTGATCTCCCCTCATAATCTATATATATTAGAATTGAAGGGTATTAAGTCTCCTACCACAGTCAACATTGAATGGAAATAATCTTCCCTATGGCAGCGGTATTTCAGACAATAAAAATATTGAGGCTGTCCCCAAAACCAATACCGACTTCACTTGCTAATCTTGTCCTAATGGCTAATTCTGCCTGATCTTAGGCATCAAAATCTTATCAAGCCGTCCGGTTACTCAGCTCTCCGGACAGCTTGATATTTTGATTCTGAATCCTGGTTCCTTCTCTTAAAGACATCAACTAATTTTGCATCATTTTTACCAATTTTATAACATTTTTCAATTTAAAACTTGATATTTAATTTTTTTATACTATCTTTGTGCCAAATACCAGCTAACTGACAATTACTGTGTATAAATTAACTTGTATAACTTTAAAACCAACTGTCATGAAAAAGAGAAATCTTCTATGGCTCGCACTTGCCTTATTTGGCGCAGCTTGCACAATGGATACCCCGGACTTTGAAACACAGGACACTCCCAAAGAGGGGAATCCCTATTTTGTCAGCGTTGAGGAAGCCATTGAGAAAGCTGACCAGTTCTTTGCACTCCTTGACACTACCCCCGGGACAAGGACACAATAGCACTAACTTTAAAGATAACATCCGTAATACATTTAAGAATATGGGTTATATCACTTCTGCCAATTCTGTGGATTTTCAAGTAAGTACTATGCTTACGAACTTATATAAGAAATCCCCCCTATTAGTTGGAGGTAAAATAAACGGTGCTGAAGCTGGGCATTTATGGACAGTTGATGGAGCCGCCCAATTCCATATCTATTACAACGATCAATACAATCTCTATTACCATTGTGTATGGGGGCAAGGAGGCTATGATAATGGTTATTTTTATATAGTGAATCCTCTACTTCATTTAGTGATAAAGCTAATTTTCGAGATAAGAATGACACTATTGGAGATGGAGTGATCGATGGACCATACAGTAACCTATCTATGATACAACAATTTATAGTTAATTCAAAGTATTTATAGTAATTTATTTGGGTTATTATGCATCTATAGTTATCTATAAGCAAATTTGAGAAACTACTAACCTTGATTTTGTTATAGAAATACCTATCTGCATGTGACCTAATTTTGTAAGGTCACATGCAGATTTAATTATAAAGTTTTTCTACCTTCTAATTTCTTATCATTATGATCCGATTGTTTTTTTTAACAACTATATTAGTCTGGCTTTTGACTTCTACAGCCAATGCGCAAGATTTTCTTTTTCAGGGTTTAGCTTTTAATTTTTTACCAAATAGGGGTGTGGAATTAGTGGCATTGCCTGATGGAAAAAAGTATGAGGGCGTTGTCAGAATTCCAAACACTGTTTATTTATCCCATGCCAAACTGATCCGCGGAATGGACTCTGCAGAATTTAAAAGAAAAGTTGGCTCACACGATATGTATTCTGTAGTTAAAATTGGAGACCGGGCATTCAAGGACTGCAAAAGACTTATATGCCTGGACATGTCATCTATGTTTCAGGTTGACATAGGGACAGAGGCACTGGCGGGATGCAGCAGTCTGCAAGAGGTCTTAATGCCGGAAATGGATACACACCCGATAAAAATAGGCAATCGGGCATTTATTAACAGCAGCTGCAAATACCTTTCAATCCCATCTAATGTTAGTGAAATTGGCGACAGTGCATTCTTTGGAATGAATGCCAAAATTATAGCTATAGATGGTTGCAAATTAAAAACATTAGGGGCTGCAGCCTTTGCTAATTCTACTGTGGAGTATGTTACATTGGATGTGGACAGCATCCCTGCCAACACGTTCAAGAACTGCAAAAAGCTACGCTATATCGAGTTGCCTAAATCATTATCTGAAATTGGGGCAACCGCTTTCCGTGGGTGCAAAAGTCTGAAAACTTTTACCGTCTATCCTGACCTACGCAAAATCGGTGAAAATGCCTTTTCAGGTGTAAAGTTAGACTGCGTGTCTTTCAACACCTTAGATGACGATGTCTTGAAACATTCATTCAGCTCAATCTGCGGAACACATATCCCTAATCTAATTGTGTTTCCCGCAGAGAAAGCGTGGATATATAAAAAAATGTGTCCCAAAATGTTTAAAAAGAGGATTTCGATTTCAGTTACGGGAAATTACAACTTTTGGGTATATGATGGAATTATAGATAAGGAGATGGCAGTTTATGATGCACGCCCTATTATCTCACAAAAGGTCAGTAAATATTTTGATGGTAATGCAGAAATATTGGTCACCAACGGCAGCGGCCTATCCATTGTATTGGAAAGGTATAATAGAAATACTCACAGCGGGTACACTGCAGTTGCGAACAGTACCCCTATGGAAGTGGAGCCCATAGGCTTTGGAACTTATTGGTGGTGTTCTGGGAACAATGCATTGAATTTTTCGCATTATACCCATTACTATGAATACATGTTCCTCTTAAAAGATATTAAGTCTCCTTGCAGTCTTACCATTGAATTGAATAAAATTGACAACTCCTATAATTAACCAGACTATTGAAATGAATAAATTGTTTTTATGGAGAATTTTGATAATAGCATTGACTTCATCAATAGCTACAGCGCAAGATATTATTTCTGATGGATTTGCCTTCAATTTGCTTTCGGATAGTGAGGCTGAGTTGGTAGCATTGCCTGATGGTAAAAAGTATGAGGGTGATATCATAGTTCCTGCTTCCGCTTGTGGAGGACGCTATACCGTGGTTAAGATCGGGGACTGGGCGTTCAAGGATTGTACGCGTCTGACAAGTGTTGACATGTATGGCATGGTTCGTGCTGACATAGGGGTAGAGGCAATGGCCGGTTGCACAAATCTGCGTAGGGTTATTATGCCCTATATGCTCCTCTACCCCATGAAAATAGGCAACCGAGCTTTTATGAACAGTAGCTGTGACTATCTTGAAATTCCACCTAATGTCACAGAGATTGGTGACAGTGCTTTTTTTGGAATGAATATCAAAGAGATAGCATTAGGCAGCTCTGATTTGACAAACTTAGGTTCTGCTATCTTAGCCAATTCTACCGTAGAGTATGTCATATTTCATATGTATTCTTTTGATGTTAATAGTGTGCGTCGGATTCCTGAAAACACATTCCTTGGCTGTACGAAATTATGTTATATTCAGCTGCCAGAGTTATTAACAGAAATTGGAGCAAACGCTTTTCATGGGTGTAAAAGTCTGAAGGCACTCTCTGTCCCACCTTTTTTATGCAAAATCGGCGATAATGCTTTTTCGGGCGTGGAGTTGGACTGTATATCTTTCATATCTTTTGACAAATTAGTTGACGAAGTTCCAAAATATCTATTTAGCTCAATTTGTGGCCAACATATTCCAAAACTCATTGTATTCCCGGCGGATAGAGAGAAAACCTACAGAAAATGGTGTCCTAAAATGTTTAAAAGGAAAACCCCATTGTTAGTTACAGGAAGAAGAGGTTTTTGGATATATGATGGAGTCATGATTAAAAAAGCTGACAATACATCAGACCTCTGTCGGGGTGTAAATAAACCCTATAAGGAGAATGCAAAAATTTTGATTAACAAAGGAAGCGACATGGCTATTTGTTTACCAACCCTTTATGGTGGAGGTAAGTCAAGAGGATATTCGGCTACTGTAAACGGTGTGCCAAAGGATATCGAGTATATCCCATGGAGGTATCACATATTTGGTGGTATGATACTTTATGACAATCCATTTGTGTTACAACTAAAAGACATTAGGTCTCCCTGCACAATTAACATTGATTGGAATAATTAATATATTTTATTGTTAATCAGAATACTCCACTCTAAGTGGATTTTCAGGTAAAACACAAATAAATATGGTCTGAAACTCTAGAGTTTCAGACCATATTTATTTGTGTTGAATTAAGTATTATTTCAATTCTACTTTGTTAACGGGCATGTTTAGATTCGGCATTACGCCTTTAGAGAAGTTAGTTGCTTTCTTCTGAGAAGACATTCGAGGGGCGATACCTTTACGTGCCGGTGTCTCTGCAGGAACATATCCCTCACATTCATCTGGAGTAGTAAAGCGAACCACATTAACCTCACCCCACACGCCATCTATATTTTTGGCAGCAGCTATTACCACACACTCTGTGGAAGGATCAATCTGGAACTCACTCTCCATCGGCTCGTAGAAGAACCAGTAAGACATCGGCATAAACGGATCACTGCAGAGTTCTTCTTTCAATGCTTCAGAAGACTCATCGTAGGTAGATGCAGGATAAACGCCATAACGATAGCAACTTGCTTCATCATTAGGATAGAACAGAATTGACTGAGTGGGAAGCATCTCGCCATACCAGTCTGACAGCTCGTAGGCATTTATGTCAATATCAACGTATGCATCACCATGACCTCCGAGAGCGACAGTAGAAGTCTCATAAACCTCGTAGGGAGCAAAATAACCATTGACATCAGTCATTGCCACAAATACCTCATATTCTGTGTTGGGTGCCATATCGGTCCATTCGTACTCATAGTTCCCTACACACTGGATGCCCCACATCTGAATCATTTGTGAGAAATTAGCGAAATTGAACATTGGTCCGAACATCTCATACTGCTGCTCCATTGTGCCCTTCTCTCCTGCCAGTATCCAATAAGTCTGGACATCCTCATTTGGGGTAAACGACACTGTGAAAGAGTTAAGTGTGGAAGCCACAGTCTCCATACCAACATGCGGATTTCCTGTAATCACTGGTGTGGGGGTGGTGAAATCAGCCTTGAACACTCCTGCCTCTACTCCATATCTGTCCACACCAATTGTATACAGTGCATAATCGCTTTCAGGATTTAACTCAACACCGGTCAAAAGACCATTGTCAAAATCTTCCCAAAGAGTAGGCACAAAGGAAGATGGCAAGCTGTTGATATAGCGGATAGCAGTCACATCATTAGTCAGCTGATCAGCCGTAACCTTTGGAATTACAGCCAATTTATAATACTGGCAATCAGGTGTTCTGGTGACGGTCAGTTTCAATGAATCCAAAGTCACCTCATTGATTTCAACTTTAGCAAGCACCTCACCGTCAACGCGTGCAAAACTGATGTCGTCGAGATAGTCAATCACAAAACCTTTATAGTCGCCTGCAGTGTTGGTGACAAGAATACGGTTAGGGGTTGTGTGTTCTGTCTGGGCAAAACCTGCCACAGCAGTGAGCATCGAAGCAAGAAGTATGGTTAGTTTTTTCATTTCTTGATAAATTTAAATGTTTTTTGATTAACAGTTACGAAATATAGACCTGGAGTGAGATTATTTACGTTGATTGCCTCCCCCTTCCACTCCGGCACAGACACCTTGACTGCACCACGCAGATCTATCACAGTAAGCTCAGCTACTTTTTCTGTCATTCCGACAAATTCAAGAGATTCTGCCACTGGGTTATTGCGCAGTCGCAACCCGGTCATGGCATCTACGGCAGACACACTGCTCAGCGTGTCATAATAAAAACTAAGGGTGGCAAAGTCGGCATAATTAAATTCAGCCGTCAAAGCATCTCCATCAAAGACACCTACTCCGTTTTGAGTGAAGCGCAGTTTGCTCTCGACAGTAACCATGGTTTCCTCTACAGGATTACCCTCGCCATCGTTGGCAACAACCTTCAACTTCATGTCTTCCTGTGCCCATGCACAACCGGCAAACGCCGTGAATGCCAGCAGAGAAAGAATTCGTGTTGGTTTGTTCATCTTGGTAAATATTAGTTAGGTATATAAATTCGCTCTCTGCTCGAAAATTGATTAGACATCATTTTTCTTTCATTCCGACAAAGCCGAAGAAGCAAAGACACAGTGCAAATTTAAACACTTTATTCTTTTGTTCCAAATCCATGCCGCTTATAATAGACAATCATTTCTGATTAATAATAATAATTTTCAAGCATATTTTTATTTTATCCTCTTCTCAATCGGGAGTAATATCATAAAACAAAAGAGGGAAGGCAACACCCTCCCTTTTTCTGCAACAATTTGCCAAAAAAATATTTTATGAAAATTTTTATTCTGTGATGACCTGAAATGCTATAAAGACGGCAACGAATGCCACTATTGCAAGAATTGACATCACGAATGCACAGCTACGCAATTTCTTTCCGGCTATTGGGCTTAATTTCCAGATGTAGAGAGATGCCAACTGTGAGAATACACCCATGAAAGCAAAAAACAACACACTGAATGACCACCAATAACTACGAAAGAGGGGGAAGGCAGCAACCGTGATAACCAAGATAGCTAATAATCCAACCCATGCTGCAAGTTTTGATTCTAATATATTTTTCATGATCTTTTTTAATCAGTTAGCAATCTTAATCAATTATTTATAGAGTTTAATGCCGTATGGTTTTCCACTTTCTCCATTAAGGATGACGAAATAAAAGCCATTGGGATTGCCGTCAAGACTAATTGAAGCCACCTGAGTATTCCTAAATGTCTGTCGCCTCACCATCATGCCGTCAAGATTATAGGTGCGTGCCAGCACAACCGGTTCGGGCAATTGAATTTCAAAATGACCACCCCCGACAGAACGCACAATAGGCTCAGTGGGGATAAGCCTCTCTTCAAATTTTCTGAGCCGGTTCTCTTCCTCGGCTCTTGTCTCGGCTATAAAGTCATTATACAATAAGAAAGGCTCTTCTTCCTCCTCAATAAATTCCTGTTCGATGGGGGTACCTAAGGCTGCCACCTGTCCGGCACTCATGAACTCAGTTGCCATAAGACGCATCAGCCAGTCGTTGCGTCCGTCAAGCTCAATGCGGTAATAGTCACCCTTATGACCATGCACAATAACAGGGTAAACCTTACTCTCCCCTACAATTCCAAGTGCGACACTCTTGGCAGATTTGAACTCGTCGTTGATAATATCTCTCCACTGCGACGGAGTGAAAATATCTGACGCATAATCTTCCCATCTGCCGGAATTTTCAACATTCTCGATTTGCTCGCGGGCATCCTCCATTGAAAACGCCGGATCGGTCACATCATAAACAGCGGTCAGAACCGACCCTATATATCCGTTGATGTCTGACCAAGCTGCCACAGCCTCTTCAGGAATACGGGAATCATAGCGTATGTATTCAATGTCACGGGCATATTCTGTGAGAAGTGCCTTTGTTTTTTCTCCCATTGTCTCGGGATCAAAATTATCTTTAAGGCTATAGCCCAAGATTGGCATTGCCTTATTTTCGGCAGAGATTATCACAAATCCTCCCTTCGGAAGATTATACACATAAAATGGGGAAAACAACCTATCGGTGGTGAGCTTCTTGCCATTATACACAAGATTCGGTTTCCCCATCACCTCCCCGTTGGCAGCATTGAAAAACGTCTGCGCTATGCGTGATGCCTCCTTCTGACTTACAGTCTCCGCATGTAGATTAAACTGCTCAGTCGAATTAGCCAACGCACACAGCGTCAATAATAACCCATATTTCCTTAAATATTTCATATCTATATAACGAAAAAAATCCCCGAATTGATGAATCCGGGGACTAAAATAATATATGATTATTAATTAACCTTCTGCAGAGGTTGCCTCTGATTCAAGTATCTCGTCTTCCACAGTGGGTGATGCCACATTCGGGAGTTCAAGGCCAAGATGTTTCTTCTTGTCAAGAGCTTTCAATACAAAGCCGAGGATCAGGGCTGCCACACCGAGACATGCAAGCATGACCAGAGGCGCGGTATAGTTATAGCTCACAGAAGCCACTGCCTCCGACATTGTGCCGTCGGCAACTGCCTTAGTGATATCAGGATTACTGTTGTCAAGCACTTTGCCGATAAGCATTGGGAAAAGCCACAGACCTATATTTTGAATCCAGAAAATCAAAGCGTAGGCAGAACCGATAATCTTAGCGTCAACCAGTTTGGGAACACTGGGCCACAATGAAGCCGGAACAAGTGAGAATGAGGCACCAAGGACAAGGATAGTAAGATAAGCCACAACTACTCCGCCAACCGGACTGTCTTTAAACATAGGAAGGATAAAGGCAAAAGTAAGGTGACATGCAATAAGAAGAAGCGCACCAAGAATGAGCATGGAGGCTGCCTTACCTTTATAGTCTACATACTTGCCGAGGATAGGAGTGATGCCCACTGCGAGAAGCGGGAACACGGCGAAGATGGCTGATGCGCTTTGACGCATATACCCCATCCAGCAATAAGTAATGAGGCAAACGATAGCTACTATCAACATGCCGGTACGCATGGTTTTGTTTTTCCCGAAGTTGCTTGCAAAGGAAGCTCCTGCCACTATAAGCATCACAATATATTGCCATACTGACACTGCATCACTTCCCCAGAAGGAGTCGGGGGCAACATCAGTAAAGGTAAGGTTACACTGCAACATGTTGACAGCATATTTCTGGAATGGGAAGATGGCAGAATAATAAAGCACGCAAAGAAGAGCCACAATCCAGAATGCCCAGCTTGAAAGAATCTTGCCAAGGTCGCTGATTTTAAACGGATCATCTTTCTCCTCAGCCTCGCCGCTCTGCTCGTCAAGCTTCTTATCCATGAAGAAATAGGTGATAAACATTATAAGACCGATGATCAGCACAATCACACCGAAAGCCACTGAACGAGACACATTGACTGTGCCCCCCATTTCAGCAAATACAGGTGAGAATATCATACATGTGGCTACACCAAGACGCGCAAGAGCCATCTCCGAACCCATAGCCAAAGCCATTTCTCTCCCCTTGAACCATTTCACGATACCACGGCTCACGGTGATGCCCGCCATCTCACAACCGCAACCGAATATCATGAAGCCTACCGCAGAGAATTTTGCCGACGCAGGCATTCCCTTGTAGAATGGAGAGATGCCGAGTTCGTCAAACACGGGTATGTAATTAAGGTGATTGGTAAACCATACGTCAAGACTGCTTCCAAGGAAAGCGTCAGTCAAGGCATACCAGTTGATTGTGGCTCCAATCACCATCACCACGCCTGAAAGCACAGCCGTGAAGCGCACTCCCATCTTGTCGAGAATGATACCCGCGAAGATAAGGAAGAATACGAATACGTTCAGGAAAGTTTCGGAACCTTGCATGGTGCCGAAAGCAGTGGAATCCCATCCGCGTTCCGACTGAAGGAGGTCCTTGATTGGAGAAAGCACATCCATGAAGATGTAGGCGAAAAACATCGCCATAGCCAGAAGCAGAAGAGCGGTCCATCTTGCCCAGGCTTTGTCGCGCAGCAGCTCGTGCGGCGCTGTCATTGCTTGTGTCGTTGCCATAATTTTATGATTAGTTTAGTTATTGTGGTTTCATATTGTCATCCCTCCCCGTTGTGAATTAGGGGCACAAAGGGATTATTGCTGCAAATTTACACTTTTTTTTCTTATAATTATAAAAATTCAGGTGATAAAAAAGATTTACCCCTATAAATCAAGTAAACTATTGCCCCACACATAAATTTTTAAGTTTTATTATGACTATTTTGTAAAATTTTAAGATTTAAGTTGGCTACCTCTTAAAAATAGGTTAAATTTGCAACATGAAATCCACAAAATTTTCTTTAATTAAAAACAACCTACGTATGAAGAGACTATTTCTCTTGGCTGTGGCTCTTGTCAGCGTTGTGAGCTGGGCATTCGCCCAAGGCAACACAATGACTTGCCACGGCTCGGTCATCGATGAGCTCGGTGAGCCGGTGATTGGTGCCACTGTTCAGGCAAAAGGCACAAATGTGGCAGTTCCTACCGATATTGACGGCAATTTCTCCCTCAGTGTGCCGGCGGGAACAAAGGAAATTCAGTTTTCTTATGTCGGCTACCACACCCTCACAAAGAAAGCTGTTCCCGAAATGGGTGTTATCAAGATGGAGCCCGACTCCAAGATGCTACAGGACGTAGTCATCACTCAGTCAGTGGCTATCACCCGTAAGACACCAGTAGCTGTGTCGGCAATCACAGCCGGCCAGCTCGAGGCAAAGCTCGGCAACCAGGAATTGCCCGAGATTTTGAAAACCACTCCGGGCGTGTGGGCAACTAAAGACGGCGGCGGTTTCGGCGATGCCAAAATCAACATTCGCGGCTTTAAGTCACAAAACACTGCCACCATGGTAAACGGTGTCCCCGTCAACGATATGGAATGGGGTGGCATCTATTGGTCTAACTGGAGCGGATTGGGCGACATAATGTCGTCAATGCAGGTGCAGCGCGGTCTGGGAGCAACCATGATTTCCTCCCCCTCTTTCGGTGGCACAATCAATATGATCACAAAGGGTCTTGACGCTAAGAAAGGTGGTACGGCATGGTATGGACTTGGGAATGACAACGCCATGAACTATGGTATATCATTCTCTACAGGTCTCATGGACAATGGCTGGGCTATCACTTTCTTGGGTTCACGTAAGACCGGTGACGGATACGTGCAGGGCACTGCCTACGAATCGTTTAACTACTTCCTGAATGTATCAAAGCGTCTTACCGACGATCATCAGTTGTCTCTCACCGTAACCGGTGCCCCTCAGACCCACTACAAGCGTAACTCTTCCGATGGTCTTACCATTGAAGGTTGGCAGGACGTTGCCAACTACATGCCAAAGGGACAGGCTTACCGCTACAATCCTACTTACGGTCTGGGTCTTAACGGGGAGCAGAAGGCATCTCAGTATAATGTCTATAACAAGCCCGTGGCAATGCTCAAGCATATCTGGCAAATCAATCCTAAGTCTTCCCTGTCAAGCGTAATATACGCTTCTATCGGCAGTGGATATGGTTCAAGCGGTCAGGGTGCGCAGATTGGCACTTCTACTTCTACATATTACAGCTACTGGTATGGCTCTTCCAATGGTAACTTAAATTGGAGAACTATCGAGAACAATGGTGTCACTTATAGCCTCCGTCATGGCAATGGTATGTTTGCATACGACCAGATCCAGCTCATGAACCAGGCAAGTACAACCGGCTCTCTAATGGTTATGTCTAACTCTGTCAACAACCATAAATGGTTTGGCGGCGTATCTAACTACAAAAACGAGCTTTCTGACAAGGTTGCACTGACAGCCGGTATCGACATACGTTATTACTACGGCGAGCACACCAATGAAATATCTGACCTCTACAATGGTGAATACTTCATCGACTATTACCGTTCCGCTTCCAACAACACACGCACATTTGCAACTGAAGCTGAGAAGACAGCCTACCGCAATCAGAAACTCGGAGTGGGCGACGTGGTTTACCGTGATTGGGACAGCCGTATCTGGCAGGAGGGCGTATACGCTCAGGTAGAATACAATCTTCTTGACAATAACCTTAACCTCGTGCTTGCCGGGGCTGCCAACCTTAATACATACACACGTTATGAGCACATGTACTGCAATCCTGAAGATAGCAAGTCTCCTTCAAAAACCTTCTTTGCAGGCAACATAAAGGGTGGTGCCAACTACAATATCAACCGTTATAACAACGTTTATGTCAACGGTGGATATATAACCCGTGCTCCTTATTTACAGTATGGTGTGTTTGTATCTCCTGCAAATTCCAATGCTGTCAATCCCAACCCAAGAAATGAAAAAGTGGCTGCCGTAGAGGTTGGTTATGAGTTCCATTCTCCGAAATTCACAGCCCAGCTCAATGGCTACTATACAATGTGGATGGACCGTACACTGATTTCAACAGGTACTTTGGAATATGATAACGACCGATATACCGCTACTATGAACGGTGTTGACTCCCGCTACATGGGCTTGGAATTGAACTTCGTTTACAAACCCACAAAGTGGTATGAACTCACCGGTATGTTTGCTATTGCTGACAACACATGGCAGAATTCTCCGGTAGGTTATTTCTACAACAGCCAGGGTCAGGCACTCTCAAGCCTCGGCGACCGTGACACCCCTGCTGCCGTTACTACTCCCCTATCACCTGATCACCTCAATGCCACAATTGATCAGAAAAATGTGAAAGTGGGTGGTTCCGCACAACTCACCGGCGCTCTCGGAATGCAGTTCAAGCCGTTTAAAGGTTTCACAATCGGTGCTGATTGGACATGCAATGCCCTTAACTACAGTGATTTCTCACTTACAGGCAGCAGTAGCGTGAGCCTTACTCCCGGTCAGACGCTGAAAATCAATGACCCTTGGAAGATTCCTTTTGGAAATCAGCTCGACATGAATGCAAGCTACAGCTTCGACATTACAAAGGGTCTGCGCTGCATGGTGTCTGCCAATGTCTACAACGTATGCAACAACTACTATATTATGGATGCCTACACCGACTACAGCAGAGCCGGAACATGGCAAGATGCCTACCGCGTATTCTATAGCCAGGGTCGCACCTTTAACTTCCGAGTTAAATTCTTCTTCTAATCATTTCATCTTTCAGAGCTAATAAAATGAATAAAAACATAATAAATTCCCTACTTGTCGGTGCCTCAGCCCTGGCGTTGGCAAGCTGCGGTGAAAACTCCTGGAACGACCTTTATCTCAAAGGATTCGAAGGCGGTGTGGATTATGAAAACGCCGTCACGGGTTCCTACACCCTCACTGCCGATGATTATAAGGCTATCTCAAAGCTGATGGAGGAGAAAGCCACTACAGATGAGCAGAAAGCCGAGGCAAAGGCTATAGCCACAAATTGCTACTTCAACAAATACGGTGCGTTTCCTGCCTCTGTGGCACTCCCTCCTTTTATGGAGACTGCAGCTTTCCCATATTATCTGGGTTCTAATGGTTCTGTTGCTGACATATCTTATGCCGAGGCATCTGAAGTGCCTGCCGAACTCACAGCTATCAGCGGGGCAACAGAATACACTGTTTCCGCCGATGATTACAAAAATGCATGGGGCAGTGACGAAGATTACATCTCTGCATTCGCTCCAATGACTTCAGCAGCCAATAAACTTCCCGGCATATTGAGAAATGCTCTCCCTGATGCCACTGAAGGATCATACGCCATTGTAAGATATAACGAAAGCGAGACTAACCCCATATTCATCTCCAACTCGGAAATTGAGGAATTTATGGCAGGCACCTACTATTTTGTAGCTGACGGCAACAAAGGTGCAATGCCTCTCGCCGAAACATATACCTATGGCTATCTCAAAGAGACTGACGTAACAGTCTCTGATGGGATTGTCAATACGGATGTTCTCAACGGCTTTTCTTTTGTAGGGACTGATGGTGGTTTCTATATAATTGATACTTATGGCAGATACTTATATCAGGATGATTCTCATAATAGCTTCAACGTATCTGTCACTCTTCCGGAAGCAGGGGCAGTATGGACTGTGACACTTGCCTCAAACGGTCTTGCAACCATTACCAATACTTTGGCAAATAAGTGGATTCAATATGATCCCTCTTATAGCAGTTGGGGTTCTTACGATTCCGACAAGGGTTCTCTACCTGTATTGTATAAGGCTCCCGATCCGGCTTACTACATGATTGCTGAAGATTCTCATGGAGCCGGTCCACTTGCCGAGGATAAGAGCTATGGCTACCTCCCGGTTATAGATATGACTGTCAATGAGGGTATCGTAGCTGCCGATCCTGCAAATGCATTCACTTTCGTGGCTACCGACGGCGGATATTATATTAAGGATTCCTTCGGTCGTTACCTCTATCAGGCAGGTACCTACAACAGCTTCAATGTGGCAGCAGAGATCCCTGAATCAGGTGCAGTATGGAGTGTAGCTCGTGATAGTGAAGGGCTTGCAACCATCACAAACACTGAGGTAAGTAAATGGATTCAGTATGATAGTTCTTATACCAGCTGGGGTTCTTATAACACAGAGAACGGTTTGCTCCCCAAACTGTATAGAGCAGCTACCACTGCTGCCAAACTTCCTGCTAAGGTAGTTGCAGGCACTCCGGTGAGCACCAGCATCAATGCTGTATACTATTTTGATGGTTCTGAATGGGCAATAGCTGATGGTGTCAGCGCTCTCAATCCGGCAGATTATGAGGCAATGGGTGTTGATAATGCCAAGCTGACCGATCCGGAAGTTTACATACCTCTATATCTAAAGAACAAGCTGATCTATGCTCAGAGCGGCGACCAACAGATTGTGGTCTACAACTACAATAAGGCTGATCTCTTTGTCTATGATGGGGCTGCCTGGACACTCAATAATAATGGTCTTGAAGACGTTGTGGGTAGATTCACCAAAGCCAACAGCGCTTGGAGCTTCACAAAATATATTGGCAAGGCAATCTTTGATCTTTTCCACGAGGATCAGATTATCCGTGACCGCAGCTATCTGCTCGTGCATGACAATATATGTGCCACTGCTATTGACAAGGGTTCAAACTATGGCTATATAAATGTAAGCAGTGTGGAAATATCCGGTGAGACTATCGTCCTTTCCTCTGACGCATACGCTTACACATTTGCTTCTTCAGTCACTGTAGGCGATGCTGAGTACAAAGCTCCGGAAGGTCAATTCCTTATGAGAGATTCCAATAACCGCTATCTCTACATGTCAGGCACCTATAACTCATTTAATATAAAAGACACTCCTACAGTTACTGACGGGGCTGTTGATAGTGTGTATTTATGGACAGCCGAAAGACAGCCTGACGGCACATGGCAGATCAAGAATGTGGGTGCCGGTCAAGACCGTATCTGGGGATATTCAATATCTCACTCAAGTTTTGGTGCTTACGACTCAATGAATGAAACTCGTGTGCTCCCCGTGCTCTACATTATGGGAGAGTAAACACTTCATCATTCAGTGATAAATAGTTAAAAAAATCCGCATCTGAGCAGATGCGGATTTTTTTAACTATTTACACAACCTATAATTATTCACTCAAATATTTAAGGATATCTGAACGGATGATTACTTCCGTCTGCAACCCTACATTGCGATATAATTCTTTTCCCGAAGGAGAAATATAGACAAACGTAGGTATCGAGGTAACATTATAGCGTTCTGCCAACTCAGGATTTTTATCAACATCAATCGTAACCAAATCTATCTTGCCTTCATATTCATTCTTCAACTTACGAAAAATCGGTTTCATCTGGCGACATGGAGGGCACCATTCTGCTGAAAAATCAGCCAGCATCGGATGTCCTTTTGATGATTTCAGCACCTTATCATTCTCCATGGTGGTTATTTCAGCATCGGATACAACCTCAACCTCAATATTTTTAGGTTCCTGTTTACTGTTGCTACAAGCGGGAAGTGTCATTGCAACGGCAGCCAATGACATAAGAATTAGTTTTTTCATAATTTTTAATTTGGATATATCAAAGTTTACAAACTTATTAACAAAGCCGACGCGAAAAAGATTTCGAGCCGGCTTTAAAATAAACGTAAAATCAGTTGCTAAATTTAAGATATACTCTTATTGTGCTCAAGAAGAAGAGTCATCGACGGGCGATCGCAGATTTCAGCCGGACCGAAATACTGGATAGGACCGGGATACTGATAAAGAGTGTTCAATGCAAGTGTCTCACGCATTGAGGCAAACTTCAGGTAAGGACGACCATTGAGGTTGACAAGAGCCTTCTGAATCACAGGTTTCATTGCGCCGTGGCGACGTTCCATGTTCATCATCATAGTGATTGGGATGCCGCCTGCAATCCAGTTCTCAGTATGGTCGGTGAGGTTACGCACTGAACTCATATAGCCCGTCAGCCCCGCATTGATAAGCATGGCAGCATTGAAACCAAGAGCGTATGTATAATCGGCATCAAAGTTAGTCGGGTCAGCGCAACGTCCCTCATATCCAAAGAAATGATGCTGTGCATTAAATCTACCGGAATATTGACCTTCTTCTGCCATCTCCTCAAGACGCTTCTCAACCATCTCACTCAGGAGGCTTTCAGTCTCGATGAGAGACACCTGCACGTTGCCGTGGCTGTCACGGTCAAGACTAAGCTGGAGTGCTATTGCCTTCGGGAGAGACTTATAAAGTTCAGCATTAACAGGAGAAAGATGTGCATGGATAGCTCTCAGCTTGTCGAGTTCCTCAAGGCCTTCAAGTTCAGTAGCATACTCAACGAGCACATCATTAAGCTCTGAGATAAGTGACTTCATTGAAGGGATAAACTCGATAAGACCTTCCGGTACGAGCACTGTACCGAAATTCCAGCCAAGTTTAGCACGCTCGGCAATCACATAGCAAAGATAGCTGACAATGTTGTCAAGAGTCATACGCTTTGCAAGGATCTCCTCAGAAATCAAGCAAACATTAGGCTGAGTCTCAAGTGCGCACTCCAAGGCGATATGAGATGCAGAGCGACCCATCAGTTTGATGAAGTGGTAATATTTCTTTGCAGAGTTGCAGTCGCGCTGAATGTTACCGATCACTTCGCTATACACCTTGCATGCAGTATCAAAACCGAAAGAAGTCTCAATCCATTCGTTCTTAAGGTCACCGTCGATAGTCTTGGGCACACCGATCACCTGAATGCCGGCATTTATATTCTTATAATACTCGGCAAGCACGGCAGCATTAGTGTTGGAGTCGTCACCGCCAATGATAACGAGAGCCTTTATGTTAAGTTCTTTCAACACCTTGAGACCAGCCTCAAACTGTTCAGGAGTCTCAAGTTTTGTTCTGCCTGAACCGATAATGTCAAAGCCACCCGTGTTGCGGTATTCCTTAATATAGGCAGCAGTAAGCTCCATATACTGATGGTTGATAAAACCGGAAGGACCCATAAGGAAGCCATAAAGACGACATTCTTTGTTAAGGCTCTTAATGCCGTCGAAGATGCCACTCACCACGTTATGACCACCGGGGGCCTGACCACCCGAAAGAATGATACCTACATTGAAAGGCTCTTCTACACGCTCCGGATCATCGTTCCTCTCAAATTCAACGACAGGCATTCCGTAAGTGTGGGGAAAAAGCTTCTTGATTTCTTCCTGATGGGCAACTGATTCAGTTGCCTCACCAATCTTAAGTTTTACCGGACCCTGAAGGGCTTTGGGCAGTTTGGGCTGATATTCAGCTCTCACCCTTTGAAGTGCACTCTTTTTCATTCTATGTTTTTTACCTGGATAACCTTTCCGACACCCTTGAAAATGTAAGTCGGAAGCGATTTGTTATTTCATTTTATTTCAGGCTGCAAAATTAATCATTTTAGCCGAAATCAACAACATTTTTAAATATCTTTCACACAATTTTCTGTTTCACTTTACACCTTGATATTCATTTGCACCTACTAAGGGTACGAGCCGGGTGACATTTTACCTATCAAGCGCCAAGATTACACTATCCTTCGGGAGGATATTGACTAATATTTTGGTCTTTTCGCTACTGTTTGCGAAATTTATTGTAGGTGTTTTTGATCCAGGCTGGCACTATTATCGCCCCGATGATAAGATAGACATAATAGGAAATGATACGCCACAAAATGGCAAGAAGAAGGGCAAGCCCCGCTGAATTGATGATGTCGCCGTAATATTCGGAAAACAGCCATTCACTAAGTCCTGACCCTCCGGGAGTGGGACTCACCATCAAGACTACCCAAAGCACAAATTCACGCGCAAATATGACCCATTGCTCAGGGTCTGACTGAGGCAGAAAACCGAAGAAAAGGGCATTTACCACCAAGTAGCGTGAAAACCATGACAAGGAAGTGCCTCCGAAGACCCTTAACCAAAAGCTGAATGGCTTTTTACGCAGTTCGGCTGAAGTGGCAACCATATTGTCGCCTAATTCGGTTGCCTTATCTTGCCAGCGGCGTAGAAATTTCCAACTTGTCACTTTAGTAAGAAATGACCGCATCCAGTTAGGTTTCCAAATTATGCCGCAGAAAAGAATTGCAGTCCATGCAAATATAACGCTATATATAAGCCAGAATGTCAATTTTATGCCGTGAGTGAACCCTACTCCCCCTGAGGCGAATATCTCGCTTCCGGGTGTCAAAATAACCACTATCGGACAAAAAACCACGAAAAAAAGTTCATCAAGAAACAGAGTAGTCATCATAAGAGTCGTGGCTCTGCCAAACTCAATTCCCTGCGAATTGAGAAAGACCATTCCAAGTGAACTTCCTCCCACTGCCGAAGGGGTTACACAGGAGGTAAATTCACAAAGCAAATCAACTTTAAACGCCTGTCCCCAACGTAATTGTCTGTCGGTCAGTGTTCTGAAGCGCCAACTGAGTCCGAAATCTCTCCCAAACATGAAAAGGCATGCCAACCCTATACATACCCAGGTGCGCCAATTGAAATGAATTCCGGCGACAATTTCCTTCAGGTTCTCTTTCTCGGCATCATGCCAAAACATGTATGCCACGACACTCAACCCTATCAAGACAGGCAACAACACTTTCCATGTGGAAAATATTTTCTTCCCTTCCTCTCCAGTGGCAGATTTCGTTGTGGGTTCATTTGATGGCTGCATATCTTAAATTTTATCAGATGTTAACATTTATTTTTTTGATAATATAATCCGGTAGCGGTCAATCACCTCCCCCACCACGTCTTCCCAACTTCTGACAAGAGTATTGCGGGCTTCATTGGCTACTCGCCTCAAGCGCTGCCGGTCAGCTGCCAGCTGCAAAATCATACCGGCAAAAGCCTCCGGAGTGCGGTCTGTCAGGAAACCATTGCGGTCATTCCTTATTACCTCCGAAGCGGTGGAGCCGGAAAGAAGAACAGTCGGGGTGCCCATAGCAGCTGCCTCTCGTAATACGAGGGGAGCATTGTCGTAGAAAGAAGGGAACAGAAACAAGTCGCTCCCCGCGTAATAGTTGCTCAACACAGTGCGGTCTTTTATCACTCCGTTAAGTTTCACTTTGTCGGAAAGGCCTTTGCGCTTAACCAGTTCCGCAAGTTCGTCGGAAGCATATCCGGTACCTATAAAATTCATACGGAATGGCACCTTATCTTTCAGCAATTCAAGGGAGTCGATAATTACACCTATACCCTTCTCCCAAATATGCTGACCGACAAACAGAAGATTTATGCAGTCCTCATCTGTGCCTATTTTCTTTTTAGCATCCCGCTTATAGTCCCAAAGATTGCCCTTTATCACAGAGGCAAAGTCATTGCCGTTTTCCACAACTGTCAGCTTCCCCTTATAACCATATTCTCTAACGGTCTCCTCCACCTGCGCCTGAGGGATCCATACCTCATCACATGAATTGAAGAAATTGAGAATCCTTTTCATTATAATAGGCACACACCACGGCAGCAGCTTAAACGAGTGCTCAAGGTCAGCCTTATATTTTGAATGGAAGGTGCCGATAAGTGGAATGTGCCTGTGTTTCTTTACATAGACTGCCAGACGCCCCGAAGAGAAAGGACAATGGGAATGGAGCAATTTGAAATCGGTCTTAAGAAGCCGCCGCCATATAAACGGGTCAAGCTTGGGATAGCCGTAACGGTAAGGCTTTCTCGAGCGGATTGGAAGTGAGAAAAATTTCATCACCGAGTAGTCGTGATCAATCTTCACCGGATTCCATGGTGTAACCACACATGGCTCAAGACCAGCCTGTTGAAGCCAATAGACATAATTCTCCACCGTCAGAGACACTCCGTCTATAATGGGAGGGAAACTGTCGTTGAAGATACCAAAAAGACCTTTGGCGTCCGGATATGAATACACGTTTCTCATTTTTCGGTTGCAAAATTACTCCTTTATTAAGTTGCTTCCAAACTAATAACGACAAAAGAAAGTGGAAAAGTTGATTTTTTTAATTAATTTTGTAGCTGATTCATGTAAACAACCCTGCAAAAAAATGACAAAATACCCTTCCCTGCAAAGGCTGACCACACTGCTTTTTTCCATAGGCACCCTTCTCCCGTTAGATGCTCAAACCAAAGAGAATGAACACGCGGCAGATTCCGTGGAATGGAATCATCTTGACGATTTCGTTATCGTCAAGAAAAAATCAGCCAAGTTCAATCTGTCAGGTCCTGAGAATGCTTTCAAAATAAACCAAAACGAACTGTTTAAGGCAGCTTGCTGCAACCTTGGAGAAAGTTTCACCACAAATCCGTCAGTTGATGTCAATTATTCGGATCCAGCCACCGGAGCAAAGCAAATAAAATTGCTTGGGTTGTCGGGAAGCTATGTTCAGCTGCTTACGGAGACCCTCCCGAATTTCCGTGGGGCGGCGCGTCCGTATGCCCTGCGCTATGTGCCGGGTCCCTGGATGAAGAGCATCAGCGTGTCGAAGGGGTGCAGTTCAGTAAAGAATGGTTATGAATCTATGTCAGGACAGATTGATGTGGAATACCTGAAACCCGAAGACCCACAAGGGGTAGCCATAAATGCATACCTCGATTCTGAATTAAAGGCAGAGGCAAATCTCGACGCAAATTTTCATCTTTCTCCCCGACTGAACACAGAGATTCTGCTCCATGCAGAAGACCGGTTTATGAATCATGACGGCAACGGCGACGGATTCCTTGATACCCCCGACATCAGGCAATTCAACGTGCAGAACAGGTGGGATTATTTTGCTGATAAATATATTTTCCATGGTGGAGTAGGTGTGATAAATGAGAAAAGTGAGGCAGGTCAAGTGACACACCATCGTACCGCTGATCACCTCTCCCCCCTCTATAAAATTACCCTGAAAACGCAGAGATATGAGGCATATATGAAACATGCCTTTATACTCAGCCGCGAGAATAACTCCAACCTCGCAGTTATGGCAACAGGCTCGTTTCACAAGCTTGATGCCTCCTACGGATTTAAAGGATATGATGTAGACGAAGGAAATGTATATGCCCAGATGATGTATGAATCAGATTTCACTGAGCAGCATAATCTCTCTGTCGGCTTATCTTTAAACCACGACTATCTCAACCAACATATTGCCACCCAAAACTCAACTGACAACACATCACGCAAACTTATTGACAAGGAGACAGTTTTCGGCGGCTATGCTCAATATACATGGAAACCCTTTCCCTCCCTTACGGCAATGGCAGGACTACGGGGTGACCACAGTTCGCTTTATGGCTGGTTTGTCACTCCACGAATCAACTTACGCTACACCCCAGTGGAAGTGCTTACCTTACGCGGGTCGGTTGGGAAGGGTTATCGCACCGTGTTACCGTGGGCTGAGTATAATTATCTCATGGCAAGCTCCCGCGAATTAGTCGTGGAGAATCTGCAACAGGAGGCATCTTGGAATTACGGAATTTCCGCTCAATTGACCATACCGATAAATCAGGAGACCCTGCGGGTGAATGCAGAATATTACTACACTGATTTCGACCGACAGGTGGTGGTTGATTATGATTCCGACCCACACTCACTCATTATCGGAAATCTTTCAGGTAAATCTTTTTCTCATACTTTTCAGGTCGATGCCACCTACGAGTCGTCATTCGGATTAGACATCACAGCTGCATGGAGACTTAACGACGTGAAGACCACTTATAATGGCATCTTGATGGAAAAGCCTCTTACATCACGCTATAAGGGATTGCTGACGCTCTCCTACTCTACTCCCATGGACATTTGGCAATTTGACGTGACGTTTCAGCTAAATGGCGGCGGCAGAATGCCGGCACCATATAAGCTCGCCGATGGCTCATGGTCATGGTCGGAGAAATTCAAGCCATTTCCTCAGCTTAATCTGCAAGTGACACGCTGGTTTCGTCATTTCTCAATCTATGCCGGTGGCGAGAACCTGACTAATTTCAAACAGAAAAATCCCATCATTGCCTCCAACGACCCCTGGGGACCTAACTTTGATTCCTCAATGATATGGGGTCCGGTGCATGGGGCAATGGCATACGTGGGAATCCGCTTTAATTTCGGCAAACTATAATTTTTTATTATGCAGGAAATATAAGATTTTAATGATTAATACGTTAATCTATTAAAGAGGTAATTATTTTTAAATTTTACCTGAGAGAACAATTTCAACCCCATTATAATCATAATAATGAGAAATATATTTTTATCTTTCCTTCTTGTTACAGGCTGTTTGTCTTTGTATGCCAAAGACATCAAAGAATATGTGGTGACCACCACTCCCCCCATGTCATGTCAGAATTGCGAGAACCGTATCAAGGGCAATCTGCGTTTTGAAAAAGGAGTCAAGAAAATTGAGACTGACCTTGAGCATCAGCGAGTAACCGTAACATACGATGCTGACAAGACTACGGAGACAAATCTTGAGGAAGCCTTCGGCAAACTAAATTATCAGGTTACTAAGATAGAAGAGGGAGACGCAGCCGCTTCCCCTGCTCAGGGTAAATCTGAATGCTGCAAGAATAAATCGGAATGTAAAGACAAGTCTGACTGCAAGAAAGAATCTGACTGTAAAGATAAATCAAAGAGCAACGACAACACGTCTGAGTGCTGCAAAACAAAGAAATAACGATTCTTACAACTACATATACCTATGATACGCCTGAGGTGAAAATCCACCACCTCAGGTATTCTTTTATAATTAATATTTGAAAAAGACCTCTAACGTGCGCTTCACCTCCTCACCAATCATAAACCATCTTTATATATAATCACCTCGATTTTTTATAAAATTACGGTTAATTATAAAAATTTTTATCTTGGATTTTCTTATTCATACTCATTGGTAGTAGAATGTTAATTCTCGGAGTCAGTCTGAAATTTACGTAGATAACTTTCGGTTGATTCTGAGATATTGAGTTTCTTGTGCAGACGATATTTCATAGACTCAACCGTACGTACAGATCTATTAGTAACCATTGCTATTTCCTTAGTAGATAAATTCATCCAAATAAGTGCACATAATCGTAATTCACCTTTTGTAAGATTGGGATGTTCAGTAAGGAGAGTTTCAAAAAACGATTTATTGATACGGTTAAAGTGTATTGAAAACAGATCCCAAATTCCTTTGTCGATATCAATTGAAGACAATGTGGAACGCAGATTAATAAGTTTATCAGCATCACTTATATGATCGGAATTCAAATCAGTAAGTGCCTTAGTCATTTTTTCATTAATATGTGCCAATTGCAACGATAATATAGACAACTCTTGTTGCTGATCTTCAATAGTATTCTGAGAAGTCTGTTCTTTCTTTTGGCGTATTGCCTCATAATTTTCCAACTTTTCTATCGTTTTTACAGTTTGTAACTTTTGCCCATATAATCTATAAAACAAAACTACCAATGCAATTATACCCAAAATAAGTAATCCTGAGAGGATAATGATTAAATTGATCTTGGAACGTGACACAGATGAAAATTCATCCTCTTCAAAAAAATCACTACGTTGGCTCCTCCCTAATCGACCGACAAACGAATTTACAAGAAGACTATTATCATTTGCCACTATTGAATCAGCCCTATTCTTACTATTTGAAAGCTTAATAAAAGCTAAATCAGGCTCACCGATGTTCATATAAGCCTCAGAGAGTGACTCATATAATCGCGCATAAGCTGTATCGTCATATATAAATTTCTCCAGATAACCAAGATTATTGTAAATATCAATTGCCTCTTCATATCGTTTTGCGGATATTAACAGAAGCATATAATCACTCAACGCTACGCCACTGTTATAATGGGGAAGCGGATACGAGAGAATTGTTGTAAGTATTGCCTCAGCCTCTTCTCCCTTTCCAGTTTTACTTAATATCTCAGCTTTTTCTATTTGAAAAGCATTTAATGCTACCACATCTTTTTTGGGAATTGCTACAGATTTTGAAATTTCAACTAAGGCTTCCTGCAGCTTACGTTGATTTAAAAACATTAACGCACGCGTAATATAAAGTTGGGACTTAAGAGAATAATACGTATCAATCGGAATAACGTTTCGTACTCTCTCAAGCTCTGTAAAGCCATCGTTAATAATATTGCTCACTTTATCATAAAGACCATACTGAATCATAACCTTTGCACTGATTATCCTGGCTTCTACATTAAAATATTCTAAACTATCTGCTTTGTCATGATTCAAAAGTGCTTCGGAATTCTTAAACGCCTGATAAAAATCACCTAATACATAAGCACCGCGACACACTCCATATAGAACCTTACAAAATTCATAATCATCTAACTTAAACTGACTATCAAGAATAATATTACAAACTTCATACACTTTCTTGTTCAAACCATATTTTTCAAACATATCAATGAGATAAAACATATCTGCTTTATTACCAATATGTTTACGAAATTTATTCATTAAGGAATCTGCATAGTTAAGTTCGCCAATAGCATTATAATTATTGGCAACCATATCTTCTGCACTAACCACGATTGATGCAACTGCCACGTGTCCTACGGAACAAATATATGTCATAAGACAAATAAAGGCTAAAATAGTCCATATTTTGATAATTATAACTGTAATCTTCATAAACATTATGCTATTATTCTTCTGCCTCTCTTGCAATACGTCTCAAATAGGCCTCTGTGGGTTCATTGATCTTGAGCTTTTTGCGTAAACGATATTTTTCTGATTCAACGGAACGTACTGCACGTCCGGTAATCGAGGCAATATCTTTGTTCGACAGATTCATTAATAAAAATGCACACAGTTTGTACTCACCTTTACCCAAATTAGGATGCAACTCATATAGATGATTAATAAATTTACTATTAAGACTTCCGAAATATAAATTGAATGTTTCCCAAAAATTCTTATCAAGCATGGCACTTTTCAATTCACTACGAACATTCTGCACACGCTCAGTTAAATCAAGATTGGAATCATTGGTCAAATCAGATATTTTTCTCAAAGCCTCATTAGTTTGAGCCAATCGCATAGATAAAGAGGTCAGTTCGTTCTGCTGTAAATTCAGTGTGCTATCAACTGCCTTAAAATCTTTATTAATATTACTTTCAAGTAAAATTATTTTTTCTTTAATAAAACCATTTTCCCTCTTGCAACGTATTTTCCTACGAGATACAAACACTATAATTATACCTACTCCAACTAACAGAATAAGCAGTATAACAATTATTAGTATCAGTGTTTGTATTCTTTCGTGACGTTTATTTATAAGTCTGTCGCGCTGATGGTCGTAAAAAAGATTAATTTGTGAATATAGTTTTACATTACGATCGGTGGAATTTATTGAATCTGATAGTGTTTTAGATTGTAGCAAATGACGGTAGGCATCCTTGATCTTTCCCACACCAAGATATGCATCAGATAGATTCTGATGAAGATAACTCGCCATTATGTCACCGTTTAAAACCTCTGCTATCCGCACGTGAGACATATAAAAATCTATAGCTTCATTAAATTGCCCATACTTGACCAACAGATTTATTGCATTATTTAGAGCTACTCCTGTATTAAAATTGTATATATTACGCTCTACTAAGTCACGATAACAGTCTAGAGCCACGTCGTTCTCTCCAAGAAATGAATAAATAAGCCCACGGTTAACAATTAGACAAAGTTCACTGTTTTCATTGATTATATATTTATTAGCCTCGGAAAGTTCTTCGAGTGCATGGTGATAATTCTTTTTTTTACTCTCAATGACTGACTTATATGAGTGCGCTCCACCCGTTATGACCTTTTTCTGTAATATAGGTATATTGTCTGATGCTGTTTCAGCATTTCTTAAAGCAGCCTCTACATAAGTTTCAGCATCTTCATATCTATTCAGCTTTATGAAAAGTTCAGTAAGGTTAAGATAAGCTAAACCATCATAGTATGACAGTGAATCAGGTTTTGGGGTATTTATAATCTTCTGTCCACATTCAATTACAGCAGAATATTCTGACAGACGCAGATATAACATCATCAGATTATTGTTGATATGGCATTTCTGATCTAACGATAACTCCCCAGAATGCTTGAGTAACAAATTATGATATTGAGCTATCGCATCAGCACGGCGTAGATCGGAGAAACAAAGATCCCCTTTTATCAAAAGAATGTCAACGAGATCTTTATCATTTGATGCCAATGATAAAAGAGAATCGATATAACGTAGACGCGCAGATGTCGGGAGATGGGTATCTAAAGCCATTTGTCTGAATTTACCGATTTCGTGAGAGTCAGCAGCAATCACACTACTAACGGCTCCAAACAAAATAACAGCAAGAATACAAATATATGTAGTCATAAATAAGAGCTATTTTGAAAAATACAGTAAAGAGTTACTATGGGCAGAAATATTCAACTACTGATGTTTCTACGCTCAAAGTTACCATTAATAATTGATTTTACCAATTTTTTAACCTCATTAATGACATTTTTACTACTGCATTTACAAAACAACATACTCTCATAAATATTATAACATATTAATTATCAATATATTATTTTAGAAATGTAAATTTGCAGTATACTGCATTACAGTTTTAATAAATTTGGCAGTAGCATATAAGTTGGAAGTTGAATTATATGTGAGTAATTTTGCTGCAACGAATTCCTGAGATGCTTCTGGAATTTGATTGTATGATATTAAACTTTTAATAACATTATGAAAAAAATTTTTTTGTTAACGGCTATTGCAGCCACTATCACCCTCTCCGGTAAAAGTGCCATCGGAAATTACCAACTATCCGAGAAAAACAATGGCTGCGTTATAACTCCTAAGAACGCGCAAATCGTACGTCACACTGATTCAACTTTTTCTTTGGAAACACAGTCTTTAAACTCCATGCCAATGCAGAAAGTTGCCGAAGACGAAATGGTGAATATAGCTTTTCATGTGGATTTCGATCCCAATGAATATGACTATCTGAATATGGTGACATACCTCAATAGTGAAATTGCCGGTTGCTTCTATCCGGAAGAGTGGTTTGACCCCGATGCACGTGATGTATTCGGCAAACTCCCTAAAGGTACTTATGATTTTACTGTCGAGCTTTGGCGAAAAAGTGAAAATGGAGGTGGATTGGCAAAAATATTCAAAGAACTTGTTACCATTGACAAAGATACTGAGATAACCTTCAATGCATCCGATGTAAAACACCACGTAGCTATGCATTCTATCCTTCCTAATGGTGAAGTTTGTGTACTCCCTACTAAACAATATATAGATCAAGATCCTTGGATCGAAACAACTGATCCTGGTAATGTGAATAATATCCTATGCTTCCAATTTTATGTAAATGATGAATGGGGGACATCAAGTGCCTTATCAGGTTCAGGTGACTTTATAAATGCAAGTTCTGGTGTAGATGGAGAGCGTCGTTTTGATTTTTACTTTAATGAACTGAGTGATCGTTATACCCTCGTTCAAGTGCGGCTAATCCCCTTCGAGGGTGGTTTTCTACTTATAAAGTGCTCAAGCAAAGACTTCGATGCAACTGCCATATATAATGATCCGTCCAAATTTATAACCTACCAGGAAGAATTTGCTCTTACTCCTGGACGTGAGCAGTTTAAAAACGGTGATGTAAATTCATATTTATATCTCCAGCCAGTTGTTGGTAAAGGTAAAGTCCAAATAGTTATGTCGGGTACATCAAAAGAAATGAATCCCATAGTCTACATGGACTGCCCCATGGAGGATATGTCAATTTCTGGAGCCGTCAATGCCTATCTCGGATTATCACGAAACGATATCAATACCACAGAAATTGTTCATGACGATTACTGGGGAGACGAAGTTGTAGAAATATTCGCACGTACCACCAGTCTGCCAGTTCTTCAGAATGATAATAAAATAATGTATGCCAATATTGGACATCAAGACACACAAGCATCTACTCTACGTATCCCAGAGGATTATCCGTTTGTACAACTCACCTACAACTCTGCATTTTCTTATATGCAGGAATATAAAAAGGGGATAATTGCAAATAACACTCCTATTCTTTCGGTTCTTGATAACTCACAGCTCACTAATGAGGGGGTACAAAGAACCAGCTCAAACTTCTATATTGGTCGTTTTGGAGAGACAAGACAGACAGATCTTCTCTTCATGGAGAGTACACTCGACTATAATGGCACTCGGGTAGCCTCCACAACTGATGAAGTATATGAATGGACTTCAACGATACATCCAGCCGGTAACATACAACAATGCCTCGTGAATCGGAACATTATAATTGATGGAGAAATTCCTGCTGAAAATATGACTGAAATTATTATTGATGAAACTTCTGGCGATATATATGCTCCAACACTACAAATGCTACAGACTTGTGACGGCGATTTTATTACAGATCGATTTAATAGAATTGAAGATGTTACAATAGAATTTTGTGCTGGTGACTTTACACCAATTATTGACCAAATTGACTATGGAATCAAAACCTATACACGCCAATGGTATTCCTGCGACGAAGTTTCTGCTAAACTTGAATGTAAGGCAACTTCAGACGATACGTTTATAGAAGTACCCGTAACAATCGATGAAAATTTATTTATGCCTGCCGGATTTGGATATTTCTATTGTGCTGATTTAAAGAATATTGATCTAAATCCATATAAAGGGTGGTACGACCTGCGTATAACTCTTACAGACAAAGCTGGTAATATCCAACGTCAAACTCTTGCTCCTGCATTATATATCGCAGACTCAAATAGCGTTGAAAATGTGACCTCCGTTTGCAATAACATAGTTATCGGTAATAATTGTATAACTATAAATGGCGCAGAAATTATCGAAATATATAATATGACAGGAGTAAAAGTCAAAACCGTATTTAGTGAAAACATATCAACCTCTGAACTGAACTCAGGCATTTATATAGTAAAAGGTCGTACACCGCAATCAGAATGCATATCTAAATTTAGTATTAAGTAAAACTACAAGTTTTCTTCACATCTTAAAAGGGTGTGTCATAATTGAGAAATCATTATACTCAATTATGACATACCCTCCCTATTTGGCTATCATTCTTCCCAGCTCCAGTTGTAATCGCTTAAGCCAAAGGTGGCTGTCACGTCCCAACCGTCAGGGATCTTGTTGACCATTATGGCAAAGCGGCTTATGCAGCGCATTCCGGGATAAGTATCTTCATCGGCTGCCACTTTCATTGTGATGGTCCAGCTAAATTTCCTCTCCAAGTTCAAACGTAGATAAAGATATTGGCATGACTCAAATTCCCAACGATGCAACTGATAATAAATAAGCATGGTGTAATTCTTGAAATCAGCCTTTTTATAAGTATCTGAAAAACCAAGCCTGTCATCGGGCAATTCGTCTGCCGAATTAACCACAAACAATTTCCTACTTATATCTTGAAAGAAGGGTGCATCAGCATCACTCTCCTCAATCCACATGCCGGCAGGAGTAAATATTTCCTCAATAGGAAGTCGTGTCTCGGATTGAGGTCCGTCATTATGATGGGTGCAGGAACTCATCAGCAAGCAAACCACACCTAATAAATAACAAATCCGCTTCATCTAAAATTTACAGTGTTAAAAATTTACTAAATAACGATCCGGATATCAAGTTTAGTATACCTCCTAAAATATTGAGAGTGTATCAAAAATGAAGTGAACCCGTGGGTTCAATCCCGGAACATAAGATGTAATATAATAAGGTCTGGCAATATACGGAAATTTATGATAAAAGAATAAGGGTATATCAAAATTTGAATTTTGATATACCCTTATTCTGCGAGGTGCCAACCAGATTCGAACTGGTGTGAACGGTTTTGCAGACCGGTACCTAACCACTCGGACATGGCACCCTGTTTTTAATGCTCGCTTGCATTATGCATCAGTTTCCCTTTTGCGAGTGCAAAGTTAGCCATTATTTTTCAATCCAGCAAATTTTATGATAAAAAATTAAATCAATTCTCCAATATTTTTTATAAATATCAGCCAGTCAGCATTATTTAAATTTATCATAAATCGCTTTGCCCTTACGTTTGACAGCATTTATCTGCTCCTTATTATTCGGGTCAATATTATATTTCGATAACGGAGGCACAACTACCCTCGTTCCCGGTCTGATTCTATCGGGATGCCCCAGTATTGCTGCATTCTCCTCATATATTATAGGCCACAGATTAAAATTGCCATAATGCTCCTTAGCTATTGTAGTGAGATAACGGGTTGTGGAAACCGTGTCATACACTGGGGAATCCGACGGTTGTGCTGCCACTTCCTCAGCATCTGAAGCTGCAGCCCCTGCATCTACCTTATTAGTGCCCAAAGAATCATTCTCATTTACGGAATCTCCAGCAGATTCATTACTGTCAACTGTTGCTATTACCTCTACTCCCTCTGGAGAATCAGCCGCATCATCCATTGGTTTTTCAACTCCGGACTTGCCAAATATAAGCCACCCTGCTAACAGTGCCGCACACAGACCGGCAATAAAACCAATTACAAATTTATATCGCTGCCAAAAAGATTTTTCCACAACAGGAGAAGAATCTATCTCAGGCGCATCACCTTCAGCCGGCTCTTTATCATTATCGATTTTATTATTGTCAATGCCATCATCTGCAATCACCTTATTATCCTCCTCACTGACATCAGGCATAGCGGGCTTATCACCTACCTCCGCAACAGCCTCCTCAACAATCGGATTATCAGTCTCCGCTTTAATATTATCCGAATTATCATTATCCGCTTTAATGTCAATATCTGTAGCCACATCCTGCACCTCCTTATCGGCTACGTTGCCATCAGGTGAAATCTCGCTGAGGTTTGCATCGGCAGGTGGAACAATATTACCATCCTCAAGCAAATTATTATCCTCAACTACTTCAACCGTATCCTCAGGATTTTCCGGAATCACAGGTATACTCTCCTCAATATCTTGTGAGGGTGTCTCCATAAGTTCCTCAGCAACCTCTACTTCACCGTCAAGCATATCGGTAGAAAGAGCATCGGCAATTTCCACTGCCTCAAAAGCATTAAACGGAGCATTAACAAGTTCCGCCAGCTCCTTTGCCATAACAAAGGATATCTTGGTATGCCCCGGAATCTCATAGCCTTCACCGGTAACTACACTCACACTCTTTCGGGGTTCAACCTCAACAAGTTTAAAAGTGCCGAACCCCTTGACTCTTACATTTTCTCCTCGGGTAAGTTCCTGCGCAACGATTGAAAAAAACTCGTTGACAAAATTTTCACAGATATTCTGACTTTTACCGGTGGCGAGCGCAAGCATAGCCGCCAGTCCGGAAGTGGTAATCTTATTTTCCATCTCCTGCGCCTCCTTTCCTTACCTTTTGTTTTAATGGTGCCGAAGGCTTAAATGTCATTACAATTTTAGGAGGAATCATAAGCCTCTTTCCGGAAGCGGGATGAAGAGCCACTCTCTCCATGCGTTTCTTGGATTCAAATGATCCGAAACCTGTTATATTTATAGTGTCAAGTTCACTGCCGCATTCACCCATCACCCGGGTCATGCCGCTGATGAGCGATTCAACATCGCCACGTGTGATGCCAAGTTTTTTTGATAATGTGTCTATTAATGTCTTATTATCCATAATTATAGCCTTATTATGCTATTTATGTTATGTGTTTGCCAGGTCATTCCCCTGTGAGAGGTTGCCTCATGAGCCAACAAAAGTAATCAAAAAATTCCATACAACAGTAATCTGAAAAAATTTTTTATCTCAATGAAATTATTTTACCTCTTTCACGTCTAATTCTATGTAATCAATTTCAAAAAGATATGATAAAAATACGCAACATTATTGCCTCACTCCTTCTTCTCGCAGTCTTCCCGGCAGTCTCCCAAGTGCTGTATAAGGTTGAAGGAAATGGTCTGAGCGAACCTTCCTACATTTTCGGTACCCACCACCTTGCTCCCCTCTCAATGATTGAAACATTCGGTGCCGACAAGCCTTTTGAGAACAGTCAGCAAGTGGTTGGAGAGATTGACATTACCGTAAACCGAATGACAATTGCAGCCGCTATGGAGCCATTTATGCTGGCACCTGCTGACAGCACTCTCTCAAAAGTTCTTTCTCCTGAAGACTACGATTTAACTAATGACCAATTTAAAAAGTGGAGTCCTATGCCAGGCATGGATCTATCCATGTTTGATAACTATAAACCCACCCTGATCACTACAATGGTGACAGTAGGAATGGCAGCCAGTGTGATGCCGGGTTATAACCCCACAGAGCAACTTGACACTTATTTCCAACAGCAAGGCAAGCAGACAGGCAAGACAATCACTCCGCTGGAAACTGTGGAGGAACAAGCGCAATTGCTCTACTGCTCCACCCCTATAGCCTATCAGGCTGAGTCGCTCGTGGAAATGTTGAAAGAACCGGAAAATGCCATACAGCTCACAAAGGATCTCACAGAGGCATACGCAGCGGGTGACCTTGATAAAATGCTTACCCTATCCAACCAAGACAGTGAACACCCGGAATTTATGAAAGCTCTTCTTGACAAACGCAATGCCAATTGGCTTACGAAACTGCCTGAAATAATGAGCCAGGCTCCTACCTTCATCGCTGTCGGGGCACTCCACCTTGCCGGTCAGCAAGGCATAGTGGAAGGGCTACGTAATCTCGGATATACTGTCACCCCTGTGTTAAAATAACCTCTGTTCTTAAAACATAAATAAGTAAAAGCGTGAATGGGTATTTTCAACTCATTTACGCTTTTTCTCGTATCTTTAACCTCTTTAAAATAAATCTTATTATAAGCTACTTACAAATTATTTCAAATATTTTTATTATATTTTTTGCATACTTAGATTATTCTCACTAACTTTGGGGAAAAATAATGGAGACCTTTACGTCTCCGAGAATCAGAATCTTAACAAAAACCATAAATAATACTTGACAATCATGGAAATCCCATTCGCAGAATCTTGGAAGATCAAGATGATCGAGCCAATCAGAAAAAGCACACGCGAGGAGCGTGAGAAATGGCTTAAGGAAGCTCACTACAACGTGTTCATGCTGAAATCTGACTACGTTTATATCGACTGTCTAACCGATTCAGGCACAGGTGCTATGAGCGACCGTCAGTGGGCAGCTATGATGACCGGTGACGAGTCTTACGCCGGAGCACGTTCTTTCTTCGAACTCAAAGACACTATCAACCGCATCACCGGCTTTGAGTATGTAATCCCTACTCACCAGGGCCGTGCAGCTGAGAATGTACTTTTCTCCCACCTCGTTCATGAAGGTGACCACGTACCCGGCAACTCTCACTTCGACACTACTAAGGGTCATATTGAAAGCCGCAAGGCATTTGCTATCGACTGCACTGTAGATGAGGCTAAAGACACTCAGCTTGAGGTGCCTTTCAAGGGTAACGTTGACCTCAACAAGCTTGAGGCTGAACTCGCTGAACATGCTGACAAGATTCCGTTCATCATTGTGACTATCACCAACAATACTGCCGGTGGTCAGCCCGTTTCCATGGAGAATCTCCGTGGCGTAAGAAAGATTGCCGACAAGTATAACAAGCGCGTGATCTTTGACTCCGCTCGTTTTGCTGAGAACGCTTATTTCATCAAGATGCGCGAACCGGAGTTCAAGGATGCAACAATTAAGGAAATCTGCCGCGAGATGTTCTCATATGCTGACGGTATGACAATGTCAGCAAAGAAAGACGGTCTTGTAAACATGGGTGGCTTCATCGCTACTCGTTGGGAAGACTGGTATGAAGGCGCAAAGAAATATTGTATTCCTTTCGAAGGCTTCCTTACTTACGGCGGTATGAACGGTCGTGACATGGCTGCTCTCGCTGTTGGTCTTGACGAGAACACTGAGTTTGATATGCTCCAGACCCGCATCAAGCAGGTTGAGTATCTTGCTTCCAAACTCGACGAGTATGGCATTCCTTACCAGCGTCCTGTAGGTGGTCACGCTGTGTTTATCGACGCAGACAGGGTCCTTGACCAGGTGCCCAAAGAGGAGTTCCCCGCTCAGACTCTTACAATCGAGCTTTACCGTGAGGCTGGTGTTCGTGGCTGCGAAATCGGTTATATTCTTGCTGACCGTGATCCTATCACACGCGAGAACCGCTTCGGTGGCAATGACTTCCTCCGTCTTTGCATCTGCCGTCGCACTTACACCAACAACCATATGGACGTGATTGCTGCTGCCCTGAAGAACGTATACGACCGTCGTCACGAAATCAAACGCGGTGTGAAGATCGTATGGGAGACTGAGCTTATGCGTCACTTCACTGTTCAGCTCGAGCCCCTCCAGTAAAATGTAACTTACTCCTAAAATATACCTGCCATAATTTAACATCTTATAGTTAAATCATGGCAGGTATATTTTTATTTATATAGGAAGGATTTTTCAAATGAAGAAATATATAATCGCTATGATTTCCCTGCTCTTCAGCCTTTGCTCTTATGCACAGGAATACAAAGCTGCAGTGCTTTACGAGGCGCAGGGACCAGTAAAGGAAATACGCACAAAAAGTGAAAATAAATTGACAAGGAAGAAACTCAAATTTATGCGTAATGGTCAGCAGAAGACAGAGATCATGACTCTTGACGACAATGGCTATCCGATTGGCTTTGGCATGAATTTAGGATCAATTTTCAATCAATTAAGCGTCACCTACGATTCACTTCAGAACATTTCAAAAATATTTTTTGAATCAAATATCGTTGGTAACAAGCAACGTATTGAAGTGACCAACTTCTATGAGGGTAAACGCTTATCGTCAAGAAAAGTACATCTTATATATCCTAAAAAATCAGGATATATTATTTCAGAGTTCTCAGATGAGAAATATGATGACTATGGCAACTGGATAGAGCGCACGGTACATGATAAAGGAATCAGTGAAGATGGTGAGCCGGGTAAAGAAAAAACCTACATCGAGACAAGAACCATCAAATATTGGGAATAAGGTTGACATATAAAAGCCCGTCGCAAATTAGCAACGGGCTTTATGCTGTTATCACATAAAATAGATTTACGCTGGATGGGCAGGGGTAGCTGGATGGGCAGGGGCAACTGTGGCAGCGTGAGCTGCTTCCGATGGGGAAGCTGTCGGGTCAGTGGGTGCGGGACGCGCTGCCGGTTCCATAGCCGCAGGTTGAGGAGATGCTGACGGTGGTACCGGATAGCAGGGATTCGAGGGGCTGCCCGAACCATTGAAGAAAGGATAAGGCATACCGAACACAACATCGGGATTCTTACCCGGACAAATGAAGCCGTCGATAATCGTGTCTCGACCGGAAGGACTCTCGTAGGTATAGAGATGGAAGCGGTAAAGCATCACAGCGATATGCTCAAACACACTTGCCATAATTGCCTCATAATTGATCCATGCAGAAGTGGAAGTGAAGCAATAGACCTGGAATGGAATTCCCGACGGAGTCTGTGGCAACGTAGTGACAAAACATGTATTGTCACCACCAAACTTATCGCTACCCTTTGCTATGTTGGGATTAGCGTCAAGCCACATCTTCAGGTAAGCTCTGAACACCCCGAGGTTAGTGTCAATCGAACCGTCTGCAAGCCCTTCGGGGTTTCCTGCATTCTGTTCCCTACCTTCGGCACGTTGTTGGAGTTTCTTGTCAATCCAGTCTTTCATAAATGGAATTTTGGAGAACTCTTTGAGCAACGTCTCGTCACATGGCACCACGCTGTCAGCATCAATCATATAAGAACGCTGTATTCGGCGCGTGTTGCTCGTCTGCATCGTACGATAATTAGTGAAGCCGTTGCTGATAAGATTATAAGGAGGAAGCGTTGTAGTTGTCTTGTCCCAGTTAAGCACCTTGATAGCGGTCAACGATACCTCTGTCACAGTGCCATTGGCATCGCCTGCTTTAATCCAGTCGCCTACATGGAGAGAATCATTCTCTGAAAGCTGTACGCCGGCAACCACACCCAAGATACTGTCTTTAAATACTAACATCAAGACGGCAGCAAACGCACCAAGACCTGCAAGCAGTGACCCGGGCGACTTATTGACAATAATACCAACTATCACTATGGACATAATGATCCATATCGCACCCTTCACAAGCTGAGCTATGCCGTTGAGCGGAAGTTTGCGCTTATTTGCACGTTCATTAATATTTCGCCAGATAATATTGACAATAAGGCATAGAGTGTCAGCTACTATATAGCATATATATATCCAGGTAATTCTGGTAAGCCATGCGGCAAGAGTAAGCTTTTCCGTCAGCGTAAACTGGATAAAGATTAAAAACACTATCGGAGGAATAATTCTGGCAGCTCTTGAAAACAAGCGTTCATTTATCATATGCCCGTAAAGTGGGGCATGCCAATGGACACCAATTTTCTTAACTACATACACTATTACCCACTTTACCACGTAGCCAAAGCCCCATGCAATAAAAAACACCAAGGTGGCATAAAGAATTGTGAATAATGTAGAATTGTGTTCAAGTCCTACTAACGACAACAGAAAGTTGACCGGTTTCATTAATAAGGTAGCAATCTCATAGGTACTGTCTTGTGCATCACGACTCAATATCACGTGAGGAATGACATCAGGTGCCTGGGAAAGTTCTTCCTGTGGAATCATAATCTTTTTTAATATTTATCGTATATTTTATTTTTCAATGAAAATATGGAAAACTGAAGAGAGTAGGACAAATATAGCTATATCTATCCTTTACATATAACATTACAAATTACATGCCTGATTGGTTCACTTAAAACCATTATAAGCTATATAAATATAGGAATGATGCCAATCTACTGCCCATCATGATTAATAATATTGTATTTTCAACACTTAAAATATCTGCACCACTAAGAATTTGATAATGGCATATTTAATTATGCGTTAACAAATTTTAACACTATAAATCACTTAAAATTGCACATTGAAATTCCGTTTGTGCAACAGTTTTAAAATTATGTTGTAAAACATAAAATCTATATAAAATAATGATTTAATGATATTTATAAATGTCATTTACATTTTAATCAAACTTTTTAAGAAAAATAAACGTGATTTTATTAGGAAGGAAAAAAATAATGTAGTAACTTTGAACTGACAGGAATAGAAATCTTAAAAAATCTTTAACAACCTTATGGAACAGACATTAGTGATATTAAAGCCCTCATGCGTTGAGCGTTGTCTCATCGGAGAGGTCATCAGCAGAATACAGAACAGAGGCATTATCATCACAGGCATGAAAATGATGCAGCTTAATGAGGAAATTCTCCGTGAGCATTATTCACATCTCGTTGATAAGCCTTTCTTCCCCGGTCTTTGTGCCTCCATGATGGCTTCACCCGTGGTTTGCATGGTGCTTAAGGGAGTTGATATCGTTAACGTATTCCGAAAAATGACCGGTGTCACCAATGGCAGAAATGCCGAACCGGGCACTCTTCGCGGCGATTTCTGCATGAGCGGTCAGGCTAACATTATTCACGCTTCCGATTCTCCCGAAAATGCCAAGATTGAAATTGCTCGTTTCTTCAAACCCGAAGAGGTGTTTGATTATACTCCGGCTAACGTGAATTTCATATACGGCGACGACGAACTTAAAAACTAATCCTATCCTACTCCTTCTCATCTCCTCAAGGCTAAATAATAAAATAATCAATGAATTTTCTAAAAAGCATATCAGCACTCCTACTCCTGACATCTGTGACATTTGGAGCCGGTGCCCAGAAAATAGTTAGCAAATCTCCCCACTCTGACGCCCACAAGCAACTGCTTGCTAATCAAGCAAAAAGCAAAGACCAGATTCAACTGGTTGAGAAAAATACTTTCATTGACCTAATTGACGATATCGAGCCGGAACCGGATATCTATACTGAAGGCTGGAACAGCAAGGCTGTAAACCCTTTTAAGGAATCTGAGGTGCCCGATACAAAGGTTATTGACGTAAGAGGATATTTCATGCCTGTGCCCGGTAAAGTAACATCTAATTATGGCTATCGTGCCCGCTTCGGACGTATGCATAAGGGCATTGACCTCGCTATCCGTAGCAACGACACTATATATGCTGCTTTCGACGGTAAGGTAAGGCTGACCGCCTATGAGGCTAAAGGATATGGTAATTATGTTATTATCCGCCACCCCAATGATTTGGAAACTGTCTATGGTCACCTTAACAAGGCTCTTGTGAAGCCGGATCAGTTTGTAAAGGCTGGTGATCCTATCGGTCTTGGTGGAAGCACAGGAAGAAGCACGGGACCGCACCTTCATTTTGAAACACGTTACATGGGATATGCAATCAACCCCAATGCTATCTTCGACTTCGAGAATCAGACAACCCACACTGATACCTATACTTTCTCAAAGAAGACTTATACCAAGGCTCGCAACTATGCCCCCGAAAAGACTTTGGCTAAGGCTGAGAAAAACAATCCCTATCGTGCGGCTGACGCTGAGGTTGGCACCTACACCGTAAAGAAAGGTGACACACTTTCTTCAATTGCCAAGTCATACGGTATGTCGGCAACCACTCTCCGTAAAATCAATGACATGAGTTCGGGCGAAGTAATTAAAGTAGGTCAGGTTCTTAAGCTCAAATAATCCTTTCTTAAATCTTTTGAAAATATAGATTCCCTTCTATAAAAAGCAATAGTCGCATTTGATGAGTGCGACTATTGTTTTTTTATATCCGTATTAAATTACTTTTTTAGGGCTATTCTATCTTCCAGTCCTCAATCTAACAATCCGACACCCGCTTATGTCTCAACATTTAAATCAATATGTAACACAGATAATGGTGCCTGATCCCATTCAAAAGAATCAATTTGTAATCTTTAAAAAAGCTCTCTTTGCCCCCAAGTATTTCATTGTAGACAGAAATAAACTTTTACCAAATCTCCGGGACGTGCAAGGAAGTAATATCTGCTCCCTGAATCTGTCACTTCAGGCTGTCAGGCAGATTCTTTCGATTCTCCTTATCGGTTACTCAATCTGTTGATGACATGAGCGGCAGTGACGGCATATAGGGCAGCTGTCTCTGTGCGCAGACGGCTGTCACCGAATGTAACCGGCATAAATCCATGGTCAACTGCAAGAGTCACTTCCTCGGGTGAAAAATCTCCTTCCGGTCCTATCATTATGACCACAGAAGTCTGTGGTTTAAAATTTTGTGAGAAATCAGCACGTGGATATTCCTCAGAACAATATCCAAAATATTTTGCCACGCCATCAGGCACACTGCTCACAAAAGTCTTAAAGTCTGTCACCTCTTCCAAAATTGGTAAAACTCCTTTAAGACTCTGCTTCATGGCAGAAATCATGACTTTCTCCAGTCGCTCCGTCTTCATCACCTTGCGCTCACTGCGGGCACACTTCAGAAGCACTACCCTATCAATGCCTATTTCCACCGCTTTTTCAAGCATCCACTCCATTCGGTCGGCATGTTTAGTAGGGGCAACCGCAAGGGTAAGTTCAAAACCCCAATGATTTGGCACGGGCACACGTTCAACAATTTCCAACATTGTATGCTTCGGGTGTGCCTCAAGTATAATGCATCTGAAACGTGAGCCTTTCCCATCAACCACACATACCTCATCACCCTCTTTCATGCGAAGCACACGGCAACAATGACCGGAATCAGACTCCGGAAGTAATCCTGTCGTTTCTATGTCAGGAGCATAAAATTGAATCATAATCTACCTCCAATCATACTTTCCCATGATCTATAACCAACCCTCCGGCATCTTCTCCACCGTATGTCTCTGCCTGATATTTCGTTACCGTTGTTTTTCCTTGGTCATCTTTAAAAATTATCCAGAAAAGGATACCCACCAACAGGGCAAATCCGGCGAAACAGAACCAGGATATACGCCAGCCGGCAAGTTGCTCAACAGGATCGGAATGGCTGAATACAAAATGGTTGACAACACCTTGGGCACAGAAAGTGCCGATTGAAGCCCCAATGCCGTTGGTCATTATCATAAACAACCCCTGAGCGCTACTTCTTATGTCGGGTGAAGTCTGTTTATCAACGTATAACGAACCTGACACATTGAAGAAATCAAAGGCTATCCCATAGACAATCATTGACAATATGAACAGCCATACGCCTCCACCCGGATTGCCAAGTCCGAAAAAGGCAAAACGGAACACCCATGCAAACATCGACATCAGCATCACTCCTTTTATTCCAAATCTTTTAAGACAGAAAGGTATGAGCAATATGCACAGCGTCTCACTCATCTGCGACAATGAAATCAACAAATTGGCATTCTTTGAAAAATAATTGTCGGCATACTCACTGATATTCTCAAAACAAGTGATAAACACATTGCCGTAACTGTTAGTAATCTGGAGCGACACTCCCAGCAGCATACTGAAGATAAAGAACACTGCCATTTTTCTCTCTTTAAGCAACGCAAAGGCATTCAAGCCAAGTGCCTCGGAGAGAGATTTATTTGTTTTGTCTTTACATGTGGGACAATCAGGCATTGTCAACGCATAGAGGGCAAGGACCACACCAAACACTCCGGAGGTAAATAATTGTGAGAAGGTAGACTGAAAACCTGTGAAATTCACAAACAACATGGCACATATAAAGCCGACTGTGCCAAACACACGTATGGGCGGGAAATGCTTCACGGTGTCCAATCCGGCTTTCGTAAGAGCCGTGTAAGCTACTGAATTTGCGAGTCCGATAGTGGGCATATAGAAAGCTACCGAGCAAGTATAGAGCGTAAACAACGGACCAAAAGCTACATCCCCACCTGCCGAGGCACAGTAAAGTCCTGCGCCACACATAAACATCGCGGCAAGAATCTGACAGAGTGACAGCATTCGCTGAGCATGAATCCAACGGTCGGCTACGATGCCCACTACCCCGGGCATGAATAGTGACACAAGACCTTGAACCATGTAAAACCATCCTATTTGCTCACTAAGCCCTATCCTCGAAAGATAATTTCCCAAGGAGATAAGGTATGAACCCCATACGGCAAACTCCAGGAAGTTCATTACCGCCAGCTTGACTTTCAAAATCTGTTGCGATGTCATTTATATATGATATTAAGTTAATCTATGATATTGAGTATTCTTTTAGGTTAAAATATGAGTTACTGCGGGCACACAAAATGCCTGTCAGCCTCCAACGGAAACTCACACGCAAAATTAAGCAATTATTATTTAATTCGCAAACTTATTTCTAAGTTAAAAAACATATTGACGATTTAAAAAATCTCTTCGCGACAATATGTTGATTCTGTCATGGCTGCAACTTATAAGCCGCTTCTTTATGGCAGTTTCTTTCCATGCCTCCACCTCTTCTGCCGACATCTTACCAAATATTCTCAAAGTATCATCTGATATAATTATGGAAATATCAGATGAGGTGGGGAGTGTCATGCCGCTCACAATAATGCTCAACCGAGAGTGAAGATCGCTGCCTGCATAATCACTGATGGTCTCAACCTGACGCTGCGCACGCAAAGAAAGATAGTTGAAAAAATTAAACATGTAGATGCGGTCAGAATGAAGAAGATTGACATACTGCTCTTTACTAAACTGCATGATACTGGTTTTCCCTATTGACCTTACATCATAGGCATAGCCTGTGGAAATACCAAACAGTCGGTCAGCACCCAACACAGTACCGGGTCCGCAAGTCTCCTCCACCTTTATAGGAAGTGAATGGAATGTACGCATAACCCTTACCCCTCCGGTAATGACAAATTTCACCATTGTTACCGGATCACCCGCTTCTATCAAAACCTCCCCTGCCTCATAGTTGCAGAAATCTATATTGGTCTTCTCCAAAAACAGAGACACATGTGCTTTGCTCACACCTTTAAAGAGAGGAAGATCCATTATGGTTTCATACATTGTAGCCATAGTAATCGTTTTTTTGCAACTCCCCTAAGAAATTAGGATTAAAAAAGGATATTAGATTTCCGGGTGCATCATTGAGGGGTGCATTCGGAATATGTATAATACGAAAAAGAGGGAACTCCTTAGATGGAACCCTCTTGTGTAGCGGGATCGAGAATTGAACTCGAGACCTCCGGGTTATGAATCCGACGCTCTAACCAACTGAGCTATCCCGCCATGAATTACGGTTTGTTTCCGTTTTGCGAGTGCAAAGTTAGGTATTATTTTTTATTCAACAAAACTTTTTCTCATTTTTTTATTCATTAAATTTAATTTTCCTTACCAACCATATTAAATATAATTGATTATCAAATTATTACTTTAAATCTATTTTTATTAAAAATTTTAGATGAATTTTGGTCTGATTTAGTCTAAACCCCTTTTTGCCACCATTAATTTATAATCCCGTTTTTTTTGCTTAATTTTGCATCATAATCTATTCTCCTTTTTAATCTTTCAAATTTTATAATCTTGAACACACAATCTTCAGTCATAAATAAAATCTTGAGGTTCTTTCCTGCAATAACGGCAATCCTGATAATGTCGCTTTGCACATCTTGTTTCACAGGAGTAGAAGGGACAAAAAAGATCAAACTCTCCAGAGAAGATCGTAAAGCACTGGCACCTTCTGATGAGGAACAGTTTTTTGTAGGCATAAAGGGTTCGCCACTTCCTCTGTGGGAAAAAGGGAAGACATTTATTGCCGCCGACGATAAGACCATATTGATTTTCGATCAACAAGGTCTTCCCTCAGATCCGTTAACGGTCAGGTTGGGTGGAAAATATCTCTCGTTTGAGGGAATTGACAAGCGCATGGCTCCTGATGGGAAAATGTATGTGGTAATCGTTTTCAAAAACAATGGTAATATATATGTATATAATACCGGGAAAACCCTCGAAGAGGCTGAAACGCTGACCAGTGACCAGCTACCTATGCTTATTGACAATGACATGGTTGAGGAAGTGAAATCACTGCTCCTCGGGAAACGCTTGTGGATTAAGTCTCCCCTATGGTATGATGAGGCAGGCAACCGTATCTCCGGATTGAAATTTGTAGCGGTCACAATTGAAGATGTGCAGCCAGCATCAATTGCATTTCCACTCAAGTTACGTTTTACCCTTGACAATGGTAAATATGCATGGCTTTTTATGAATTTTGGCAACTCCGGCACTGAAAGCCGCTCCTTCCCTACCTTATTTTCAATTTCTGACATTCGCAAAAAATATCCGGCAATTTCCGATGAGGTCTGGGAACTTATCTGCCAAGGTCAAATAAAGACCGGAATGACTAAGGAAGAATGTAAACTCTCGCTTGGCAACCCCTCGGAAGTAAATTCCGGGCACGACTACAGCCAGACTCTCGACATGTGGCACTATTCAGACGGCACTGCGCTTTGGTTTGAAGACGGACTGCTCACAAGATTCAGAAGATAATCTCACCAATAACCCATTATCTCAAAACAATGTTCCAACACAATAAAGACATAACCCAATTCACCACCTTCGGTATTCCGGTAAAGGCAAAGTTGTTTGCCGAATACACCTCACTTAAAGAACTGATTAAAATTTCAAGGACTGAGGAATTTCTAAATAATGATGTGCTTCACATCGGTGGTGGCAGCAACTTGCTTTTCATGCAAGATTTCGATGGGCTCGTGCTCCACTCACAAATGAAAGGCATAACTCGTTATGAAAAGAATGATGACACCATATATGCCATATCGGCAGCCGGCGAGAAATGGACAGACTTTGTTGACTGGTGCATTTCCGAGGGATTAGCCGGGGTGGAGAATCTTGCAGGTATCCCGGGAGAGGTCGGTGCCTCAGCAGTGCAAAATATCGGGGCTTATGGTGCTGAAGCTAAAGATGTGATCTATACCGTGGAATGCTTCGATACCACTACGCGGCAGACCGTTAAATTCTATAATGAAAAGTGGTTATACGAAGAGTTGAAAGAATGTTCTGACGATGAGAAGGCAATCCAAATCAAAAATAAGATTGAAAATCTGCGTCAGCAGAAGAGACTTTGCAGATTCGGTTATCGAGATAGCTTTTTCAAACACGAAGGGAAAGGGCTTTTCTACGTGCTCCGCGTAAGTTTCAGACTCAAGAAGTCAAAATTCGCCGAAAATTTGAATTATGCCCCTATTAAAAAGTATGCTGAAGGATTGGGGCGAATACCCACCACCCGTGAGTTGGCTGACGAAGTGACACGTATCCGCAATCAGAAGCTGCCTGATCCTGAAGTGATCGGCAATGCCGGAAGTTTCTTTACCAACCCTGTTGTCAACCGTTATTTCTATGAAGAGCAGATGTTAGGTCTTGACCCGGATATCCCCCATTATGATGTTGACGAACATACAGTGAAGGTGCCTGCGGGTTGGCTCATAGAGCATGCGGGATTAAAAGGTTATCGTATTGGTGGGGCTGAGATCTATCCGAAACAATGCCTTGTTATCGCAAATGCAGATAATGCCACAGCTTACGATGTGAAGCAGTTGGCAAAACATGTCGTGATGACTGTGTTGGAAAAGTATGCCGTAGTGCTTCGCCCTGAAGTTAACTTAATTGATAATCGAATCGAAGTTACGGTGCTTGGCAGTGGTACCTCCAAGGGTGTCCCGGAAGTAGCATGTGCATGCCGGGTATGTCGTTCTGAATCTCATTTTGACAAACGCCTGAGGGCTTCTGTCTTAGTCAAAACCCACGGCATGGATATTCTTATAGATGCTTCCCCGGACTTCAGACAACAGGCAATAGAACACAAGATATTTCATCTTGATGCAACCTTGATAACCCACAGTCACTATGATCATGTAGGAGGTCTTGACGATTTACGTCCTTTCTGTGCATTCGGCGATGTGCCTCTCTATATGCGTAAGGATGTTAATGATGATTTACACCGTCGTCTTGACTACTGTTTCCGAGAGCATCCTTATCCTGGTGTGCCTGTGTTTGATGTGCATGAAATCAAAAACGAACCGTTTTACATCAACGGGCTAAAGATAATTCCCATAAGTGTAATGCATGGTAAGCTCCCAATCGTAGGCTACCGAATCGGCAACTTCGCTTATATAACTGATGCCAAGACTATTCCGGAAGAGGAAATCGAAAAACTATATGGGCTAAAGGTTCTTATTGTCAATGCCCTGCGCCAACGTGAGCATTTTGCTCATTTCTGTGTTGAGGAAGCACTCGACCTTATACGTCGTGTCAAACCCGACGAGGCATATCTCACTCATTTCAACCATGAAATCGGGCTGCATACCGAGGTTGAGGCAATGCTTCCCCCTCACGTTCATCCTTGCTACGACGGACTCACCTTAACAATTAGTAATTAGCAGTTTGCAATTAGTAATGATAATAATCCTACTCAGTAATCGACTTAAGTTTACTAATTTAACAGAGAATCATCATTACTAATTACTCATTGCTAACTAAAAAATTATCACAGGGCGGCTTCTTTAAGTCGCTCTGTGTTTTCAGCGATAGACAGACGGTCGATGCATTCCTGGATATTACCGTCCATAAAGGAGTCAAGATTATAGACAGTGTAGTTGATGCGATGATCCGTCATGCGACCTTGAGGGAAGTTATAAGTGCGAATCTTGGCAGAACGGTCACCTGTGGAGACCAATGTTTTCCTGCGCTGGGCAATGTCAGCAAGATACTTCTCGCGCTCTCGGCTATATATATAGGTACGCAGGCGCGAGAGGGCACGTTCCTTATTCTTGGGCTGATCGCGGGTTTCAGTACACTCTATCAGAATCTCGTCTTCCTCTCCGGTATTAGGATTCTTCCATATATAACGCAAACGCACACCCGATTCCACCTTATTTACATTCTGACCACCGGCACCCCCTGAGCGGAAAGTATCCCATTTAATCGCACCCTCATTGATTTCCACATCAAATTCCTCAGCCTCCGGAAGCACTGCTACTGTGGCAGCGGAGGTATGCACCCGCCCTTGGGTCTCTGTGGCAGGCACACGCTGCACACGATGTACACCACTTTCATATTTCATTTCCCCATACACATCTGTGCCGTTTAGGTTAAAACAGATCTCCTTATAACCTCCGGCTGCCCCTTCGCTATAGCTTGTAACGCTCAACTGCCATCCCTTTTTCTCTGCATACTTCTGGTACATTCTGAAAAGGTCGCCAGCAAACAAGGCTGCCTCATCTCCGCCGGTGCCACCGCGTATCTCAACCACGGCATTCTTGGCATCTTCGGGATCGGCAGGCACAAGAAGCATCTTTATTTCCAACTCCATCTTAGGAATCTCTGCCATGGCATTGTCAAGTTCTTCACGTGCCATAGCCCGAAGTTCCTCGTCTTCTTCATTGACGATGACATATTTTGCCTCGTCAACAGCAGCAAGAAGATTCTCATATTTTTTCTTGGCATCAAGTATATGTCTAAGGTCACGATATTCTTTGGTGAGCCTTACGTATCTCTGCTGATCTGATATGACCGACGGGTCGGAAATCAGCGTGGAGACCTCCTGAAAACGGTCATCAAAACCGTCAAGTTTATTCAAAAGTGGATTATCACTCATATTCTTCTTTTCAAAAATAAGCGTAAAATTAATAAAAATATTGCGAAAATACCTTCTAACAATACAAATAAGCAATTTATATGCCATTTTCATTAAACTATCAGCGTAATAATTTGCATATATGGGACAAAAGAAGTAATTTTGCACCGCAATTCTGGTAAGCCCCTGCCGGACTTACCTTGGAAAGTAAAACATAACAAATAACCTAAACAATAAACCGTCAAGTTTATGGCAACCAAAATCAGATTACAGCGTCATGGCCGCAAAGGCTACGCTTATTATCCAATTGTAGTAGCCGATAGCAGGGCACCACGTGATGGTAGATTTATTGAAAGGATAGGTTCTTATAATCCGAACACTAATCCTGCTACAATAAGTTTAGACTTCGACCGTGCTTTGTATTGGGTAGAAGTTGGTGCACAGCCCACCGACACAGTTCGTTCAATCCTCTCTAAAGAGGGCGTTATGCTTATGAAGCATCTCCGCACAGGTGTTAAGAAAGGTGCTTTCACTCAAGAGGAGGCTCAGCGTCGTTTCGATGCCTGGAAGCAGGATCGTCAGAAAGAGGCTAATGCGTTTGAGGCTAAAAAGTCTGCTAAGGCTGAGGCTGATGCAAAAGCTCGTCTTGAAGCTGAGATTGCAAAGAACAAAGTGAAAGGTGAAGCTGTAGCAAAGAAGAAAGCTGAAAAACTCGCTGCTGAGGAAGCTGCCGCTAAGGCTGCTCTCGAAAACGAGACAGCAGCTTCTGACGCTAAGGCTGCTGAATAATTTCTGAAAAATTTTCAACAGAAATTTGCAAAGTTAAAAATTTATTCTTAACTTTGCACCGCAAAACAGAAACCCGGTCACACTAACCGGTGAACGGGTTTAATTTGGCCGATTAGTGTAGCGGTTAGCACGCCACCCTCTCACGGTGGAGACTCGGGTTCGAGTCCCGGATCGGCTACTTGGAAAGAACTGCTGAAGGCAGTTCTTTTTTTTATTTATATAAGTCCCTATAATCGTGCTTCTTTTGTATTATTCACAAAAAAATCTTTACTTTTTTATGATTTTCTTTAAACCTCTTGTCGTTATTGTGTGTTATAATGTCAAAGAGAATCAATAGTAAGATTTATCTTATAAATGGCTCTCTAATCTGCTAAAAATCAATTCAATATTCTTAAAACTTTGTGTTATGAAAACTTTATCCATCCTCTGCTACGTTATCGGATCAATCCTCCTAATCGTGTCTTGCTTCACTTCAAGTATAACTGTCACTTGGTGGCTCGGCGGATCGGCAGTAGCTTTTCTTATCGTAGGTTGTGTTTGTCAGTTTAATGCTGCTCCTGACCATCAGATTTACCACAACCACAGTAATCACTATCGTAGTGCACACTACAGCCGTTAAAAAAATAGGCGAGGTTCTAATGAATCTCGCCAAATTATTGTTTAATAACACAGTTTGATCCCAATCTTAACATTTAAAAGCTGTCTGCCAACTTAAGAGTCTCCGGTTTGCCTATATCAATTAATTCCAATCCATTTTGTACATATCCCCCTATATTGCATTTATCCTTAGCAGAAAGCAGGAAATCTATGATAGAAAATTTTCTTTCAGACTCACTGCGTTTCATTTCTTCTATCAGTCTACTCCCAACAACATGTATTCCGCTGAAAGCATACTCCTTGTCAGCATATTGCCGAACAAATCCATCGGGACGATAAATTCCTTCCTTAACATTATGCCAACCGCGAAGCCGATACTTTTCATCAAATATCAATTTCCGACTTGATTCCCTGTGACTGACCAACAATGTAGAATCAGCACCCGACTCAATATGTTTACTCATAAGTTGCCTAAGGTCAGCATTGCTCAAGATATCCACGTTATGAATCAGCACGGGTTCAGAAGAAAAAAGAGAAGAAGCATTTAAGATGGCGCCACCTGTATCAAGCAGCTCCTCTCTTTCGTCACTGACAGCTATCTCAACCCCAAAATCATTTGCAGCAAGGAAATCTGTCACTTGATCGGCAAAATGATGCACATTAACTATGATTCTCTTGAAATCCTGTTCTTTAAGGCGTGTTATCACGCGCTCAAGCATAGGCACCCCACCCACAGGCACCAATGCTTTCGGGTGTGAGAGCGTCCAAGGGCGCAGGCGGGTACCAAGCCCCGCTGCCAATATCATTGCCTGCATTGCCATCTTATCCCTTTATCAAATGTGAAAACTGTCATTATAAGTCTTCTTTATTCCTTGTTCCCTATGATTTAGCACTATTCTAACTCCGGGAAATTCTTGTGCAAGTCTGTCAGCCAAATGTTGGGCACAATACACTGACCTGTGTCGTCCTCCTGTGCAGCCGAATCCTATTTGCAGACTGTTGAATCCTCGTTGCTGATAACGTGAGACACAGGGCGCCACAAGACTATGGGCATTCTCCAGGAATGCTTGCACTTCTCCCTGTGCTTCAAGAAATTCTATAACCTCGTTGTCAAGTCCGGTCAACGGTTTATATTGCTCATACCTGCCAGGATTATGCATACCACGGCAATCAAACATAAACCCTCCCCCATTTCCACTCAGATCTTCAGGATAACCCCTCTTATATGAAAAGCTGAACACACTTACAGTAAGATCGTTTCTCTTTCCTATTACGGCAAACCTACTGCCAATCAACCGTATACATACCCGTTCCAATTCCGGAAAATCTCTCACTACTCCGGCAGCAATAAGTTCTGACAGATTACCCAAAGCCGGCGGTATACTCTCAATAAAATGGGCACGCTTCTCCACCAATCCACGGAATCCATACGCACCAAGCACCTGGAGAGTGCGCAGAAGAGCCATTAACCCCACATTCGCAAGCACCCGCTCCTTATTTATACCTCTCACCTCAGAATAGGCTGAAGCATAGAAATCAAGCAGTGTGTCTCTTTCCTCACGGCTGAAGTTAGCCTTCGCCTGCCATAAAAAGGACACTGCGTCGTATAATCCGGGTCCCTTGCGCCCACCCTGAAAGTCTATAAAATGTGATCGGTCATCCTTAATAATTATATTACGACTCTGAAAATCCCTGTACATAAATCCCCATAAAGCTGCATCGTAAAGAGAGAGTCTGTCACTTAGATGCTCAAAATCGTCTTCAAGTTTGTCCTCGTCAAAGACTATGCCACACGGCTTGACAAACTCATACTTAAAATAATTAAGGTCCCACATAATCATGCGACGCGAAAACGGTGCTGAATACACAAACGGCAGCCATTCTTTCTCTTCCACAGTCTGTATCTTCACAAGATGCAGGAGCGCATCTTGTGAAAGTTCCATTCTTTTGGAGGTTGACAGCAATGACAAAAGTGAGATATCACCAAAATCACTCTGAAGATAAGAATGAAAATCTTCGTCTGCAATAAATATTTCAGGGACTCGTATATCATTGCGCCGAAATACCTCTGCGAGACACACAAACGCACGATTCTCTGCCATGTCCGGTCCGGTAGTGCCTATTACCGAAGGTACCCCCACTCCACAAAGCCTGCTATATTTTCGATCACCTCCGCCACAGGCAATTGGAATCTCTGTCGCTGCCACCCCGTATAAAAGATTATACAGTTCTGCCGGAGTGTGGCAACCCGGTGCCTTTATAAAGCTGCCGGCACCTTCATTTTCTATATCATTATCTTTATCCGATTTCATTATCGCATATTTATATAAATTAGGAGCAGTAATCTATATCCCATTAAACAATTTTAGCGGAATACCAACCCCAGATATAAGTTATGAAATTATGCTTTACAACACATCTTTCGTTATGTTTTGCAAAATTAAATAAAAAAATGCAACTAACTATCATAAATCTTGCTAATCCCGACAAATTTATTTATCTTTGCATCTGCATTCGCATGAGGCTGACAGTCTAAAACCTGTCAACCCAAAACAACCCAAAACAGCAACATATATTAAGTCATATTTAATTAATAACTTCAATGGCTAACATAGATAAGTATAATTTCGCAGGTAAAAAAGCCATCGTCAGAGTCGACTTCAATGTGCCTCTTGACGAAAACGGTCATGTGACTGACGACACCCGTATCCGTGGTGCGCTCCCTACTCTTAAAAAAATCCTTGCTGATGGCGGAAGCCTAATCCTCATGTCTCACATGGGTAAGCCTAAAGGAAAAGTCAACCCAAAATTCAGTCTTGCTCAAATCCGTGAGGACGTTGCCAAAGCTCTTGGTACTGACGTGAAATTTGCTCCCGACTGTGCCAACGCAGATGAAGCTGTGGCTGAGCTTAAACCGGGTGAAGTGCTTCTTTTGGAAAATCTCCGTTTCTATCCCGAAGAGGAAGGTAAGCCTGTAGGAATCGATAAGGCAGACCCCGGCTATGACGCTGCAAAGAAAGAAATGAAAGAGCGTCAGAAAGATTTCGCAAAGAAGCTCGCAAGCTATGCCGACGTTTACGTAAACGATGCTTTCGGCACCGCTCATCGCAAACATGCTTCCACCGCTGTTATAGCTGACTATTTTGACAAAGAAAACAAGATGCTCGGCTATCTGATGGAGAAAGAGGTAAAGGCAGTTGACAATATCCTCAGCGACATCAAGCGCCCCTTCACCGCTATCATGGGTGGCTCAAAAGTATCTACCAAGATCGGTATTATCGAAAACCTCATGGACAAGGTTGATAACCTTATCCTCTGTGGCGGCATGACCTACACATTTGCCAAAGCTCAGGGTGGCAAGATTGGTGATTCAATCGTGGAAGACGATAAACTTGATCTTGCTCTCGACATTATCAAGAAAGCAAAAGAGAAAGGTGTCAACCTTATTCTCGGCTCTGACTGCATCGCCGCTGACTCTTTCAGCAACGACGCGAAGACTATTGTTTGCCCCGCCAACGATATACCCGACGGCTGGCAGGGTCTTGATGCCGGTCCTGAAACTCGCAAGGCTTTTGCCGAGGCTATTATCCCCTCAAAGACCATTCTTTGGAATGGACCTGCCGGAGTATTTGAATTTGACAACTTTACCGGTGGCTCACGTGCAATTGCCGATGCTATCGTGAAAGCTACTGACAATGGTGCCTTCTCACTTGTGGGTGGCGGCGACTCTGTAGCTTGTGTCAACAAGTTTGGTCTTGCCGACAGCGTGTCATACGTGTCAACAGGCGGCGGCGCACTCCTTGAGGCTATCGAGGGTAAAGTGCTTCCCGGTGTAGCGGCTGTGAAGGAATAATCAAACTCCTTAAATAATATAGGTGGGCAGAGTCCGTTGAAGCTCTGCTCTCCTATCCTTTAAACCATAATTTGGGGTATTTCATATCTTGGAAAACTCATTTTTACTGTTTTTACAAAAAACAAACCGACATTGTAACATTTTTTTTCAAAATAAAATGTTGTTTTTTTCAAATTATATTGTAATTTTGCAGTGTCAAGTTTGATAAGGTAGAAAAGCTCGCCCACAGACATGAAAAACCCAAAAGACCTAATAAATCTTAGGGACCCAAATCAAGACAACAACAACTAAAAACATAATCTTTTAATCAAATTCAAAAAACACAATTTAACATTATGGATCAGAATCCCAAATCTCAGGCAGCTACTATGGCAGCCAAAGTGAAAAAGGAAGAAAAAATCAGCAATGTTCGCGGCATCCGCAACGCTTTCTTCGTGATCATCGCATGTGCAGCCTGCGCAATCTGCATCTTCCTCTTCCTCATGGGTGCTCCCTCTAACTTTGAGGGTAACGACCCGGCAGGACATCCCCTCAATCTCGCTGGTACTGTCTACAAAGGTGGCTTTATCGTGCCTATCCTTATGACACTCCTCCTTACCGTTATTGTGCTCTCTATCGAGCGTTGGATCGCTATCAGCTCTGCTTCCGGCAAAGGCAACACTACCAAGTTTGTCGCTGACATCAAGGCTGACCTTGCTAAGAACAACATCGACGCTGCTATGGATCGCTGCCGCAAGCAGAAAGGTTCAGTTGCTTCTGTTGTCTACAACACTCTCGTGAAGTACAAAGAGATGGATGCTAACACTGTTCTCAGCAAAGAGCAGAAACTCACTACTCTCCGCAACGAGGTGGAAGAGGCTACCGCACTTGAGATGCCTGCACTTTCTCAGAACCTCCCCATCGTGGCTACCCTCACAACTCTCGGTACTCTCGTCGGTCTTCTCGGAACCGTTATGGGTATGATCAAGTCATTCCAGGCTCTTGCTTCTTCAGGTTCTCCTGACTCTACTGAGCTGTCTACCGGTATTTCTGAGGCACTTGTGAACACTGCCTTCGGTATCGCAACTGGTGCTTTCGCAGTTATCTCTTACAACTTCTTCACCAATAAGATCGACAACCTCACCTACGCTATCGACGAAATCGGTTTCTCAATCGTAGCTACTTTCGCTGCCACTCACTAATCAGCGGCTAAGCGAAAACGATAATCTCTATTTTCTAAACCGAATAAGTTTATAGCTAATATGGGAAGAGTAAAAATAGCAAGAAAGAGCACATTCATCGACATGACGGCGATGAGTGACGTGACGGTGCTGCTGCTTACCTTCTTCATGTTGACTTCGACCTTCCTTCAGAAGGAACCTGCCACAGTTATCACTCCCCCATCAGTATCCACTGAGAAGGTGCAGGAAACCAACTTCGTGCAGGTTCTGGTAAGCCCGGAAGGAAAAGTTTGGCTTACTATGAACAACGACACATCATCTGCTTGGTCTAATGAGAAGATGAGAATGGCGCTCCTTGATAAAGTAAGCGAAATCTACAACGAATCGCATAAGAACAAGGTCAGCTTCAACACCGCTCAGAAGCAGGCATTCAGCAAATTGGGTGCATTTGGTGTGCCTATCCAGCAGCTTGGCGAGTTTCTTGACCTCGCTGATCAGCAGGAAGGACAGACCAAGATGGACCAATGGCTCGCCGGCGAGGATACTAATCCTAACCACATCACCGGAATTCCGGTGAGCTGGAACTCTGACGAAAATAACCCCAACGAATTCCAGATTTGGATGAAGGCTCTTCGTCAGACTGAAAATGATAACCTCGCACAGGCAATTAAAGATGGTACCGGTGTAGCCATAAAGGCTGACCAGAACACTCAGTTTGACATCATTCATATGGTGATGGACAATCTGCAAACCATCCACATGAATAAGTTTACGTTTTTGACCGCACTTAAAGCAGGAGAAGAATAAGACCATGGCAGAAGTTCAACAGAATACGGGCGGCAACGGCAAAAAAGGCGCCCAGAAAAAAATGCAAATCCGCGTGGATTTCACGCCGATGGTCGACATGAACATGTTGCTTATAACCTTCTTCATGCTTTGTACGACCATGATTAAATCCCAGACTCTTACCATCGCACTCCCGTCTAACGAGAAGGTGGAAAATACGGAAAACATGTCGCAGGCTTCAGCCGACGATGCTGTGACAATCATCATTGATGCCAAGCGTAAGCCCGGCTCTACTGATGTTGACTCCGTAAATGGGAATGTAGTCAATGAGGTTTATTACTACTTTGGCAAGCCTGGTGGCGATGCCGGTATTCTCGGTCCCGGTGGTAAGATCCTTGCTGAGAACAACAACATCGAAAAATCAACTTTCGATCTCAGCGATCCAAACGGTATCCGTAAGATTATCCAGAAGCGTAACCAGGATGTGCTTAAGGAAATCAACGAAATCAAGAAAAAGTATGCCGACGGCGGCTTCGGTAGCCTTGAGACAAAGGCAGACCGCGAGAAAGCTCAGGCTGCTTACGACGAGGCTGCTTCAGCTATCCGTAAAAACGAAAATCTGAAAAAACCCGTCGTCATCATCAAGTCTACCCCCCATGCCTCATTCGGCAGTCTTGTGGAGATTCTTGACGAGATGCAGATCAACTCGATTTCCAAATATCAGATTGACAACATGACCCGCGCCGACTCTATCATGATCCTGGATTATCAGGAGAAACATCGTGGGAATTGATGCAGGATTTATTAACCCTTAAAGCAGGAAAGAAAAATGGCTAAAAGAAATGTAGATCTTACATCAAAAGAATGGCGCGATCTGGTGTTCGCCGATAAAAATAAAGACTTCGGTGCATATCAGCTTCGCAAATCAAGTGACAAGCGCCACAATTTGGCTGTGCTTTTCACATTGATTGGACTTGTGGTAGTTTTTATCCTTATTATCGCTTATTCTAAATATTCTGATTATAAGGCTGAACAAGATGCCATAGCACTTCAGGAACAACGTGAAAAGATGGCTGCTGCCGAGCTGCTGCAGCAAGATGAGAAAGAGGAACCCGAACCGGAACCCGAACCGGAACCGCAGAAGCTCGAGATGGAAATTCCTGAAGTTCCCGAAGAGGTGCTCGCTACTGTGCAGGTAACTCAGATTGCCATCGTTGATGCTGACCAAGTGAAAAACGAGGTGATGGACATGGAAGAGCAGAAGGAAGACAATACCGCTCGTGGTGTTGTTAACCAGGAAGGCTCTGACGACGCTGACAAATTTAAAGCTGTTGTAGAACAGGTTGTGGTTAAGGAACCCGAACCTGAAGTTAAACCCAAAGAAGAGGAAATCTTCGTGGCGGTTGAACAGATGGCTGAGTTCCCCGGCGGACAGAAAGCTCTTATGAAATGGCTTTCAGATAATATTCGCTATCCTGAGGCTGCTCAGCAGAACGACATTCAGGGTCGTGTGGTTGTGAAGTTCGTCGTTGAGAAAGACGGTTCTATCGGACAGGCAACCATCGCAAAAGGTGTTGACAAAGACCTTGACCGTGAGGCTCTGCGTGTTGTAAAGAAGATGCCGAAATGGCAGCCGGGTAAGAACAATGGTGTTGCCGTACGTTCTTACTTCAACCTCCCGGTTACCTTCAAACTTCAGAATCAGTAATCATCATCTGAATATCCTTTAAAGAAAGGGGTGTATCAAATTCGAATTTGATACACCCCCTCCTTATAAACCTCTCCCTTGTGTATAGATATGACAGTCCCAGCCTATATTATAATTCTCTCTTGCATTCTGTGAGTAAACCCATGGGTTCACTTCATTTTTTGATAAACCTTCTTGTTAATAGTCCTATTAAATAAATCCTTAATCCTATAAAATCCTATATCTTATAAATCCTATAAATCTCATAACTCTTATAAATTTTACGACTGCTACCCATCTGATAAAAAATCTCCTTCTGCAATCGAACATATTTTAACGCGATTTGTTAAATAAATAGAAACAAAGATTATAAACTTATTAAAATATAGAGTTATGGCACAAGATAATAATTTCGGCAACATGCCAAAAGGCGGACGCCTCGTTTTCGGAATATTCATGGTGATAGTATATGTAGCCGTCGGGCTTCTATTCATCTTTGATATATTCAATATTGACAACACTGCTATCAGTGCAACCGTAGGAGGAATTCTCTGTGTATACGGTGTGTGGAGAGGCTACAGACTTTATAAGGGAATGAACTAAAAATCATAAGGCTATGAGAAAATCTGTCTTCAAATCAATATCACTTCTGTTCCTGGTGGCATTTGCTGCGGGAACAGTTGCGTGTACACCCGTGAAACGTGGCGAATATGCCTCAGGAAGTGCCACTATATTCTGCGACGATGGGTTCAAGAACATTCTTGATGAAGAAATCGAAGTGTTTGAATTCACTTATCCACAGTCATCAATAATCCCCTTCTATGTAAGTGAGGGAGAAGCACTTGACAGTTTGATGGCAGATGCCACACAGGCAATTATCACAAGCCGTCAACTCTCAAAAGAACAGATTGACTATATGAAGTCAAAGTATAAGAGAGTAGTTCGTCAAAATCCGATTGCAGTTGATGCGGTTGCGCTGATAACCAATAAGAAAAATCCTGTTGATGCCCTTTCTGTCACTGAAATCAGTGATATCCTTAACGGCAAGATAACAAAATGGAATCAACTTGCCGGGAATGACACTACTGCCATAAAAGTGATCTTTGACAATGCTGAGTCATCAACTGTAAGCTATCTTAAAGAAAAATTTCTCCCTGAAGGAAAGAAAATATCTGAGACTGTAAATGCTTTCGCTCAGTCCAACAATGCCGCTGTATTCGATGTAGTGAAGACTGACCCCAATGCCCTTGGTGTGATCAGTGTAAGTTGGCTTGGTGATGACCTTAGCGCAGCCAAGAAAGTGCCCCTTGACCAAAGAATGGCTGATTATAAAAATGAAAACGACACAGTTGCCACTAATCTTACAACTGAGGTCAAAATTCTAAAAGTAAGCAATCCAACTGAAGATAATGACTTCAGCCCGGTGAGCTACAAACCATATCAAGCTTATATCTACTCCGGAGAATATCCTCTTGTAAGAAAAATCTATATGGTGTCAACTGCCAGCAACTCTACCGTGTTACACAGTTTCTATGTATTCATGACAGGATTTGTAGGACAGAAAATTATCACCAAGACCGGAATTCTCCCCATACACATGAATCCGCGTGTAGTTGAAGTGAAATAATTTCCAAACTTAATAATCATAAAGTAAAGAAGGAGGGTGTATCAAAATTCGGGATTTTGATACACCCTCCTTCTTTATCCTAATCTTCAGTATAGCCCCAGCCTATAATTATCGTTCCATCTTGCATTCCGTGAGTGAACCCACGGGTTCACTTCATTTTTAATACACCCTACTTCTAAATTTGATCTCTCTATATATTATCCACCAACGCACTTAAATGAAAAATATGATTCTCCTGCCCATCTTTTAGCGTATTTATATCTTTAAGTCAGTCATTTAGTCCGTTAAGCTCCTTCATTCAGGTTATAAATATCCTTGAGAATCTTTCGCAATTATATATTCACTAATCTCTAACAACGACTTAGTGGCTTACCTATTTTTATAAAAAAATATAAAAAATAAGAAAGTTATTCTTCAAAAGGAATAACTTATAAAAATTTTTACTAATTTTGCAGTTAGACTCTCAAAAAGATAGAAAACAATAAAACCAAATATAGTGATGAAGCTTAAATTCATTTTCACAGCCGCATTCCTTGCAGGCGCAGCCTTCTGCTCTATGGCTCAGACCCACGTTGAAGGTGAGGAGTACTACAAAGCAGATCAGTTGTCTAATGCCAAAGAACTTCTTCTTCGCAACATGAACAACGCCGGCACTGACAAAGCAGTTGCCAATTATTATCTCGGACTGATTGCAATGCACGACGGCAATAATGCCGAGGGTGAGAAATATTTCAGCCAGGGTGTGCAGGCAAATCCCGACTATCCGTTCAACTATGTCGGACTTGGTTACATCGCACTGAAAAAAGGTGATAAAAAAGCTGCTGAAGAGCAGTTTAAACTTGCTGAAAAATTTGGAAAGAAAGATCCCTCTCTTCAGATTGCAATTGCACGCGCTTATCATAACGTGGACCCGGTTGCCCATGAAAAGGATATTGAAAAGAAAATCACCAATGCCCGCAAATGGAATATGCAGGAAGCTGACATATACTTGTTTGAAGGCGACCGCAAGAAAGACAACAAGGACTACGGCGGAGCAGCTGCACAATATGAGATGGCTGCAAACTATAATCCCGATGCACCTGAAGCTTATGTGAAGTATGCAAATCTTTTCACTCAGGTTAATCCACAGTATGCAATCGACATGCTTAATAAGCTTCTTCAGCTTAATCCAAATTCTGCACTCGCTCAGCGTGAGCTTGCCAATGCTTACTATAATGCCGGTCAATTCAAAGAGGCTGCAAATGAATATGGTAAGTATGTTAAAAATCCCAACCACTTCAAGCAGGACGAAGACCGTTACGCCTTCCTCCTCTTCTACGGTGGCGACTATAAGGGTGGCTATGACTACTCCTCTGCCCTCCTGAAGGCTAACCCTAATAACTTTACTGCCCAGCGTTATCAGTTTATGAACGCTGCTCAGATTAAGGAGATGAGCGACCAGCTTCTTCCTATGGCTGAGGCACTCTATGCAGCCCATAAAGCAAATAAAGACAATAAGTTTGCACCAATTGACTATATATTGATTTCTCAGGAGTTTAATACTGCCAAACGTCCTACGGAAGCACAGGCAGTGCTTGAAGAGGCAATAGCCGAAACTCCTGATAATCCTGCTTTTTACAAGGAATTGGCTATGACTTATGTTAATGAGAATAATCTAACTAAGGCAGCTGAGGCATTCATGGGCTATCTAAATCACTCAGAGAATCCCGGATATAATGACTTCATTCAGGAAGCAACCTATACGTTCTATGCCGGTGTGGAAAATAGCAAAGACAATCCTGCCACAGCTGATAAGTATTATGCAATGTGTCAGGAATATGCTGACAAGGCTGCAGCAATCCTTCCGGATAACTACAAGCCAAAGAAATTCTACGGTGATATCGCTAAACAGAAAGCTCCTGAATCAGAAGTGGCATCTGCTGCCGTACCTTCCTACACTGAGGCAATTGCCCTTCTTGAGGCAAGTCAGGATCCTTCCCGCTATGCTTCTGATGCAAAGGTAATGTACAATTACCTCGGCAACTATTATCTTGATCAGAAAGATGTTGCAAAAGCTAAGGAATATTTCAATAAGTATCTTCAGCTTGACCCCAATAATGAGCAATATCGTAAGTTTGTGGAAGGTCTGAAGTAATCATATCCTTACAGGAATATAATTCAGAATTCAAACCTTATAAATCAAAACTGAGGGCGCATCAAAATTCCAGATTTTGATGCGCCTTCCCTATTTATCATAATCTTCAGTATATCGTCAGCCTGCATTATAGTTCCCTCTTACGTTCTGTGAGTGAACCCGTGGGTTCACTTCATTTTCACACCTTCATTTTAATTCATATTATCTCCTGATTCCCTAACCCATCTGAATCTCCCTTAATGCCGTATGCCTACCCATTAGCAATTACCATATATTCAATCCCCTATAAAAAATTATCACACTTCTTTGTTTTAATTAACGATTATTTGTAATTTTGCAACAGAATATTAACCAAGTCAATAGCAATGGCACTTCCACAGCTGACAAGCGTAAGAATGCCGTAGCTTTTTCTCATTTACTATGGCTGAAACAATACGTATAAAGAAGGGCCTTGACATTCCACTAAAAGGTCAGCCTTCTACAAACGTGACAGACGACACCTCCACGAAGCTGTTCGCAATATGCCCCGATGATTTCCCGGGACATACTTGGAAAGCACTCGTAAAACCCGGTGACTCTATCTCTGCCGGGCAACCACTTCTTTCTGACAAAGTAACCGGACAAATCCGACTCGTATCGCCGGTATCCGGAAAAGTAGAAGAGGTACACCGGGGTGAGCGGCGTCACATTGAATTCATCAGTGTGTCAAAGCAACCGGACACGTCTGCAATCAAGATCTCTCCGGCAAAAGAGGCACGCCAGATCAAGGAAAATATGCTTGCCTCTGGATTATGGGCAATGATGCGTCAACGCCCCTATGACATAGTGCCCGGAATTGATGCTGACCCACGGGATATTTTTGTGACTGCTTTTGATTCCGCCCCACTCGCCCCCGGTTTGCTTACAGACGAACTCAAGCCTTGGCTTGAAAAAGGACTCGAGGCTCTTGCAAAACTCACTCCGGGGAAAGTGTATCTCGGTGTGAAAGCCGGCTCCGGGATTACTTCCAAAGCGGCTGTCTGCTTTGAGTTTGAGGGTCCTCACCCTGCCGGAAATGTCGGCACCCAGATTGCTGCCATCAAGCCGGTAAATAAAGGGGAAACAGTGTGGACACTGGACGCTGCCACAGCCGCACGAATCGGAAAACTGTGTGCCACGGGAGAATTTGATTTCATAACAAAAGTAGCGCTTACAGGTCCCGGAATCAAAAATCCCTCTATGATAAAAACTTATGTCGGAGCAGCAATCGAAACTCTCATAAAGGGTCGTCTCGTAGCTGACTCCGGACTTAGAATAATATCCGGAAACGTGCTTACCGGCATAAGGGTTCAGAAAGATGGTTTCCTGCATTTCCCGTATCGTCAGGTCACAGTCATTGAGGAAGGTGACCACGCTGATGAATTTATGGGATGGGCTTCTGTCGACCCTAAAAAATTCAGCGTTAAACACAGCTTCCCCGCCTTCTTGCGCGGATTGTCAAAGCCATTCGACTTTGACGCACGTATAAAGGGTGGCAGACGCGCTATGATTCTCAGTGGAGAATATGACAAAGTATTCCCCTTTGACATATATCCGGAATATCTTATAAAGGCAATCATAGCCGGCGACATTGACCGCATGGAAAAACTCGGCATTTATGAAGTAGCGCCTGAAGATTTCGCTCTCCCAGAATTTATCGACACTTCAAAGATAGAACTCCAGAAAATCGTCAGAGACGGGCTTGACAATCTCCGAAAGGAACTGTCATGATTTCACTCTACCGAAAACCAAGTTACAAATCTATATCCCTAACAACAGATGAAAGGATTAAAGAAAAAAATTGACAGTGTAAAGCCTCATTTTGAAGATGGAGGGAAGTTTTCAAAGCTTCATTCCGTGTTCGACGGTTTCTACACATTCCTTTTCACTCCCAATGAGACATCTCGTTCCGGCGTGCACATTCATGACAGCAACGACTCGAAGCGCACGATGATCATGGTGGTTCTGGCTCTGCTCCCCTGCTGCTTGTTCGGCATGTGGAACGTAGGGTTGCAACATGCACTCGCCACTGGCGACCCAGATCACGGTTTGTTCCACCTGTTCTTTTATGGACTATGGGCTGTGTTGCCTCAGATTATAACCGCATACGTCGTGGGTCTGGGCATTGAGTTCATAGTGGCTCAGATTCGCGGGCATGAAATTCAGGAAGGGTTCCTTGTGTCGGGTATTCTCATTCCGATGATATGCCCGGTCGACACACCTTGCTGGATGCTTGCTGTGGCTGTGGCTTTCTCAGTTATCTTCGCCAAGGAAGTGTTTGGCGGCACAGGCTACAACTTCCTAAACGTGGCACTCGTCACCCGTGCATTCCTCTTCTTTGCTTATCCGTCTAAGATGAGCGGCGACCATGTGTTTGTATCTCTCGGCGATGCGGCAGCAGTTGACGGGTTCTCTGGGGCAACTCCCTTAGGTCAGCTTGCAGCCTCTACCGGCGGACAGGCAGAAGTATTTGGCGTGACAGGCACTCCCCTGAGTCTTTCTGACATGTTCCTTGGTCTTTATCCGGGTTCTTGGGGTGAGACTTCTACCCTTTGTATTCTGATTGGTATGGCAATTCTGCTCTTCACAGGAATTGCATCCTGGAAAATTATTATCTCCGGTGTGGCAGGTGGTTTCTTCATGTCGCTCCTGACCCATCATTTTGCCACCCCACTCTATCCTTGCACCTACCTAACCCCCGTTGAGCAGCTGTGTCTTGGAGGATTTGCCTTTGCAATCGTATTTATGGCAACCGACCCGGTCACTGCCTGCCGCACAAACACAGGTAAGTATATATATGGCTTCCTTATCGGTGCAATCGCCATGATAATCAGATGCTACAACACAGGTTATCCTGAAGGCGCGATGCTCGCTGTGCTGTTGATGAACTGCTTCGCTCCGCTCATCGACTACTGTGTGGTCAACTCAAATATCAACCGCCGTCTGAAGCGTCTTACTGTAAAGAACTAATAAATCTCCTGAATCATGAACAGACAAAGCAATACCTACACCATTATCTATTCCGCGGTTCTCGTATTGGTGGTCGGAATAGTGCTATCAGTGGTATATCAGGCTCTCCGTCCCATGCAGAAGGAGAATATAGCTAACGACACCAAACGACAGATTCTGGCTTCGGCAAGAATCACCCCCGAGGGAGGTGCTTCTATCGCAGACCTATATGCAGAGCATATCACTTCAAGCTATATCGTTAACAGTAACGGAGAGAAAATTGATTCTTCAGTTGATCCTTTTGATGTCAATGTGGCTATCGAAGTGAAAAAACCTGCTGATGAGAGACTTCTGCCAGTGTTTGAATGCACCACAGACAACGGTCTTAAATACATCATCCCTGTCTATGGAGCCGGTCTTTGGGGACCCATCTGGGGATATGTGGCGTTTGACAATAACGGCGACACTATCTATGGGGCTTATTTTGCTCATCAAGGGGAGACTCCCGGACTTGGAGCTGAAATTGAAAAGCCTGCCTTCTCAAGCCAGTTTGACGGCAAAGATATCTTCTCCCCCAACGGTGAGTTCATGTCAGTGGATGTGGTAAAAGTGGGTAAGGAGCCTCAAGACAAGGCATGGGTACATGCAATAAGCGGTGGCACAATAACCAGCCAGGGAGTGCAGACAATGCTCTACGATTCTCTTCTCCCCTACTCCGCTTTCTTACTTTCGCTCAAAAATAATAATAACGAATAAGATTTCCGGATTATGAATATCAACAAATCATTATTGCCTCTCGTCAATCCTATTTCGAAAGACAACCCTGTAATCGTGCAGGTGCTGGGAATCTGTTCCGCACTCGCCGTTACAGCCAAGTTGGAGCCGGCACTTGTAATGACAATATCGGTTACTGCCGTGCTTGCTCTTGCCAATGTGATTATATCTCTTTTGCGCAACACTATTCCTACATCAATACGTATCATCGTACAGTTGGTGGTGGTGGCTGCCCTCGTTGTGATAGTTGACCAGGTATTGAAAGCCTATACATATGAAGTCAGCAAGGCACTTTCAGTGTTCATCGGTCTGATTATTACCAACTGTATCATCATGGGTCGCCTTGAGGCATTTGCCATGAGCAACCGACCTTGGCAAGCATTCCTCGATGGCATCGGCAATGGTATCGGCTACGGTGTAATCCTGATAATCGTTGCGTTTTTCCGTGAATTGCTTGGAAGCGGCACTCTCTTCGGCTGTCAGGTAATTCCGCAATGGTGTTATGATCATGGCTATCAGAACAACGGTATGATGATTCTTCCTCCGATGGCACTGATTACCGTGGCTTGCATCATCTGGGTTCACAGAGCTAAGAACAAAGACCTCCAGGAGAAGTAATCCCACTCACCCAATAAATTGAATATTTGATTTATGGAAAATTTGAATCTTTTCATACGGTCGATCTTCATCGACAACATGATTTTCGCATACTTCCTCGGCATGTGTTCATATCTTGCCGTGTCGAAAAATGTGAAGACCGCTTTCGGACTGGGTGTGGCTGTGAGCTTCGTGCTTATTATAGCTCTTCCCGTCACATGGTGTATCAACCAATATATCCTCGTGCCGGGTGCCTTGAGCTGGCTCGGTGAAGAATATGCCGACACTGATCTCAGCTTCCTCGGGCTTATAATGTTTATTTCGGTCATTGCGGCGCTCGTGCAGATTCTTGAGATGGTAATTGAGAAATACTCCCCTGCCCTCTACTCCTCTCTTGGTATCTTTCTTCCGCTGATAGCCGTAAACTGTGCAATTCTCGGTGCAGTGCTTTTCATGCAGCAGAGAGACTTCTCCAATGCTTGGACAGCCACCGTCTACGGTGCAGGCTCAGGAATAGGCTGGCTGCTTGCAATCACCTGCCTTGCAGCTATTCGTGAACGTCTCGCCTATAATCAGATTCCCGCACCTCTCCGCGGAATAGGCATCACCTTTATAATCACCGGGCTTATGGGCATCGCGTTTATGAGCTTCCTCGGTATAAAACTCTAACACCGCCGTAAGTCGCAGTGTAACTCTCCTGCCCTGCGACAAGGTATCTAACAAATATTTCATTATGTCATTACTAAATGTGATTCATTGGAATTCAGTAGCTGCGGCGGCTTTGATTTTCCTTGTTATCGTGATTGTGCTCGTCATCGTGCTTCTTTTGGCAAAGCGTTGGCTTGTGGCTTCAGGAGAAGTGACCATCGACATCAACGGAGGCAAGAAAGTGGTAAAGGCTGCCAGCGGGAAATCTCTACTTGCCACCCTCGCCGACGGGGGCGTGCATCTCTCTTCTGCCTGTGGCGGCAAAGGAAGCTGCGGTCAATGTAAGGTTCAGGTGCTTGAAGGTGGCGGCGACATGCTCCCCACAGAGGCTGTGCATTTCACTCGCCGCCAGATAAAAGACCACTGGCGTCTCGGGTGTCAGGTAAAAGTCAAAAACGACATGGATATTCATCTCGATGAATCTGCTCTCGATGTCAAGGAATGGGAATGTGAGGTTATATCCAACAAAAATGTGGCAACCTTTATCAAAGAGTTTATCGTGCAGCTTCCTAAAGGTGAGCACATGAACTTTATTCCCGGTTCATACGCACAGATTCGCATTCCGAAATATGAGATGACTTACGACCGTGACATTGATAAAAAGCTCATCGGCGATGAATATCTTCCCTCCTGGGAAAAATTCGGACTGTTTACACTCAAGGCAAAGAATACTGAGGAGACTGTGCGTGCCTACTCTATGGCAAACTATCCCGAAGAAGGTGATCGCATAATGCTTACAGTCAGAATTGCGACTCCTCCGTTTAAACCGAAACCACAGGTTGGCTTCCAGGATGTCCCCTCAGGCATAGCATCTTCCTATATCTTCTCTCTGAAACCGGGTGACAAGGTGATGATGAGTGGTCCTTACGGTGACTTCCACCCTATCGTTGACTCAAAGGCAGAGATGATTTGGGTAGGCGGTGGTGCCGGCATGGCTCCCCTACGTGCCCAGATAATGTGGATGACAAAGACTCTGCACACCACTGACAGAAAGATGCACTATTTCTATGGTGCACGCGCACTGAATGAGGTGTTCTATCTTAACGATTTCCTTCAGCTTGAAAAAGAGTTCCCCAATTTCAAGTTCCATCTCGCCCTTGACCGTCCCGACCCCGCAGCTGATGCAGCAGGAGTAAAATACACTGCCGGATTTGTGCATCAGGTGATGTATGAGACTTATCTCAAAGACCACGAGGCACCGGAAGATATTGAGTATTACATGTGCGGTCCGGGTCCCATGAGCAATGCTGTCAACAATATGCTTTACAACCTTGGTGTTGAACCATCTTCTATCCACTATGATAACTTCGGTGGATAATTCCAACCATAATCTTTTCATCAGAAAAACAATTAAAACAATGCAGAGAGACAACAAAATCTTCGACATTATTGACCGCGAACATCTTCGTCAGCGTCGCGGCATCGAGCTTATCGCAAGTGAAAACTTCGTTAGTGATGAAGTGATGCGCGCAATGGGCTCATGCCTCACCAACAAATATGCCGAAGGGTATCCGGCTCACCGTTATTATGGCGGTTGCCAGGTAGTCGACGAGGCTGAAAACCTCGCTATCGAGCGCGTAAAGAAACTTTTCGATGCCGAATGGGCAAATGTTCAGCCTCACAGCGGTGCTCAGGCTAATATGGCAGTGTTCATGGCATGTCTCCAGCCCGGCGACACTTTCCTTGGCATGGACCTCAGCCACGGTGGTCACCTTAGCCACGGAAGCCCTGTCAACTTCTCCGGACTTCATTTCAAACCAATCAGCTATACTGTTGATGCTGAGACCGGGAGAGTTAACTATGAGGAACTCGAGCAGAAGGCTCGCGAACACAAACCTAAATTGATCATAGCCGGTGCAAGTGCTTATAGCCGTGAATGGGATTATGCCCGCATTCGTAAAATTGCAGACGAAATCGGCGCAATATTTATGGTAGATATGGCTCATCCCGCCGGTCTTATTGCTGCCGGTCTTCTCGAGAATCCCGTTAAGCATGCCCACATAGTTACTTCTACAACCCACAAGACTCTCCGTGGACCACGTGGTGGTATCATTCTTATGGGTAAGGACTTTGATAATCCTTGGGGCAAAAAGACTCCCAAAGGGGAAATCAAGAAAATGTCTGCACTTCTCGACTCTGCAGTGTTCCCCGGTGTGCAGGGTGGTCCGCTTGAGCATGTCATCGCTGCAAAAGCTGTGGCTTTCGGCGAGGCTCTCCAGCCTGAATGGAAAGAATATGCTATCCAGGTTAAGAAGAATGCCAATGCTCTTGCCAACGCTCTTATTGAAAAAGGGTATAAGATCATCTCTGACGGCACTGACAACCACTCAATGCTCGTTGACCTTCGTCCGAAATTCCCTGAGATGAGCGGTAAGAAAGCTGAGAGAGTGCTTGTTGAGGCTGACATCACTGCCAATAAGAACATGGTGCCCTATGATTCTCGTTCACCGTTCCTCACCTCAGGACTCCGCTTCGGCACAGCTGCAATCACAACTCGCGGTGCCAAAGAAGACCTTATGGTGAAGATTGCTGATCTCATCGACCGCGTTCTCTCTAACGCTGATGATCCCGCTGTGATTGCTCAGGTGCGTCAGGAAGTTAACGAAATGATGAACGAATATCCTATGTTTGCATGGTAATTCCCTTTTGATAAGGCTATTACTTATTCATAAAATTAAAAAAATGGAGCTAACCAAAAGGTTTCTCCATTTTTTTTTGCATTATTGACAAACGCACACTAACTTTGCATTTGGTTTTGATTGTAATGATTCGCCAAGCCATATAGTGTGACCTGAGCAGGAATCATTCCACATAACAAAATTTAATGTTGGCATAATGAATTTTTCTGAATTAACCATACCCTCTGTTTTGTTTGTGACCGGCATCGGCACTGATGTCGGTAAAAGTTTCGTAACCGGTTGGCTTGCACGTGAATTTATTGCCTCCGGCATTCCTTGCATCACCCAAAAGATGATTCAGACCGGCAATAATGAGTTTAGTGAAGATATTGAAAGACACCGGAATATTATGGGCACCGGCTATCTTGATGTTGACCGTGACCACACCACTGCTCCGGTTATTTTTACCTATCCTGCATCTCCCCATTTGGCAGCACGTCTTGACGGAAAGGAAATTGACCTTCAGAAAATCTCTGATGCCACAAAAGAATTGCTGTATCATTTTGGACATGTCTTGATTGAGGGAGCAGGCGGACTTATGGTGCCTATTAAAGGAGAATATCTCACTGCCGATTATATACGTGACAACGATATTCCAGTGGTGGTGACAGTTACTGGGCAGCTTGGTTCTATTAATCACGCGCTCCTTACTTTTAATGCCCTTAAGTCTTACGGAATAAAATTATTTGCCACAGTCTATAATCCGCATTTTGATAAAGACGCCACCATTTGCAACGATACTCGTGATTACCTGAAGTCGTGGCTCTCCAACCATTTTGCACAGTCACTCTGGCTTGAGATGCCGGAAATTATTTCTGAGACAGATGTTTAATTTATTGTTAAAACGATATCTACACGACTACTAAAGCCACACTTAACAGAGGAGACGATATGAATAATTCAGATTTTTCAAAAGCAGTGATCTCTATTTCCAAGCAACAGCTTGCCACTCTCCCGGCAGCACAGTTTGACGGGCAAATCTTCGTGGTGGAAACTGAGGAGCAGCTCTCTGATGCTATCTCATGTCTCCGTAAAAGCGACATTATAGGTTTTGACACCGAGACACGCCCAAGTTTCAGGAAGGGTATGCAAAACCATGTTTCCCTTGTGCAGCTTTCAACCCGTGAAGTGTGTTTCCTTTTCAGAATTAATCTCACCGGCTTGGCAAAGTCACTGATTGATATCTTGGAAAATCCGGAAATATTGAAAATCGGGCTGTCAACACATGATGATTTTCATAATCTAAATAAAATTACCTCTCTTGCCCCACAAGGTTTCGTTGATTTGCAGACATACGTCAAGCAGTTTAAGATAGCCGACAACAGTCTTTCCAGAATTTATGGTATTATCTTCGGGAAGCGGATCTCAAAAGGGCAACGCCTTACCAACTGGGAAGCAGAAACCCTGACCCCCTCTCAGCAGGGTTATGCTGCTCTCGACGCTATGGCATGTATAAAGATATATGATTATCTTTCAGCCGGGAGATTCAATCCTAAGTCATCACCCTATCTCATTTATCCCGAAGACCACCAACAATCTTCCGAACAAATGTCTTCAGAGCAATTACCTTCATAATTACTGTCGCTGCCTCACCTCCACCTTAAATTCTGATCTGATTATCTTTCATAAAAATTTCTGATACAATTATCTTTTATAAACCCCTGAAAACATCATGAAATTTCAACGCCACATCGTAGTTCCTATTCTTTTGGCTGCCTATGCCCTGTTTATGACTCTGTATTTCGGACTTGACCTACTCAAAACAGGTCACACCTTTCGTTTCTGGGCTACTCTAATCGCCGAAACAGTAGTCATTATCCTCACATTCTTCGCCCTGCGTCGCCGCGACCGCCTACGCCAACAACGCCGTAATTCCCAAAAATAATTAAACTATCCACATTGACAAAATTAATCCTAAAAATTTAAAATTCTTTCATAATTACTTAAACTCTCTATTTTTAATAACAAACTATATAATCCAAATAATCTAAGGTGGATGTATTTTCCCTCACTTTATTTGGATTTTAATATAGTTAGTTACGCGATAAAAATGTGGTGCCCCCAGCCCAAATTTACCAGGTCACCACGCAATGCTTATCCCGAACTCACGTTATTATGTTTATAAAACCCAAGCACCCTATGCAACCGACATGTCCATCCTCGCTGACATCTTCACTGGATGACAAGATACCATACAGTAGTGGACATATGAGGAATATCCCGAAAACTGGGACCACGATTCGACAGAGATGTTCACTTACACATATTATGACAAGGGTAAGAAACATCTTCTTGCCCTTGATTGGTTTGATTACGGAGATGAGCCTATACCCCAAATCATGGTGTAGTAGTCAAAAGACATAAAGACTTTAATTGTAGCTGCCCATAGGCTTTCTACTATCAAAAATACAGACCGTATACTTTTTATGTCTTAGGGACATATTTTATAAGAAGGTACTCATGAAGAACTGATTGCATTAAAGGGCAAATATTTTGAGTTGATTAGCAGTCAACTTGAATATCTGACTTAAGTCGGCACGTGATAATCATATTATGCAACGAAGTAAGCAAATGAAAAAAGGGTGATAACCTCAACGGTCGCACCCTTGGATAAGTTTCTACAGGTAAAAAATCTTAAGGTAAAAAAGATTGTTTTTTAGGTTCGATGCAAAGTTACGCTTTTATTATGGACTGACCAAATATTTTGTGCCAAAATGTCACAAAGATGTTGTATAACATATAAAATCAGCTCCATTTTAGCATTTCCAACCCATTTTCGTCCATTTTTACATAGCTAAATGTTTTTATCCACTCTCCAAGCACTATCATTTCGCAACCCTGGGAAAGCACTTTACGTGTGAAAACATGGATATGACCAAACATAAAGTAGTCTATCTCCGGATGCTCATTATGATAATGCTTGGTAAACTGTAGCAAACTGTCAAGTACATGTTCATCAGGGATACCCCGGGCTTCTCCCTCCGCACGGCTGTGGCGGCTCCACTTATAGGCAAACGGAACCGTCCAACGAGGATGAATCCCGCTGAATGCCTTTTGACAAAGCTTATTGCGAAATAATCCCCTAATAAAGCGGAAAGATGCCTTCTGCTTTCCTACCCCATCGCCGTGTGCCATAAAGATGCGCTTGCCATAGATTGTCTCTGTCAAGCTGCCGTCAATCACCTCTATTCCCAATTCCGTAGGGATATAATCAAAAATCCAGATATCGTGATTACCAATCAGCCACACAATGCGTATCCCCATGTCTGATAATTCCGCCAACTTGCCAAAAAATCTGACAAACCCACGAGGCACGACATAACGGTATTCAAACCAATAGTCAAGCACATCCCCCAATAGATAGATGGCATCAGTATCACCCTTTATAGAGTCAAGAAATGCCACTACCCTCTTTTCCGCCTCCCTGGAATCAGGGAAATAAGGGGCACCCAAATGAAGGTCACTCAAAAAATAGACACTCATCAATCAAAGGAAACCAAGTTCGAGTTTTGCCTCCTCGCTCATCATATCTTGAGTCCAAGTCGGCTCAAACACCAACTGAAGGTCGATCTTCTCCGGACCCTCCACGTTCAACAGCTTCTGGCGCACATCTTCCATGATGAAATCAGCTGCCGGACAACCCGGAGCCGTCAACGTCATGTCGACATGAAGTGTCTTGTCTGCCACTTCATAGTCTATCTTGTAGATAAGACCCAAGTCGTAGACATTCACGGGGATTTCAGGGTCAAACACTGTCCTGAGCAACTCTATGGTGCGCTCAGTCACACGCAGTTCCTCATCAGCATTAGCCTCCAGATGACGCACTGCTTCATTATTTTCTATCTCTGCTGAGGCGGCATTTACTGACGCCTTCATTCCTTCTTTATTATCTTCCATAGCGCAAAATTAGCCAAATTCAATGATATTATGAATTGTTTTCTTCATAAATTTAACAATTAATACAAACTATTTGAATTTATAAAAAAGATTTTATTAACTTTGCACACTATTGAAGACTCACAGCGGCTTCAAAGGCATCGCATGAGCTTTTTTGAGTTTATACTTTAATGTTTCACTAAATCATCTAAACAGAATGAAATCTTACAAGAAAATCCTGCTCACGCTTCTTGTTGCAGTGTTTGGCATGGGCATTGCCCAGGCACAGTTCCGTTTCGGAGTAAAGGCCGGTCTTAACCTCAACAGCATTCATCTTTCAAAAGATCTGAAGCAGAACTTCCACAACGACAACCAGTGTGGCTTCACTGCCGGCGTTATGACTGAGTTCCAGGTACCTATCATCGGTCTTTGTTTTGACCTCTCTGCCATGTACACACGCATGAACACTGAGTTGGAAAACAACAACAAGGACGCGGATCTTGGTAAAAACTTCATTGAAATTCCCCTGAACATCAAATATAAATTCGGACTGCCCGTAGTAGGCAACCTCGTTGCTCCGTATCTTTTTACAGGTCCATCTTTCGCTTTCAAGCTTGATAAAAACACCGTAGATGCTTTCAAGACAAAGACTTGCCAAGTGGCATGGAACGTTGGTATCGGTGTGGAGCTTGTAAAACATGTGCAGATTTCCGGTTCCTACGGTTTTGGTGTCAACAACATTGCAAAGCATGTGTCTGAAATAAATACAGCAAATTACAAGGTAAAAAATAATTACTGGACAATCACCGCAGCTTATCTTTTCTAAAGAAGATAAGGCGACTTCAAAAGACATGCTAATACTTCTCCCCTCATTAGTCTATCATTTATAGAAAAAAGAATGTTTAGGAAAATATTAATCCTGACAATGATCATAGCATCGGCTCTGACGGCCTCAGCGGAGTTCCGCTGGGGTCCCACTGCCGGTGTAAACTTCTCCACACTTCATTGGAAACAGGACTTGGCAAAGACCTCAACGCTTACCGGCGGACAAGCCGGACTCGCAGCAGAACTCATGATTCCCGGAATCGGATTCGGAATAGACTTGGGAGTGCGCTATAATCTTCATGGCGCTCATGTCAACTTCGGAGATCATGAAGTGTGGGCTTCTGATGGGATAGGAAACCAGAATGTATGGCTCCACACCCTGGAGATTCCTCTAAATCTCAAATTTAAATGGACTCGCATGAATGGATTTGAGCAATATCTTGCTCCATTTGTATTTGGTGGTCCGGTATTCAACTTCACTGTCGGCACTAATAAGCAGCCTGCCCTGACACACCCTGCCGGCTACGTGGCAATGCAATGTGGATTGGGTGCCGAAATCTTTGAGAGATATCAGATCTCCGGTGGATATTCATGGGGCATAAGTTATCAGGTACAGACTATTAAACTTGACAACTATTCGGCACAGCCCCGTGGTTGGTTTATCAATTTAGCTTATTTCTTCAAACAGTAATCATCTTGTTTGCCGAAGTCATCCTGCCGTTGCCGCTTTACTCCACTTACACTTACTCTGTTCCCGAAGAAATGCAGGGTGAAGTGCAAGCAGGGTCACGTGTTTTAGTGCAGTTCGGTAAAAAAAAATATTATACTGCCATCGTAGAGTTTACTCATTCCCAGCCTCCTAAGGGATATGAAGTGAAACCGATTATGGCGGTTCTTGACTCCTCACCCATAGTCCGCTATCCCCAAATTAAATTATGGAACTGGATTGCGGACTATTATCTTTGCGCTCCAGGAGAAGTTTATAAGGCAGCCATACCCACAGGTCTGAAGCTGGAAAGTGAGACGTTTGTAACTGCAAATCCCGATTATGAGCCTGATGAGATCCATCCTTTCAAGATTAATGAAAAGCAGGCAATCGTCATGATGATGGTTGAGGAGAAAAAACGCATCAGAATATCGGAAATAGAAGACGAAACAAAGTTAAAAAACGTAGCTTCAATTATAAATCCGCTTCTTGAACAAGGAATACTTGAAATTGATGAAAGAGTAGTGGAGCGTTATCGTCCGAAAAAGGTAACTCTTGTAAAACTTGCCTTCCCTCGTGGCGACAGTGATAGGCTCCATGAATGCTTCAGTATGGTTAGCCGCTCCAGGCAACAGGAAAAGGCTCTGATTGCATATCTTGACCTTTCCGGCTGGATGTCGCCCACAGGAGAATTGAAAGATGTGGAGAAAGAGAAGCTGATGCAGATTTCCGGGGCAAGCCCCGCAGTGATACGTGCATTGACCGAAAAGAAAATCTTTCAGGTTTATAAAAAGAGCATCAACCGCTTTGCGCCCGATACGTCTGTAGACACAGTAGCTCTGTCCCCACTTTCCGAATCACAGGCAGCCGCACTCAGGCAAATAACCGACGGATTTAAAGAGAAACCCATCCAGTTGCTCCATGGAGTGACAGGAAGTGGAAAAACAGAAATTTACACACATCTTATATCTAAAGTGCTTGATGCCGGAAATCAAGTATTGTTTTTGGTGCCGGAGATATCTCTCACCACCCAGCTATCCGACAGACTTAAGAGAGTGTTCGGCAAGCACCTTCTGGTCTATCATTCTAAATTTTCCGATTCAGAACGGGTTGACATCTGGCGCCGCCTGCTCCATACACACGAACCTCTCGTGGTCCTTGGTGTCAGATCTTCAGTTTTTCTCCCGTTTGCCCATCTCGGACTTGTGATTGTTGATGAGGAGCATGAGGCTTCGTTTAAGCAATATGATCCTGCACCACGTTATAATGCTCGTGATGCCGCCCTTGTGTTAGCACAGATGCATGGTGCGAAATCATTACTTGGCTCTGCAACCCCTTCCGTGGAAACCTACTTCAAGGCGACATCGGGGAAGTATGGACTTGTTTCCCTCTCAGAGAGATTTGAGGGTGCAACTCTTCCTGATGTTGAAATTGTAGATATGAAAGAAATGAGAAAAAAGAAGGAAGTGAAGGGAATTTTGTCAAGTTATCTTCGTAAAAGGATTATTGGCACAATGCAGGGTGGGAAACAGGCTATCCTTTTTCAGAACCGGAGAGGGTTTGCACCGGTCGTAATCTGCGACCAATGCGGTTGGACTCCAAAATGCCAGAATTGTGATGTCTCACTCGTCTATCATAAAAATATCGAACTATTGCGATGTCACTACTGTGGATTTTCGCAGGTGCTCCCTAAGCTTTGCCCGGCATGTGGACAAAATGGAATCAAAATTTTCGGATATGGCACTGAGCGAATTGCTGAAGAGATGCATGAAGAGTTTCATGACTATCGTGTGGCTCGAATGGATCTTGACACCACCCGCAACAAAGATGCCTATCAGGAGATAATCGAGGAATTTGCCCGTCATGAAACTGATATTCTCGTCGGCACTCAGATGGTATCAAAAGGTCTTGACTTCGGTGATGTGACCACTGTGGGAGTATTAAATGCTGACACCTTGCTTAATTTCCCTGATTTCAGAAGCAACGAGCGTGCATTCAACATGCTCGAGCAAGTGGCAGGGCGTGCCGGACGACGTAAAGATAAGGGAACGGTGGTAATTCAGACCGTCAATCCCGACCATGAGGTGCTTAAATATGTCAAAGCCCATAATTATAATGCTTTTTACTCAGCGGAAATAGCTGACAGAAGCCGTTTTGCATATCCTCCTTTCACCAAAGTAATCAATATTTATCTTAAGAATAAAGATGCCTTGGTGTGTGACCGCGCAGCTGTAATTTTTACTATGGAATTGCGCAAAGTGTTTGGTGAGCGTGTATTAGGACCTGAAAAGCCCTTTGTGTCCAGGGTAGCCACATGGTATCTCCAGTCAATAATGCTGAAAATAGAGGCTGCCGCCTCTATGAAAAAGGTAAAAGACCTGCTACGCAATATATTTGCAGGGATTGCAGCTATGCCTGAGATAAAGTCGTCGGTAATTTATTATGATGTTGATCCGGTTTGACAGAAATATACACCCCTCCTCCTAAAACTCAATAAAATTAACCATTATTTGCTTTTTTAAATTAATAGTCTTAACTTTGCAGCCGGAAAATAACAATTTGTTTGTTTACATAACCTAATTTATAACACATGAATAAAAGTTTACTTTTATTTGGAATGGGTGCAATCTTATGCTCCTCGGTTGCTTATGCTGCACCCCGTAAAGAGGCAGGCAAAAACGAAAAGTTTAAGTTTGCAAAAGAGATGGCAAGAAAAGTCAATGCAAGAAACGCAGCTGACCAGGAAATCTGGCGTGCAGGATCTGTTACAAACTATCAGTGGGACTATGACGAATGGATACAATACAATGCCTACAAATGCTCATATTATCCTAATGGTCTTTTGAAAGAAGAGGTATCTGAAGAAGGATACAGAAATTTCTATGAATATGACAGCGAGGGACGCCTTATTACTATCACTTTTTATATCTCATCTTATGGAGACGAGGAAGAGATTGAATGTATTCAAACATTTGAATATGATTCGGTCATAAAAGATCTTGTAGTCTACTCGAGTGAAGAATATCCTCTATATGATTATGGCTACGGCTATGGAAGAGAGATTTCACGAAATGATCTCGGTAATATTACAATGGTCAGGAGCTATAATTCTTGGCAGGGAGACATAACCTATTCAGGCGATGCTCTTCTCATTGAATATGGTGATGACAACAAGGCTAACAGAATCACTTATCAGTACACCTACGAGGACTGGGAAACCGGTGAGGAAGAAACTGATATCTATTCAATTCTTGATAATATTGTTTGGGAAAATACTGACGGACAGATCTACGAGGTAGAGCTTAATGAGCCCTTGTCAAAGGCATTTATCGGTGCCAACAGAATTAAAAGCGCCTCATGCATAGATGAGGAACTCCCCTATCCTGCCAATCTGACTGCCGAATACGACGGAGTTAACTACAAGGTCTTGATTGAATTGGAGACAGGTGAAAAAGTATCGGAGACTGAATTTACAAGTCTTGACGAATATGGCAGCTACCAATACTATGAATATGCTGTTGACTATGATTTTGACGAAGGTGAATTCTATATTGATGCTACTCAGGAATCAACCGCCACTTATGTCGTTGATAAGTTTGGTCTTATCCTTGAAGACTCATTTGTAGGTATTGAGCATTATGAAGAGGGCGATGAGGTTTATTCAGCTCAAATAAAAGCTGAAGTCACCTATGATGAGCTACATGGCTATCCTGTGGAATATATTATCTCCTCAAAATCTGATTTTGATGATGACCTTGTATTGCAGGAAAAAATTGTCTATGCCGACTATGAAAACTATGGTTCTACAGTTGGGGTTGAATCCATCTCAAACTCTAATAATGACCAGGTTGAGTTCTTTAATATGAATGGTGTTCGCGTAATAAACCCAACTAACGGCATCTTCATTCGCCGTCAAGGAGACAAAGTGACTAAAGTATTTGTGAAATAACACGTTATAATATTATTCAATTAAGATCTGCCGGCATAATCAGAGTCACTTTTCTGATTATGCCGACATTTCATTTTCCAATGAATTTATTTTGAGTTTTGCATATATGGTGATGATTTTGTAATTTCGCAACAGATTCCAATGATAATAGGACATAAAAATGAATTTCGTTTTTATGCCCATCATAATAAACCATGTATAACTTATCCATGAAGGAAACAGAGACTCTAAGCATTCATGACGAGTTTGATCGTCTACATTTGTGGCATCCTTACACAACGACACACAATCCGTTGCCAACCTACACAGTTGACCATGCGGACGGTGCTATACTAACCCTCACTGATGGCACACAATTAATCGACGGCATGTCTTCATGGTGGTGTGTCATTCATGGCTATAATCATCCTGCCCTCAACAAAGCCATTGAGACTCAGATAAAGAAGATGAGCCATGTCATGTTCGGCGGTCTTACTCACAAACCGGCTATTGAACTTGGCAAGTTGCTTCTATCTATCTTGCCTCCCTCAATGAACCACATATTTTATGCTGATTCGGGTTCAGTGGCAACCGAGGTCGCCATGAAAATGGCAGTTCAGGCTCAGAATAATCCACGTCGCACCAACTTTGCCACAATAAGAAACGGATACCACGGCGACACATGGAATGCCATGTCGGTGTGTGACCCCGTTACAGGTATGCATGGAGCATTCGGACCCGCCCTTCCGGTAAGATTTTTTGCAGAAGCCCCATCATGTGGCTTTTATGATGAATGGAATCCTGAGGCATTTGCCTCTATGCAGAAAATTCTTGATGAGCATGGAGACGAACTTGCAGCAGTGATTCTCGAGCCGATTGTGCAGGGTGCAGGAGGAATGAGATTTTATCATCCTGAATATCTTCGCCAACTTCGACGCGCCTGCGATGAAAAAGGGATACTTCTTATTTTTGACGAAATTGCAACAGGATTCGGTCGCACAGGAAAACTTTTTGCCTGGGAACATGCCGGTATTGAGCCTGACATTATGCTGATTGGGAAAGCGATCACCGGCGGTTATATGACATTCTCTGCTGTTGCCACTTCTGAGAAAGTAGCCGACATGATTTCAGACAGCGACGCCGGAGTGATGATGCACGGACCTACTTTCATGGGAAATCCATTGGCTTGTGCAGTGGCACTTGCTTCAACAAGGCTGCTTCTTGACTCCCCCTGGCAAGAGAGAATCAAACAGATAGAAGAGATTATGAAGAAAAGGCTCGCACCGACTGCCGACCTTCCGAATGTGAGAGAAGTCAGAGTGCTTGGTGGAATAGGTGTAGTGGAAGTAGACCAATACGTTGACTGCGGGGAATTTCAAAAACGTTGTGTGAAAGAGGGTGTGTGGATAAGACCATTTGGGCACAACGCATATATAATGCCCCCTTATCTTGCAGTGTCTGACCAACAGGTGGAACTTCTCTGTGATGCTCTTGTGAAATTAGTTGCCGAAATGCCATGCCAGCAATAGCCGATATTCTCTCTTCTCTTGAGAAGGAACATCGATTGAGAACTATTCCCGAATTCAACAATAAGGGAACAATCGACTTGTCTTCAAATGACTATTTGTCACTTGGGTCACATTGTCATGAATTTAAGGAGGAGTTTATGGATCGGTTTGGTGATGCTGATTTTTCATCATCGGCATCGCGTCTGTTGTCAACTAAACAGAAATATCATGCCCAATTAGAAGCTTTCCTTGAGCAATTATACGGAAAGCCGTCGCTCCTTTTTAATTCGGGTTATCATGCCAATGTCGGCTGCATAGGGGCTTTGACTCTCCCTTCTACCCTATTTGTCTGTGATAAACTGATTCATGCCTCTATTGTTGACGGGCTTAAAATATCCGGAAGCGAGTTTAAAAGATTCCATCACAACGATATCATAAAGCTTCGTAAGATTCTTGAGGCATCTGCTCTCAATTATGAAAGAATCATAATAGTGGTGGAATCAATCTACAGCATGGACGGTGACGAAGCACCCCTCACAGAACTTGTAAAACTGAAGAAGGAGTTCCCGAATGTGCTGCTTTACGTAGACGAGGCACATGCTTTCGGAGTGAGGGGAACACGTGGGTTAGGAATAACTGAAGAGAAAAGGATTATAAATGACATTGATATCATAATTGGCACATTCGGTAAGGCAGCAGCCTCAGCAGGTGCTTTTGCCGTCTGTTCTACTGAAATGAAATCACTCCTCATCAACACAGCCCGTCCTTTCATTTTCTCTACTGCCCTTCCTCCGGTGAATATTGCCTGGAGCCTGATGATGACAGAGAAAATTATCGAAATGTCAGCCGCAAGGCAACAACTTATATCCCTGAGCCGACAATTTTCCCATCGGTTGGAAGAAATATCCGGGAAACCCACCGGTTCAACTTCGCAGATTATCGGTTACCTTACAGGCAATGCGGAAGCAGCCATATCTTTGGGAAACATACTACGTGAAAACGGATTCCTTGCCATGCCAATTCGACGCCCTACTGTGCCTCCCGGTGGTGAAAGAATCAGGTTTTCCCTTAGTGCTGACCTTGATATCTCTCTCCTTGAGCCTTTGTTTAACATCTTGTCTCATAATCCTCTGTGTGATGACCTACGAGTTTATTTCCCGAAATAATAACAGTTGTCTGATAGTAATTTTTGCAGGGTGGTCAACCGATACCTCATTCTATGCCCACATAAATCATCCGGGCTGGGATATTCTTGTGGTGTCAGGTTATTCTGATCTGAATTTTCCTGAAGAAACTCTTGAGAGTTATTCCACAATAGCTCTCTTTGCATGGTCAATGGGAGTGTATGCTGCCTCACAGTGCTTCCCTTTTGAGAGAGCTTCTGTGGCAGTGGCAATTAACGGAACCGAGCAACCCGTAGATAATTCCTACGGCATTCCGGAAAATATTTTCTTCGGCACGGCAGATAATCTTAACGAAAGAAATTTGACCAAATTTCGCCGCCGAATGGCAGGCGATGCATTCAAGGACATTGCTGATAAATTTTCATCATCATCAATTGCTGACCTGAAAACTCAACTTTACTTTATCGGTCAACACAGCAAAGCCAATAAGTCAAGAGGAAATTCAAGATGGCATCGTGTCTACGTGTCAAAGTCAGACATGATTTTCCCGGCAGACTCTCAGAAAGCGGCATGGCAGCAACATCAATCTCAGCCTCAAATAGTAGAAATTGACGCGCCTCACTACGTAGATTTGTTCCCTATTATCAAAACTTTACTCCCTCTGCATAACGCTGTCGGGAAACGGTTTAAGAAGGCTCTTCCTACATATAACGACACTGCTTCTCCCCAAAATCTAATTGCCGCACATCTTATAGATATGGCGACAACCCATGTAAATTACCACAATCCTTTCAACCGGATTCTTGAAATAGGACCCGGAACCGGATTCCTTACCCGACGGTTTGTTGACAAGTTTCGTCCTCACTCAATCGATTTTATAGAGCTTTATGAGCAGGAACCGTTTAACCTTGTTCCGGAAGAAAATTATTTTGTTGCTGATGCTGAAGAATGGACCGAAGAAAACGCTCACAATAACTGCAGGCGTTATGATGCCATCATTTCAGCCTCCACTATTCAGTGGTTTGTCAACATCGGTAAGTTCTTCCGAAATGCGGCTACCTTGCTAAATCCCGGAGGAATGCTCATCTGTTCCACTTTCCTTCCTGGGAATCTCGGAGAATTACAAGGAGTTAATCCTTACGGACTAATATATCATTCTGCGAAAGAACTGCGCGATCTTATCTCTGATTCTTTTTCACTGTTGGCTATAGAAGAAGAGAAAATCGTGGCTAAATTCGATTCATCACGTGCCACGCTTGAGCATCTGATAAAGACCGGCGTGGGAGGTACATCAAGGTCTTCACTGCCGATTGGTGAGTTGCTGCAGCGGCTTCCCACTCAACTTACCTACACACCATTGTATATCTTGGCTATAAAAAAATAAGTCGCTGGTAATAAACATTTAATTACGAAATATTATTGAGAAGATTTTAACTTAAGCGAAGGAATTTAGCAGACTAAACAACTGAAAGAAAGTTAAAACAAACCTCAAAAACGAGCAACGATATATTCCTCTGTAAGACTATATTAAATAATTAATTATAAGTAATTTTCAACAGTTACTTCATAAAATAGAAAAAAAGTATTGTAAAACATAAAAATTAATTTGTCAATGTGCCACACTATATGACAAATTTTAACTAATTTCGCGGTGGATTAATAACAGTTATCCACTTCCACTCTTCTCCATATATCCTGCATACTAAACTCTAAATTCTAAGTCATAAATGATTACTACACTTTTAATAATCTTTATTGTGGGCTATATCCTTATAGCCTCCGAGCATTTGCTCCACATTAATAAAGCAACCTTTGCTCTTATTATGTGTGCATTATTGTGGGCAATTTATTCCATGTGCAGTCATGATCCAAACATTTCCACAGAAATGGTGGAAGCTTTGGGCGACACCTGTGAAATCGTCGTGTTCCTGATTGGTGCCATGACGATTGTGGAATTGATCGACCGTTATGGTGGTTTCCGTATTCTTGTAGACAAAATTCATGCCTCCAATAAACGGAAACTTATGTGGATTCTTGCTTTTGTGGCGTTCTTCCTTTCCAGTGTGCTTGACAACATGACAACCACAATCATTATGGTTATGATGCTCAGGCGAATGCTTGCCGACCAAAAAGAACGCTGGATCTTTGCCTGCGTTATTGTATTGGCAGCTAATGCTGGTGGTGCATGGTCTCCAATCGGTGATATAACCACTATCATGCTCTGGATGAAAAACTACGTATCATCCGTTGATCTTATTGTCAATCTGCTTCTCCCGTCGCTTGTATCAGTTATAGTGCCTGTACTGATAGCCACACGCATGGTGCCTGCCGTAGCTGTAGAACCACTCAACAGCCAAGACGCCCGCGTAGGTTATGATATGTCGGAACATCACCCGCGTCTCTCGGTACTCATTCTCTGCTGCGGGGTTGCCGGTCTGCTATTTGTTCCGGTTTTCAAAGCCACTACTCACCTTGCCCCCTATATGGGTATCCTCTTCTCTCTTGGTGTACTCTGGATTCTCACTGAGCTTCTCGTGCGTCATTATGACCTCGAGGGCAAAATCGAGGGAAGAGTGTCACAAGTGATTCGCAACATTGATATGTCTACAATCCTCTTCTTCCTGGGTATCCTCATGGCAGTTGCAGCCCTCAGTCAGGCAGGCATACTTGGCGAACTGGCAGCTTGGCTTAATGAAACATTCCATAATCCATACATCATCAATGGTATTATCGGTGTCCTTTCATCTATTGTAGACAACGTGCCCCTCGTGGCTGCCTGCATGGAGATGTATCCCGTAGCCAACGATGCAATGATTGCTGCAGCCTCTGATCCTGCCTATATGTCCCTGTTTGTTGAAGACGGTCTTTTCTGGCATCTCCTTACATTCTGTGCCGGTGTCGGTGGAAGTATGCTCATCATCGGTTCTGCAGCCGGTGTAGTGGCAATGGGCATTGAGAAGATTCCTTTTATGTGGTATATGAAGCGTATTACATGGCTGGCATTCTTAGGCTACATTTCAGGTATAGTAATCATCTGGCTTGAAACTTTCTTCCTTGAAATTTAAAACAATCTATCATTCCCTATCCTGAATATCTAATCCTGATTCCTACTGATCTTGAATATTCTACGGATACTGAGTTATCCCCTCAGATTTAGATGATCTAAATCTGAGGGGATAATTATTAACGCGAGTTCGGGATAAATATCTTGATGCGATACTCTTTTCTAATTATTGCTGTCCGATAAAACTTTTTGAAGCAATATAAAAATTTATGTATTTGACCAATTTTTGATGCGCTTCTCAATCTCGGACTTGGGCAGACGGACATTTATATTGGTAAGTTCCCTGAGCTTTTGAACTGCTGTTTCGGCATCTATGATGTTTTGGGCAACCAGTTCATCGAATATGAACAGGACCCCTCTCACAGTCACATTATTGCCCTCTGCATATTTGCGCAGTTGCCTGTCTCCGGTCAGTAGCGTTGCGAAGTGTTTTCTGGCATAATAACAGACAGAACAATCGGGTACTGATAAATTACCGGAAACCGTTGAATGTTCTTCTATTATCTCCGATAATTCATCCATATTGAAACTCTCCACCTTGATTTTGCCTTCCCCTACCAATGCGGCTAAGGATTCGGCTTGTGCCTGATCCTTGATTTCATTTACCACAAAATCAACTGTGTGCACATCGTATGGCAAATCACACAATGCGCTGAGCAATCCAATTGAATGCAAATCAATGAAGATGTTCGTGTCGTTGACTATAATCTCCATTGACTTATACTAACTGTAGATTGGTTTTAATGTTGTCCACGGTGGTATTGAGCAGGACGGCTGCTTTTGATGAAGTGATAATTTCATCTGCCAACGCACGGTATACCATTCTTGCAAAACGCCCGGACTTTTCTATCTCAACACGCGATTTCTCCACCAATGCCTGGAAGTCTGCCATATTGTTTTTCTTCTTCTGAAAGACGGCGTAACGATTATCGGATATTACCCCTGCCTCTTGTAAAGACGCCATAATATCATCAACAGATATTCCGAACTGACGCTGAAGGTCGGTCAGCTCAGACAAAGAAATATCGTGTCGGATATTCCCTAATTTAGATTTTAGCACAACAGCAGGGAGTAACATTTCGCTTGCAAAAGCATTGCACAGACTCTCAATTTCTTTAGACGTTAAGTCTGCCGGAATGTTGAGAAGCAGATGCCC
>JAAVCP010000024.1 GCA_014802265.1 Bacteroides sp. | reverse complement strand
TGCAATGCAACTTGGATCTGTGCGGCAACGCATACGCCTGGATCGACCGGGATAGCCGGACGGGCCGCCCGGTGGAGCTGATCCCGCTAATGCCTGACAGCGTCACCCCCTATGTGGATCAAACCGGGTCTCTGTGGTACATCTACACCGATCCCCGTACCGGGGAAATGACCCGATTGGCCCCAGCGGATGTACTCCACTACAAGGCGTACAGCACCGACGGCATCAGCGGCATTTCCATCCTGCGTCGGGCGTCGCTGGCCATTTCCACAGGGCTGTCCGCCCAGCAGTACCAGGCGGATTTTTACGCCAACGGTGGCCAACCATCCGGGGTTCTCCTGACGGAAACCGATATCGGCGGCACTATCGAATTGACCAACGCCGAAGGGCAGAAGGAACTCATCACCAAGACCGAGCGACTACGCCGGGAGTGGGAGAAGATCCATTCGGGCCCGGGGAAGAACTTTCGGATCGCGGTACTGCCCAAAGGGGTGACCTACACCCAAACGGCGATGAAAAATTCCGAAGCCCAGTTTGTGGAGTCCGAGGAATACCGGGTGGCGGACGTGGCCCGGTTCTTCGGTGTTCCGCTCTACCTGCTCAACGCCGGGAAGCAGGCGTACAGCTCCAACGAGCAGAACAGCATCGACTTTGTAAAGCACACCATGCTGCCTATCATCGTCCAGCGGGAGCAGGAGGACACCTGGAAACTGCTGCTGCCTCGAGAGCGGGCGAACGGCCTGCGCATCAAGCGGGAGCCCAAGCAGCTGCTCCGGGGAGACACTGCCGCGCAAATCGCATTGTACAAGGGTATGCGGGAAATCGGTGTGTACTCGGTGGACGATATCAGGGCGCTGGAAGATCTTGAAAAAGTCCATGGCGGGGATAGTCGCAGTGCCCGCCTGGACAGTGTGCCGCTGGAGGACTGGCGGGAGCTGAGCCGCTTGCGGGCCTTGCAAGGGCAGAAAGAAACAGGGAAGGAGTGATGGACGTGGAGTGGGTTTTCAAAGCGGCGGCTCCAGGCCCTGATGACATGACCCTCATCAACGCCATGGCCATGCGGGAGTTGGGGGCGGACGAGGTGTACACCTTTGCTCTGCGTTTGTGCGACAACGAAATTGACCGGGACTTCGAGCGCTTCGACGACCAGGCCCTGGACGAGCTGGCGGGACTGTTTCTGGGGGCCCCGGGCATCTTCGATCATTGCTGGTCTGCCAGGGGGCAGACAGCCCGCCTGTACCACACCGAGGTAGTGACGGAGCAGGGGCAGTTGACCAGCGACGGGAGGCCCTACCGCTGGCTGAAAGGCTGGGCCTATATGATGCGCACCGAGGACAACGCAGATCTCATCGCGGAGATCGACGGCGGCATCAAGAGGGAGGTCAGCGTGGGGTGCGCGGTGGAACGTGTGACGTGTTCTATCTGCGGACAGGACTTACACGACTGCTTCCATGAGAAGGGAGAAATGTACAACGGCCAGATCTGCCACGGTGTGCTGTGCGGAGCGAAGGATGCTTATGAGTGGTCTTTCGTGGCGGTACCGGCCCAGCGGCAGGCCGGGGTGGTCAAAAACAAGCGCTACGGAGGCCCGGATCCCCATGAACCGGGGGAGGAACCTCCTCCTTCGGATGACGGCAAGGCGCTCCAGCGGGCAAAGGCCCTGTTGGAGCTGGAAAAAATCAGATATGGAGGTAATCAAAATGGCACAAATCAATAAGCAGACTCTGTATCAGCTAAAGGCTGACCGGGTGGAGGCTCTGAAGGTGGCGGAGTCTGCCCTGGCGGAGAACCGCATGGAGGATCATGAGGCCGGGATGGCCAAGATCAAGGAGTTCAATGACCAGATCGACAAGGTGGAGAAGCTGCTGGAGGAGTGGGAGCGTTTTGGCTCCCAGGATCCCTCGGCGGGCGGCGTCCCCCATGCGGAGCAGGGGCCTGAGGTCAAGAGCTATGACGCCGCGGTCAAGTCCTTCGCGGCGGCGGCCCGAGCGGGCTTCCCCAAGACCAAGGCGGCCGGCGACTTTATGTCGGAGGGCGTGGATCCCGACGGCGGCTACACCGTTCCTGAGGATATTTCCACCAAGATCATCCAGTTCCGCGAGAGCAAAGAGAGCCTGATGGACGAGGTGCAGGTCATCCATGTGACCACCAAGAGGGGCAAGCGCACCATCAAAAAGCGGGGCCAGCACCAGGGGTTCGCCACGGTGGCGGAGGCGGCCAAATTCGGCAAGACGGCCACGCCCCAGTTCGCGGTGCTGGAGTACGACATCAAGAAGCGGGGCGGCTATCTTCCGGTGACGAACGAACTGCTGGAGGACAGCGACAACAATATCGCCGCTGTCGCTGTGGAGTGGCTGGGCGACGAGGCCCGTGTCACCGGCAACAAGGAGATCTTGGCGGTCATCGGCAAGAAGGACCCCCAGGATCTGAAGAACCTGGACGGCATCCTTGCTGCCTGGGTGAAACTGGGCTCTGCGTTCCGCTCCACCAGCAAGCTGATCACCAACGACGACGGCCTGCTGTGGCTGGGCACGCTCAAGGACAGCAACGGGCGGTATCTGCTCACCCCCAACCCCGCCGATCCCCAGCAGCTGCGGCTGTGCGTAGGCCCCCACACGCTGCCCGTCAAGACCTACGATAACGACACCATCCCCACAGCGGACGGCAAGATCCCCATGATCCTGGGCGACCTGAAGGAGGGCGTGGCGTATTGGGATCGCCGGATGTTCACCATTAAGGTATTTGACCAGGCCACTATCGGCGATTTCAATGCCGCGGCGCAGGATATGACCCTCTGGCGCGGCGATCTGAGAGACGATTGTACCCTGTGGGACGACGGGGCTTTTATCAATGGCTACATCGCCGCCGGCAGTGTGGCCGGCAGCGGCGAAGCCGCGGGCTAAGGAGGTACTGGCAATGCCGACGACACGGAAACCCGATGCGGCGGCCGATGAGGCCGCCCAGGCCCTCCAGGAAGCCTCCCATGACATCCAGGCGGAGGAGACCGAGTTTATTGATTACGCCGTGACGGCAGCGAACGGCCTGCGCCTGCGGGCGGAACCCAGCAAAGACGCATCTGTTGTGGCCGTGCTGCCCTGTGGCGTGGGCGTGCTCGGGAATACCCGCCCCGCTGAAAACGGTTGGCGGCAGGTGTTCACCGGGCGGCTGTTCGGCTGGATGATGGACAAGTTTCTTGAGCCGATGAAGCTGACGGAGCAGGACGATGGCGCTGAGTGAGGAGCGCAGGGCTTCCCTGCTTGCCTATTGCAAACTCACAGAGCTGGCGGACGACCCGGAGGTGCAGGCGCTGATCCCGGTGATGTACGAGGCGGCGGTGGCGTACATGGAGAACGCCGGGGTAAGTGTGCCCGAATCGGGCACAACCCGGGCGGCCCTGTACGACTTGTGTATCAACTACATGGTGGTCAACGCCTGGGATCAGCGGGACACTACCGTTGTGGCCACAGGAGTGGCGGAAAACCCCATGTTTCGGCAGTATCTGAACCAGTTGAAGCTGACGGAGGGAGGCGGCGCCCTTGGCTAGACAAGCACGTGCTGGGGAGCTGCGCACCCGAATCTACATTCACAGCGTCAGCAAGACTGTGAACGAAAACGGCGTTGCCTCTGCGGAGGAGGAATCCGGCGTCATTGGGTATGACGCCCAGGGCCGAGAGATCATGTATCACTGCAAATGGGTAAACGCCTATGGATCCGAGGTTTTCTCCGCCAAGCAGCTCCAGCTGAAGGCGTCGGCCACGCTGACCATGCGGTACTCTTCGAAAATCAAGGTCGACCAGCTGATCTACAAAGTGGGCGACCCGGAGCCCTGGGAAATCATCAGTATCAATGACGTGGAGGATCGCCACCAATGGCTGGAGGTCAAGGTGGGCAGGAGGGAGGCGGCACGATGATTGTAGAAGCGCGGGTCAAGGCGGCGCTGGACGTGTTCGGAGACCCGGTAGAGAAGTCTGTGCTGGACGCGGCGGCCAAAGGCCACCCGCTCCGGTACTACACGTTCGCCTGTGATTCCTTCGGGGCTGCCTTCGGGGACAATGAACCTGGGTGCGAGCGCTGTCTGGTACACATTCACCTGTTCGCGCCGCTGAATCAGGACTGTTTCCGACAAATACGGGACACCAAGCGGGCGCTGTTTGCCGCCGGTTTTACGTGGCCGCAGGTTACGGACGCCACCGACCAGGACGGTCAGCACTTTGTCTTTGAGTGCGAGACTGCGCAGCCCATTGAGGATGATGAGTGATGGCACGGATGGAAGTGAACGGGTTAGATGCTCTGATCGACGACCTGGCGGCACTGGCTGAGCTCCCGGACAGTGTGGTCGAGGGGATTCTCAATGCCGAGGCTGACGTGGTCGTACCGGCCCAGAGGTCAGAAATCGAAAACCGCTGGAGTGGGCCGTACTCTATGGGCATTTCCGCCAACTCCGTCAAGAAGGGCGACGTCAAAAAGCTTCCCGATGGGGGCGCTATTTATATCTATCCCCAGGGAACCCGAAAGCGGGGCGGCAAGAGTGTCCGCAACGCGGAGATCGCCTTCATCAACGAGTATGGGGCTCCAGCGCGTGGGATCGCTGCCCGCCCTGCCATAAGCACCGCGACCGCGAAAAGTGAAGAACAGGCGGTGGAGGCCGGAGAGAAGGTCTACAACGCCTACCTAGACAGCAAAAACCTGTAAATTTTAAAGGAGGATGACATATGGCTAGTTTTGGAGCCAAATTTCCCTATTTCTGCCCTGTGGCAGATGAGCCGGATGGAAAGCGCCCCGTCTACTCGGGCGAGCCGGTGCGGATCGGTCGTCTGGTAAAGGCGGATCTGTCCGTCACGTTGGCGTCCGGCGAACTGTTCGCGGACGACGTTCTGGCGGAGAGCGTGGCCGAATTTGCCAGCGGATCCATCTCGATGGAGACCGACGACATGAAGGACGAGATTGCCGCCGTGGTATATGGAGCCACGGTAGAGGACGGGGTCGTTCATTATGCGGTGGGGGACGATCCCCCCAAAGGTGGTTTCGGCTACCTGAAAAAGTTGATGCGGAACAAGAGTACGCTGTACAAAGCCTGTTTCTACCCCCTGGTGAAGGCGGCGCTGGGAAACGACACCGCACAGACCAAAGGGAGCTCTATCACCTTTGGCACCACCGCCACCACCTTCACCGTGTATGCCTGCGAGACCGGTGGGTGGCGGGACACCTACGAGGCGGAGACAGAGGCCGAGGCCCTGGAGTGGCTCAAGGCACAGTTCAGGCAGGGGGCTAACCCTCCGGCTGAGGATAGCGCCGCCGAGGCGGCTGGCTGATATGAGAACCGTCAAATTTGATCTGGCGGGCCGGACGTGCTACCTATCTTACACTGTGGAAGCCATGTTCCAGCTGGATGAGCAGTTCGGCAGCGTGCAGGGGCTGGTGGACGCGATCCAGTCCAGTGGACGGGACGGCGTATCCGCCGCCTGCCGCGCCGCGGCCATCCTGGCGGAGCAGGGGGAACTGGCTCGGCGTAGCCTGGGCTATGATGCGGAGCCCATCGTGAGCGCGGACGAGATCATGGCCAGTATGTCGCCCAGCGATGTGATCGCGCTGAAGCTGGCTATCCCCGCCGCCATATCCCTGGGGTATGGCCGGGAGGTCAAGCCGGAGAACGACGAAGTGGATCTTGGTCTGGCGGAGCTGAACGCGCAAAAAAAAACGCGGTGACCCGCGCCCATTACATCCGGATGGGGACGGCCAACGGGCTTTCCAAAAGGGACGTCCTCCTCTCCTGCCCGGGGGAAGTGGACGACCTTTGGGAGCTCTATCTGAGGGCTCATGGCGTGAAGCGGAAAACGGAGGACGATTAATCCCAGGGATAGGAGGTGCCGGCTGTGGCAAGAACCATATCGACCAGGCTCGCCATTGAGGGCGAGGCTCAATATAAACAGGCGGTTGCCTCCTGTAACTCCGAGCTGTCCGCGCTGAAATCCAACCTGACGTTGGTGGAAAGTGAGTTCCGGAACAACGCCAACAGTATGGACGCCCTGACGGCCAAGGGTACAGCGCTGGGCGCTGTGTACGACAAGCAGCAGGAGAAGGTCGCTGATCTGGAGACCGCACTGCTCAACGCCCGGAACGCTGTAGCGGCATACGCCGAAAAACAGGCTGACCTCAAATCGAAGATAGAGGCCAGCGACCAGGCCATTAGTGCTTTTGACGAAGCTTCGAAAAAGGCTGGGGAGCAGTGGGCCAAATATGCTGATGAGCTTAAAAAGAGCGAAAGCGCCCTGGAGGCGTTAAAGCGGAAATCCGGGGATACATCATCCGAGCAGGAAAAGCTGGAAGCCTCCATTGCCAAGGCGCGTGCTGAACTGGAACGATTAGAGACATCTACGAATGGTACCGCGCGCCGGGTTGGGGAGCTTCTCCAGGAAAATAAGAACCTAGGCGCTGAACTTGAAAAAAATGGTGCGTACCTGGACGCCGCCACGCGAGGGGCAAACAACTGGGAAAAGCAGCTGAACAGCGCAAAGATCGAACTCAACGGTCTGTCGGATAAGATTGCGCAAAATGATCAGTATCTCAGGGAGGCTGCCGTAAGCGCGGACGGCTGCGCTACCTCCATCGACCAGTTCGGGAAAACGGTCAAGGAAGCAGGGAGCAGCGCGGAGGAATTTTCTGCGGGTAACGAACAGTCCAAGGCCGGCATTGAGCAGCTGGCCGCCGCCCTGGCCGCTGCCGGCGTGGCCAAGACGGTCAAGGAAATTTCGGACGAGCTGTTAGCGTGCGCCGGATCGGCGGCTAAGTTTGAAACCGCCCTGGCCAAGCTCTCCACTCTGGTGGACACCAGCGTTTACCCCATGGCGGACATCAAGGCCCAGCTGGTGGAGCTCTCCAACGAGACCGGCGTGGCGGTGGGCTCTCTGGCCGAGGCGGCCTATCAGGCCCGGTCTGCGGGCGTGGACGCAGCTGATGTGATCAGCTTTGTATCCACGGCCACCAAGACCTCTGTGGCGGGCTTCACCGATTCCGCCACCGCTGTGGACGTGCTGACCACCGCGCTCAACGCCTACAAGCTGGAGGGCTCCGAAGCCGAGCGGGTGGCCTCCATGCTGGTCAAGACCCAGGATGAAGGCAAGACCTCTGTGGGCGAGCTGGCCCAGAACATGGGCCGGATCATCCCGGTGGCCGCGGCTTATAACGTGAGCCTGGAGAATCTGAACACGGCTTACGCCCTGCTCACCAAGAACGGCACCAACACCCGAATTGCCACCACCAACCTGTCGGCCATGCTCACCGAGCTGGCCAAGGACGGCTCCACGGTGGCGGATGTGCTCAAGGAGCAGACGGGCAAGAGCTTTGCTGAGCTCTCGGACGGCGGGACAAACCTGGGCGCGGTCATGCGGATTTTGGCAGACAGCGTGGACGGCGACGCCACCGCGTTCTCCAACCTGTGGAGCAGCTCCACGGCAGGACAAGCGGCCCTGTCGCTGCTCAACAGCGGGGCGGAGGAATTCAATCGGACGCTGGACGTTATGGCGAACAGCTCCGGCGCTGTGGAACGGAACTTCCAGATCATGGCGGACACGACCGAGTTCGCCCAGCAGCGCATGGCCAACGCGGCGGAGAACCTTCGCATTGCCATTGGTGACCAGCTAAACCCGGCGCTGGAAAATCTGTACGAGATCGGCGCGAACGCCTTTGGCTGGGCGACGGATTTTGTGGAGGCAAACCCGTGGGTGGTGAGCGCCATCACCGGGCTCACGGTCGCGTTTGGGGTCTTGGCCGGCGGGATAACCGCGGTGACCGTGGGAGCGACCGCGCTGAAGGCGGCGCTGGATCTTATCAGCGCCCACCCCCTGCTGCTGGTGGCCACGGCCGCGGCGGGGTTGGTAACGGCGTTTTACAGTTATGCGACCGCCGCGGACGCCGCCCAGGAGGCCACGGATAGCTTCTACCAGTCCCTCCAGGACGCTAAAGACGCCTACAACGACCTGATGTCCTCCATGGAGGAGGAGCGGGCGTCCGCGGCCAAGCTGGCGGATCGGCTGAGAGATCTGATGTCGACGGAGGAAAAGTCCGTCACAACGAAGGACCGCATCAAAAAGACAATAGACGAGCTCAACGAGGCGGTCCCTGGGCTGTCCCTGGCCTATGACGAGGCGACGGACTCCATCATCAATTATGATGACGGTGTGAAAAAGACCACCGAAGACATCGACGCCATGCTCGAGCGGGAGGCAAACTACGAAAAGTATAACGCCCAGGTCGCGTACCTGAACGAGCTCCAGGATAAGCAAGATGAGACCACTCTCCGTCTGACGGCAGCCAGGGAGCAGCTGGCCGGGGTGGAGGCCAATGACGCCGACATGATGGAGCGGATAGCCGCCGCCTACGAGGCAGCCGGGATCCCGATGCAGACGCAGGAGGAGCTGGCGGAATCGCTGCGGGCCACCATCGAAAGGCTGACCGCCGCCGAGGCGGACAACGCCGCCCAGATCGCCGAGCTGGAGGCCGCGACCGACGCTTACAACGAGGGGCAGCGGGCGGCGGAAGAGCAGACCGCCGCTATGACGTCCATGGTGGACGAGCTCACGGCCCGGATGGAAGAGCTTCAGGCGTCGTATCAGGAGAGTTACGAGGCCGCGTATAAGAGCATCGACAGCCAGTTGGGCTTATTCAATGAGCTGGATGGGACGGCCAAGACCTCTATTGATAACCTGATTTCAACCCTCCAGGGCCAGGTGGACTATATGGACACCTATGCCGCCAATCTCCAGCGGGCTATGGAGCTGGGCGTGGATGAGGGCCTAATCGCCAAGCTGTCCGACGGTTCGGCGGAGTCCGCCCAAATTCTGGACGCCATTGTAAAGGGCGGATCGGAGAAGGTCGCGGCCCTAAATGAGGAGCTCGCCAAGGTGGAGGAGGGCAAGAAAAATTTCTCCGACACCGTAGCACAGATGGAGAAAGAATTTAAGCTCAATCTGGATCAGATCAAAGAGGACTTGGATGAAGCGGCAAAGGAAATGGACATCTACGAGGAGACCTATAAGGATGGCCAAAATGATGCCCAGGGCCTGATTGACGGCTTGCTCAGCAAACTGGGCGAGGTTCGCGCCGCATATCAGCAGCTGGCGGCTGTTGGCCAAGGCGGGTATCAGGAGAAATCGGAGCAGAATTCTCCCTCAAAGGCATTCGCGAGGATCGGAAGCTACGATGTCCAGGGCCTGATCGAGGGTGTCGAGCGGGAGAAGCAGAACATGGCCGCAGCCTATGAGGACGCGGCCCAGGCGGCGCTGACCGCTATGTCCACGCACCTGCCCTCCACTCTGGAGGAGCCGTCCTCGTCCGGGGCGCTGGAACGGCAGATGGAAAATATCTCCGCCGGCGTGGTCAACGCTCTGGCCGATATCGCGCAGAGCGGCGGAAGCGCCCCGATGACTTTAAACCTTGTGTTCCCGGACGGCACTCCGTTTGCCTCCTATTACTTTGACCCGATGGTCAAGTATGCCGACGCCAACGGCACGCCGATCTTGAATCCACAGAGGTGATCCCCTATGCTCATGGGCCTAACACAACTCATCCTGGACGTGGACGGTGACAACCTGATTCTGCCGGAGAGCAGTAAAGACGGGTATTCCGCCCAGCTCACCCCGCTGAGCGAGGATGTGGAAATGGTCACCGGGCGGCAGGTGCGGGAGCTGCGGGGCAATGTGTGGGTGCTGGGCTACGAGTACGGTTATTTCAAGACGGAGATGAAAAACCGGGTCATTGCCGCCTGTGAGAAGGGCAAGCGGACGCCCATCACCTGCGCGTTTCTCACCCCGGATTCGGACGGGACTCTGATCCGCTCTCGGTTCTGGGTCACGAAGTTTAATTATCCCAAGTTCGCTTGGGGAAAGGGTAATCCGCCCGTTCCTTTGTGGGGCGAATTCTCTCTGACCCTGCGGGAGGTGGAGCCCAGTGATTGAGTCCAGCGACGCCTACAAGGAAGCCATTGTGGCGGACGGACGCCGGATGCACGTCCAGGCCGTGGTGGACATTGAGGATCCCGATATGGTGCAGGGCGACGCCACCGGAAGCGAACAGGAGCCGGGGATCTCCAGGCCGGAGCAGGTGTGGGACAAGATCTTTGCCCTCAATGCCCACTACGCCAGCATGGAGCCCAACCGCTGGACCTTAGACGGCTCATATATCCTTCGCCCTGAGGACGCCGCCACACGGGACTGGGAGGCCGGACTTGTGGGGGCGGCGCTGTCCGGGGAGGACGGCGTATTTCCCGTTCCCCAGTGGGCGCAGATCGACTTTCAAAATGTGGGCGTCCTCCAAGCCTGCGCCGTGGCGTTTTCAGACCGCCTGGAGGACGGCGTGGCGGCGGATTTCACAGTGGAAGTGCTCAGCGAGGGCGTGGCGTACCACACCACGACCGTGACGGGCAACACCAAATCACACTGTTCCATTATCGGATTTCGGGTAAATAATCCGGATGCCATCCGAGTGACCGTCACCAGGTGGAGCCTTCCCGGGCGGCGGATGCGGGTGGTGGAGATCGTCCCCGGCGTGTATGAGATCTGGACAGGCCGCGAAATCGAAAAATCGGGGCTCAGCGTGAAGATGCAGGGAGACCCGTCCTGCGTGACCCTTCCATACGGCACCGCCTCCATCAAAATGGACAACCAGGATCGCCGGTTTGATCCCCGCACCAAGGACGGCATTTTTCTCATGCTGGAGGATCGGCAGGGTATCGAGCTGTACATGGGCCCGGAGCTGCCGGACGGAACGGTGGAATACAAAAAGCTGGGTGTATTCTACCAGGCAAACGGCGGCTGGATGACCGGCAGCAACGACCTCACCATGCGGTGGGATCTGGTGGACATCATCGGCCTGCTGGTCAACCGTATGTACATTTCGAAAGGGCCGTCCCCCACCACGCTGAAGGGCTGGCTGGAGGCCCTGGCGGGACAGTTGGGGGAGAACTTTACCCGCCGCGTCCGCGTGGATCCGGGCTATGCGGATTTGCCTGTGACCATCCCGGAGAAGGATGCCGCCGGAATGACCTGCGGTGAGATCCTGCGCTATGTGTGCATGGCCACCGGGACATGGCCCCGGGCGGATCAAACCACGGGTTATCTCGCCGCTGAGCCGATGTGGAACGAGGGCAACAAGCTCACCCTGCGCAATCTCAACAAATATCCCACCATGTCCGCCAACGGCGATGTGGCGGCGATCACCGTAAACGGCTACACCATTGATGGCACCGCCCCGGCCTGCGGCAATACCGTAGAGATCGATAATCCGTTTATCCCGGAGGGGAAGCGGCTGGAACGAGCCCGGGCGCTGCTGGCCTTTTATGGCGGTAACAAACTGGACACCGTTGGACGCGGCGACCCGTCCAGCGAGATCGGGGACGTGGACGTCATCTGGCTGGCGGAGGGCAATGCTGTATCCGCCCGCCGGATCAAACAGGAGCTGTCCATATCCGGCGGCGTTCTGAAAAATTGCGCCAGCACCTTTGTCCGGGGCAACGGTCTGTTCCTGTTCCGGGAGCGGGTGCAATTTCTGGAATCCGGCCAGTTCATAGTCCCCCCCGGCGTGTATCAAATCCGCGTTGTGCTGGTTGAGCATGGCGTAAGCGGCGGCTGGGGCGGGGACGGGCAGTGGAACAACAACACAAATCAGTATATGGGCGAATACCTCTTCGCTCAGGCGGACAACGGCGGCTGGGGCAGGGACGGCGCACCTGGCGCCGGCGGCGCGGTCTGGGAAGGCGTCATCGACGTAAACCCCGGCCAGGTCATTCAGATCGTTGTGCCGCAAACTTATGGGCCTACCACCCTGTGGCGCTACTCCAGCGCCAACGGCAAGACGTACCCCAACGGTTATGTGGATGTGGCCACCGGGGACGTGTACGGGCGCACCGGCGTAAACGGCCCAAGGCCGGGTTCCGGGGACGGCGGCATGGGCGGCCAGGGCGGCAGCGCCGGGAGCTGGTACGTTCGCGGACACTGGTACTATGATGACGGATACGTCTACCCCGGCGGCTACAGCGAGGGCGGATGGGGCGTGGATCCCAATCATCCCGGCCCCGGCCACTGGGAGAACGAGGAGATTTGGGAGCGCGAACCAACGGAGGGTAAGCCGGGCCAGGAGGGCGCGACCGGATGCGCCATCATTTACTGGGATCCGCCGGAGGTAATTGAAAATGTCAATACTTGATACTCTCATCACAGACCGCGTCCAGGATGACGCAAGGCGGGCCAGGGAGCTTTGCGCCAAGGGCTGGGATAAGATGACTCAGGCCGATCGGGAAGCCTATCTGGGCGGCTTAAAAGGCGGCTACGGCCCCACGGACATGAACCGGGTGGTGGGCGCCATGGAGTATATCGACGCCCGGATGAAGGACGCCCAGCGGGAAAGCGTCTATGTGCCCACCGTGGTGCCCCACGCGGTGCCGGTGGAGTTTGATGAAAACGGTATGGTCACTCACTGGAAGCGGTGGAGTGACACCGTATGGATTGACTACGACTACGCTGACCCGCTGCCGTGGTTTGTCCACCTGGAGAACATTAACCGCCTTTGGGTGGCGGCGCGGCGTTTCCGTGCGGCAGTCCTGGCCAGGTACGACCCGGACGGGAATGGATATATCCCTCCAGACCGGGAGATCAGACCAGGAGATTTCTGCACTGTGCTGGACAGCGTGGGCCTGCTGGAGCTGCGCATCACCGCCGTCTGCCCGTCATCGGTCACAGCGGCGGGCGTCGCCTGGGTTGTGTCCGAATCGGACACCGGCTGGGAAGCCGTGCTGGATTATGTCAGGGGCCCGTACCCGGATATCGGCAACGCCCTGTCGGCACTCAAGATATCCTGCGGCGCGGACGCGGTGACCGACGCCACATTTACTCTGTCCGCCACACTGCGCTATGACTATGACGTCACCGCCGGGACGTGCGCGGTGCGTTGGTCGCCCTTCATGACCTGGGACGAGGCGTGCACAAAATACGGCCTTTGGGACGGCGCGAAGCCGCTGACCTGGGATGAGGCGGCGAGAGGAGGCGCGGTATGATTGATGTATCCTTTGGCATTCCATATCTGCCTGCCCCAGACGATCCGCTGAACACCGACAGAGCCAACGCCATTGAGTGGAACCTGTACGCATTGATCCGGGCGTGGCCGGTGTTCGAGAGCCGCCAGGTGCTGCCGTCCGTTGGTAGCTATGGCTACCTCCAGCTGGATGAGACCGCCTCCCCTGGACTGGGCGTGACGGTGACAGAGTGCCGCCACCTTCCCCGGCTGCTGGTTTTTTTGACCGGGAAAGGGCGGGAGAACCTGTTCTGGACGTCAACCCAGCCGTGGAAGGAAGAGAACGGCGTCCTGATTTATGACATGACGGAAATCAGCGTGGAAAACGCGAATGCGGCGCTGGCTCAGTTGTTTATCGGTTCCACGGGCGACGCGGATATCACTGTGACGCTGGCCGGGGAAAATCTGGGCTGGGAGCCGGAATCCTTGAGACTGTATGGGGATGGAAAAACCATGCTGTTGTTCCGCTCCAAGGCCACCTGGAATCTGGCAAAGGCACTGAGAAAAACATGGGACGGCGCGAAGCCGCTGACCTGGGATGAGGCGGCGGCGCTGAGAAAGGGCGGATCGCATGAGACAGAGTGAAAAGCTGAAGCTTTGGCTGCCTGAGGGGACTGACCCGCTGGAGGTTTCCAAGCTAAGCAAGAATTTTGAGAAGCTGGATGGTGCCGTGGCGGACGTTGCGTCCCCTTTCAAGGTCGGCGACATCCTGTCCACGCTGCGCACCGATCTGGGCGACGACTGGCTGCTGTGCAACGGGGAGCCGCTGGATACATCTGAGTACCCGGAGCTGGCGGGGATGCTGCCTGGGCTGGAGGCCATGGCCGAATCAAAGACGGTAGATACGATAAGCGGATTGTCCTCCACAAACTACGCCAAATTTTACGCCTCAGACGGAACCCACCAGGTGCTTACAACAGGGTCAAACAGCACTGCTACGGCAAAAACCAACTATGCCTACTGGTCGACGGACAATTTCAAGACGATAACATCTACGTCTATCGGATCATGTTGTTACGCAAAGCCGTTCTATGTAAATGGGCGGTGGATTTTCTTTGTGTTTGGTGTAAACGGCAGTGTCAATTACTTGACTAAAGTTTCCGTATGTGAGCAGCCGTTCACCGCTCCGAGCGATTCCAATACGTCCATTGGCAGCGCCACGATAAATGATGTGATGCACGTAGAGTATGTGGACGGGAAGTACTACGCATTCGTGAAGGCCGATTCCAGCCGCTGCGCGGTGCTGCAGTCGAACAGCCCGAATTTCAGCGGAGCCACCATATCGTATGTTACTGCGGCCGTTGGTGGCGGCAACTACGTCGCCGTAAACTTCGTTCGGGACGAAGACAAGTATGTGTTTATCCGCTTTTGGGGCGATGCGTCTCTTGAAGTTTCGTGGTCAAGGTCTCCCGCCAGCGGATATCAGACGCGCACCCCGACCCTCAATAAAAACGGGCTATCCGTAATCAGCCTTGCTACCATCGGATATTCCTTAACTCCTCCTCTTTATAAGGACGGAAAAGTGTTTTGGCCCAGCGTGACCAGCCCGGCGAGCAAAGAGGTTTTGATCTGCCTGCATGGCATCGAGTCCGGCAACGCTGAGTGCATCGGACTGGTTAGCTCGTCGTCGACTTCTTCCGCCGCAACTCGCGTTTTTGACGTAAATGGAAAACTCGCATTTTTCTGCAGCAAAACATCAAGCACACCTGTCTCGATCTGTGTGTCCGGTGAGGACCCGCTGGATGGAAGCACATGGAAACGCATTAACTTGACCGGGGCTGCGTATTCGATCGTGTATCAGAGCCTGCAATTCCAGAGCGGCACTGTTTTGGGGGCTTTTTCGATTGATGGCAAGTTGATTTCCATACCAACCAGCGCTGTGCCAAAAATCGATATCGGAAATTGTTACACCTATATCAAGGCCAAGTAAGGAGGAAATCGGATGATTAGAAAACCTGAACTGCCGCCCAAAGCGGGCTATGTAGAGGTGGAAGTTGGCGGTGTACGGCGCTACCGCAGTGTCATCACCGGGATGCTGCTGGAGGAAGAGCCCGCGCCGAGGCCCACCGCCGAGGAACTGCTGAACATTTTGTTGGGGGTGAACGAGGATGGATAAGCGACAAGCCACGGCCCAGCTCCGACGGGCGCTCCAGCTGTTCGCCACTTCCCTGGATGAGACCACGGCACTGGAGATCCCGTCCGTCTATCCGGCCTGGGCGCCTGATCGGGCCTATGCGGAAGGGGAGTACCTGACCTACGGCGTCAACAGCGTGGGCGACCCCCAGCTGTACAAAGTTGCCCAGGCTCACACCAGTCAGGCGGAGTGGCAACCGGGCACGATCCCATCGCTGTATACGCCCCTGGGGCTGACCGAGGACGGCTATCCCGTGTGGAGCCCTCCCGCCGGGGCCCATGATGCCTACAATGCCGGAGACATTGTGGACTACAACGGAACGCTGTACCGCTCCACCATCGACGGCAACGTGTGGAGCCCGGACGCTTACCCACAGGTGTGGGAAATTTATGAGAAGGAGTGATACCATGCCGGACAACTGCCCCGACAACTGCCCCCTGGTTTCCCGCGTGGAAGCCCTGGAGGAAGGGCAAAGGCGCGAGGAGGCATTCCGCAAAGGGTATTACGAGGAGCGCGAATCCCGCGCTGTAAGAGATGCCCGGTGGGACGAAAAAATGACAGCAATGAACGATAAACTGGACAAGCTGGTGGAATGGCAGGAGGCCCAGCAAGCCAAACCCGCCAAGCGGTGGGAGGGACTGGTGGAAAAGGCGATTTGGGCGGTGTGCGCTGCCGTGATTGCGTTCCTGCTGGCCAAGATTGGACTGTGATCCGCGGCAAGTTACCAGCAAGTTAAATTATACAGGAGGTACACAAGATGAACAACTACATGAAGAAATGGCTGAAGGCGGCGGCCATCCGGGCCGTCAAGACCATGGCGCAGACCGCCGTGGCCACCATCGGCGCATCGGCGGTGTTGTCAGCCGTGGACTGGCCCGTGGTGGTGTCCGCGTCGGTGCTGGCCGGTGTGCTGTCCCTGCTCACCAGCGTGGCGGGTCTGCCGGAGGTGGAGGGCTGATATGGGCACCATCATGACCGCAGCGATGTTCTGCGCCCAGGCGCTGAACATCGCGAGGAACTACAAGACCAGCTATATGCTGGGGCCCTGGGGGTGGCCCGCCAACGATAAGATGATTACCAGAGCCACCACCAACGGCTCCAACGCGCAGACCAACAAGAGTTGGCTGTCCTACGCCAACGCCATCAAGGGGAAGGGCTTTCTGTTCGACTGCGTGGGCCTCATCAAAGGCATTCTGTGGGGCTGGAACGGGGATTTGTCCCGCACCTATGGCGGCGCGGGGTACGCCTGCAACGGTGTGCCAGACTGCGATGCCAAGAAGATGATCGACAGCTGCCGGGAGGTATCCACTGACTTTTCCGGGATCGTCCCCGGCGAGGCCGTGTGGATGGACGGCCACATCGGCATCTATGTGGGCGGCGGCGTGGTGGTGGAATCCACGCCCAGGTGGAATTGGGGCGTACAGGAGTCCACCTGCCTGAACGTTGCGGGAAAGCAGCTCCCCGGGACGGTGGGCAGCCGGACGTGGACGAAGCACGGGAAGCTGCCGTGGGTGGATTATTCCGCGGCGAAAGAAATTGACGAGGAGGACGACGATATGCTGACCTATGAGCAGTGGAAGGAGTACATGGACCGCTACCGCCAGGAGCTGAGAGCGGATCACGATCAGTGCTGGGCAGAGGGTGAACTGGCCGCGGCGGTAGCCGCCGGCATCACCAACGGTGCTCGCCCCCACGACTTTGTTACCCGCGAGGAGGCGGCTATCATGGCGCTGCGAAGCAAAGATTGACGCGGCGGCGCTGAAAGGGGGTGATTCCCATGTGGAGCTAAGCCCGGCGGGGCTGAACGCAAAAATCACAAAATATAGGAGGTAATTCTATGAAACTCAATTCGGAATACGCCAGCAAGGGTGTTGCTGGCGCCGGTCTGGGCACCGGCATTGCCGGACTGTCCCTGGGCGTGCTCAACTCCATGGGTGGGCTGGCGGGCCTGACCGGCCTGTTTGGCGGCCGCTCCACTGCGGCGCAGAACGACGTCCTGACGGCGGTGCTCGCCGCCGAGATGATGCGGGGCCAGTCTCGCCCCGAGACCTGTGGCGAAAACACGCCGGTGACCCGCTACGAACTGACCCAGGCGCAGACCATTGCTGGGAAAGATGCAGAAATCGGCCTGCTGAAAGCAGACAAGTACACGGACCAGAAGCTCACCGAAGTGACGGCCTATCTGATGGGCCAGATCAAGGACCTGGCGGCGGAGGTCCGCAAGAACAAGGACGAGCAAACCGGCGTGAATATGCAGCAAGTGGCCTATAACGCCACCAACTCCGCGACGATCGGCTGCGTCCAGAGCCAGGTGGCCGCTCTCCAGGGGATGACTAAACTGGTGATCCCCAATACCAGCGTGTGTCCCGGTTGGGGGGCGGTGAAGATCACCCCCGAAACCGCCACGACGCCTGCCGCCTGAGCTGCGCATAATAGGGCATGAGGCGCAGACGCCCCATGCCCTATTCAATAGGAGGAATTCGCTGTGGTAACCATCAATCAAATTGAGGCCGGGGCGGTAAAATACATTGACGCCGAGATCGCCCCGAAGATCCCGGTCAATGTGCCTAACGGGCAGCTGAAGAAGATTGCGTTCCTGGCCGGCGCGGCCTACGCCGTACGCAAGAACGTTCACCAGTACGCCGGCCACCCCATGCTGGCCAAGCTGGGCGCTGTGGACGAGAAGGGGAACATCGACCTTGACGGCATCCTGGAGGCGGCGCGGGGCGCTGTCCCCGAGGACGGCTTCCCGGTCACCGTTCCCATCCTGGGGGAGCTGACCTTCTTTGCCGAGGATCTGGAGCGGCTGGCAACGTACATCAAGGAGGCATGACATGAACCAGCTTGAGAAAAACAAGGAAGAGCTGCTCGAGATGATGGAGCAGCTCGCCCACGAGGAGCTGTCTCCGGACAGTATCCGTGCTCTGGCCATGCTGAGGGGCGCGCACAAGGCGCTGTGTCTGGTCGAAAGGGAAGAGCATCCCGAGGAGCACGGGCACCACGAGGAGCCCGTCAGGACGCACCAGAGAGCGCCGCAGACGGCCTAAGGGTGCCAGAGGGAGCAGGAAGGGCCGGGGAGTGATCCCCGGCCCTTTCGAGTTTGGCGGGGTTGACCTTTCCATATTGACATGATAAAATCAAAACCGACAATAAATTCATTTATGAAAGGCGGTATATCTATATGAGAAAGAAATTGTTGGCATTGATCTTGGCTGGGTTGATGTTGGTTTCGTTGGTAGGGTGTGGGGGAGAGAGCAACGAGGTGGAACCCACGCCTACGCTGGAGTCCAAGACCGAAGCCACCGCTACATTTGAGCCCATAGAAGCAACCGAAAGCCCAAACGCTCAAGAAGAAGTGAGCGATAGCCCGGTCGTTAAAGAGACAGTGTCAGAACAGGTTCTGTTTGACGAGGGCGGCATTGTAATAACGGCAAAGGGATTTGAAAACGATGGAGATTTTGATGCGGAATTAAAGCTTTTGATAGAAAATAATTCCGATGTAGACATAACGGTGCAGGATCGAAAAACTTCCGTGAACGGGTATATGATGGGCACTATTTTTTCATGCACGGTAGCGGCTGGGAAGAAAGCAAATAGCAGAATTTCGTTTTCTTCTCGGGATATGGAGACTTGTGGAATCAGAACAATAGCGGACATTGAGTTCTCGTTCCATATTTTTGGTGATGAGATTGAGTATATTGATTCAGATAAGATACAGGTAAAAACATCTGTTTTCGATACGTATGAATACAGTTTTGATGATTCTGGAACAGAGATATACAATGAAAACGGTATTCGCATTGTTTCGAAGGGCCTTGCTCAGCCTGATTCCGGGTCTGACGCAGGTCTCTCCCTGTTTATAGAAAATGCAACGGAAGAAGATATTACAGCTCAGGTGAGGGACGTTTCGGTAAATGGTTTTATGGTGCGCACTATTTTTTCAGAAGAAGTGATGGCAGGCAAATGTGCGTTGACAATGATTAAAATTTCAAATTCTTCTCTTGAGGAAAATGAAATTGGAGAAATTGAAAATATGGAGTTTTCTTTCCACATTTTTGATCAAAACGATCAGCGCATCGACACTAGCCCAATAACTGTGACCACAGAATAGGTACAAATACCCTCCGCCATGTTTTGTGGCGGAGGGTGAATTTTTTTTAAAAACCATCTTGACATTGTTGGATATCCAAGTATAATAATAAATGGATATCCAATTACGGGGGTGAGACAATATGGCGGCACGACCTCGCCTGGATGATGCAAAGACAAACCAGTACAGGCTTAGAATGTCGGATGCAGAATTAAAAAAATTGGAGTTCTGCTGTGAGAAGCTTGGATTGTCAAAGTCAGAAGTTATCCGGGCCGGGATAGAATCCATGTACCGAGAAGCTCTAAAAAAATAGAAGTAGCCCGCCACCCTGAACAAGTTACGGACTACTTCGCACACCACCCGAAGGAGGCTAAATTCATTATAGCCGAACCTCCGGGGAAAATCAAGGAGGTTTTTGAAAAATGGCCATTGTCAATATGCCCGGATGCTTGCAGAGCCGGGGAAATGACTGCAAGCCGTGGACAGCGTATAAGATTCCGGATGAATTCTATGTTCTTAGTTATGAAAGTATTGTGGAGTCGCTTACGTTTTCTTTAAAAAATGAGGTTTTGATGGAGAAATATAGCGGCGGGAAAATTGTCAGCCTTAGTCATGCTCGCTTTAAGAGAGAAAGGGCGGTGAAAGCATGAGCGACCTCCAAATCTTCAACAATCCCGAGTTTGGGGAACTACGTGCGGCTGAGATTGATGGAATTCCATGGTTTGTGGCGGCTGATATATGCCGGGTGTTGGAACTCACTAATACTGCGATGGCTTTGGAACGGTTGGACGAGGACGAGAAGTATAAGTTCAACTTAGGGTTACCCGGCGGCGATACTTGGTGCATCAATGAGTACGGTCTGTACACTCTGGTGCTGGGCTCCCGCAAGCCGGAAGCCAAAGTATTTAAGCGGTGGCTTACTCATGAGGTGCTCCCCGCCATCCGCAAGACCGGGGCATACATCGCGCCCCAGACCCAGCCCCCGGCCACGCTGGACGCCGCCGCCATGCAGACGTTTGCCGCCACCCTCGACACCCTGACTGCCACTGTGCAGGCGCTGGTTCAGCGGATGGACGCGCAGGAGCCGGGAAGGGGCGAAATGCGAGCCCTGCCGCCCATGCCGGACAGAAATCCCTTTGCCGATAATCCCTTTACAGACGACACGCCCAAGCCGTCCTCCACCCTGGCCAGGAAGATGTGGATGCGCCTGGTGAACGAAAAGCTGGATATGCTGTCCATGCGGTTCGGAAAGAGCAACAACGCTATCCTTCATAAAATCTATCAGGACATGGAGGAGGAACTTGACACCGTACTGAACGACGAACGTTACCGCGTCATGGAGGAGCAGGGGCTTGATAAGTGCTCGGTGCTGATGGCCATCTTCTTTGACCCGGAGCTGCGGGACTACTTTCAGCGGTACATTGATCACAACTTAGCCCCGGAGAACCGGGGATGGTGAGGCGAAAACCCGTCAGTCAAGTGTGGCTGGCGGGTTTTGCGTCCTCCAAAATCATTGTAGCTTGTTGCAGTATGTGTAATAGACTACAATGTATGGTGCGCAAAAGGCACTGTGTCTGGTCGGCAGGGAAGAGCATACCGAGGGCCACGAGCACCACGAGGAGCCCGTCAGGACGCACCAGAGGACGCCGCAGACGGCCTGAGGATACCCAGGGGAATAGGAAGGGCCGGGGATCAATCCCCGGCCTCTTTTTCTTTGTCTCGCCCCATTGCCTCTTGGATGGCTTGGCGGCAAACATCCTAGCGGGCACAATCTCCAGCCTGATAACAGCAGCAATCCTCAAATAGTTTGCAACCGCCGCCCCATAGTCGAGACGGTTTCCTTTGCCAGCTGGGCGGTGGCGCTCATGGTGGGGAGGAAGTAGTAAAATCCCAGGCGCCTGGGATTTTGAATGAAAGAAGGGCCAGAGAGAGACTCCCCAGCACTTCTTTTGCGCGCAGAATGTAATTGAATCAACCACTAAAATATTTTACAAAATTATATAGGCTATGTGTATAGCCCATATAATTTTGCACTAGAGGCGCCAGCGAATATCTACGGACTGGCCATCAATAATAATGCGTTCCACCAGGGAGGCGATGAACATCCGCCGGTTGTCAGTATCTCCGGTGTCAAAGCCTGCTTTGTAGTTCTCAATGGCCTCCAGAAAGCGCTCAACGGCCGGCATCAAATCCGGCGTATCCAGCTGTTCTTGGAGCTGAACCCGCTCTGTGGAAATGGTATTGATGCGCTGGGTGATCGTTTCCATAGGGATAGAGCCAACCTGGTATAGGTCGACGAGCTTTGCGATCTGGCCGTCAATCTCTGCGATCCGCCTCTGAAGGGCGGGACGGTCTATTTTGACCTCGTGTTTGTCCGCCGCGGCCTGGACTACGATTTCCAAGAGATCGGGCTGGGATATCATGCCGCGTATTTCTTTCTGTACCAGCTGATCCAGCTTTTCAATCTCCCAGTTGTCATTTTTGCAGTTCGGATCCTTGATGAATTGCCGGGAGGACTTGGCCCGGGAATAGCATTTATAGTAGCCGTGATTGGCGGAATACCGTGCGCCGCACCGTCCGCAATACACCAATCCGCTGAGCAGGAATCCAGCCCGGAAAGGGGTTTTTTGTGCGTTGGTTTTCTTTAGCTCCCGCTCTGATGCACTGTCCAACAGGCGGGCGGCGGTCTGGAATTCCTCAATGCTGACCAGCGGTTGGTGAATTCCGTCATAATCCGTTTTGCGGAAATGAACTTTGCCGATATATACAGTATTCCTTAATGCGGTAAGCACCTTGCCGGCCGTCCATTTTGTGGTATAGTGCGCCGAGAGATACCGGCTGATAGAGTTGACGGACTTCCCGGAAATGAACCGGGAGAACATTTCCCGGACCTGGATTGCCTCGTATTCATTTACCACCAGCAGCCCGTCCTTGTAATCGTAGCCGGTGGGCGGGCGAGAGCCGCCGTGATAGTATCCGGCTTTGCTCCGCCCGATCCGGCCCATGGTGAAGCGCTCGGTAATCTGGTCTTTCTCCAGCTGGGCAAACACGGACAGGATGCCAATCATGGCCCTACCGAAGGGGGTGGACGTGTCAAAGTTCTCATTGATGGAGACGAAGTCCGTGCCGTGTGCAAGCAGCTCGTCCTCAATCAGCGTCAGGGTGTCTTTCTGCGAGCGGGAGAGACGATCCAGCTTATAGACCACGACAGCATCCACGCCGCCGGCACGGATGGCGGAGAGCATTTGCTGGAGGGCGGGGCGGTTGGTGTTGCCGCCGGAGTAGCCGCCGTCCACATAGAGTTTGCGCAGCGACCAACCCTTGGCGGCGCAGTAGGCTTTCAGACGTTCCGTCTGCTCCTCGATGGAGTAGTTCTCCAATTGGTTTTCGGTGGAGACGCGGGCGTAGCCCACCACCACCATATTTCCCTTTGACATGGGCAAACCTCCCTGATATAATGAGAGGGTAGATTGTCCGCCAAGACTTCTACCCTCGTTCCCCGCCTCGGTGTTCCAGCACCGGAGCGGGGATTTTGCTTTGTTTGTGCCCGATTCGGACACATTTTGCCCCGCTCAGTCGAGCGGGGCTATTTTATGCCGTTTCTGTCCCATCCTCGTTCGATGGGGACGATTTTCCCGCCCGATTCTTCTCTAAAATGCGGCGTTGGCGGTAATTCTCAACATCGCTCTCCACATCGTCATCGGCGCCAGTGGGCGTGTCCTCCCGCGGGGCGGTGAGTTCCAGCAGATACCCCTCCAGCGTGTCCCACTGTTCCGGTGTGAGCCGGATAAGCAAGGATACCAGGCGCTCCCGGAAGCTGTCCGTCCCGCCTTGCAGGAACTTATCGATCTGCGCGGCCAGGGCCTCGTTCCTGGGCAGCTCCACAAACATTTCGCCCTCGCCGGTGCGGAGCCACTTCTCGTTTACGTTGAATGTTTTGCAGATCAAAGATATTACGGCTACGCTTGGTGAGCGTTTCCCTGTCTCATATCCCGCAATATTATTTTGGGCGGTTCCGATTTGGTCAGCAAATTCCTGTTGCGTAAAACCAAGAGTTTTGCGCAAATTTTTTATGCGTTCTTTCAGAAGTATTGCCCCCTTTCATGGCGCCAGTATAGCACCAAGGAGGAAATTAGTCAAGAAAAAATATCGCAAAGCCATAAAATTTCACTTGACAAATATGGCTAAGCGAGTTAATATCATGGCATAGCCACTTGAGAGGATGTGAACGATGTGGACAATCTTTGGGTTGACGTTGCGAACAAATGCCTTATTCACGCGAAAGAGCTGCTCAATAGCGAAACCGTCCCGACTGCGGCAACAGTCGAGACGGTCCGGAAGCTGGTGGATGTGGCAATTGCGATCGATACGCTCAATCTTCAGTGGGAACTGCAAAGCCGATCCTTCTCGGCGGTTTTTCCGGGTCGGCCTTCTTCGCCGCAAGCAACAGAAAGTTGAGCTGGCTCATGTGTTGAATTAGCGTTGCGGGCTGTCCAGCTACATACCCATGAAAGGTCAATATGTTTGGATTAGCGTATCCAATATTTGTGACCGCCATGGTAATGTTTTGTCCAAATGACGCCAGCATGACAGCTACTTCGTGTTCTGCATCTAATGATTCTTCGAATCTTTTGATGTATTGCGCAATGATTTCATACGAATAATCTGCCGCTTTGTAGTCTCTGGCGGAAAGAACGTGTGGTATTGACCGCATCTCTGCTTCCTGTAGCTGTTTGCCGGCAATGGATAAATAATCTTTAACAGCTTGTTCTTGTGCGGCGAATTCCGAGAGATATGGCAACTCCAAGTAAATCACCCCCTTTCCCCGCCAAAATTCTACCACATCGGCGGGGAGGGGGCAACACAAAAAGGGAGGCGATGTTGATGCTCGAAGTGCAAGTAAAGTTCCTGGAAACCATGAACAAGGTAATGCCCGTGATGACCGAGCTGGAGCAGGAAAAGCTGCTGGCGTTCGGCGAGGGGCTGGCCTTCATGACGCGGAATCGTCAGGCCGAGCGGGCCCAGGAGAGCGCGTGAGCGCCTAGCGGCGACAATGAAACAGGGAAGGAGGTGAGCACGATGCTGGTTTTGCGTACTGAACAAGCAGTATCAAATGAACATAAGGAAGTCATGAGGCAAAAAATCAAAGAGCTCACTGGGGAGGACTGTATCATTTTGGATCATGGGATACAGCTTGAGCGAGTGCCCATGAAAAAGGATAGGGCAGCCCCTCTGTGGAAGAGACTGCCCTGGCCGTTTAGAAAGTGAAACTGCCGTCCTCTAGCGCTCGATCAAGGGGCTTGTCTTGCTCGTCCTTCAACAGTTTTTCAAGCTCCTCTTTGGTTTGCTGGAATTTATGTGCGCAGTCCAGCAAAGTACCCTGTCCGTCCCAATTTTTGGACAGATAAAGCAATGTAATGGCATCTAGAGTATCCATAATTTCACCCCCTTCCTCCGCCAAAATTCTACCACATCGGCGGGGAGGGGACAAAAAAAGTAAAAGGAGATAATTGCTATGATTTTTTTGATTATTGGCATTGTTATTGCGGCTGTGGCCTTTGGGCTGCTCGGAATTGACGGCAACTCCCTTAGGTGGAAGGTTTGCTGTAGGCAGGCGTTTTCCGTCATTCCGCTCATTATCGCGCTGGCTATCTCCATGGTGGCCTTTGTGCCGACAGGGTGCACCGGGATTCTTACCACATTTGGTAAGGTGGAGGATCGCACCGTACAGGCGGGGATCAACATCATAGCGCCGTGGCAAAAGGTTGTAAAGATGGACAACCGAACGCAGAAGCAATTTATCGAGACGCAGGCGTTTTCCAGCGACATTCAGCAGGTCGATGTGGCAGTGACGTTGAATTACTGCATCGACAAGAACACGGCACAGAACCTCTATTCCTCGGTCGGAGTAGATTATTACAACACCATTCTGAATCCGCGGGCCCTTGAGGGGATTAAGACTGTGTTTGCTGGATATAGCGCGGAGGAACTGGTGACAAACCGGGTTGAGCTTAGCGGAAAGATTGCCGCCATCATTGCTGATGACGTTTCGGAATATGGGATCCAAATATCCGGGGTATCCATTGAAAACTTGGATTTTACGGACGCATTTACAGACGCTGTGGAGGCAAAGCAGGTTGCAACCCAAAACAAGCTGACCGCCGAGACGGAACAGGCAAAGCTGACGCTTGAAGCGGAAGCGGCAGCAGAGCGGCAGATCATTGCGGCCAATGCTGAGGCCGAAGCGAACCGTATTATCGCCGCCTCCATTACACCGGAGTTGATCCAGATGAAAGAGGCGGAGGCCAGGATGGAACATGGCTGGGTAACCGTCCAAGGAGCAGGATCCACCGTAGTCAAGGCCCCCTAAATAAAAGCGCCCCGCCGGGTGCTGCGAACACCAGGCGGGGTAAGGAAGAACCGAAGCACACAAAATCAGTCCTCATCCTCATTTTAACACAGGGTGAGGCGGATAGCAAGGGGAAATGTTCCTCAGTAATAGGACAATCCCACAGACACATAACCCTAGAATGAGGTGATCCAAATGGCGAAGGTATATCCCGATGGAGTGACCGTCCGAAACATCATGGCGGACGGCACAGAATGCGATGATCTCAGTACTTACTTGAAGTCGGCAGATCAACTGCCTGACCTCACCAAACGCCTGATTGTGTATTTCTGTGAACAGGGTGCAAAGCTGAGAGCGGAACAGAAAAAGGTAGGCGGGTGACCCCCGCCTGGAGGACAAGCCCATAGAGTTAATCAGCACACAAAGGAGCGATTACAATGAACGCACATCGAATTTGTGAAGAGTATGCGCGGCGCTGGATCCTGGAGAGCGCTGTGACTGCCTCCCGGCGGCACCGCTGGAACTGATCCAGCCGGAGAGTGCCCAGATCGGGCTGGCTCAAGTGTACATATCTCAACGCCCTCTATAAGGGCAAGGAAAAATTTTACCCGGCGAACGAAGTGCCTTCGGGCAAAAACAAGGAGGCCAACGCATGAGGCTGCGGAGCATAAAAAAGCCCCCGGCGGGTTGGAGGCCCCGCCGAGGGCAGGTAAGCAGTGCTTACCGTGAGAACAAAAGTATTATACCACAGGACTGTCCAGTTTGCAAGGGGGTGTGAGCTGACATGAGCAAAATAACTTCTACGCAAGTGAGATTGCCCGAGGAAATCCATTCGTACATCCAGCAGGAAGCTGGGCGGCTGGGAATTGCTCAGAACGCCTTTCTGCTTGTGCTTCTGGACCGTGGCAAGAGGCTTTGGGAGGCAGAGGTCACCCAACGGGTCCAAGAACAATAGGGCCATGCTCTTTTTCGTATGCTTCAATGCCTTTCTTCATAAAATACTCGATTTGTGCGTTGAGTGATCTAAGCTCTGCCTCAGCAATGATCTTTGTCTTTTCATATAGTTCGTATTCATAGCGCATCTGGGTGGCGACCTTAGACATGGTATGCCTCCTTTCATAGTAGCAAAATAATACTAAACTCTCTTGACAACAATGTCCAGTAGTGGTATAGTTGCAAAATAGTAGCAGTAGCAAAAAGCAACTATGTGATTACTGGAGGGCTGATTATGGAAAAAGCAATCGACTATCTGGAGGATCTCGAAGTATCCCTTTCAAATCTGGCGGGGTTGTGTACTGTTCTAAGCCTTATGTCAGATCATCCGAGCCAGGCATCCACGGAAACCATTCGAGACTGTTTCAGGGCGTTTGTAGACATTCTGGATAGTAAGGCACAAGAAATTGATGAGGTGGTGAGCGAGTACTACAAAGCCCGGGCCGGGAGGCTGGACACAAAACCGTGAGAACAAAGGAGAATGAAAATGCTCAGAAGATATAACGGTCAATGGGGTTTTTCTGAGGAAAATGCGGTTTCATTTGGCGTGAATGAAGCTATATTCATACAGTTTTTGCTTGATGAGCTATATGCAGTTTATTTGCTTCGATTAAACGGGAGAGGTAATCGCAAATTTGAATTGGTGATTGAGGATGGTCAACCGTGGATGCCCTGGACAAATAAAGACTTTTGTGATGAATTCCCTTTTTGGTCCGGTCATCAGATTCGTAGGATCATTTCGTCATGCAAAGAGCAGGGAGTGATCAAGACAGCGAACTACAATTCAAATCCATGGGATCAGCGTCTGTGGTATACCGTGATGGGGGCGAATGTTAATGAATGGACAACAAATTGAAATTGTCAAAGACGATGACCCATACACCAGAGTTTTTAATGCTTTGATTTTTGATGATAACCTGCGGCTTCAGACCAGAATGGTGCTCATCATGATGACGAGTTTCCGCCCGGATTGGGATTTCTCAATCCGGGGCATGGCAAATATTGCTCATGTGACAAAGGACACGATGTCGAAGATGCTTGCTGAACTTGAAAATGCGGGCTATGTAAAACGGAAAGAGCAGGCTCGCGGGACGGCAGGGCAATTTGCGAAAGCCGGATACTTGGTTTCAAGAAAACCGATTTTTAAAAACATTACAGATACCGGGCATAAAAATTATGACACGGCCCAACCGTGTCCTGATTCATCGTACACGGTTGAGCCGTACACGAAGAACTCGCCACAATTAAATACTAAACAATTAAGTACTAAACAATCAAGTACCCCCTATAGTCCCCCAGAGGGGGACGGCGCTGTGTCTGAGCCTGAGCCGGTGGACGAGCCTAGGACTAAGTCCAGGCGTACCCGCCGGGAAAAGTCCGCGCCTGACCACGACCCGGAGGCATTTGAAGCGTTCTGGTCTGCGTACCCCCGGAAGGACAACCGCAAGAAGTCCATCGAGGCGTGGGACAAGCTTAAGCCGGATAAAAGGCTTTGCCGGATCATGTATGACGCGCTCAAGCGCCAGTGCTGTAACCCGCAGTGGGCGGAGGAGGGCGGCAAGTATATCCCGATGTTCTCCACCTGGCTCAATCAGCGCCGGTGGGAGAATCAGGGCGTGGACTTGTCCCTGCTCCAGGGCACCCAGCCCCAGGGCTCCAGCGGCCGGGTGAAGGATCTGGAGGTGCTGTGATGAGACGCTGTAAAATTGCGGTCGGCTGCAAAAGGGCGGACAAGCCCTGCTGTACAGACTGCTTCGACAAGACCTGTCAGGCCCGGTGCCAGAACAGCCCCAGTCGATGCAAGTGCTGGGAGGAGGGCCCACCGCCTCGGCAGAGGGAACGAAAAGTGAGTTCGCTCCAGGTGGCATGGCTGTACAGCCAGGGCTTCTCCCAGGCGGAGGTCGCGCGGCGGCTGGGGTGTTGCAGAAACACAGTGATTGCGATTCTGCGTGAGTTGGGGGTGAATTGCCGTGGACAAGCTTGATCTGGCCCGCACTGGGGGGTTCAGCGCCCAACTGTCCGTCATCGGCTCCATGCTCATCGACGACCGCTGCATACCGCTGGTGCTGTCAAAGCTCGCCCCGGACGATTTTGTGGACGGCACCTGTCGGGCCACCTTTTCCGCTATCCGTAAGCTGGTTCAAGAGGGGCGGCCCGTCGATCCGGTGACGGTGGTGGACGCCATGAAGGGCGGAGATAAGTACACGGGCTGGGTGAGGGATGCCATGGAAATCACGCCCACCGCCGCCAATGTGGAATCCTACATACCCATGGTGCGGAACTCCGCCACGCTGTACCGGATCCGGGAGATGGCGGACAAGATCCTCGAGTGCGTGGATCTGGAGGACGCCGAGCCGCTGGTGCGCAAAATGTCCTCGGCGCTGTCCGCCACGGATCGTATGCCCCGCATGACCGGCCCGGAGCTGGCCGCCAATTTCCTGGAGCGGATGAACAGCAAGGACAAGCCCAAATATCTGCCATGGGGGATCCCCGCCGCAGACCGGGCCACCTACGCCGAGCTGGGCGACATGATCCTGCTGGGCGGGTACGCTTCCTCAGGCAAGACGCTGCTGTCCATCCTCATGGCCATGGCCCAGGCCAAGGCCGAGTACAAGGTGGGCTACTACAGCCTGGAGACCAAGCCGGAGAAAATGGCGGATCGTATGTTTGCCTCCCTGGCGAGGGTGCCCATGGGACAAATCAAATCCCGGACATTCAGCGCGTACGAGTGGGAGAAATTTGCCGAGGCGGCCAACCGCGTGGCTACGGTCTGCCCCTTTGACATTATCCGGGCATCGAGCTCCACGGTGGATGACGTCACCGCCGACGCCCTGGGCCACGGCTATCAGGTGATTTACGTGGACTATGTCCAACTGCTCACGGTGGCCGGGATGCGCACCGACAATCCGCGCATCGTGGTGACGGAGGTCAGCAAACGGCTGAAGCGCTTCGCCCAAAGCACCGGTACAGCGGTGGTGGCCCTGGCACAGCTTTCCCGCCCGGACAAGGAAAAGGGGAGCGGCGACTATATCGCGCCCACCATGCACTCGTTCAAAGAGTCGGGCCAGCTGGAGCAGGACGCGGACGTGGCTTTCCTGGTTTGGCCAATGGATCCCAATGACAACAGATCCAACCGAATGTTTAAAGTCGGGAAAAACAAGGAGGGATCCCGCGTCGCGGTGGAGCTGGCCTTTTATGGTGATACTCAGACCATGGTGGAGCTGGTTCCCGAGCCGGATCACTCGGTGGCGGCGGAGCTGGCAGCCAAGGGGCGGGCCATTCAGCAGGCCAATCGAGCCAAGGCCCAGCAGCAGTTCCAAGAATTGAAGGGCAGGAGCAAGGATAATCCCTTTGCAGACTAAGATTTGATTTGGAGGTACATACCGTGGGAACATCAAGTAAAAACACTGCCAAGACCGCGGCGGTGATGAGCCTGATAAGCAGGAGGCCAGCAGAGAAAATTGTGTCCGAATTGGGCACAACGGGGCAGGGGCCGTCATCTGCCCTTCAGGCGGACGACCGATCCGACAGCGCAAGCGCTGCCCGGGAACAGATCGAGTACATCGACATCGACCGCATTGACGACGACCCCCGCAATTTCTACGAGCTGTCCGGCCTGGACGAGCTGGCGGCCAACATCGAGCTGCTGGGTCTCCAGCAGCCCATCCGGGTGCGGCCCGGGGAGGAGCCTGGGAGGTATGTCATCGTCTCCGGCCACCGCCGGCGCGCCGCTATGCGCCAGCTGGTGATGGACGGTCATGGAGAGCTGCGGGATCTGCCCTGCATCGTGGAGAGAGGACAGGAGTCCGCCGCCCTCCAGGAGCTGCGGCTCATCATGGCCAACTCCGACACGCGTAAGCTGACCTCCTTTGAGCTCGGCAAACAGGCGGAGCGGGTAAACGATCTGCTGTACCAGCTTCGGGACGAGGAGGGGGTCGAGTTCCCTGGCCGGATGCGGGATCATGTGGCGGAGGCTTGCAATGTGTCCAAGTCCAAGCTGGCCCGGCTGAAGGTAATTCAAGAAAACCTGGCAAAACCGTGGCGGCCCACCTATGAGAAGGGAAAGCTGGCTGAGGCCACGGCCTACGCCCTGGCCCAGATGTCCGCTGAGCGGCAGCAGGTTATTTATGACGGGTTGGTGAAGCAGGGGGCAATGCCCGGTTCGGCGATGGAACATATGGTTCGGGCGTATGGCGACAGCCTCGCCCAGGTGGATGCGGTGGAATGCAAGACCTATGGCAATGGCCCCTGCCTCAACCGCGAAGAGATGCAAAAGCGCGTCATGGGTCAAAATCACTGGGCGTACAATTATTGCCGCCAGTGCTGCGATAAGTGCAGTGAGCTGGCCAAATGCAAATACGCCTGCTCCATGCTGGCGGATAAGGTCAAGCAGCTCAAGGCGGACGCCAAAGCCCAGAAGCAGCAGGAGCAGCTGGTCAGGGAGGAGAAGGAGCGCCCGCAGGTAGAGCAGATCAAGCAGCTTTGGAAGCGCTTTGGCGAGGCCCGGGCCGCGGCGGAAAAGTCGGTTGAGGAATGCTTCGGGGCAGCTGATAGGTACTTCTCCGAAAAGGACGGCCCAACGTATGAGAAACGGGAACGGTTGGAAGGGAACTTCTCCGAAAACACCACGTTGCCCTATGGCTACAGTTGCTATCTCGGTGAGGTTCAGCATTACGTGAAGCTCGCCGATCTGCTTGGCGTGTCGCTGGACTACCTGCTGTGCCGGACAGACGACCCGGCGGGCTTCGTGCCCCAGCCGGAAGGACAGCTGGTGTTCAACGGATGGATGCCTGGTGGAACGCTGCCGAGGACGCCTTGTGATGTGGTGGTGGATCTTGATGTGGGCGACGGTGTGATCGTTCGTGAAGTCTGCCGGTTCGATGGCAAGGCCCTCCGCTTCCAGGACAATGGCGAGGCGATTGACTTTCTGCCCGTCCGCTGGATGATGCTGCCGGACGTTGTGTCCGATTCGGACACCAAAACGGGATGAGCACCCAATTAACCCACCTCTCCCTGTTCACTGTGATCGGCGGCCTTGACCTTGCGGCGGAGTGGGCAGGGTTTCACACGGTCGGTCAGTGTGAGTGGGCAGACTATCCGACGAAGGTGCTGGAGAAGCACTGGCCGGAGGTGCCGCAGCAGTTTTACCCGGTGTTCCGGGCAATTGCGGAGATTGAGCTATCAGAATCTAAATAAACCATAGGAGGCCCATGGATAAAGGCGCGCCGCCTCCATGACGATGGAGGAACCTATGATGAAAAAAGAAGTCTACAAAAGCAAAGTTTACACCGAGCGGCCGGCGTATGCGGATTTTGACGCGCCGGAAAAGTTCCAGGCAATCCAGAGCATTATTGCCAAACGGCTGCGTGAGCATCCGAACGCGATCTGCTCATACTCTGGTGGGGCGGACAGTGACATCATGGTCGACGTGATTGAACGGACGAGAGCGGTTTTCAGCCTTCCTCCAATCAAGTACGTATTTTTTAACACAGGCCTGGAAATGCGGGCCACCAAAGATCATGTGAAGGTCACAGCCGCGAAATATGGTATTGAGATCGAGGAGTGCAGGCCGAAGATCGGCATTGTCACGGCGGCCAGAACATACGGCATTCCCTTTGTCTCGAAAATCATGTCTGCGGGACTGTCTGAGTGGCAGAAAAAAGGTGTCCCCCTGTCCATCGCGGAAGAATACGAGCAGGCGGAGGACAAGGCGGCAAAGCGCCAAGAGCTTCGGGAGCGCTACCCCAAGTGCGAGAGCGTGATCAACTTCCTGTGCTGCTGCAACTCCGCCGGAGAGCCCCGGCCAAACATTCAGTTGGTTATCAATTCCTCCAAGTACATGAGAGATTTCATCGGTGAGTGCCCGCCGGACTTCCAGATCAGCGCAAAGTGCTGTGACTACTGCAAGAAACAGCTGGCCCACCGAGTGCAGAAGGGCTATGACATGATCATCACCGGCGAGCGGCGAGCAGAGGGCGGGATGCGGTCTGTTCCACGCAAGGACAACACCGCGCTCTGTTTCGGGGAGACCGCCTCCGGACAGTTCCGTCTGCGCCCACTGTACTATGTCACGGATGCGGATAAGGCTTGGTACAAGGACTATTACGGGGTTCGCTACTCCGACGCTTACGAGGTCTATGGCCTGACCAGGACGGGGTGCTGCGGATGCCCCATTTCTCACAAGGCGGTAGATGATCTGGAACTGATCCGTCCCTACGAGCCCAACGTGGTCAAGGCCGCATGGAACATATTCGGAAAAAGCTATGAGTATCGAGCCAAGTATAACGAGTACAAAGAAGCCAGGCGGCAAGCTGAACTGGAGACTAAAAAACGCAAGAAGGCCGACGGGTAGATTGCGCTTGCAGATCTGGCCGCAGAAATAGAAGAAGCAATCAAGTACGAAGCCTGCTTGGAGATTGTGAGGGGATGAATCATGAGCCGCGTACTGTTGGCCGTTGCCATTGATGATTGGGGCCTGGGCCCGCTGGCCGCGAAAGAGGCTGCGGTTATGAGGCTGGAGCCGCTGGGCAATATCCAGGTGCTTCGGGTCAAGGTGGAGGCGTTAGGCGGCAAAGCCGCCCCAGCCCTAAGCGGGCCGGAGGCCCGCCCACGGGAGGACGAGCAGTTGGGATTTATGTCCAGTGATTCTGCAATGACCGCATCGAGCGGTCATGCAGAATTGAATTGCGCACAGCCACTCGATGTGGCTGTTGCGCAATCTATATCGGGCACAAGGAAGGATCGAAGGTGACGGGATGGCTGTCGGAATCAAGCATATCAAGGCGGGGCTGCTCCATATAAAAGTTCTCGGCACGGTGCCGGAGGATTCCCCGGTACGGCAGCGGCGGTCTGATCGCTGCCGCCCCACCTGCGCCGCTCAGCAGTTTTATAACGATAAGTGTAGCTGGCGGGAGTTGGAGTTGAAGCTCGCCGCCAATTTTGGCCGGGGAGATTGGGTGGTTACTCCTACTTACGATGATGAGCATCTCCCGTCGGACAAGCGGGAAGCCGATAAATGCTTCCAGAAGTTTGTTCGCAAGCTCCGCGCCGTCCGGCGAAAACGGGAACAGGAGTTGCTGTACATCTACACCACCGAGGGCTGGCACGGCAAATTGGACGATGAGTACTTCGGTGGGGACGGGCGGCTGGAGGATCGGCGCCTCCACCATCACGCGGTGCTCAACGGGTGCGGGCCGGGTGACCTGGAGGAGATCCGCAGCCTGTGGCCCGGTGGCGGCTACGTCCGGATCGAGCCGGTGGACGTCCATTACTACCGGGAGCTGGCCAAGTATCTGACCAAGGAGGCCCGGGAGTTCGGGCGGGCCAGGCCGGGGGAGAGGACGTGGCGGGCCAGCCGGAACCTCAAGCAGTATGAGGTGGAGTATATCGACATACCCATCGACGGCGTGACCCTGGCTCCGCCGGAGGGTGCGGTGGACTATGTGCAGTTCTCCGAGCGCAATCCCTACGGCTTCGCGGACTGCATCGGGGCGCGGTACTTATTATTTGAAGCGGAGGATCCCCCGGCGTATAGTTACGCCAAAGGGCGAAAATCAAATAGTCTTAATAATTTTTGACCTTGAAACAAGTCTTAATAACTGGGAAAGGGAATAGAAATGGAGGAAAAGGCATTGCAAGGACGGCGGGAATGTGGTAAACTGACAGTGAAGGATGGATGGCTGATGTGTCCCGTCTGCCGTAAGGGAAAAGTCCTGAAGGTACGGGAGGACACGGAGGTCAAAAATCTGGAGGTCCGCTGTAAACTGTGCGGACAGAAAACGCTTGTGAATATCGAGAGCCTGAGCCAGAGCCGATGCGCCAGCGCCTGAGCCAACGACAGTCCCAAAAGGGACGTTGTGGCTTGGGCGCTTTTTGTTTTGCCTTGGAGGTGATAGCCCATGGCACAAAAGCCGCTGCGCCCCTGCCGCCACCCTGGCTGCTCAGAGCTGACCCGGGACGGCTGGTGCGCCAAGCACAAACCCAAGCAGGCCGCCCGAAGGGAGTCTGCCGCATGGCATGGCTGGTACAGTCTGCCGATATGGACGGATGACCTTCGGCCCGGTCAGCTGCTGCATGAGCCGTTCTGCCAGGAGTGCGACCGGCGCGGTATCCGCACCTGGGCCACCGACGTGGATCACATCCGGGATCACAAGGGTGACTGGACGGTATTCACCGACCGGGCGAATCTACAAAGCCTGTGCCACTCGTGCCACTCCCACAAGACCATGGGAGAGCGGTGGCAGAAAATACGCAAAAAACGGGGCTAATTTTTGCGGCGGGATTTGGCGGAATCGTGTCCAGCTTTGGGCGCGCGCGGTTTTAGTTCGCGCGACGCCCGCGCCGGTTCATCTTGGCCCCTCCCCCACCCCGAAAAAGTTTCGGGGCAAGAGCTGGAGACCGTGTGGCCCCATCCGTGAAAGATTTTTTCCCCATGGGCAATTGTGTGAATGGAGGCAGTATGAGCGAGAAAAAGGGGCCCGGTGGGTCCGTTGGAAAAGGCGGGGTCAATCCAGCCCCTGCGGGCGACGGATTGTCGGTGTCTGTAGCGGTGGAACAGCTGCTGTTGGTTCCCATCGATGACCTGGTGCCCTATGCCAACAACGCTAGGGTGCATAGCAAGGCGCAGATCGCCCAGATTAGGGCCAGTCTGCGGGAATTTGGTTTTGTGACCCCGGTACTGATCGACTTTGATAACAACATCATTGCTGGCCATGGCCGGGTAGAGGCCGCGCGGGCGGAGGGGATGACCGAGGTGCCCTGCGTGCTGGTGAGTAATCTCACCGAGGCCCAGCGCAAAGCCTATATTCTTGCCGACAACCGGCTGAGCGAGACCGCAGCATGGGACCCGCAACTGCTGAAACTGGAGCTGGATGGCCTGGCGGCGCTCAGCTTCGACACGGGCATTATTGGCTTTGACACGGCTGCTATGGACTCCCTGCAATTTGGGGCGACGGAGAAACCCGTGAAGGTCAGCTCACATACTCGCTCTGCTCCTGGAGCAGGCGAAAGCTCGGCGGAGCCGGAAGAGACGGAGGAATATCGGCAATTCGTGGATAAATTCAAACCCAAACTGACCACGGATGACTGTTATACCCCAGAGAACGTCTACCAGTGCGTGAGGGACTGGGCGGTGCGGCACTACGGCCTGGATGGGGCGGAGATTCTGCGGCCCTTCTATCCTGGTGGGGACTATCAGAACGCGGAGTATGTGGACGGATGCGTGGTGATCGACAACCCGCCTTTCTCCATCCTGTCGGAGATCTGCCGGTTTTACAACGAGCGGAATATCCCGTATTTTCTCTTTGCGCCGGCGCTGACCCTCTTTTCCATTGCCGCCGGAAGCTGCAACTACGTGCTGGCCGGCGTGGGCGTGACCTATGCCAACGGCGCAGTGGTGAACACGTCTTTTGTGACAAACCTGGGAAAGTGGAAGATTGAGGCCGACCCGGAGCTGTATCAGCTAGTGAAAGCGGCGGACGATGAAAACCGGCACGAGGCGGCCGCAGAGCTGCCGGGGTATGTCTATCCGCCAGAAGTGCTGACACCCGCTGCGTACCGATTGGCAAAATACGGCCAGACCCTGCGGGTTCGGGCGGAGGACGCCGCTTTTGTCCGGGCGCTGGACGCCCAGCGGGCGAGTGGAAAGACGATCTTTGGCTGTGGGTTTCTCCTGTCGGAGGATATGACGGCTGAGCGTGCTGCGGCTGAGCGTGCTGCGGCTGAGCGTACGGCGGCCATTAAGTGGGCCCTATCGGAACGGGAATGCCAGCTGGTGCAGACGCTGGGCCGGGATAAATGATTTCTAGGAGGTGGGCAATATGCCAGGGCCGAGACAACCCACAGATGTGATTGAAGCAAATGGCCGCAAACACCTGAGTAAGGCTGAGGCGGCGGAGCGGCGCAGCCATGAGGTCAGCGTGGAGCGGCCAAAAACGGCCAAGCCCCCTAAGTGGCTGCCGGAGCAGTTGAAGAAAGATTTCCGTGCCCTGGGCAAGCGGCTGATCGCCGCCGGCATCTATACCGACCTGGACGCCGACACCCTGGGCCGCTACCTGGTGGCCCAGCACCAGTGGCTCATCGCCACCCAGCAGGCGGAGGCCGCCTTGGCAGCGAAGCCCCCGGATCTGGAGCAGGCGGACGCCTGGGGCCGGGTGCAGGAACGGTATTTCAAGCAGGCCCGGAATTCTGCTACGGATATGGGCCTCACCGTTACCAGCCGGTGCCGGCTGGTGGTGCCGGAGATTGCCAAGCAGAATGGGGAGGATGATAATCCGTTCCTCCAGCTGATCCAAGGAGGGGCAGAGAATAGTGCCTGACGTCGTTTGGCTGGCGCCTACTATCTCGGTGCCTGCTCCAGAGGACGGGGCGGAACTTCGGTACGACCAGGCATCGGTGGATCGGATTCTCCAGTTCTTCTCTTTGCTGGTGTTTGGCCAGAATGAGTGGGCGGGCAAGCCTTTTGAGCTGCTGCCCTGGCAGATGGAGTTTATTCGATTGTTCTACGGCGTCCAGGTGCGGGATGATGACGGAACCTGGGTGCGGTATCGGCGGTTCCTCTACAACGAGATCCCAAAAAAGAACGGTAAAAGCGAGCTGGCCGCCGGCCTGGCCCTATACCACCTGCTGGCGGATGGGGAAAAGATGCCCAGCGTGGGCCTTTTCGCCGTGGATAAGCAGAACGCGGACATCGTCTATAAGTGCGCCAAGTACATGGTGAAGCACACCGCCATGGGTGAGCCCGCCCACCGGCCCCTGGCCTGGTGCCGGGACAGTGTGCGGGAAATCCGAACCCGGTTTGGTGGTCTGTTGAAGGTATACTCTGGTGATGTCGAAAACAAGCACGGCCCGTCCTTCTCCGCTATTATCTGCGACGAGCTCCACGCCTGGACAGGGAGAGCGGGCCGGGATCGCTGGAACGTACTCACCACCGGCTCGGATGCCGCCCGGCGGCAGCAGACGGTGCTGGTGCTCACCACCGCCGGGGACGACCCGGATCGGACATCCATCGGCTGGGAGATCCACGAGAAATGCCGCAAAATTTTGGCCTGGCGTCGAGGCGAGCCGGAGGATACGCTGGATGCGGACGACACCGAATGGCTGCCGGTGATGTACGGTATCTCCGTGCTCACCGGGGATGACCCGGCCAAAATCGCTGAGCTGGACATCTATGACGAGGAGCTGTGGAAAACCTGCAACCCCTCCTATGGGGTGACCATGAAGGCTCGGAAGTTCCGGGCGGCAGCCCGGACGGCCAAGCAAAGCGAGAGCGCGGAGCGCAATTTCCGCTGGCTGCGGCTGAATCAGTGGATCGCGGTGAAGGCGGTGGGCTGGCTGCCGCTGACGCTGTACGACAAGACGCAGATCGGCCCGTCCAAAAAGGACGAGCGGGAGGAGTGGGTGCGGGAGCACCTGAAGGGAAAGACCTGCTATGGCGGGCTGGATATGTCCAAGACCACCGACTTGACCGCCTTTGTGCTGCTGTTCCCTCCTCAGAAAGGTTTGGACACCTGGGTGGCGCTGTTCCGGGCATGGCGGCCAAAGGATACTGTGCTGGAGGCGGAGCAGCGGGACCATGTGCCATACCGGGACTGGGAGCGGGCCGGGTTTTTGGCACTGTGTGATGGGGACATGGTAGACTACCGGGACGTGATCGCGGCGGTGCTGGAGGCCAAAGAACTTTATGACCTACAGACCCTGGGGGTAGACCAACACCTAACCTCGACAATCACTCCTGAGCTTCAGGACAAAGGCATTTTGATCATTGCCATTCCCCAGACCATGATTGGAATGTCGCCGGCCATGAAGGAGCTGGAGCAGCTGATCCGTAAGCATGAAATGCTCCACGTCCACAACACCTGCGCCCGGTGGAACTTCGGAAACGTGCGGTGCGCGGTGGATGGGAACGAGAACATTAAGCCTATGAAAAACCGCTCCATCGGGCGGATCGACATCACCGTGGCCTGGATCATCGCAATGGCGACGGCGATATCTCGCAGGGGCGCGGCGCCGGACTTGGACGAGATTTTGGCCCGGGAAGATTTTTCGCTGTGAGTACGCGGTGTCCGATTCGGACACCGGGAAGGATGTGGACTTAAGTGGACACAAAAGGACATAACGGGAAACAACGTGATCACCCTACACCAGAGTGTGAGAAGGTCGAGCGGGCGCGGTTCCGAAACGGCTTCGCCCGTTGGTGCAGAAACTGGGGCGCAGATATCCTGCTGATGTGGGGCGCTGGGTGCGTCGCCGCAGGGGTGGGGTGGATCCATCCGCCCGCCGGGTTGATCACTGCGGGTGTTCTCCTGATTGCTGGTGGCGTGCTTTGGAGCAGGGGCAAGGGAGGCGATGACCCGTGATCTTCGACAAGGCGCTGCGGAAACGCAGCGACATATCTCAAAAGAGCGCTGGGGGCGCGGTGCTGTCTCTGAATAGCGCGAAAGGGTGGAAAGGCTTTACAGCCCAGGACGCAATGGCCCTGAGCCGCGACAAGGCCATGAAACTGTCCACGGTGTCCCGGTGCGTGGAACTGCGGGCCAACGCCATCGCCATGCTTCCGGTGTATCTCATGGAAGAGAACACCAAAAAACGGTTGACTGACCATCCCCTGGGCCAGCTGCTGTGGGGGCCGCCCAACGAGGTAATGTCCAGATTCGACTATGAGCGGCTGATGCAATGCAACTTGGATCTGTGCGGCAACGCATACGCCTGGATCGACCGGGATAGCCGGACGGGCCGCCCGGTGGAGCTGATCCCGCTAATGCCTGACAGCGTCACCCCCTATGTGGATCAAACCGGGTCTCTGTGGTACATCTACACCGATCCCCGTACCGGGGAAATGACCCGATTGGCCCCAGCGGATGTACTCCACTACAAGGCGTACAGCACCGACGGCATCAGCGGCATTTCCATCCTGCGTCGGGCGTCGCTGGCCATTTCCACAGGGCTGTCCGCCCAGCAGTACCAGGCGGATTTTTACGCCAACGGTGGCCAACCATCCGGGGTTCTCCTGACGGAAACCGATATCGGCGGCACTATCGAATTGACCAACGCCGAAGGGCAGAAGGAACTCATCACCAAGACCGAGCGACTACGCCGGGAGTGGGAGAAGATCCATTCGGGCCCGGGGAAGAACTTTCGGATCGCGGTACTGCCCAAAGGGGTGACCTACACCCAAACGGCGATGAAAAATTCCGAAGCCCAGTTTGTGGAGTCCGAGGAATACCGGGTGGCGGACGTGGCCCGGTTCTTCGGTGTTCCGCTCTACCTGCTCAACGCCGGGAAGCAGGCGTACAGCTCCAACGAGCAGAACAGCATCGACTTTGTAAAGCACACCATGCTGCCTATCATCGTCCAGCGGGAGCAGGAGGACACCTGGAAACTGCTGCTGCCTCGAGAGCGGGCGAACGGCCTGCGCATCAAGCGGGAGCCCAAGCAGCTGCTCCGGGGAGACACTGCCGCGCAAATCGCATTGTACAAGGGTATGCGGGAAATCGGTGTGTACTCGGTGGACGATATCAGGGCGCTGGAAGATCTTGAAAAAGTCCATGGCGGGGATAGTCGCAGTGCCCGCCTGGACAGTGTGCCGCTGGAGGACTGGCGGGAGCTGAGCCGCTTGCGGGCCTTGCAAGGGCAGAAAGAAACAGGGAAGGAGTGATGGACGTGGAGTGGGTTTTCAAAGCGGCGGCTCCAGGCCCTGATGACATGACCCTCATCAACGCCATGGCCATGCGGGAGTTGGGGGCGGACGAGGTGTACACCTTTGCTCTGCGTTTGTGCGACAACGAAATTGACCGGGACTTCGAGCGCTTCGACGACCAGGCCCTGGACGAGCTGGCGGGACTGTTTCTGGGGGCCCCGGGCATCTTCGATCATTGCTGGTCTGCCAGGGGGCAGACAGCCCGCCTGTACCACACCGAGGTAGTGACGGAGCAGGGGCAGTTGACCAGCGACGGGAGGCCCTACCGCTGGCTGAAAGGCTGGGCCTATATGATGCGCACCGAGGACAACGCAGATCTCATCGCGGAGATCGACGGCGGCATCAAGAGGGAGGTCAGCGTGGGGTGCGCGGTGGAACGTGTGACGTGTTCTATCTGCGGACAGGACTTACACGACTGCTTCCATGAGAAGGGAGAAATGTACAACGGCCAGATCTGCCACGGTGTGCTGTGCGGAGCGAAGGATGCTTATGAGTGGTCTTTCGTGGCGGTACCGGCCCAGCGGCAGGCCGGGGTGGTCAAAAACAAGCGCTACGGAGGCCCGGATCCCCATGAACCGGGGGAGGAACCTCCTCCTTCGGATGACGGCAAGGCGCTCCAGCGGGCAAAGGCCCTGTTGGAGCTGGAAAAAATCAGATATGGAGGTAATCAAAATGGCACAAATCAATAAGCAGACTCTGTATCAGCTAAAGGCTGACCGGGTGGAGGCTCTGAAGGTGGCGGAGTCTGCCCTGGCGGAGAACCGCATGGAGGATCATGAGGCCGGGATGGCCAAGATCAAGGAGTTCAATGACCAGATCGACAAGGTGGAGAAGCTGCTGGAGGAGTGGGAGCGTTTTGGCTCCCAGGATCCCTCGGCGGGCGGCGTCCCCCATGCGGAGCAGGGGCCTGAGGTCAAGAGCTATGACGCCGCGGTCAAGTCCTTCGCGGCGGCGGCCCGAGCGGGCTTCCCCAAGACCAAGGCGGCCGGCGACTTTATGTCGGAGGGCGTGGATCCCGACGGCGGCTACACCGTTCCTGAGGATATTTCCACCAAGATCATCCAGTTCCGCGAGAGCAAAGAGAGCCTGATGGACGAGGTGCAGGTCATCCATGTGACCACCAAGAGGGGCAAGCGCACCATCAAAAAGCGGGGCCAGCACCAGGGGTTCGCCACGGTGGCGGAGGCGGCCAAATTCGGCAAGACGGCCACGCCCCAGTTCGCGGTGCTGGAGTACGACATCAAGAAGCGGGGCGGCTATCTTCCGGTGACGAACGAACTGCTGGAGGACAGCGACAACAATATCGCCGCTGTCGCTGTGGAGTGGCTGGGCGACGAGGCCCGTGTCACCGGCAACAAGGAGATCTTGGCGGTCATCGGCAAGAAGGACCCCCAGGATCTGAAGAACCTGGACGGCATCCTTGCTGCCTGGGTGAAACTGGGCTCTGCGTTCCGCTCCACCAGCAAGCTGATCACCAACGACGACGGCCTGCTGTGGCTGGGCACGCTCAAGGACAGCAACGGGCGGTATCTGCTCACCCCCAACCCCGCCGATCCCCAGCAGCTGCGGCTGTGCGTAGGCCCCCACACGCTGCCCGTCAAGACCTACGATAACGACACCATCCCCACAGCGGACGGCAAGATCCCCATGATCCTGGGCGACCTGAAGGAGGGCGTGGCGTATTGGGATCGCCGGATGTTCACCATTAAGGTATTTGACCAGGCCACTATCGGCGATTTCAATGCCGCGGCGCAGGATATGACCCTCTGGCGCGGCGATCTGAGAGACGATTGTACCCTGTGGGACGACGGGGCTTTTATCAATGGCTACATCGCCGCCGGCAGTGTGGCCGGCAGCGGCGAAGCCGCGGGCTAAGGAGGTACTGGCAATGCCGACGACACGGAAACCCGATGCGGCGGCCGATGAGGCCGCCCAGGCCCTCCAGGAAGCCTCCCATGACATCCAGGCGGAGGAGACCGAGTTTATTGATTACGCCGTGACGGCAGCGAACGGCCTGCGCCTGCGGGCGGAACCCAGCAAAGACGCATCTGTTGTGGCCGTGCTGCCCTGTGGCGTGGGCGTGCTCGGGAATACCCGCCCCGCTGAAAACGGTTGGCGGCAGGTGTTCACCGGGCGGCTGTTCGGCTGGATGATGGACAAGTTTCTTGAGCCGATGAAGCTGACGGAGCAGGACGATGGCGCTGAGTGAGGAGCGCAGGGCTTCCCTGCTTGCCTATTGCAAACTCACAGAGCTGGCGGACGACCCGGAGGTGCAGGCGCTGATCCCGGTGATGTACGAGGCGGCGGTGGCGTACATGGAGAACGCCGGGGTAAGTGTGCCCGAATCGGGCACAACCCGGGCGGCCCTGTACGACTTGTGTATCAACTACATGGTGGTCAACGCCTGGGATCAGCGGGACACTACCGTTGTGGCCACAGGAGTGGCGGAAAACCCCATGTTTCGGCAGTATCTGAACCAGTTGAAGCTGACGGAGGGAGGCGGCGCCCTTGGCTAGACAAGCACGTGCTGGGGAGCTGCGCACCCGAATCTACATTCACAGCGTCAGCAAGACTGTGAACGAAAACGGCGTTGCCTCTGCGGAGGAGGAATCCGGCGTCATTGGGTATGACGCCCAGGGCCGAGAGATCATGTATCACTGCAAATGGGTAAACGCCTATGGATCCGAGGTTTTCTCCGCCAAGCAGCTCCAGCTGAAGGCGTCGGCCACGCTGACCATGCGGTACTCTTCGAAAATCAAGGTCGACCAGCTGATCTACAAAGTGGGCGACCCGGAGCCCTGGGAAATCATCAGTATCAATGACGTGGAGGATCGCCACCAATGGCTGGAGGTCAAGGTGGGCAGGAGGGAGGCGGCACGATGATTGTAGAAGCGCGGGTCAAGGCGGCGCTGGACGTGTTCGGAGACCCGGTAGAGAAGTCTGTGCTGGACGCGGCGGCCAAAGGCCACCCGCTCCGGTACTACACGTTCGCCTGTGATTCCTTCGGGGCTGCCTTCGGGGACAATGAACCTGGGTGCGAGCGCTGTCTGGTACACATTCACCTGTTCGCGCCGCTGAATCAGGACTGTTTCCGACAAATACGGGACACCAAGCGGGCGCTGTTTGCCGCCGGTTTTACGTGGCCGCAGGTTACGGACGCCACCGACCAGGACGGTCAGCACTTTGTCTTTGAGTGCGAGACTGCGCAGCCCATTGAGGATGATGAGTGATGGCACGGATGGAAGTGAACGGGTTAGATGCTCTGATCGACGACCTGGCGGCACTGGCTGAGCTCCCGGACAGTGTGGTCGAGGGGATTCTCAATGCCGAGGCTGACGTGGTCGTACCGGCCCAGAGGTCAGAAATCGAAAACCGCTGGAGTGGGCCGTACTCTATGGGCATTTCCGCCAACTCCGTCAAGAAGGGCGACGTCAAAAAGCTTCCCGATGGGGGCGCTATTTATATCTATCCCCAGGGAACCCGAAAGCGGGGCGGCAAGAGTGTCCGCAACGCGGAGATCGCCTTCATCAACGAGTATGGGGCTCCAGCGCGTGGGATCGCTGCCCGCCCTGCCATAAGCACCGCGACCGCGAAAAGTGAAGAACAGGCGGTGGAGGCCGGAGAGAAGGTCTACAACGCCTACCTAGACAGCAAAAACCTGTAAATTTTAAAGGAGGATGACATATGGCTAGTTTTGGAGCCAAATTTCCCTATTTCTGCCCTGTGGCAGATGAGCCGGATGGAAAGCGCCCCGTCTACTCGGGCGAGCCGGTGCGGATCGGTCGTCTGGTAAAGGCGGATCTGTCCGTCACGTTGGCGTCCGGCGAACTGTTCGCGGACGACGTTCTGGCGGAGAGCGTGGCCGAATTTGCCAGCGGATCCATCTCGATGGAGACCGACGACATGAAGGACGAGATTGCCGCCGTGGTATATGGAGCCACGGTAGAGGACGGGGTCGTTCATTATGCGGTGGGGGACGATCCCCCCAAAGGTGGTTTCGGCTACCTGAAAAAGTTGATGCGGAACAAGAGTACGCTGTACAAAGCCTGTTTCTACCCCCTGGTGAAGGCGGCGCTGGGAAACGACACCGCACAGACCAAAGGGAGCTCTATCACCTTTGGCACCACCGCCACCACCTTCACCGTGTATGCCTGCGAGACCGGTGGGTGGCGGGACACCTACGAGGCGGAGACAGAGGCCGAGGCCCTGGAGTGGCTCAAGGCACAGTTCAGGCAGGGGGCTAACCCTCCGGCTGAGGATAGCGCCGCCGAGGCGGCTGGCTGATATGAGAACCGTCAAATTTGATCTGGCGGGCCGGACGTGCTACCTATCTTACACTGTGGAAGCCATGTTCCAGCTGGATGAGCAGTTCGGCAGCGTGCAGGGGCTGGTGGACGCGATCCAGTCCAGTGGACGGGACGGCGTATCCGCCGCCTGCCGCGCCGCGGCCATCCTGGCGGAGCAGGGGGAACTGGCTCGGCGTAGCCTGGGCTATGATGCGGAGCCCATCGTGAGCGCGGACGAGATCATGGCCAGTATGTCGCCCAGCGATGTGATCGCGCTGAAGCTGGCTATCCCCGCCGCCATATCCCTGGGGTATGGCCGGGAGGTCAAGCCGGAGAACGACGAAGTGGATCTTGGTCTGGCGGAGCTGAACGCGCAAAAAAAAACGCGGTGACCCGCGCCCATTACATCCGGATGGGGACGGCCAACGGGCTTTCCAAAAGGGACGTCCTCCTCTCCTGCCCGGGGGAAGTGGACGACCTTTGGGAGCTCTATCTGAGGGCTCATGGCGTGAAGCGGAAAACGGAGGACGATTAATCCCAGGGATAGGAGGTGCCGGCTGTGGCAAGAACCATATCGACCAGGCTCGCCATTGAGGGCGAGGCTCAATATAAACAGGCGGTTGCCTCCTGTAACTCCGAGCTGTCCGCGCTGAAATCCAACCTGACGTTGGTGGAAAGTGAGTTCCGGAACAACGCCAACAGTATGGACGCCCTGACGGCCAAGGGTACAGCGCTGGGCGCTGTGTACGACAAGCAGCAGGAGAAGGTCGCTGATCTGGAGACCGCACTGCTCAACGCCCGGAACGCTGTAGCGGCATACGCCGAAAAACAGGCTGACCTCAAATCGAAGATAGAGGCCAGCGACCAGGCCATTAGTGCTTTTGACGAAGCTTCGAAAAAGGCTGGGGAGCAGTGGGCCAAATATGCTGATGAGCTTAAAAAGAGCGAAAGCGCCCTGGAGGCGTTAAAGCGGAAATCCGGGGATACATCATCCGAGCAGGAAAAGCTGGAAGCCTCCATTGCCAAGGCGCGTGCTGAACTGGAACGATTAGAGACATCTACGAATGGTACCGCGCGCCGGGTTGGGGAGCTTCTCCAGGAAAATAAGAACCTAGGCGCTGAACTTGAAAAAAATGGTGCGTACCTGGACGCCGCCACGCGAGGGGCAAACAACTGGGAAAAGCAGCTGAACAGCGCAAAGATCGAACTCAACGGTCTGTCGGATAAGATTGCGCAAAATGATCAGTATCTCAGGGAGGCTGCCGTAAGCGCGGACGGCTGCGCTACCTCCATCGACCAGTTCGGGAAAACGGTCAAGGAAGCAGGGAGCAGCGCGGAGGAATTTTCTGCGGGTAACGAACAGTCCAAGGCCGGCATTGAGCAGCTGGCCGCCGCCCTGGCCGCTGCCGGCGTGGCCAAGACGGTCAAGGAAATTTCGGACGAGCTGTTAGCGTGCGCCGGATCGGCGGCTAAGTTTGAAACCGCCCTGGCCAAGCTCTCCACTCTGGTGGACACCAGCGTTTACCCCATGGCGGACATCAAGGCCCAGCTGGTGGAGCTCTCCAACGAGACCGGCGTGGCGGTGGGCTCTCTGGCCGAGGCGGCCTATCAGGCCCGGTCTGCGGGCGTGGACGCAGCTGATGTGATCAGCTTTGTATCCACGGCCACCAAGACCTCTGTGGCGGGCTTCACCGATTCCGCCACCGCTGTGGACGTGCTGACCACCGCGCTCAACGCCTACAAGCTGGAGGGCTCCGAAGCCGAGCGGGTGGCCTCCATGCTGGTCAAGACCCAGGATGAAGGCAAGACCTCTGTGGGCGAGCTGGCCCAGAACATGGGCCGGATCATCCCGGTGGCCGCGGCTTATAACGTGAGCCTGGAGAATCTGAACACGGCTTACGCCCTGCTCACCAAGAACGGCACCAACACCCGAATTGCCACCACCAACCTGTCGGCCATGCTCACCGAGCTGGCCAAGGACGGCTCCACGGTGGCGGATGTGCTCAAGGAGCAGACGGGCAAGAGCTTTGCTGAGCTCTCGGACGGCGGGACAAACCTGGGCGCGGTCATGCGGATTTTGGCAGACAGCGTGGACGGCGACGCCACCGCGTTCTCCAACCTGTGGAGCAGCTCCACGGCAGGACAAGCGGCCCTGTCGCTGCTCAACAGCGGGGCGGAGGAATTCAATCGGACGCTGGACGTTATGGCGAACAGCTCCGGCGCTGTGGAACGGAACTTCCAGATCATGGCGGACACGACCGAGTTCGCCCAGCAGCGCATGGCCAACGCGGCGGAGAACCTTCGCATTGCCATTGGTGACCAGCTAAACCCGGCGCTGGAAAATCTGTACGAGATCGGCGCGAACGCCTTTGGCTGGGCGACGGATTTTGTGGAGGCAAACCCGTGGGTGGTGAGCGCCATCACCGGGCTCACGGTCGCGTTTGGGGTCTTGGCCGGCGGGATAACCGCGGTGACCGTGGGAGCGACCGCGCTGAAGGCGGCGCTGGATCTTATCAGCGCCCACCCCCTGCTGCTGGTGGCCACGGCCGCGGCGGGGTTGGTAACGGCGTTTTACAGTTATGCGACCGCCGCGGACGCCGCCCAGGAGGCCACGGATAGCTTCTACCAGTCCCTCCAGGACGCTAAAGACGCCTACAACGACCTGATGTCCTCCATGGAGGAGGAGCGGGCGTCCGCGGCCAAGCTGGCGGATCGGCTGAGAGATCTGATGTCGACGGAGGAAAAGTCCGTCACAACGAAGGACCGCATCAAAAAGACAATAGACGAGCTCAACGAGGCGGTCCCTGGGCTGTCCCTGGCCTATGACGAGGCGACGGACTCCATCATCAATTATGATGACGGTGTGAAAAAGACCACCGAAGACATCGACGCCATGCTCGAGCGGGAGGCAAACTACGAAAAGTATAACGCCCAGGTCGCGTACCTGAACGAGCTCCAGGATAAGCAAGATGAGACCACTCTCCGTCTGACGGCAGCCAGGGAGCAGCTGGCCGGGGTGGAGGCCAATGACGCCGACATGATGGAGCGGATAGCCGCCGCCTACGAGGCAGCCGGGATCCCGATGCAGACGCAGGAGGAGCTGGCGGAATCGCTGCGGGCCACCATCGAAAGGCTGACCGCCGCCGAGGCGGACAACGCCGCCCAGATCGCCGAGCTGGAGGCCGCGACCGACGCTTACAACGAGGGGCAGCGGGCGGCGGAAGAGCAGACCGCCGCTATGACGTCCATGGTGGACGAGCTCACGGCCCGGATGGAAGAGCTTCAGGCGTCGTATCAGGAGAGTTACGAGGCCGCGTATAAGAGCATCGACAGCCAGTTGGGCTTATTCAATGAGCTGGATGGGACGGCCAAGACCTCTATTGATAACCTGATTTCAACCCTCCAGGGCCAGGTGGACTATATGGACACCTATGCCGCCAATCTCCAGCGGGCTATGGAGCTGGGCGTGGATGAGGGCCTAATCGCCAAGCTGTCCGACGGTTCGGCGGAGTCCGCCCAAATTCTGGACGCCATTGTAAAGGGCGGATCGGAGAAGGTCGCGGCCCTAAATGAGGAGCTCGCCAAGGTGGAGGAGGGCAAGAAAAATTTCTCCGACACCGTAGCACAGATGGAGAAAGAATTTAAGCTCAATCTGGATCAGATCAAAGAGGACTTGGATGAAGCGGCAAAGGAAATGGACATCTACGAGGAGACCTATAAGGATGGCCAAAATGATGCCCAGGGCCTGATTGACGGCTTGCTCAGCAAACTGGGCGAGGTTCGCGCCGCATATCAGCAGCTGGCGGCTGTTGGCCAAGGCGGGTATCAGGAGAAATCGGAGCAGAATTCTCCCTCAAAGGCATTCGCGAGGATCGGAAGCTACGATGTCCAGGGCCTGATCGAGGGTGTCGAGCGGGAGAAGCAGAACATGGCCGCAGCCTATGAGGACGCGGCCCAGGCGGCGCTGACCGCTATGTCCACGCACCTGCCCTCCACTCTGGAGGAGCCGTCCTCGTCCGGGGCGCTGGAACGGCAGATGGAAAATATCTCCGCCGGCGTGGTCAACGCTCTGGCCGATATCGCGCAGAGCGGCGGAAGCGCCCCGATGACTTTAAACCTTGTGTTCCCGGACGGCACTCCGTTTGCCTCCTATTACTTTGACCCGATGGTCAAGTATGCCGACGCCAACGGCACGCCGATCTTGAATCCACAGAGGTGATCCCCTATGCTCATGGGCCTAACACAACTCATCCTGGACGTGGACGGTGACAACCTGATTCTGCCGGAGAGCAGTAAAGACGGGTATTCCGCCCAGCTCACCCCGCTGAGCGAGGATGTGGAAATGGTCACCGGGCGGCAGGTGCGGGAGCTGCGGGGCAATGTGTGGGTGCTGGGCTACGAGTACGGTTATTTCAAGACGGAGATGAAAAACCGGGTCATTGCCGCCTGTGAGAAGGGCAAGCGGACGCCCATCACCTGCGCGTTTCTCACCCCGGATTCGGACGGGACTCTGATCCGCTCTCGGTTCTGGGTCACGAAGTTTAATTATCCCAAGTTCGCTTGGGGAAAGGGTAATCCGCCCGTTCCTTTGTGGGGCGAATTCTCTCTGACCCTGCGGGAGGTGGAGCCCAGTGATTGAGTCCAGCGACGCCTACAAGGAAGCCATTGTGGCGGACGGACGCCGGATGCACGTCCAGGCCGTGGTGGACATTGAGGATCCCGATATGGTGCAGGGCGACGCCACCGGAAGCGAACAGGAGCCGGGGATCTCCAGGCCGGAGCAGGTGTGGGACAAGATCTTTGCCCTCAATGCCCACTACGCCAGCATGGAGCCCAACCGCTGGACCTTAGACGGCTCATATATCCTTCGCCCTGAGGACGCCGCCACACGGGACTGGGAGGCCGGACTTGTGGGGGCGGCGCTGTCCGGGGAGGACGGCGTATTTCCCGTTCCCCAGTGGGCGCAGATCGACTTTCAAAATGTGGGCGTCCTCCAAGCCTGCGCCGTGGCGTTTTCAGACCGCCTGGAGGACGGCGTGGCGGCGGATTTCACAGTGGAAGTGCTCAGCGAGGGCGTGGCGTACCACACCACGACCGTGACGGGCAACACCAAATCACACTGTTCCATTATCGGATTTCGGGTAAATAATCCGGATGCCATCCGAGTGACCGTCACCAGGTGGAGCCTTCCCGGGCGGCGGATGCGGGTGGTGGAGATCGTCCCCGGCGTGTATGAGATCTGGACAGGCCGCGAAATCGAAAAATCGGGGCTCAGCGTGAAGATGCAGGGAGACCCGTCCTGCGTGACCCTTCCATACGGCACCGCCTCCATCAAAATGGACAACCAGGATCGCCGGTTTGATCCCCGCACCAAGGACGGCATTTTTCTCATGCTGGAGGATCGGCAGGGTATCGAGCTGTACATGGGCCCGGAGCTGCCGGACGGAACGGTGGAATACAAAAAGCTGGGTGTATTCTACCAGGCAAACGGCGGCTGGATGACCGGCAGCAACGACCTCACCATGCGGTGGGATCTGGTGGACATCATCGGCCTGCTGGTCAACCGTATGTACATTTCGAAAGGGCCGTCCCCCACCACGCTGAAGGGCTGGCTGGAGGCCCTGGCGGGACAGTTGGGGGAGAACTTTACCCGCCGCGTCCGCGTGGATCCGGGCTATGCGGATTTGCCTGTGACCATCCCGGAGAAGGATGCCGCCGGAATGACCTGCGGTGAGATCCTGCGCTATGTGTGCATGGCCACCGGGACATGGCCCCGGGCGGATCAAACCACGGGTTATCTCGCCGCTGAGCCGATGTGGAACGAGGGCAACAAGCTCACCCTGCGCAATCTCAACAAATATCCCACCATGTCCGCCAACGGCGATGTGGCGGCGATCACCGTAAACGGCTACACCATTGATGGCACCGCCCCGGCCTGCGGCAATACCGTAGAGATCGATAATCCGTTTATCCCGGAGGGGAAGCGGCTGGAACGAGCCCGGGCGCTGCTGGCCTTTTATGGCGGTAACAAACTGGACACCGTTGGACGCGGCGACCCGTCCAGCGAGATCGGGGACGTGGACGTCATCTGGCTGGCGGAGGGCAATGCTGTATCCGCCCGCCGGATCAAACAGGAGCTGTCCATATCCGGCGGCGTTCTGAAAAATTGCGCCAGCACCTTTGTCCGGGGCAACGGTCTGTTCCTGTTCCGGGAGCGGGTGCAATTTCTGGAATCCGGCCAGTTCATAGTCCCCCCCGGCGTGTATCAAATCCGCGTTGTGCTGGTTGAGCATGGCGTAAGCGGCGGCTGGGGCGGGGACGGGCAGTGGAACAACAACACAAATCAGTATATGGGCGAATACCTCTTCGCTCAGGCGGACAACGGCGGCTGGGGCAGGGACGGCGCACCTGGCGCCGGCGGCGCGGTCTGGGAAGGCGTCATCGACGTAAACCCCGGCCAGGTCATTCAGATCGTTGTGCCGCAAACTTATGGGCCTACCACCCTGTGGCGCTACTCCAGCGCCAACGGCAAGACGTACCCCAACGGTTATGTGGATGTGGCCACCGGGGACGTGTACGGGCGCACCGGCGTAAACGGCCCAAGGCCGGGTTCCGGGGACGGCGGCATGGGCGGCCAGGGCGGCAGCGCCGGGAGCTGGTACGTTCGCGGACACTGGTACTATGATGACGGATACGTCTACCCCGGCGGCTACAGCGAGGGCGGATGGGGCGTGGATCCCAATCATCCCGGCCCCGGCCACTGGGAGAACGAGGAGATTTGGGAGCGCGAACCAACGGAGGGTAAGCCGGGCCAGGAGGGCGCGACCGGATGCGCCATCATTTACTGGGATCCGCCGGAGGTAATTGAAAATGTCAATACTTGATACTCTCATCACAGACCGCGTCCAGGATGACGCAAGGCGGGCCAGGGAGCTTTGCGCCAAGGGCTGGGATAAGATGACTCAGGCCGATCGGGAAGCCTATCTGGGCGGCTTAAAAGGCGGCTACGGCCCCACGGACATGAACCGGGTGGTGGGCGCCATGGAGTATATCGACGCCCGGATGAAGGACGCCCAGCGGGAAAGCGTCTATGTGCCCACCGTGGTGCCCCACGCGGTGCCGGTGGAGTTTGATGAAAACGGTATGGTCACTCACTGGAAGCGGTGGAGTGACACCGTATGGATTGACTACGACTACGCTGACCCGCTGCCGTGGTTTGTCCACCTGGAGAACATTAACCGCCTTTGGGTGGCGGCGCGGCGTTTCCGTGCGGCAGTCCTGGCCAGGTACGACCCGGACGGGAATGGATATATCCCTCCAGACCGGGAGATCAGACCAGGAGATTTCTGCACTGTGCTGGACAGCGTGGGCCTGCTGGAGCTGCGCATCACCGCCGTCTGCCCGTCATCGGTCACAGCGGCGGGCGTCGCCTGGGTTGTGTCCGAATCGGACACCGGCTGGGAAGCCGTGCTGGATTATGTCAGGGGCCCGTACCCGGATATCGGCAACGCCCTGTCGGCACTCAAGATATCCTGCGGCGCGGACGCGGTGACCGACGCCACATTTACTCTGTCCGCCACACTGCGCTATGACTATGACGTCACCGCCGGGACGTGCGCGGTGCGTTGGTCGCCCTTCATGACCTGGGACGAGGCGTGCACAAAATACGGCCTTTGGGACGGCGCGAAGCCGCTGACCTGGGATGAGGCGGCGAGAGGAGGCGCGGTATGATTGATGTATCCTTTGGCATTCCATATCTGCCTGCCCCAGACGATCCGCTGAACACCGACAGAGCCAACGCCATTGAGTGGAACCTGTACGCATTGATCCGGGCGTGGCCGGTGTTCGAGAGCCGCCAGGTGCTGCCGTCCGTTGGTAGCTATGGCTACCTCCAGCTGGATGAGACCGCCTCCCCTGGACTGGGCGTGACGGTGACAGAGTGCCGCCACCTTCCCCGGCTGCTGGTTTTTTTGACCGGGAAAGGGCGGGAGAACCTGTTCTGGACGTCAACCCAGCCGTGGAAGGAAGAGAACGGCGTCCTGATTTATGACATGACGGAAATCAGCGTGGAAAACGCGAATGCGGCGCTGGCTCAGTTGTTTATCGGTTCCACGGGCGACGCGGATATCACTGTGACGCTGGCCGGGGAAAATCTGGGCTGGGAGCCGGAATCCTTGAGACTGTATGGGGATGGAAAAACCATGCTGTTGTTCCGCTCCAAGGCCACCTGGAATCTGGCAAAGGCACTGAGAAAAACATGGGACGGCGCGAAGCCGCTGACCTGGGATGAGGCGGCGGCGCTGAGAAAGGGCGGATCGCATGAGACAGAGTGAAAAGCTGAAGCTTTGGCTGCCTGAGGGGACTGACCCGCTGGAGGTTTCCAAGCTAAGCAAGAATTTTGAGAAGCTGGATGGTGCCGTGGCGGACGTTGCGTCCCCTTTCAAGGTCGGCGACATCCTGTCCACGCTGCGCACCGATCTGGGCGACGACTGGCTGCTGTGCAACGGGGAGCCGCTGGATACATCTGAGTACCCGGAGCTGGCGGGGATGCTGCCTGGGCTGGAGGCCATGGCCGAATCAAAGACGGTAGATACGATAAGCGGATTGTCCTCCACAAACTACGCCAAATTTTACGCCTCAGACGGAACCCACCAGGTGCTTACAACAGGGTCAAACAGCACTGCTACGGCAAAAACCAACTATGCCTACTGGTCGACGGACAATTTCAAGACGATAACATCTACGTCTATCGGATCATGTTGTTACGCAAAGCCGTTCTATGTAAATGGGCGGTGGATTTTCTTTGTGTTTGGTGTAAACGGCAGTGTCAATTACTTGACTAAAGTTTCCGTATGTGAGCAGCCGTTCACCGCTCCGAGCGATTCCAATACGTCCATTGGCAGCGCCACGATAAATGATGTGATGCACGTAGAGTATGTGGACGGGAAGTACTACGCATTCGTGAAGGCCGATTCCAGCCGCTGCGCGGTGCTGCAGTCGAACAGCCCGAATTTCAGCGGAGCCACCATATCGTATGTTACTGCGGCCGTTGGTGGCGGCAACTACGTCGCCGTAAACTTCGTTCGGGACGAAGACAAGTATGTGTTTATCCGCTTTTGGGGCGATGCGTCTCTTGAAGTTTCGTGGTCAAGGTCTCCCGCCAGCGGATATCAGACGCGCACCCCGACCCTCAATAAAAACGGGCTATCCGTAATCAGCCTTGCTACCATCGGATATTCCTTAACTCCTCCTCTTTATAAGGACGGAAAAGTGTTTTGGCCCAGCGTGACCAGCCCGGCGAGCAAAGAGGTTTTGATCTGCCTGCATGGCATCGAGTCCGGCAACGCTGAGTGCATCGGACTGGTTAGCTCGTCGTCGACTTCTTCCGCCGCAACTCGCGTTTTTGACGTAAATGGAAAACTCGCATTTTTCTGCAGCAAAACATCAAGCACACCTGTCTCGATCTGTGTGTCCGGTGAGGACCCGCTGGATGGAAGCACATGGAAACGCATTAACTTGACCGGGGCTGCGTATTCGATCGTGTATCAGAGCCTGCAATTCCAGAGCGGCACTGTTTTGGGGGCTTTTTCGATTGATGGCAAGTTGATTTCCATACCAACCAGCGCTGTGCCAAAAATCGATATCGGAAATTGTTACACCTATATCAAGGCCAAGTAAGGAGGAAATCGGATGATTAGAAAACCTGAACTGCCGCCCAAAGCGGGCTATGTAGAGGTGGAAGTTGGCGGTGTACGGCGCTACCGCAGTGTCATCACCGGGATGCTGCTGGAGGAAGAGCCCGCGCCGAGGCCCACCGCCGAGGAACTGCTGAACATTTTGTTGGGGGTGAACGAGGATGGATAAGCGACAAGCCACGGCCCAGCTCCGACGGGCGCTCCAGCTGTTCGCCACTTCCCTGGATGAGACCACGGCACTGGAGATCCCGTCCGTCTATCCGGCCTGGGCGCCTGATCGGGCCTATGCGGAAGGGGAGTACCTGACCTACGGCGTCAACAGCGTGGGCGACCCCCAGCTGTACAAAGTTGCCCAGGCTCACACCAGTCAGGCGGAGTGGCAACCGGGCACGATCCCATCGCTGTATACGCCCCTGGGGCTGACCGAGGACGGCTATCCCGTGTGGAGCCCTCCCGCCGGGGCCCATGATGCCTACAATGCCGGAGACATTGTGGACTACAACGGAACGCTGTACCGCTCCACCATCGACGGCAACGTGTGGAGCCCGGACGCTTACCCACAGGTGTGGGAAATTTATGAGAAGGAGTGATACCATGCCGGACAACTGCCCCGACAACTGCCCCCTGGTTTCCCGCGTGGAAGCCCTGGAGGAAGGGCAAAGGCGCGAGGAGGCATTCCGCAAAGGGTATTACGAGGAGCGCGAATCCCGCGCTGTAAGAGATGCCCGGTGGGACGAAAAAATGACAGCAATGAACGATAAACTGGACAAGCTGGTGGAATGGCAGGAGGCCCAGCAAGCCAAACCCGCCAAGCGGTGGGAGGGACTGGTGGAAAAGGCGATTTGGGCGGTGTGCGCTGCCGTGATTGCGTTCCTGCTGGCCAAGATTGGACTGTGATCCGCGGCAAGTTACCAGCAAGTTAAATTATACAGGAGGTACACAAGATGAACAACTACATGAAGAAATGGCTGAAGGCGGCGGCCATCCGGGCCGTCAAGACCATGGCGCAGACCGCCGTGGCCACCATCGGCGCATCGGCGGTGTTGTCAGCCGTGGACTGGCCCGTGGTGGTGTCCGCGTCGGTGCTGGCCGGTGTGCTGTCCCTGCTCACCAGCGTGGCGGGTCTGCCGGAGGTGGAGGGCTGATATGGGCACCATCATGACCGCAGCGATGTTCTGCGCCCAGGCGCTGAACATCGCGAGGAACTACAAGACCAGCTATATGCTGGGGCCCTGGGGGTGGCCCGCCAACGATAAGATGATTACCAGAGCCACCACCAACGGCTCCAACGCGCAGACCAACAAGAGTTGGCTGTCCTACGCCAACGCCATCAAGGGGAAGGGCTTTCTGTTCGACTGCGTGGGCCTCATCAAAGGCATTCTGTGGGGCTGGAACGGGGATTTGTCCCGCACCTATGGCGGCGCGGGGTACGCCTGCAACGGTGTGCCAGACTGCGATGCCAAGAAGATGATCGACAGCTGCCGGGAGGTATCCACTGACTTTTCCGGGATCGTCCCCGGCGAGGCCGTGTGGATGGACGGCCACATCGGCATCTATGTGGGCGGCGGCGTGGTGGTGGA
>JAAVCP010000023.1 GCA_014802265.1 Bacteroides sp. | reverse complement strand
ATTAAAATGAGTACATGTCTATCCTTCATGCGCGTCGAGGGCTGCTGCCAGTCGCCGCACATTATTCACAACCGTCCGTCTACTTTCGCTTCGGATCACAAGGACGAGCCTATACAGGTGCTTTCCAGGGGGTTAGGGAAACAATAATACTCTTCCGAAGGGATTAAAAAATCCAACTCTCTAAGTAAGAGATTTGGATTTTTGTAATATATTGATTATCAGAGGTAATTAGGAGCCTAAAAATTCAATTTGCTAAACAATCAAATTCTGGACTTGCCGTTTTAGTAATTATTAGCAGTATTTTTAGGTGATTATTGTTTGTGTTTCAGATAATTTTTGTAACTTTGCATTGGAAATAAAATCTCTTACTTAGAGATACTTATTGTTTTTAGGGTATTTTGACTTTGAGGGGAGGGGTGATTAGTTTAATTGTCTTTGGGTATTCAATGTAATTTTCAGAATTTCAATTTATTTAATAAGGATTTGGGAGAGCAGGAAATTTATATTAATTTTGCGGCATGGGAAGAATAATGGCTATAGATTATGGCAGAAAACGTTGCGGTGTGGCTGTGACGGATTGTTTGCGCATTAGTGCCAACGGATTGCCAACCGTGAGGGCATGTGACTTAATGCAGTTTATTAAGGATTATTGCAGTAAAGAGCCGGTAGATATAATTGCGGTGGGTGAGCCTCGTGATATGCATGGAAATCCGAGTGAGAGTGCCAGATATATTGAGCCGTTTCTCAACAGACTGCGGAAAGAAATGCCTGATAAGGAGATTGTAAGAGTGGATGAACGTTTCACGTCGACCATAGCCCACAGGGAGATGATTGCAGGTGGCTTTAAGAAGAAGCAACGTGCAGAGAAGGGGAGGGCAGACGAAATGGCTGCGGTGCTGATTCTGACTTCTTATCTTGACTCGCTTGCCTTCCACCAATAAATTCCGCTTATATAATGAATAATAAAATAAAATACCACACTCCATCGTCATGGGGTGTGGCATTAAAATTTTAAATGGGCAATTACTTCTTGTTGCGGTTGCCGTAACGGCTGCGGAACTTATCAACACGACCAGCGGTGTCAACGAGTTTCTGTTTGCCGGTGAAGAAGGGGTGAGAAGCAGAAGTGATCTCAAGCTTTACAAGAGGATACACCTTACCGTCGATTTCGATAGTCTCACGAGTTGCCACAGTCGAGCGAGTGATGAAAGTCTCATCGTTCGACATATCTTTGAAAACCACCTCACGGTAGTTAGCAGGATGAATTTTTTCTTTCATTTTTAATTTCTGCAGTTAATTAATTTAAAAAATCGGTTTGACAGGTCGCGATCCCGTCAATTGGCTTGCAAAGTTACAAATTTTCTCAATTCTGTGCAAATATTGAAATAAGGAGAAGATTTGACTGATTGCTGAAATCAGCATCTTCTACAGTCATATTTGAATAAATAATGTTCGTAAAACTTAAAAAGAGATAATAAATTGATAGAAAAACATTTTATTATTAATATTATTATAAAAAATTAACAAAAAAACTACGACTTTTGTGACTTGTTAGAAACATAAACTATATGAACAGAATTTTATTGTTGCCATTAGCAGTATTCGCTATTACATCAACATCATACGCCCAAGACATTTCTTTGAAAGTCTTTTCGCACTTGATATAAACGCACAAAGCAACTGGAGTTCCAATTCATCAGGTATGTTATGGTCAATGGTCAGTCTACGGCTATACAGTCAATAATGAATGAAGACAACGTGAGACGAGCTGTGTGGGCTTGGAATAAAGACAGTTGGGATATGCACAATAGAAATGATAAATGGGAGGTGTATCAAAATTCTGAATTTTGATACACCTCCCATTTATTTGATTAAAACGGATATGCTATCGAGTTACTTTTCAGTAGCCTTACTTAAGGATAACCTTGCGAATTTTACCATTATCATATTTCACGATATATACACCTTTCTTAGTTTCCGAGCGGTCGACCATAGTGCCGTCAACAGAATATACAGCTACTATATCACCATTTACTGAATCAGCATCAAGACTGTCAATGCCACTGATGGTCTCAGTTAGTTTTATTGTTTTTTCTACACCGGGAGCACTGATTGTGAGATTACCATCAATGATTACCTCAGCATTACTGTGAGAGAGGGTAAGTACGCACTCGTTGTAGCGACCTTCCACGCTTGCAATCAGACCTGCAACTTCCGGATAGCTGAGAGTGAGCTGAGAACCGTCATAATAGGAGCCGAGATTTACGTGAACGGGAGTGCCGTCGGCAGGTACAGCCACTTCGTCAACTTCACATTCAAGCCAGGGATAACATGCATCAAGATTAATTGCGAAACCGTTATAGCAGTCGCCATATATACCTTCCACGTAAGCCATCGGAGAATAGCTTGTACGGAATTCGTCGCTGTCAATCTTGATAGCTTTTTCCATCCAACCGTGGCAGAGATATTCATTCGGAATCATTGACTGCAGGGGGATGAATGTCTCAACCTTATCGGAGTTGAATCCTGACAACTTCACGATATATGCCATATAAGAGTTGTCAAGAACAACCGGCGATTCAAATCTAAATGGAATGTTAAGAGAAAGATATGGGAGATCTGACTCATATTTATCCATCTGGGCGAAAGTGCAAGTGGCAGTGGCGATAGCCTCGTCAAGAGGAACATAATCTTCGTCACACGGAATTATCTCAATCTTAAATTCAGCGTCATCAGTCATATTACCGAACCCGTTGACATGTACGCCGCTCACCACCATAGGTGCCGTAGGAGAATAAATAAAGTTGAGAATGGCAATCATCTTCACTTCATCGCCCTCTGACGGTTGCTCGCCATTGAGCGTATAGTCAAGCCAGTATTTGTCAGAGTTTGAATTATAGCCGAATATCGGAAGAGCCGGATCACCCACAGATGGCGCATCAATGAGAGTTATACCATAGTCATCAGTGTTAAGGTTAAAGGGCAAAAGACCGAATTCCATAAGCCTCTGGCTGCCATCAGACAGAGTTACCATAAATTCCGGGCTGCCACCTGCCTGCATGTAGTTGACCGGCATCTGGTAAGAGCCTTCAGACGCACCGGGAGCAGTAGCATGAAGCACGGGAGGATAATACATATTGTTACGGCGTGTGAACTCGCTTGAGTAATCCGGATAATATGTTACGTCAAGGTAATCAGGGTTATCGCTGGTTGCCCAGTCATTGGTGATTGGATCATGATATGACCATGAATAGTCAGCATCAAGGTCAAAGTTATTGTAGAAAACGAGGGGACCGTACACAGGATACTGCGCAATGCTAAGATTAAGGGCAGCCCAGTCTGCTGAATTATCAAAGCCCCAGTATTGTGTCTCAAAAGGAGGTAGGTAAGATATCCCTTCAAGAGAGGGTAGTCCTACACTGATGCAGTCAATATAAATGGTATTGGCATCCACTGCCTTATAATTGAATGCAATCTGCACGTCTTTCCCTGCGTAGTCGGCAAGCGATACCTGGTAAGTATCAAACTGCTCATACATCATAAGGTCGGTTAATGACCACCCTGCAAACTGATCCATCATGCTCCAAATTTGCTGCCACTCATCACCATCTATCTTTATCTGAACGGTGAGATCGCCTTTGAGAACGGGGGCAACCAGCCATTCCATAGTCTCCCAGTCAATGACATCATAATCCGGATTGTAAGTCTCATAGAAGAACAGAGGTGAGGTGAAAAGCTGGAACTTGAGCTCATCATTCTCCTCCAGCTTTAATTCCGGAAGAATCAGCCATTCATCTTGCTCCAGGGCGGTGGAGCTGAATCCGATTCCCATGAAATAATCGCCATCGGGAGCCGAGGGCACACCAAATCCGGCACCTCCGAGATCAACACCCCACTGTGCCCCAGGTTCAAGATCCGTGTCGCCATCAGATATAATTGTCCAACCCTCAGGAAGCCATCCCTCCACTGTGCTGTCAAAACCCTCAAAACTTTCCCAAAGGAGTGTCCCTTCAGGAAGCGTAGCAGCCTTTGCCACCTTCTTCATTACGGGATTGATTGCTTTCCTGTTGATTGATTTCTGGGCATTCCGAATGACTCTGCCATAAGTGGAGGTTGACAATTTCCCGGAAATTCCTTTGCTGAGTTGACGTGTAGACAAAGCCGGCGCCATAGTGCCTTTCATCTGCTGCACATTGGCTATCCCTTCAGAGGTCTCTGCATTAGTAGTGATTGGTCCCGCATAAGCTCCTGCCGATAACAGAGACGCTACGCATAGAAGTAAAGTTTGTTTCATATCAGTTGGTTTAAAAACTATTGTGAAGACAAAGGTATAAATAATTATTATATTTTCCAAACAATATGATGCGTCACAAGGCGATATGGGTGACTTAATAATAATATAATGGCACTGAGTCAATACATTATGACATGTATTGACTCAGTGAAAAAAATAATGAAGTGCCATAGAGTTAAATCCTGTTATATGAATAATTCCATGACACTTTCAGTTTATTCAGCGAATCTCAGTCGCTATTCAAGGAAACATAGTACGATAAGCTGGGCTACGATTACGCGCATGAACATCGTGAGAGGATAGACAGAGGAGTATGCCACTGCCGGAGCATCATTGTTGGCAACTTTATTTGCGTATGCCAATGCCGGGGGATCGGTATAGTTACCGCTCATCATACCGATAATGGCAAGATAGTTCATGTGGTATTTTCCTCGAGCGATACATCCCACCACAATCAGCGGAATGACGGTAATCAGGAAGCCGTAGCCCACCCACATAGCACCTCGCAGATTGAACACTGTGGCAGCAAAATCCTTTCCGGCAGCAATGCCTACAGAAGCGAGGAAGAGACAGATACCTATTTCGCGCAGAAGGAGATTGGCAGCCGAGTTGGTGTAGGTGACAAGATGGAACTTATGACCGTATGCACCGATAAGGATAGCAATCACGAGAGGACCTCCGGCAAGACCAAGCTTCATAGGCACAGACATTCCGGGGAACTGTAGAGGGATGCTTCCCACAATAATACCGAGGAAAATACCGATGAACATGGTGATAAGGTTGGGCTCGTTAAGTCGCTTCATTGAATTACCCATCTTTCTCGCAAGAAGATTGATGTGGTCAAGATTACCAACCACTGTCACACGGTCGCCAATCTGAAGACGAAGATTAGGACTTGCCAGAAGATCCATGCCGGCACGGTTGACGCGGGTCACGTTAAGCTGATATGTCTCATGGAGGTGAAGCGAACCGAGTTTAACGCCGTTAAAGTCAGTCTGAGTGACCACGATTCTGCGTGAGACAACCGGACCATCGTCCTGAGGCCATACCTTTTCAACCTGCGGACCCAAGAAACGTGAGAAAATCTCCTCATCTTGCTTTGCGCACACGATAAGCACAAGGTCACCAAGTTCAATTTCATCTTTGGCTGTAGGGACAATCACAGTGCCGTCGGGCTTCAGAATGCGGGAGCAAGTGTAGTTGCAACTGATAAGGGTATGCAGTTTCAGCATTGAAAGTCCAGACACGAGTTCGTTTGTCACCTTATAGGTGAGCACGGCGGGTTTTTGTGTGGTGTCAGCCTTATCATCTTCTATCTCCTTGATTTCCTTATCGACATTAATTTTGAAAACTGCCTTGAGGATAATCATTGTGACGATAATGCCTACTACACCCAGAGGATAAGCCGCAGCATATCCCATTGACATGTGCTGGCTGATATCATAGGCAGAGGAATCTACCTGGAGCACCGTCTGCTGGGCAGCACCCAGGGCAGGGGTATTGGTGATTGCACCACACATTACGCCTACCATTTCCGTGATTGAGGTCTGACCCTCTGAGCCACCCTGCAAGAAGAAGATTGCAAGCATAATGACTACGTTGAGACAGATGCCAATCATTGCAAGCATGTTCATTCTCACTCCTCCTTCCTTAAAAGAGGAGAAGAAGCCGGGACCTACCTGCATACCGATAGAAAAAATGAAGAGAATCAATCCAAACTCACGGAGAAAATGGAGAGTGTTCCCTTCAACCACATAACCGAAATGACCAAGCAGAATGCCCACAAAAAGCACGAATGTGACTCCTAACGACACTCCGAAAATCTTGACTTTCCCAAGCAAAATGCCCGCAAAAATCACGAAGGAATATAGGAGAACCGTGCTTGCAAGCGATGAGTTGCCCGGCTTTAGCAGTTCGATTAACCAATCCATAGATAAAAACGATTAATATATTTAGAAATTAATAGTCGCTATCAAAATTGAGTGCAAAATTACATATTTTTTAGCAGAAACTATTAAATTTGCGTTTTAAAATAAGGACAGATGGTGGATATACAGGTAAAAAAGATTATTAACAATTAAAAACAGATTGAGTATGAGTAAAATACGCGCCGCTGTAGTAGGTTATGGCAACATCGGTAAATTTACATTGGAGGCATTGAGCGCAGCTCCGGATTTTGAGATAGCCGGCGTTGTGCGTCGTGACGCATCAAAGAGAGAAGAAATTCCGGCAGAAATTCCGGTTGTTTCATCTATTGACGAATTGAAAGACGTAGATGTTGCGATACTGGCTACCCCGACAAGAAAAGTGGAGGAGTATGCCACTGAGATTCTGTCAAAAGGGATCAACACAGTTGACAGCTTTGACATTCATACCCAGATTGCCGGATTGCGTCAGCGTCTTGGCGAGGTAGCAAAGAAATATGGCAAGGTGAGTGTTCTGTCAGCCGGGTGGGATCCGGGCAGCGATTCTGTGGTTCGAACACTTTTGGAGGCTATTGCCCCTAAAGGAATTACCTACACTAATTTCGGACCGGGAATGAGCATGGGTCACACAGTGGCAGTAAAAGCAATTGAGGGAGTAAAGGCAGCCTTGTCAATGACTATACCTCTCGGCACAGGAATCCATCGCCGCATGGTCTATATAGAACTTTTGCCGGGATATGATTTCGCTACTGTGGCAAACGCCATAAAGACTGACCCTTATTTCGCTTCAGACGAGACACATGTTATGCAGGTGGAGAGTGTCGACGCACTTAAAGATATGGGTCACGGGGTTAATCTCGTGCGAAAGGGTGTAAGCGGTAAGACCCAGAACCAACTCTTTGAGTTTGACATGAAAATCAATAATCCTGCACTTACGGGTCAGGTGCTTGTATGCGTGGCACGTGCATCAATACGTCTCCAGCCGGGTTGCTACACTATGATAGAGATTCCGGTGGTAGATCTCCTTCCGGGTGACCGTGAACAATGGCTCCACCTTGTCTGAATAGATAATCCTGTCATAAATATATGACCTGCAAAATGTAATAAGTTATCGCCTTGCGGGCTCAAACCGCAAGGCGATAACTTATTATACCGTAATTCTCAACCATGCCGGAGTTGAGAGAGGATAGCGTCCATCTTGGCAGCGATCTGTGAATTCGCGAGGTTACCGATGCTGCCGAGATGAGTATGGTGCACCTCTCGCGTAGGTTTATAAGTGCCATTCTGCACTGCGATACCCACCGTGCGATAAGCATCGCGGAAGGGCATACCCTCAAGCACAAGACGATTAACATCTTCTACGGTGAATATGTAGTCGTAACGCCGGTCGTCAAGGATGTCATCCTTCACCGTGATATGTCCCAGCATGAAATCAGCCATATCCAGACATTCTATGAGTTCAGTAGTAGCCGGGAAAAGAATATCTTTCATCAACTGCAGATCACGGTTATATCCCAGCGGCAGATTGGCTGTCAGTATGGTCAGTTCGTTGGGGAGAGACTGCAAACGGTTGCATTTGCCCCGCATTATCTCAAACACATCAGGGTTCTTCTTGTGAGGCATGATGCTTGACCCCGTGGTGAGTTGGTCGGGAAATTTTACGAAGGCGAAATTGTTGCACATCCACATGCATACGTCCATAGCAAGATGCCCGAGAGTAGCTGCCACCGCCGCTATTGCAGAAGCAACTGCGCGTTCAGTCTTTCCGCGGCTCATCTGTGCTGCCACTACATTATAGTGAGGATTGGCAAAGCCGAGGAGTTCCGTGGTCATCTCGCGGTCGAGTGGGAAGGAGGAACCATATCCGGCTGCTGAACCGAGTGGATTCTGGTTGGCAATATTATAGGCGGCTACTACCATCTGCATATCATCGGTAAGTGACTCGGCATAAGCACCAAACCAAAGACCAAAAGAGGAGGGCATAGCCACTTGAAGATGAGTGTAGCCGGGCATGAGTTTATCTCTATGCTCTTCGGAAAGCGACTGAAGACGCCGGAAAAGACGCTCTACAGCCTCGGAAATGCGAAGCAATTCATCGCGGAAGAAGAGTTTCAGGTCTACGAGTACCTGATCGTTGCGTGAGCGACCCGAGTGAATCTTCTTACCAACATCGCCAAGACGAGCCGTAAGTAGAAATTCTACCTGTGAATGAACATCTTCCACACCCTCTTCAATTACAAATTCACCACGCTCTATGCTGTCTGCAATATCTTGAAGTGCCGGAAGGAGCAAATCAAGTTCCTCTTGCGTAAGAAGCCCTATGCTACGGAGCATTTTAATGTGGGCTATCGATCCTTGCACGTCGTAGCGGGCAAGACGGAGATCGAGTTCACGGTCGCGACCCACGGTAAATTTTTCTATAAGTTGGTCGGGCTGGAAGCCCTTGTTCCATAACTGTTTCATATATCTTTAGTTGATTGGAGAGTCAAAAAATGTGGTGGTGTCTATATTGGAGATTAGGCGGGGATATAGATGCAGAGCCTCGTTGATTTCAGATAGTAGCACGTATTCATCGGCACTATGGGAGCGTGATGACTCTCCGGGACCCATCTTAAGGGAGGGGATATTGTGCATAAGTGCCATATCAGAGGTGGTGGGAGACACGAATGGGGTGCGACCCAAAGCTACCGCACTTTTAACGAGAGGATGATCCTTACTTATCACTGAGGCATGCACACGTGTGGAACGGGGTGTCATAACAGTCCATTTGACCGTGTTTTGAAGCAGACGGACGGTTTCTTCATTGGTATAGGCATCAGTGGTGCGCACATCGGCAACAAAATTACAGTTATCGGGCAGGATGTTATGCTGAGTGCCTGCATTAATCATCGTCACGCTCACCTTGATTGACCCTAACACATCGCTGACTGTTTCCGGAGAGAAGGCTCGAAGACGCTCGATGTCCTCAATCGCCCGATATATGGCATTGATACCCTCATTGCGTGCGGCATGACCAGATTTCCCACGAGTTACGCAGTCGAAAACGAGTAAGCCGCGTTCAGCTACAGCCGGTTGCATGCCGGTAGGCTCTCCTACGAGCACCATGTCAGGTGTAAGTCCACGTTCCTCAAGATAAGGGAGGAAAGCACGCATGCCATACTCTCCCATCACCTCCTCAGCAGCCGTGATAGCAAAAATGAGATTGAAAGGGAGTGATCTCCCGGTTGTCTCTTCTTGCTCTTCTGTGGAGTCAAGTGATGAGCCATAGCCGGCGAGGTCAAGGAAGGTAGCCGCTAAAGAAACCCCTGATGCACCCGCATCGTTGCTACCGAGACCGTAAAGACGGTCACCACCGATTCCCGGCTGGGTAGGATCGACTACGATATCAGCCGAATATGGGTCACGTGTGTAGGAGGCAGTCGGACGAACCGTGTCATGGTGAGAATTGAGCATCAGCGTAGGGCGCGAAGGATCAAATCCGGGAGCCACAACAAACACATTATTGTGCAGACGCCCCACAGCCTCTCCACAGTACCCGCGTAGCCATTTCTCCCAAATGTCGGCAGTAGCTGACTCCTCACGTGACGGTGACGGAATGGCTATCAGGCGGCGTAAGAGTTCTACCGTTTCGTCAAGACGCGGATGAAGGGGGAGTGAGGTATATAATGAGTCGGGATTATTCATGCCATTCTGATGATTGTGCCTTCTGAAGTATTGAGGGCTTCCGCTTTGCATATACGCACTTCAGTCACTCCTTGCTCAGCCGATACCAGTGCGCTTTGAAGCTTCGGAATCATTCCTGCGGCTATTATGCCGGTCTTTTTGAGGGATGCGAAAGATTCAGCCGTGACGAGCGGAATGACCGACGATTCATCGTTAATATCAGTCATCACCCCTGGTTTATCGAAGCAGAATGTGAGACGTGTGGGGGCGACTGAAGCCGCTCCTCGTGCCACTGCACTTGCCACTGAGTCAGCGTTGCAGTTGAGGAGTATCCCCGCTCCGTCATGGCATATTGCACAGAACACCGGCACCATCCCTGCATCGAGCAGAGTAGCCAGCATCACGGTGTTAACCCGTGACGGGTCGATGTCGCCAACGAAACCGTAATCTATGGGCTTGGCAGGGCGTCGGGAGGCAGGGATAGCGTTGCCGTCTGCCCCGGTGAGTCCGATGGCATTACAGTTGAGGCTCTGAAGCAGCGACACAATACGCTTGTTGATAAGCCCGGCATAGACCATAGTCACGATGTCAAGTGTCTGTTGATCAGTTACGCGTCTCCCGTCTATCATGTTAGTTTTCACGCCCATACTCTCGCTCATACGAGTAGCTTCTTTTCCGCCGCCATGCACGAGAATCTTCTTGCCGGGCATAGCTACGAAATCAGAGAGAAACGCTTTGAGTGCTTCGGGATTATCTATGATGTTGCCCCCTATTTTTACAACGTTAATCATGATTGTCAAGTGGATTATAGCGATTCGAGGAGACGCTTGATAACTGTCTGGGCAGAAATCTCACGGTTTGCGGCTTCCGGAATCACGATGCTTCGGTCACTCTCGATCACGTCGTCAGTCACGATCATGTTGCGTCTTACGGGGAGGCAGTGCATGAAATAGGCATTGTTTGTAAGAGCCATCTTCTCAGCGTCTACCGTCCAGTTGCGGTCTGTGGAGAGTACCTTGCCATAGTTAGGATCGGTATATGCACTCCAGTTTTTGGCATATACGAAATCAGCACCTTCAAGTGCCTTACGCTGGTCATATTCCACACGTGCATTGCCTACGAAAGCCGGATCAAGCTCATAGCCGTGAGGATGAGTGATCACAAACTCATAATCTGTGGCATTCATCCATTCTGCAAAGGAGTTGGGCACAGCCTGAGGTAGTGCTTTAGGGTGGGGTGCCCAGGTCATAACTACTTTCGGTCGCTCCTTAGTCTTGTATTCCTCTATCGTGATGAGGTCAGCGAAGCTCTGGAGGGGATGACGGGTGGCTGCTTCCATGCTGAACACAGGTCGACCGGAATATTTGATAAACTGCTCGATCACTCGTTCTTCGTAATCCTCCTTTTTATCTTTAAGTCCGGCGAAGGAGCGCACTCCGATGATGTCGCAATAGCTGCCCATGACGGGTATTGCCTCAAGCAGATGCTCTGCCTTGTCGCCATCCATTATCTTCCCACGCTCAGTTTCAAGTTTCCAGGCACCCTGATTCACGTCGAGTACCATCACATTCATGCCAAGGTTCATAGCCGCTTTCTGAGTGGATAGGCGTGTGCGCAGCGATGAATTAAAGAAGATCATCAGCAGCGTTTTGTTTTTGCCAAGATCAGAAAATGCGAAGCGGTGGCGTTTGATCTCCGCAGCGTCGGCGAGAGCTTTATCAAGAGGACCGATGTCGGTCACACAAGTGAATTTCTTCATAATTACAGAATGACTTTTTTTAATTCAGATAGAAATCGGTCTGCCTCCTCTGTCGAGAGTGAGAGAGCCGGGAGAAGTCGCACGGTGTATTGACCGGCACCTCCGGTGAATATGTGATGGTCAAAGAGAAGGCGTTTGCGGAGGTCACTTCCGGTGAAACCTTCCACCTCAAGACCTATCATCAGACCGCGTCCTCTCACATCTTTTACACCTGGAATCTTGCGGAGCTCCGTGATGAGATATTCGCCAACTTTTGCGGCATTTTCCACGAGATTTTCCTTCTCCATGACATCAAGTACGGCTATTGCAGCCGCGCAAGCAAGGTGGTTTCCGCCGAAAGTGGTGCCAAGCATACCTTTCTTGGCTTCGATCACTGGGGAAATAAGCACTGCTCCGCAGGGGAAACCGTTGGCTATCCCTTTGGCACAAGTGATAATGTCCGGACGTATGCCGGAATGCTGATGAGCGAAGAATTTGCCGGAGCGCCCATAGCCCGATTGGATCTCGTCAAGAATCAGGAGGGTACCCGTTTTCTTGCATTCATCGCTCAAGGCATGTAGAAATTCGGGACTCGGCTCATGTATCCCGGAAACACCTTGAATGCCTTCTATTATGGCAGCGGCAAACTCTTCCGTAGCGAGAGCCTTGCGCATCCCCTCCATATCGTTCAGTGGGACCAAAAGTACGTTATCGGTGCGGTTGAAGGGTGCCTGTATGGCAGGGTTGTCAGTGGCAGCCACCGCACCGGATGTGCGTCCGTGGAAAGCCTTGCCGAATGCGAGGATACGGCTGCGGCCCGTAGTGAATGATGCCAGCTTCATGGCGTTTTCGTTTGCCTCGGCTCCGGAATTACATAGGAATAGAGAATAGTCGGGATATCCGGAGACACGTCCGAGTTTCTCTGCAAGTTTAGTCTGTAGGGAATTTTGCACGGAGTTGGAGTAGAATCCAAGTCGTGCCACCTGATCAGACACTGCCTTAACATATTCAGGATGGGCATGACCGATAGAGATTACGGCATGACCGCCGTAAAGGTCGAGATATTCTGTGCCGTCGGCTGTGAAGACTTTGGAGCCTTTACCTCTGACCGGTTCTATGTCGTATAGGGAGTAAACGTCAAAAAGATTCATTGTTGAGATTGTAATTAGAATGCAGATGGCTTGAGACGCAGACCGGCACGTTGGTCAAGCCCGAGCATTATGTTCATGTTTTGCACCGCCTGTCCGGATGCGCCTTTCAGCAGATTGTCTTCAGCACATGTTACCATAAGTTTTTTACCATGCTTCTCCACATGGATAATAGCCTTGTTGGTGTTTACCGCCTGCTTGAGGTCGATTGGATTATCGCTTACTATTGTGAACGGGGCATCCTTATAGTAATCCTTATACAAGGCTGTTGCCTCCTCTTCAGATAGAGGACAGTCAAGAGTTGTCACTGCGAAAATACCTCGTGGGAAATCACCGCGCATGGGTACGAAATTAATTGTGGCACAATGTCCGGGCTGAAGTTTTTCGAGAGTCATCCCTATCTCTTTCAGATGCTGGTGGGTAAAGGGCTTATATACTGATATATTGTCATTGCGCCAGCTGAAATGAGTTGTCGCCCCCGGTTTCACACCCGCTCCGGTAGAGCCGGTGAGGGCGGTGATATTAATGTCACCATCTTTCGGAAGCAATCCGGCGGCAGCCACCGGGAGGAGTGACAGCTGAAGAGCGGTGGCAAAACAGCCGGGATTTGCCACGGAACGTGCCGAGGCGATGCGGTTCAGATTCACCTCCGGCAGACCGTAGACATATCCTTCGCTCTCGTCGCGGAAGTCTTGCGCGAGGTCTATTACCATAAGATTCTCCGGACGTTTATTCTCTTCCCAAAATTTCCGGCTGTAACCGTGTGCCGAGCAGAGGAAGAGAATGTCTATATCCTCAAGAGGGTGGGAGGCGGAGAAAACCAGTTCGGTCTCGCCAAGGAGACCACTGTGAACGGTAGTCACCGGTTGCCCGGCGTTACTTGTGGAATGTACAAAAGCGATGCTCACCTCCGGATGGTTTATGAGCAGGCGCAGGAGTTCGCCGGCTGTGTAGCCGGCGCCTCCGATAATACCTATTTTTTTCACGATTTCTTTCCTCCGTTATTCAGCCTTACCGTTTTTCACCTGGTTATTGTGATAGATCTTCATCTGGTTGCCGAGAATCTTCGTGAAGCCTTTCACATCATCAGCTGTCCATGCCTTGTTGACCTCGCCATACTCGCCGAAGTCAGTCTTCATAAGATCAAACGGGGAATCCACACCCACGAGAGTATATGAGTAGGGGCGGAGTTGCAATTCCACTGTGCCGGTGACATTGCGCTGTGAGCTTTCGAGCATCTTCTCAATGTCGCGCATCACAGGCTCAAGATACTGTGCCTCATGGAGGAACATTCCATACCACGTGGCGACCTGGTCTTTCCAATACTGCTGCCATTTTGTAAGGGTATGCTTCTCAAGCATCTTATGGGCAGCGATAATGAGGATAGGACCGGCTGCCTCGAAGCCTACGCGACCCTTTATGCCGATGATTGTGTCGCCGATGTGCATATCACGACCTATGCCGAAACGGCTGCCGATGCGCTCTACCTCACGGATAGCCTCCACCTTATCAGGGTATTCCTTACCGTTTACCGCTGAAATCTCACCCTCCCTGAAAGAGATGGTAAGTTTTTCAGGCTCAGTGGCTGTCACCTGCGAAGGATATGCCTCTTCGGGAAGAGTCTGTTCAGAATGGAGAGTCTCCTTGCCTCCAATTGATGTGCCCCACAGACCTTTGTTGATTGAATATTCCATCTTCTTGAAATCAGCCTCATAGCCATGTTTCTTAAGATAGTCTATCTCATATTCGCGTGTGAGGGTGAGATCGCGTGTTGGGGTTATGATCTCGATTTCAGGGGCAAGAATCTGGAAAGTAAGATCGAAACGCACTTGATCATTGCCCGCGCCTGTCGAACCATGGGCTATGGCGTCAGCACCGATTTTCTTGGCGTACTCGATAGTGGCGATAGCCTGGAATATACGCTCAGAGCTTACTGAGATGGGATAAGTTCCGTTACGGAGTACATTGCCAGCCACCATATACTTTATGCTTTTTTCGTAATAATCCCGGGTGATGTCGAGTGTGGCGTGAGAAGCCGCTCCAAGACGTTTTGACTTGTCAGCTATCACCTTTAGGTCTTCATCGGAAAATCCACCGGTGTTGGCTATAGCGGTGTGAACCTCATAACCGAGCTCTTCAGAGAGATATTTTACTGCAAATGATGTGTCAAGTCCCCCCGAGAATGCAAGGAGCACTTTCTTTTTCTTATTGTCTGTCATTTTTGTTGATTTGATTTCGATTTCAGAATTATGAAGTCAGATGAATTTCAAATTCTTCCTTTTTCTCATCTGACAAGGGTCTTTGTCATCGCTTCAGATGAAGCAATCGTCGGACTCTGTTTTTTATCTTAATAATATAAGGGTTGGGGCGGTCTGCTTCCGGAAGGGGCTGTTGGGGATCATATAACATACCCGTGCAGAGACACATACGCCGATTGTTATGAAGCAGGATTTCATAGTTTTTACATCCTTCACAACCCTGCCAGAACTCATTATCGTCGGTGAGCTCGGAGAAGGTGACAGGCTTATAACCCATTTTGGAGTTTAACTTCATCACCGGGAGAGAAGTTGTGATTGAAAACAGCTTCGCGAAAGGAAATCGAAGTCGAGCCAGCTCGAAAGTTTTCGCCTTGATGGCGCCGGCAAGGCCAAGATGGCGGTATTCTGGGTCGACAATCAATCCGGATGTAGCTACGAAGTCGCCATGACTCCAGCTTTCGATGTAGCTGAACCCAACGAGACGCTCGCCGTGAAGAGCCACCACGCTTTTACCGCTGTTGATTTTCTGAGCGATATATTCGGGTGTTCTTTTGGCGATACCGGTGCCGCGCTGTAGAGCCGACTCATAGATAAGTCTGACAATCAGCTCGGCATGTTTGGCATCTGAGGGCTCGGCATACCTGACAGTAATGTCTTTAATGTTCATTTCTTTTGTAAAGTTTCCGAATAAGATTGCAAAAATCAGAGAATAAGAGCAAAATCGCAATTATTTTCTTAAATTTTGCAAAATTACAAAAAAATATTGAGATAAATATAAAAATGATTGGATAAAATATCAAATTGTGTGATGGTTTAATAAATTCTACTCTCAAACCGCACAAAGTGATAATTCTTATATCACTATCTCAGGATTACCGCATCAGGTTCCGGGGAAATCCTTTCCGGTTGCTGATGAGTGAGTTCAACAATCTTGAATCCGGTGATAGCCACAAGGAGGCTCATAATGGGGCTAAGATAGTTGAAAACGCAGTAGGGTAGATAGGTAAGAGTAGATACCCCTAACACTGCTGACTGAGTGACACCGCAACTGTTCCACGGTATAAGAACCGAAGTGACCGACACAGAGTCTTCAAGAGTCCTACTTAATAAGCGCCCCTCCAGACCAAGGCGAGAATAGAGATTCCGATACATATTGGCACCTACGATTATGGATAAGTATTGATCGGCAGTCGCGCTGTTGAGGAAAAGTCCGGAAGCGGCAGTTGCACCCACTGCGCTTACCCGGTTGCGGAGAAGTGAAGTGAAGGCTTGAGTTATACGTGCCAACAGTCCGGTGCCCATCATTACACCGCCAAAAAGCATTGCGCTGAGGATAAGCCATATCGTTGACAACATACCTTTCATTCCTCCGGTAGCCACAAGCTCATTAAGAGATTCGTCGCCTGTAGGTATGGCTGTATCGGTAAGCAAGATATGTAAAGCCGTCTTGCATGAGCTTAGGAACTCACCATTGCCGAATTGGGCAACTATCTGAGGCTGAAAAATAAATATTCCCCCCAGTCCTAACAAAGTTGAGATTAAAAGGGTGAGAAGAGTATTTATTCTCATTATAATCAGAATTGCAGTCAAGACAGGAATCACGAATATCCAGGGAGACAGATTGAAAGTCTGTTCAAGGGCATGGATCATGGTGCTTTGTTCTACATTTTCACGGAGTGTCATCATTGATCCGGCAATAATGAATACTGTCAAAGCAATGACCAGTGAGGGGATAGTGGTGATAAGCATATAGCGTATGTGGGAAAACAGGTTTACTTCAGAGGAGGCAGCAGCCAAAACGGTGGTGTCGGAAAGGGGAGACATCTTGTCGCCAAAATATGCACCCGATATAATTGCACCGGCAATCCATCCCGGAGCGACCCCGAGCATTGTCCCGATACCCATGAAAGCCATTCCTATTGTGGCAATGGTGGTCCACGAGCTGCCGGTCAATAGAGATATGAATGCGCAGACACAGCAGGTGGTTAGCAAAAACAAGGGTGGATGAATATAGGTCAGTCCGGCTTCAATAAGCATTGGCACTACTCCGGAGAGCATCCATGTGGCAGATACTGTGCCTATTAGCAGGAGGATTGGTACGGCTGGAAGGGTCTGGCGTGCCGAAGTACGCAATCCGTCCATAAGCCGTTTGTTATCAAGTTTTGAAGAAACTATCCCGGCAATAAGGGCTACGGCTGCAGCTCCCAGCAGCATGGCGTAACCATAATCAGCCACAAATTCAGACCCTTTTGTTATGAGGGCAATCACAACAGCTGTAAGCAGCGCAACCACCGGGGTTAGAGCTGCCCATAATGTAGGTGTTTTTGTCATTAACAATATGTCGTTATTTACCTGTAGAATAAATTAATGGTGCAATATGTCACCGCACATATACTATTAACGGACTTTTTGTCCTAATATTAATGAAATTCAATAAATTTAGAAAAGTTAATATAATTTAAGATATAAGTATTTCCAATAATCTTGTTATATCGCCCTTCGCAGGCAATATATCTTCATAGTATAATCAGTGGCTTTCTTGTCTTTTCTTATCCATGTCGCCATCTGTTCAAATACGTGAATTATGATTTCTTTTGTGTGGACGGGGAAACATTTTGCGGACATGGAGAATAATTTTATCTACGGAGTTATCGGCGACAACAATTGTGGTGGCAATTACGATTAATACACCTCCTATGATCTCTACGGCAGTTATTGACTGACCAAGGACTGTGACACTTAGAATCACAGCTGAAACAGGTTCAAGTGCCCCGAATATGGCTGTGGGAGTGGAGCCTATCAGCTGTATGGCTCTTGTGGTGCAGGCTAATGATATGACCGTAGGAATAATGGCAAGTGCCAATAATGACAGCCAACCACTATTTTTTGCCGGCAATGTCAGGCTAAAACCTAAAGGAATCAGGCACACGTAAAATAATGCTCCGGTCAGAAGCACATAAAAAAGTAGTTTTGTTGTGGGAATGGTCTTTACTGTCTTTGAGATGTTTACAAGGATAATATAGATTGCGTATGTGCCTGCTGAAACCATAACCAGTAAAATTCCTGTAAGACTCAGGGAAGTGTCGCCCTGAGGTTTCATAAGCAAGAACAGGCCTGCACTCATAATAATAAGGCATAAGCCTACTGAGATCTTAAATTTTTCGTGGAAGAGGAATATCATCAAGACAGCCACCATTATAGGGTAGACAAAGAGAAGGGTAGAGGCTATTCCGGAATTCATATATTTGTAGCTTTCAAAAAGTGAGAGGGAGGATAATGCCATTAGTACCCCTAAAATAATTACATGTAAGATTTCCTCTTTTTGAAGTCGGAAAGATAAATTACGAATCCTCAGAATGCATGCAATAATTGGCAACCCGAGAAGATACCTGAATAATAAAACCGAGTTGGGGTTCATGCCTTGCTCATAAAGAGGCAACGCAAATGCAGGGTTAGTGCCGTAGGCAGCCGCAGCAATAGCTGCTAAAAGGTAGCCTTTGAAATTTTTTAGTGCCATAAATATAGATTTGGGTTATCTTGAAAAACATATGAAATTCACTGCAAAGTTAAAATCATTTTTACAATAACTTTATAATTTAAGTCGGAAAATAAGCTAAGAGAGTGAGTGAGGCATCTCTCTTCTGCAGTGTTCCTCCTGTCTGAAAAAGAAATCGCGGAGAGGTGTTTACTTACTGCCTCTCCGCGATAAAGTTGGTAATGTGTTATTTATTGAGTAATAAATCACTCAATAACAATATACGATGAATCCAGATTTCGTTTCCAATAGAGGAAGAATGAAGTGCAAATAAGAGCTGCCAGCACACCTAAACATTCAGAATAAATCAAAGGAAGACCGACGCCTTCAACAAAGCTGCCTAAAGGAGCATAGCAGATAAAGGTGATGCAAAGTGCTGTCATAAAAATTGCAGGAATCATAGTGATCAGATATGTCTTTCGACACTTGGCAAGATAGACGCTACAAGCCCAAAGTGTGAAGATTGAAAGAGTCTGATTGCACCATGCAAAATATCTCCACAGAATATCAAAGTTTACTTTAAGGAGGAGAAAGCTTAAGGCAATGATAGGGAGAGTCACTGACAAGCGTTTAATAAATTTTTTCTGGCTCACTCCGAGTGCATCAGCAACGATTAGGCGCAGACTACGCATTGCAGTGTCGCCCGTAGTGATGGGAGCCGCAATGACCCCAAGAATAGCCAGCACGCCGCCAAATGCGCCGAGCCATTTCACGCACACTTCATGCACAAGAATGCCTGCATCTTGACCATTCCCTGCCATGTATGAAGCCAATTTGTCGTAACCACCAGTAAAAGCGATAGCGGCAGCAGCCCAGATAAGTGCCACAATCCCTTCCGAAACCATAGCACCATAAAACACTTTTCGCCCATGCTTCTCATTATTCAGACAGCGAGCCATCATAGGACTTTGTGTGGCATGGAATCCCGAAATAGCCCCACATGCAATCGATATGCACATCATAGGAAATATCGGCGCAGCCTCACCGGCAGGATGACGGTTGAATAGACCTGTAGAAAAGCCGTCAGGAATGTCCACTCCATTAAAAATCATATATCCCATAATTCCGACAGCCATGAAAAGAAGCGCAAATCCAAAAAGAGGGTAAAGGTTCCCAATCAGTTTATCGACAGGAAGAAGAGTAGCCAAGACATAATAAAGGAAAATACAGATAGCCCAGAAAGTAGCATCCAGATGCTCAGGTGTGAGGGTGGCAAGAAGATTTGCAGGAGTTCTGACAAAAACAGCAATCACCATCACAAGAAGCACACAAGTGAAAACACTCATGACAAGCTTGATTTTCTTACCCAATTCAGAACCGACAATTTCAGGGAGAGACTTTCCTCCAAGCCGGAGAGAAATCATGCCCGAGATGAAATCATGCACAGCCCCGGCAAAAATAGTTCCGAACACAATCCAAAGGAAGGCTGCCGGACCATACATGACACCCATGATCGCACCGAAAATAGGACCGACTCCGGCGATATTAAGAAATTGGATAAGATATACCTTCCATGTTGGCATCGCAACATAGTCAATACCGTCTGCCATAGAAGAAGCAGGGGTGGGGCGAGAAGGATCAGTCTTGAAAATCCTTTCGACGAAACCGCCATAAATAAAATAACCCGCGATAAGCGCCACAAGCGCGATTAAAAATGCTGTCATAAAAGTAAATTATTTGATATTTGAATACAAAAATAGCATTCTTTATTGTAAAGAACACTATTTTTAATGCGACAAAATTATCTGATCAATGCGACAATTATTTAAACCAATGATTAACAGATATTTAATTCCATTGCATACATTCCGATATTGAGCGAGATATAATATGGATTACACTGCCGCCTTATGGTGAGGGATATACGGAAGATTATGATAAAATGGGGGGTGTAGTTCATTGTGAACTGCACCCCCCATTTTATCGGGGAAGCTTTTCAGACAAGTTTACGGTAACGGATACGGTGGGGAGTATCGTTGCCGTCGCGCTTTTTCTTAAACTCCTCATAGTCGGAATAGGAGCCTTCATAGAAAGTCACCTGACTGTCGCCCTCGAAAGCGAGGATGTGAGTGGCAATACGATCGAGGAACCAGCGGTCGTGGCTTACCACCACGGCACAACCGGCAAAGTTCTCGAGACCTTCTTCGAGTGCGCGGAGAGTGTTCACATCAATATCATTGGTAGGCTCGTCAAGCAGAAGCACGTTCCCTTCCTCTTTCAAAGCCATAGCGAGGTGCAGACGGTTACGCTCACCACCTGACAACACGCCGATTTTCTTTTCCTGATCAGCTCCCGTGAAGTTGAATTTTGACAGATATGCACGTGCATTCATGTCTCTTCCCCCCATGCGGAATGAATCAACACCCTGGGAAATTACCTCATATACAGTCTTATCGGGAGAAAGATCCTTATGATTTTGGTCAACATAGGCAATCTTCACAGTCTCTCCAACCTCAAACTCTCCTTTATCCTGTTTCTCCAGCCCCATGATAAGACGGAAGAGAGTGGTCTTTCCGGCACCGTTAGGACCGATTACACCCACAATTCCGTTGGGTGGCAGCATGAAATTAAGGTCATTGAAGAGAGCCTTGTCATTGTATGCCTTTGCAAGATGTTGAGCCTCGATTACCTTATTGCCCAAACGGGGGCCATTGGGAATAAAGATCTCCAATTTCTCCTCACGCTGTTTCTGGTCTTCATTTAGAAGCTTGTCATAGCTTGAAAGACGAGCCTTCCCCTTAGCCTGTCGAGCCTTGGGAGCCATGCGCACCCATTCAAGCTCACGTTCAAGGGTCTTGCGTCGCTTGCTTGCCTGCTTCTCTTCCTGAGCCATTCGCTTTGTCTTCTGGTCAAGCCAAGAGCTGTAGTTACCCTTCCAGGGAATGCCCTCACCACGGTCAAGCTCAAGAATCCAGCCAGCTACATGATCAAGGAAGTAGCGGTCGTGGGTAACGGCAATCACAGTGCCCGGATACTGCTGAAGATGTTGCTCAAGCCAATCGATTGATTCTGCGTCAAGATGGTTGGTAGGCTCGTCAAGGAGCAGGATATCAGGCTGCTGAAGGAGCAGACGGCAAAGTGCCACACGGCGACGTTCACCACCGGAAAGCACAGCAATTTTCTTATCGTCGGGCGGACAACGGAGGGCATCCATAGCACGCTCAAGCTTGTTGTCAAGGTTCCAGGCATCGCAGGCATCAAGTTTGTCCTGAAGTTCTGCCTGACGATTGATGAGTTTATCCATCTTTTCAGGGTCTTCCAGCACTTCCGGATCAGCAAATTTATTGTTGACCTCATCATATTCAGCCAACAGGTCAAGCACGGGCTGCATGCCTTCCTGGACAACCTCCTTCACAGTCTTCTCGGGATCGAGTTTCGGATCCTGCTCAAGATAGCCCACGGAATAGCCGGGGGAGAAGACAACGTTGCCCTGATAGCTTTTGTCAATGCCGGCTATGATTTTCAACAGGGTTGACTTACCTGAACCGTTAAGACCTATAATGCCGATTTTGGCACCATAGAAGAAGGAGAGATAAATGTTTTTAAGTATCTGTCGCTGAGGGGGAATGATTTTGCTTACCCCCACCATGGAGAATATTATTTTCTTATCGTCAGCCATCGCTAATTTAAAATTATGAATGATGAAGTAGTTATAAATTATGTAAGCACATGTAATCACTAACTACTAATGGTTAACTACTAATTGATTTTTGGAGCAGCCTTAGTGCGATATTCACACCTTACCTTCCCTTTTGCGATATTATTGAGCTTTGTGCGGATCATCTGCTTGCGAATGCCTGACACATGATCGGTATAGACAGTGCCGAGAAGATGATCAAACTCGTGCTGAATAATTCTTGAAGCAAACCCGGTGAACTCTTGCTCATGTTCGTTAAAATCCTCATCGAGCCAGTTGAGCTTGATATGCTCATGGCGTTTCACCGGTTCGGAAAGTCCCGGTAGTGAGAGGCAGCCCTCTTCACGAATGACGGGGGCACCGTCTTCAATCACTTCAAGTTCCGGATTGATTACTGCCAGTTTCAGATCCTTACATTCGGGAAATTTGTCAGCCAGTACGCTCCCGTCTATGACAAAGATATTGATTGGGAGTCCCACTTGCGGGGCAGCAAGCCCAACGCCATCGGAATGATACATTGTCTCAAACATATCATCAATCAGTTTCTTGAGCTCGGGATAATCATTCTCGACGTCTTCCGCTTCTTTTCTAAGCACGGGATGCCCGTATAAATAAATCGGTAAAATCATAAATCTTTTATTTAATCGAATATACCCTCGGTCACTTCCTGCACTTCAGCACTTACTGCCGTCTCAAAAATCTGACCCTCGCAGGGATTGAAATCAGACGGGAACTCAAACTTTGTGTCCTGAGAGTAGGGGAGTTTAGGATCGGCATATACTTTCTGCATATAATAACCATAGATTGGTAGGGCGGCACGTGCACCCTGACCGAGAGCCATTGTGTTGAAATGGATATAGCGTTCCTCACCGCCAACCCATACTCCCGTAACAAGGTCGGGCGTGAAGCCCATAAACCAAGAGTCGGAGTTGGAGTTGGTCGTACCGGTCTTACCACCCATCTGTGCTTTAATCCCGTATCGGCTGCGAAGGCTTGCCGCGGTGCCGCTGTCGACCACATTCATCAGAATTGAAAGGATCTTATAGTAAGCCTGCTCACTTGTAACCTCGCTTTTGTGTGGGGCAGCCGACCATATAAGGTTGCCTTGATTATCTTCAATATGAGTGACGAATACGGGGTCAACACGCATTCCCTTGTTGGCAAATGTGGTGTAGCCTGCCACCATCTCCTTCACCGGGACATCGACCGTGCCGAGTGCAAGGGGAAGAGTGGCATCAATATGACCCGTTATGCCAAACATTCTCATTTTGTTGGCAAGGTTCTTGGCACCAAGCTCATACACAAGACGAGCCGAAATCCAGTTGTTGGAGTTGGTGAGTGCCCAACGCAGATCCACCATTTCGCCTACTCTTGCACTGCCGGAGTTTCTTGGTGACCAGTTGCCGAAAGTAGGCTGAGAGTTGAGGAACATGGAGCAAGGGGTGTAATCCTGTTCCATGGCGAGAGTGTAAAGGAAAGGCTTGGCGGTAGAGCCGATCTGCCTTCTTCCTCTCGACACCATGTCATATTGGAAATAATTGAAATCGGGACCGCCGACGTATGCCTTCACATAGCCGGTGTGGGGATCCATGCTCATCATGCCTGTGCGCAGAATAGACTTCATATAGAGCAATGAATCGTAGGGAGTCATTGACATAGTCTTTGACCCCGGGCGATAATTATCACCTTCCTTGACGTAAGCAAACACGTCCATCTGATAAGGCTTATGGAAAGTGGCTTCGATGTCAGGCTCTTTCCAGCCGGCATTTTTGAACACACGCCAACGCTCAGTCTGCCTCATGGCGTTTTTGATGAGGTTCATCACTCCGCTTCTGCTGAGTTCATCGGAATTGGTGGTGTATGGTCCGGTGACCTGACCCTGTTTCTCTTTGAAGAATGCAGGCTGAAGAGTTCCGCCAAGATGCTTGTAGACAGCCTCCTCGGCATATTGCTGCATCTTGACGTCGATTGTGGTGTAAATCTTAAGTCCGTCAGTATATATATCGTAATAAGAACCGTCGGGCTTAGGGTTCTTAAGAATCCAGCCATAGAGGGGATTTTCCTCCCACTGAGTGGAATCTGTGTTATATTGTCCCATTGCCAGGATATAGGCAAGATTACTCTTATAATCGCTTTTATTTGGACGTACAGGCTTCTTCGCCTTCATTAGCATACGAATCTCTTCACGCAGATAAGGCACTCCGCCGTCGCGGTGATCCACACGGTGGTAATCAAGAGTGATCGGGAGCTGTTTTAGAGAGTCGGCTTCCTCTTTGGTTAGTTTCCCAGCTTTCTGCATTTGGTCAAGCACCACATTGCGCCTGTTGCGGGTTCTTTCCTTATGGCGCAGTGGGTTGTAATAGCTTGGGTTTTTTAGCATTCCGACAAGCATTGCCGATTCTTCCACATTGAGATCCCAAGGTTCCTTATTAAAATAGACATTTGCTGCCGTCTTGATGCCCACTGCATTGTTTAGAAAGTCAAAACGGTTGAGATACATGTTGATAATCTCTTGCTTAGTGTAGAAACGCTCCAGCTTTATGGCAATCATCCATTCAATAGGCTTCTGGAGAGCACGTTTGAACATGTTGGAAGAAGGCTGGGAATATAGCTGCTTCGCAAGCTGCTGAGTGATTGTGGAGCCTCCTCCTGAAGATTTATCACCCATCATAAGGGTTTTGACACCGGCACGCCCGAGGGCAATGAAGTCGATTCCGGAATGATCATAGAAACGCTCGTCCTCGGTTGCAATCAAGGCATCAATCACATGTGGCGACACTGACTTGTAGTCGGAGTTTACACGGTTGCCTGCGCCGGCAAAATATCTGCCAAACTCGGTAGTGCCGTCGGAGGCAATTACCACAGAGGCAAGTTTGTCGTGAGGATCCTCAAGCTCCTCAATAGGAGGCATATATCCTATCACGCCGTTGTAGATGAGCAGAAGGAACAGTGCCATTACTGTCCCAAGTCCTAAAAAAGCGACCCAAAGCAATTTCACGGTCCAGCGGTTGCGGACTATTCTTTTTTTTGTCTGGGGGTCTATTTTTGATGAGCCGGAAGAAGAGCCTTCCTTATGTTTTTTTCGACGGTCGGTCATTGGGATTTTTAATGTAATTAATTCATCTGATAGGAGCACAATAATCTCCAAGCAAATGCAAAATTACAAAAAAAATGACCATCATCAAAATCTTTTTGTCTAAGACTCTGATTAATAACATAAATTAAGTAATATTCAGAGTTTAATATCAGTAATGTCTACTATTTTATTGACTATTGCATAGATAGTAAGACCGGTTGCAGAGTGTATTTCGAGTTTTCGTGCGATGTTGCGCCGATGAGTGATCACAGTGTGAATGGAAAGGAAAAGCTTGTCGGCAATCTCTTGATTTGTCATTCCCTTCACCACTAAAGAGATAATCTCTTTCTCACGTTGCGAGAGTGTGTCTTTTTCCTCCGGCGTATCTGAATCGGGGGTGCATAGCTTTTTAATCTTGGAGGTTATCGTCTCCATATCGTCGATAACGGAAATCACATCATCATAAAGAGCGGCAGCCTGCCGGTTGAGTTTCCCCACCTCAATCGCCACAATCTTAAAGTCATATATGTTAAACTCCTCCCGGAATCCGGCAGGATTAAACATTCCGCCGAAAGTAGGATTGACCACCACCAGATTCGGGGTTTGGGCTTTCATGCAGTCAGTGAGGTCAGCAGGTGATTTCACCTCCCTTATTTCCGTCTGCATTCCGGGCATTCTTCTCAGGCATTGTGCCAATCCGGCTGCGAGCACCGGAGAAGTTTCGGCTATTAGTATATGAAGTTTTTCGGTCTTAGACATCACACAGGTTTTGCTATCTGTCGTTCAAGTTTCATGATTGCCGGCACAAGAAGGCAGTCTTCCACCTGACAGTGGCTGCCAAGTTCTTCCTCACACCGGTATATGTCATATAGGGCGGCATTCAGAAGATTTATGCTTGCGTCGCGTGGGCAATATTTTATAATGATTGTTTTCAGCTCCTTTAGCTTTGAGCCTACCTGCTCATGGTGATCGCTGTAAGTGGTGATGTGGTAATTGTCAACATCATCGCCGTTGAGAAGGGCACGTACATACTTGAATACTGTCATTTCCTCATATTCCATGTGAGAGCGGACTTCATTGACATATTCGTCGAAGAGCTTTATTATAAGGAATGACACATCGGATTCACGCAACTTGATACTGTCGAGGAGCTTGCGGCGTATAGCCGGAAGGCAGTATTCCAAAAAATAGATATGGCTCTGTTTCAGATAATGGAGCAAAGACTCTGCGGAAACATTGGGGGAGGTCTCAAAGTTATTATAGCCGTCCATCACGAAATTCACAACAGTGAGAAATGTGTTGCAGTCAACCCCAGCGTCGTCACACACCTCGGTGACGGTCTTGTCGCCAAAGCCCATTGGTATGCCGAAGCGGCTCATCACCTGGATAAGCTGGTAATTGTCAGCGATCAGAGTAATCATTTTGTCTGACGGCAGATATGTCTTTGAATCAGTCATATTATTTCAATTTCAAGATTAACCGGCAGAGTTTCCGGTGAGCAGGCATGGCGATATGGCGCCACTCAATGAGGGGAACCATATATGCCAGTCTAACTCTAAATAACTAATAACTAAAGCTTATTTTTCTACCTTTTTTCGATTGCAAAATTACAACATACACACTGCACTTGCAATAACAATGAATAGGTAAAAATAATGTGAGTTTATATTGGCTTATAGCAATAAATGGTTATATCTCTTCCAAAGACTTATTTTTTCTTTACAGAGAAACCGAAATTGCCTATTATTTTACCTAATTCATGGTAGTGCCCGTGGGAGTAGGCAAGCAGGTGTGCGTTTTCAAGGGAGAATTTACCGGTGTCCGCATTCAGGAAACGGTCGTCTGCCCTTACGTTAAGCACATCTGCAATAAACATATCGTGGGTGCCGAGCCTTATTACTCCCTTCACCCTGCATTCAATGCTCAGGGGGGATTCCTCTATGGTGGGAGATTTCACTTTTTCTCCGGGGATAGGGTGGAGCCCGGTTTCTTTCCATTTGTCATAGTCGCGTCCGGAGCGCACTCCAGCCCAGTCAGTGGCACGTGCCATTTCAGTGGTGGTCAGGTTGATGGTAAACTCCATGTTTTCCTCAATAAGAGGATAAGAGAATCTCTCGGGACGCACGGAGATGTAACACATTGCCGGGTCGGAACAAATTGTCCCGGTCCATGCAACTGTCAGCATGTTCCAGTTTTCAGGTTTGTTGCCACATGTCACGATTACAGCCGGGAGGGGATAAATCTGCGTGCCCGGTCGCCAGGATACTTTTGCCATAATATTATTCAATTTTTGAGTCACAAAATTAACAAAAAAATCGGAATCCGTGGATTCCGATTTTAAAGTGAGCTGTCTGTCAAAAGATGTCTCCGAATCATTTTGTCGGGTCAATACCGAGATTTTCGTAGATGAATGAATAGAGGTCAGTATATTCGTCAATCACCTTGGCAGTGGGTTTGCCGCCACCGTGACCTGCCTTGCTGTCAATTCGGATAAGTTTCGGCGCGTCGCCGGTGTTTGCAGCCTGCAGGGCTGCGGCATATTTGAATGAGTGTGCAGGTACGACACGGTCATCATGATCAGCAGTGGTCACTAAAATGGCAGGGTAGGGGGTGCCGTCGTTCTTGATGTTGTGAATGGGGGAGTAGGCGAGCAGATAATCAGCCATCTCCTTTGAGTCAGCACTTGTGCCGTAGTCTGAAGCCCAGTTCCACCCAATGGTAAAGAGGTGATAGCGCATCATGTCCATCACGCCTACACGCGGGATTGCCACCTTAAACAGGTCAGGGCGCATGTTGACAGTGGCACCGACGAGCAGACCGCCGTTGCTGCCTCCCTCGATAGTGAGATAGTCGGGAGAAGTCCACCCCTCGTTGATCATATATTCGGCTGCCGAGATAAAGTCGTTAAACACATTAAGTTTGTTCTGTTTTGTGCCGGCAGTGTGCCATTCTTCGCCATATTCAGAGCCGCCGCGAAGGTTAGCCTGTGCATAGATGCCGCCGTTTTCGAGCCATAGCATACGGTTGGCAGAGAATGTAGGTGTGAGCGACACATTGAAGCCACCGTAGCCATAGAGGTAGACAGGATTCTTGCCGTTTTTCTCAAGTCCCTTCTTATAAGTGATAAACATCGGAATCTTAGTGCCGTCGGCAGAAGGGTAGAACACCTGTTCGGTAACATAGTCGTCCATGTTTACGCCGTTGATTTCAGCCTGACCGATAAGGGTGCTTTCGCCTGTCGCCATATTATAGGAATAGCGGGCAGAGGGTGAGATGAATGAAGTGAGAGCATAATACACCTCATTATTGTCTTTGTCTGAAGAGATGCCGACAGTGCCATAGGTTGGGAACTCGATTTCACGCACAAGCTTTCCGGAAGGCTCATATACGTATGCGTGTTCGGCAGCGTCTTTCTCATAAGTGACAATCATCTTGTCGCCGGCAAACTGCATGGCTGTCATCACGCCATCGCCTTCCGGGATAATCTCTTTCCAATTGGCACGTGCGGGGTTAGTGAGGTCAGCCACCATAAGGCGGTTCTTAGGCGCACCCCAGTTGGTAAGAATATATGCTTTCCCATTTACGACGTCCATAATGCTGTGATTATAATCCTGCGAAGGCTCCATAACTACCCAGTCACCACCTTTTTTGAGGTTTTTGACCATAATTGAGCTGCCGACACCTTCACCGCCACCGATCACAAACATCCAGTCTTCCGATTCAGGCACATAGGCTGAATGGAAGTGAAGCGGGTGAGCCTTGTCTTCATATACGAGGCGGTCACTGCTTTGGGGGGTTCCGATTTTATGATAGTAAATCTGATGATTTTCGTTGGCATTGGAAAATTCTTTACCTTTTTCAGGGCGTGGGTATGAACTGTAATAGAATCCGTCGCCTTCCCAGTCGGCACCTGTGAATTTTGCCCACTCGATGTGATCGTCAAGGAGTTTGCCGGTTTTTGCGTCCATAACGTATATCTCGTTCCAGTCGGAGCCGCTGCGAGATATTATATAGGCTGCATATTTGCCGTTGTTGGAGAAAGACATGCCATTAAGAGCCACGGTTCCGTCGTCGGAGAGGGTATTGGGGTCGAGAAACACTTCCGGCTTGCCATTCAGAGAGTCTGTGCGGTAAAGCACGCTCTGGTTCTGAAGCCCATTGTTCTCATAAAAGTAATATTTCCCGTCCTTATGTTTGGAAGGGAGTCCTGTCTTCTTATAATTGTTAAGTTGGGTAAGTCTCTCTTTTATTTTCCCACGGAAAGGGATTTGTGAAAGATAGTTCTCAGTTACGGCATTTTCCGCTTTCACCCATTCGAGGGTTGTGGGGGCTGTGTCATTTTCAAGGGGTCGGTAGGGATCGGCAACGACAGTACCGAAGTAATCGTCTGTTACGGTTTCGTCAGTAGGTGCGGTGGGGTACTCAATCTTTGAGCTTGAGCATGATGTTGCCATTGCACCTGCGAGGGTTGACACGAATGTCAGTTTTAATAGTTTGTTCATATATTTATTTAAGGTTAGATAAATACTAACGGAGTGTGTGTTAGATGTTATCGGGGAAAGATGTGACAGCTGTTGATTACATCTGTTAACTCACCCACAAAATTAGTAAAAAATGATGATTTGATAAAATATGTATTTCAGAAGTTGGATTTGACAGGGCTAATACGATGTCAGCAGCCATAAGAATAAAGAATTCTTATAATGAGTCATGCTCAAAATTAGATTTAAATGTAAAAATATGTAAAATTTTTATTGGATATATGATTTAAATTTAAAATAATGTTAAATATAGAAATATTTTTATGTTTAATAACATAGTTTTGAAAAATAATTATTAATTTTGCAGTGAGTTTTTCATGGTATTAGATTTTAAGGTTAACAGAAGATTGGTTGTCGGGATGACAATCAATTTTTTTATGCCCCTGACTCTGCTGATTTGGGTAGGCATATCCACGTGCTTGTGCACGTTCACCAATTTAATTTAATCCGCGCTTGGTTTTATTCTTCCAAGCGCGGATTAAATTATGGTGCAGATTAAGATGGTTACGGAGTAAGAACGACCACTGCACCCGGTCATGGCAAGCAGCAGGGCACTCACTGTAAACCATAAGGCGATTTTGGAGCGTAACTTGGATGAAGACACCGGGAAAATCGCAGGTATTTTTAATTTCATAGGCAGCCTATATTGAATTTAGCTTGCAAACGTACAATAATTATTTGATATTCACAAAAAATTAGTTTGAATTATGTTTTATAACATATAACCAATATATAGGAGGGAGAAGATTGTTAGTAACATTAAATCCTGTCTTGTGTTGACATAGGATTAATTTTATCCATCTAAAACGAATTATCATGGAATCAGAAAGAATCATACCGGCTTCGGAGCTTATAATCAACAATGACGGTTCAGCCTTCCACATTCATCTGCGCCCTGACCAGTTGCGCGAGAACATTATATTTGTGGGTGACCCGGGGAGAGTGGCTATGGTGGCTGCCTTTTTCGATCATATTGACTATGACGTGAGCTCACGTGAGTTTCATGCCATAGGTGGCGACTATCATGGGAAAGAGATAATGTGCATATCACACGGCATCGGACCCGACAATATCGAGATTGTGATGACGGAGCTTGACGCACTTGCCAATGTGGACTTCAAGACACGTAAGGTGAAACCTGAACACAAGACACTCAACATCGTCAGGATAGGCACCTCCGGCTCGCTTCAGTATGACCTTAAGATAGGCGATTATGTGATAGCTGAGAAGGGGATAGGATTCGACGGCATTCTGAATTTTTATGCTGACCGCAACAGGGTGTGTGACCTTGAGTTTGAGAAAGAGTTTTGCAAGCATGTCAACTGGGACCCGACATGGGCAGCCCCATACGTTGTAGATGCTGACCATGAGTTGGTGGAGAGAATCGGTCGTGATGACATGATGAGGGGCTACACCATTGCCGCTGTGGGATTTTATGCCCCGCAGGGGAGAATGGTGAGATTAAAGCTGAAAGATCCTGATCTGAATTCCAAAATAGAGAGCTTCAGGCATAACGGACGCCCAATTACAAATTTTGAGATGGAATCGGCATGTCTGCAGGGAATGGCAAAATTGTTGGGTCACCGGGCAATGACGGTGTGCTGCATCATAGCACAGCGCAGGGAGCAAGATGCCAACACTCAATATAAACCTGCCCTGACAGGATTGCTTCAGACGGTGCTTGAGAGATTCTGACGGTCTGACAGGCGCGCCGCTGCGTCATGCTATAGAGAAGCGGTTGCCGGGATGACGCACAATTATTCCGTCAAATTCCATTTCTCCGAGAACAGAAAGGAGTTTCCCCACAGGGATCATGGTGAGTTGGTGAATGCGGTCGAGCTGCATGGGGTCTTGACTGAAACGGACAGTGTCGTAGACGAGTTTCACATCACCTTCAAGCTCGGGGAAAAGATTGCGCTGCCTCACGTCGATGTTCATGCCGAGCGGCTTCCAGCCGGTCAGCTCAATTAAATCATTCGCACACCCGATAAGGTGTGCTTTTTCTTTGCGTATAAGGTGGTTGCAGCCGCTGCTGTATTGATCAGACACACGCCCCGGCAAAGCCATAACGTCGCGTGAATAGGAGAAGGCTGTGTTGGCAGTAGACATTGCTCCCCCCTTGATGTCGCTTTCCACCACAATTGTCACGTCAGCCAATCCTGCCACAATGCGGTTCCGCTCCAGGAAACGTTGCCGGAAGGGTTTCTCTCCGAAAGGATACTCAGTGATGATAGCTCCTCCGGCAGAAAGGATACGCTTTGCCAGGTCGCGGTGGGCAGAGGGATATATCATGTTAAGCCCGTGGGCGACCACTGCAACGGTGTTGACTTCATTTGCCAAGGAAGTGGCATGGGCAGCCGCATCAATGCCGTAAGCCAATCCGCTCACGACACACAGTTGTGGGAAATATAGGGAGAGGTCGGTGATAAGCTTGTTGCAGAAATCCACGCCGTAGGGTGTGCAATGGCGTGTGCCTACCACGTTGATGACATGTTCGGCATTTAGGTCGGCATCACCAAGCTGATAAATGACCACCGGAGCATCAGCCACTTCGGAAAGACGAGCGGGGTAGCTGTCGTCAAGGAGGAAGTGGGTCTTTATATGATGTTGGTTAATGAGCGTCTCCTCCCTGCGTGCACGAAACAGGGCTTCGTCAAGCATCATCTTCTCAAAGACAATCTTTCCGTGCATTCCGAGGGCTTCGGAAATTTCTGACGTGGATTTATGGAAAATATCCTCAGGGGTGATGCCGTAATCGTCGAGCCTGCGTATAAAATCAGCATTTATACCCTTAAGCATCGAGAGGGCAATCTTATATGTCAGTTCGGTGTCAGCCATAAGTTACTTATTTGATGTATTTGGCAAAGACGGCTGCCAGCTCGTCGCCACGGGTGAGTTTCCCATCCTTAAGCACCACAACCGTCACAACCGCCTCGGCAACCGATTCACCGTCGGGACGCAGAATCTCCTGATGAAAAATGAAACGCGGCCCCTTACGCTCCAGGCGGAGGCAACTCAGGAAGCTGTCGCCTCCATGAAGGGAGGTCTTGTATTCAATCTCGATTTTTCTGACCACGGCGTCAATGCCCTGTCTGTGCATCTCTATGAAAGAGAGCCCCACGTCCTGACAAAACTTATGGCGCGTATGCTCCATGTAGTGGAGATAATTGGCGTTGTTGACTATTTGTTCACAGTCAAGTTCATAGTCTCTCACCTCCATATCCATTATGAAGGAGTAGTTTTTATTATCTTTAAGTATTCTCATGATTTCAGTGGGTTTTGCTGTTGATTTATGCCGGTTCGCACGGCATCGATCGCCGTAATCAGGTGGCTTTTGTCTCGGAATGCGGTCAAAGGTATAAGCAGAAAACCTTTCCCGGAGAATTTTGTGCGCAATATAATGTCTGAGATTCCGACAACAAAGTCGCTGACGTCGGAATAATCAATCTTTGCCTGTGACCTGACTTCATAGTCCGGTTTTTCCTTGCTGTCGTTCTCTCCGGTCTTATTTTTGTTGCCGGAGGGTGGGGGAGCATTATAGAGAGTCGCCGCAATCTGTCCTGTCTCGAATTCAAGGCTATGATAAGTTGAATTGATAACACTGACAGGATTAAGCCCGTAATAGAAAAACGCGAAAGCCAGAATCAGCGGAATGATGATGAAGACTACCATAAGCGCCACAATAAGCCATCTGAGGTCAATGCATATTCCTAAAATAATAAGCGGACACAGCACGACGGCAATTGCCGCCAACCACGGTTTGCTGTAAAGCATCAGCATGGTGCGGCATATAGATGTGCGGTTGATTTTAAATATTTCAGTGGAAACGCTTTCCATTGAGTGGACTTATTTCTTCGAGTCTCTTTTTTGACGCACTACCCGGTAGGTCTCAAGGTTTTTCGGCACAAGAGTCTGCACATATCCGGTGCCCTCTTTATTGAAGAGTTTTGTCATGTCGATATACTTGTCGCCGTTTCCCTTGCGTATGGGGAAAACCTCATTGCGCCGTGCCTTTACTTTATCGCCCATTGAGGAATGTCCGTTTGGCAGCAGTCCGCGGAGGGAAGGATCAACGCCCTCGGGAGAACACCACACGGGGATAATCTCGGCACAAGGGGGATAGCCCAGCCCGGTCCACATGATATATTGGTCTTCGATAAAATCCGGCGACGGAAGCTTATCCCGGTCAATAGGGTGGCATCCCTCAATCACTACTGTGGCAGTTGACTTGTAGCGTGGAATGAAATCCTGATCAATCACCCATCTGTCATTGCCGTCGGCAAAGTCGCGTTTCTTCAGGTCATGCCAGAAAGAGCGGCTGAGAGTCTCGGTGAGAAGTTCGGGAGTGATTTCCCCGTCAGGTGCATATGGGGCAAGGAGGTGACAGGCGTTGTCTTCACGGATAAAGCCGTAACCTTCATTAGGACGCCCGGAATGACTGTAATTGGTGCGCACCAACACATGATTCTCTGCGTCGGAGAGGTTATACCTTACAAATGAATGGTTGTTGGTCTCAAAGAATGCGCCGTCGCCATAAGCATCGATCACTCCGAAGTTAGCCTCCACACCCATAGGGCGCGGAAGGGATTCGAGCAGCTTTTCAAAGTCGTCTACTGTGCGGCATGTGCGGAGGGCGATGGTCATAACATATCCCTCCTTGTCCATATCCTTCTCCGGCACCTTGTCATCCTTGATGTTGTAGGAGGCAGTGTTCATCACGGCAAACCCGGCATCGTTCATTCCCATCCATGCCTGCTCCAGCTTTTTATCGTTGGCATTGAAGAGAGCGACATAGGAATGTGTGCCCTTTTCACCTTTTACATACTCTACCTTATTATCAATTGTGCTGGTATCGCGGTTTTTCCACAGAAGAGGGCGACCATACGGATTGGCATCAGCCCCGATGATGGCACTCGTGCATGCAAGCACGGGGGTAAGGGCAAAAACCACAAAACAGATGATTGTTGTATATCTTTTTTTCATTTGTCGGCGTTAATTACGTAGCTGCTCACGCCTGCCGGGCTATATAGAGCCTCCGGAGAGCATGGACAGCTACTTCTTTTAAATTAACGTAGATGTAAGCGCGTTTGTTACATTAAAAATATAAATTAGTCATGACATTACCCCAGGATCCCAACATGCTGATGAGCATGATCAACATGAAACTTCGTGACGGTGATTATGAATCACTCAACGATTTGTGTATCTCACTTGGAATCGATGAAAAAGATTTGGTTGCCAGGCTTGGAGATGCCGGCTTTATTTATTTCCCTGAAGTGCGTCAGTTCAGATAGTTAAAGGTTGTCATAATTTGGTGAGAATGTATCGCCGCCGCTGACACTTCCTGTTGTGGCACCTTTTTTAAGCCATCTTACCCTTTGGTCGGAACGTCCGTGATTGAACGTTTCCGGCACGGCATATCCCTGAGCCTGTTTTTGCAGATAGTCATCGCCGATTTTAGAGGCAGCATTAAGCCCCTCCTCTATGTCGCCGGGTTCCAGGGAGTTGAACATTCTGTTGTCATGATAAGCCCATACTCCGGCATAGTAGTCTGCTTGAAGCTCTGTGCGTACGCTTATTCGGTTTGCTTCCTTTTCCGACACGCGAGCCATTTCGCTGTGTGCCTGGTTGAGAGTGCCGAGCAGATGCTGGACATGGTGCCCCACTTCGTGGGCAATTACGTATGCATAGGCAAAATCGCCCCCTGCTTTCATCTGTTTGTCCATTTGCTCGAAGAAGGAGAGGTCGATATATAATGTCTCGTCGCCGGAACAGTAGAACGGACCCACGGCTGAGGTTGCGCTCCCACATGCCGATTGCACAGAGCCGGTGTAGAGCACCATCTTAGGCGCACGGTAGGTAAGCCCCATTTCCTTAAACTCCTCGGTCCATACATCCTCCGTGCCGGCAAGAATCTGCTTGGCGAAATTGGCATATTCCTCCTCCTGGGGGGTAGGCGTATAGTCACTGGAGATTTCATTTGATGTGGTTAAAGAGGAGCCGTTGTTAAGCACCGACAGAGGGTTTCCTCCGGAGATCCATACAAACAGGGCGGCAATGATTAGTCCGCCGATGCCTCCAATTCCTGCAATAGTTTTACCACGTCCCGATCCGCGTCGGTCTTCAACATTGTTGCTGTAACGTCGTCCGTCAAGTCTCATGTAAATAATATTTTTAGGTAGAGGGAACTTTCCCCGATAAATCTATAACGGAAAAACTGGGCAGAGTGTTAAATAAATTAGCAAAAGTGGCTAAAAAAATGCGATAACTGTTAACACATGTTGAATAACATTAAACACATGTAAATAAGCCAACCATATGCTGTCTCATGCGTTTTATAAGTACAAAAAGCAATGAAGCAATATGGATTAAATATTTAAGGTTTCGGGAGAAAGTTTGAATATGGTTTAAGTTTAGTTAGATATAGTTTATAGTGGAATCGTGATAGGAGCGTAGTGGAAGCGCTCCTATCTTTTTATTATCCTGTGACCTCGGTAATTTTAGCCTCCTCTCTCCATTTGCTTGGAATTGGTGACTGATATTATCTGAGTTTTTCTATCACCCCATGCCTTTTAATCTTGATAGGGGATGGAATTATAATTTATTGGTGAAATAGAATCTCAAGGAATTCTGCTTTTGTCATTCCAAGATTATGGAGGGTAGTTAGATACCCCCGAAAGAGTAATTTTCGGTCACAAAGATAATACTCGTTTTCAAAAGTCCTTTTTATACGTTGTTTCCTGTTAAGACCGGCTCATTCAGGGATTGTGACAAGCCAAACAGCTTAAAAGTTTTCATTATCCTTATAGTTCAAATATTTTATAGGGATAATAATCTTAATGTATAACATTTTTAATTAATTTTGCAAATAAAAACCATATAATATGATTCTGAAATCATTCAAATACTCTAACCCAAATTGGACTCTTGATACTCTCATATTGGGTCAGGCTAATTTAATTGTCGGGAAAAATTCATCTGGCAAAAGTAGGGCTTTGCGAGCCTTAAATCAAGTTATATCATTGCTTTCTCAGCGTAAAATGGAGGATGGTAGACTTATTTTTGATTCAGAATTAATTCTTAATGACCCGGAAGAAGGTAATATATATATATATTTGTCAATAGAGGGAGATAATATTGTCAAAGAGATCCTAAAGGTAAATGAAGAAATAAAAATAGAAAGAGATAAAGAAAAGGCTATAATTGAGGGCGATAATGCAAATCCTCCCGCAGATATGCTCTTGATGCATGTCCGTCGAGATGTGCAGAAATATAACTATATAGAAAAGATTATAGAATGGGCAGAAAAAACGGTTATACGTAGTTTCATTGATAAGACTAGTCCTACACATGAAGAGTTGTTTGAGCATGTCTTAAAATTCACCCCTGAGATGTGTAGACATCTTGTTAGGTTAGCGAATAAAGTCGGATTTCCTTTAAAGGACTTCGGAACATTTAAGAATGTTTTCTTAAGGCCGAAAAAGAGATCTTTAGATAACGGCGCCGACTCAATCAAAATAATATTACTCAAGGAAAAGAATGTAACTGATCCATTACAGTTAAATAATCTGTCCTCCGGTATGTACCGCACTATTTTGCTTTTAATCTTGATTGAACAATTTATTAACCTTGATCGCCCGGCATTGTTGGCTATTGATGATCTTGGCGAGGGGCTGGATTATTCAAGGGCAACTGATGTCGGTAAATTATTGTTTGATATATGTGAGAAAAATAACATACAATTAATAGCAACCAGCAATGAAGAATTTATGATGAACATTGTTGATATCTCTAAATGGAATATTTTGGTACGTGAGGGTCAGAATGTGAAGTCAGTTACTTCTGAACTTTGTCCTGACGAATTTGAAGATTTCAAATTTACAGGACTGAATAATTATGATTTCTTCACGTCCGATTTCCTAAACCGCATATCATCAAACCTGTTTCCCAAGAAATAATGAAAATTGCTGTGTATGTTGAAGGTCATACCGAATTGATATTCGTGTGTGAGTTCTTGCGTAAATGGTATGATAATGATCCGTCGAAGGTATGTATCAGATATGAATACTTAAATGGTGTAAGACCCATTAAGAAAAATCTGGAATTTGGGGATAAACACTCCCAAAGGATTTATATAATAGTGAATGCTGGGAATGATACCACAGCTTTGTCTGGGGCTTTTAAAACAGCATCGAATCGCAAAAGTAATGGGTTAGACAGAATTCTTGTTCTTAGGGATATGTATTCTAAAAAGTACAGGCAGGATAAAAAACAAAGAGGCATAGATCCTATCCGTAACAACAAGTTTATTAATGAAGCACAATCAGAAATTAACAAGAGAGGATTCAAAGGGTATGTATATTGCCATTTTGCAATTATGGAAATTGAGGCTTGGTTTCTTGGTATGGGCTGGTATTTTCAAAAGGTTGATTCCTCATTCACTCCTGATTATCTTTTATCTCAATTAAAATTTGATTTGAAAGATGATCCGGAGACTAAATACTATCACCCGGTGAAATGGATGGAGAAAATTTACAAACATTTTGGATCAAACTATCGTAAGCATGAAAAGGAGGTAAACTCAATCATGTCTAACCTTGATAAATCTGATTTCGAAACATTATTTCGTAGCGGTAAATGTGCTTCCTTTAATTCTTTCGTAGTAAACTTGACTCAGTAGCCTCTTGTAAAGCATACTTAAAAATGCGAGTTCGGGATAAGCATTGTATCATAAAAGTTGAATCAGCAGCCTTTCTCCGGTTAAAAACAAGTCTTACCCTTACATTCGTTTCCATAATAAAAATGGCTTGATTAATAAACTTGAAAACAAAAATTCATTGATACACTTTCCAAAAATAAGGCATTGAAAAGTGTATCAATGTGTATCAAAAGTTCTGAATGAAACGAAAACCAGCGGAAAAGAACCGGAATATATATCCTCCGTTCCAGCCCCTTGATAAATTCATAAAGCGTTGAATAACAATATAACTCATTGATAATTAATAAAAAGAGGGAGACTGTTGAATCTCCCTCCATGAGCCGCGAGTGGGACTCGAACCCACGACCTTTTCGTTACGAATGAAATGCTCTACCGACTGAGCTATTGCGGCTGATTTTGCAACGCATAAGATAAAGGATGTATATCTTCCGGGCATTTGCGATGCAAAGTTAATATTTTTAATTAATTCCTACAACTGTTTTAACGTATTTTTTGCATTTCTCATTTGCCATCAGTATAGGGCACGAAAGTGAATCCGAGGCGGAGGGTGTTTGTCTGCTCGAATAGTTTGGGAATAAGTGGGAGTGCCTTTTCAATTTCAGGAAGGAGCGGACTGAGTGACGGATCAGATTCGATATATGCCAGAATCGTTTTTACCGTTGATGTGTCTTGAAGCACCGGGAGCAGAATCTTATTAAGCAGCGTAACAGTGGTTGCAGTGTCGATGTAGAGGTGCATCCCGTCGGCAGTCACATCAAAAGAGAGTGGGAATCCTGTGGCAAGTTGCGGAAGGAGTGCCTCCATTGCTGATTTCAATATGTTTTTCACCATTTCTGAATCGAGCATTGAGCCGGAGCCGTCATCATTACCTGAGGCAGCTTTCTTTGCCGGGAACAGACCGTGGTCATTTAGGTCAATGTCAGCTTCAGGAGTGCCGCCCGATGTGTTGTTGAGCAACAGACTGAAGAAAGATAGGGGATTTATGTAAAGTCTGACACTACCGGGGGAGTCTACCACATATTGGTAACCGTTGGGTTCGGTCTGCGCAATGCGTGCAGCACCGAATGAGGTACTTATATATGTGAATATAATATTACCGTCAGGACGGAATGCCACGGTGCGTAACACTTCGGTGAGAGCCTCGCTCACCGACATGTAGGCTGTGTTATTGTAGACAGGAATGACGGGGAGTGTAGTCAAGGCAGATAAAACCGCACTGAAATCTATGTCAACATCAGGGAGGGGAGTATATTGCCAGTCGATATAAAAGGGGAGTGACTTAAAAGTGCCGTCACTGTTTTTCTCAATCGGTGCCGGTTTCCATACTTCAGGCGATACGGGTGCATTAAGTACGGCATCATTTATGAATAACTTCAGTTTACTATCCGTGGCAACCCCTGAATATGCAAACTTGCAAAAATCATTTTGCGATGTGCCGGCAAAGGTCCATGTGCCATCAGCAGCAGCTACGTCGGTATTGAGCAGTAGTTTTGGTGAGCCGGGCACCACTCCGGGAGCCTGAATCTTACCGCTTAATCCCAGGGCAGACAGCTGACTGAGATCAAACTCAGAGAAGGCGGTAATCTCTGCCTTGGTGCCATCCTGAGCAAAAGTTACAGATTTCCCGGGCATGACTGCCCCGTTGTAATAAAGTTCCAGACCGGAAGAGGCATCATAAGTTTTTTCAGCAATAGGTGATGCCGGAGTATTTTTATCATCGCTGCATGAGGCGAGGGCGAGTGATGAGAGAAGAAATATGGTAAATTTTTTCATAGTGGCTTTTTATATTTATTGGAAATTTAATGGCTGTGACGCCGTATGAGAGTATAACAAGCAATAATGATGACATGTTTATATTATATTAAAAATAGGGTAAAGTGAACCCTTGGGTTCACTCACAGAACTATGCTACAGGCTGGCGATATACAGAAGATTGTGGTAAACGGGGAGGGCGTATCAAAATTGCAATTTTGATACGCCCTCCCCGTTTGGTTCTTAGTTAAAAGATTGTCAGATTGTGTAGTCCACACAAGCGCGTTCCTCCTTATAAGGGGCAATAATCTGCACTGCGGCTACATGTGCTGGATGGGCAGAGTAGATTGCCACGTCTTCAAGGGAAGCGGCAGTAGCGGTTAAGACGAGGTCCCATGTTTCTTTGGGGTTCTCGTTGATGCCTACCTCAATGCTGATAAGCTGTTCGATCTGTTCGGGAAGCTGAAGGAGAGCTTCAGCAAACTTTTGGGCGACTTCCTTGCGCTGCTGTTCATCGCCTTTAAATTTAAAAGTGACTATGTGTTTTACCATAATGGAATAAAGATTTATTTGTAGAGTCTTTCGCGGGCTGCGGCTACCTTCTCATCGGTGATGTAATCGTCATAATCCATCATCTTATCAATGATGCCGTTGGGGGTAAGCTCAATTATACGGTTACATACTGTCTGAATGAACTCATGGTCATGGCTCGACATCAGGATTACACCCTTAAACGCCTGAAGCGTGTTGTTAAACGCCTGTATTGACTCAAGGTCAAGGTGGTTGGTGGGAGAGTCGAGGATAAGGGTGTTTGCATCGGTGAGCATCATGCGGGCAATCATACAACGGATTTTCTCACCACCGGAAAGTACAGATGCTTTCTTCAACACATCTTCACCACTGAAAAGCATCTTCCCGAGAAATCCCTTCAGATATATTTCAGAAGAGTCTTTGCTATATTGGCAAAGCCAGTCAACAAGGTTAAGGTCAGTGTCGAAGAAATTATTGTTGTCAAGCGGCAGATAAGCCGTGGTGATAGTCTGTCCCCACTCATAGTCGCCGGCATCGGCTTTACGGTTGCCATTGATTATTTCAAAAAGGGCAGTCATGGCACGTGGGTCACGGCTCAGGAATGCTACCTTGTCGCCTTTCTCAATCTGGAAGTTGACATCATTGAAAAGCACCTCACCGTCAACGGAAGCCTTCAGCCCCTTAACCTCCAGAATCTTGTTGCCCACCTCGCGGTTGGGGGTAAAGATAATGCCCGGGTAGCGGCGTGAAGAGGGTTGTATCTCCTCCACGTTGAGTTTTTCGAGCATCTTCTTGCGGCTTGTGGTCTGCTTGCTCTTTGACACATTCGCGCTGAATCGCTGAATAAACTCGAGGAGTTCCTTACGCTTTTCTTCAGCTTTCTTATTGGCAGCCTGCTGCTGACGGAGGGCAAGCTGAGATGACTGATACCAGAAGCTATAGTTGCCTGCGAAGAGTGAAATCTTGTTATAGTCGATGTCGAGAGTGTGGGTGCTTACGGCGTCGAGGAAGTGACGGTCGTGGCTGACAACGAGCACAGTGTTCTCAAAATTAGATAGATAATTTTCAAGCCAGCTCACTGTCTCGAGGTCAAGGTCGTTGGTAGGCTCGTCGAGAAGCAGGTTATCAGGGTTGCCGAAGAGGGCTTTTGCAAGGAGCACACGCACTTTCTCGTTGGCACTCATGTCTTTCATGAGCATATAGTGGCGGTCTTCCTTTATGCCGAGTCCGCTGAGAAGGGCGGCGGCATCGCTTTCAGCGTTCCAGCCTTCAAGCTCAGCGAATTTTTCCTCAAGCTCAGCTGCCTTAATGCCGTCTTCATCGGTGAAATCCGGTTTTGCATAGATTGCGTCTTTCTCCTGCATGATGTCCCAAAGCACGGTATGACCACGGAGCACGGTTTCGATGACGGTGCATTCGTCAAACTCGAAGTGGTCCTGGCTTAATACAGACAGACGCTCACCGGGTCCGAATGTCACTGTGCCGTGAGTGGGGGAGAGCTGCCCGGACAGGATTCGCATAAGGGTAGATTTTCCGGCACCGTTTGCGCCGATAATGCCATAGCAGTTGCCTCGGTTGAATGTGAGGTTTACATCGGAAAAGAGGGTTTTCTTCCCGAACTGCATTCCTAAGTTGTTGACTTGTATCATTTATTTATGGTTTGTTACAAATATTTGAAGAGGATTTATAAAGTAGGTGTATTGTTAACCTCTACATAGTCAAAGACTTACTAAGGTATTAAGACCGTATCAAGGTTCTTAAACGTTATTATGTCGTTGGGTTGAGATGTTAGACCATGTATTGGTTTCTCAATTGAAGTTTCCATAAACTGCCGTCTTTATTAATTAATTGGGAGGATTTATTTGTGGCGGCGGGGCACATTGACGTTATGGTTGTCAAAGATTCTCTGCGCCCCACGTTCAAAAAGCTCCCAATGCGCTTTCTGGGCGGCAGGGACTTTCTCCGGCATCCATGATGGGATAACCTGGTAATTAGATTTTCCCCCTGCAGGTTTTGCAGCAAAGAAAGTATCATAGTCAGCATGGCTGAAACGTGCTTTCCCATCAGGGTCTCTCACTATTGTAGCCCTTACCAAAGCTCCACCCCTTGTGTCGGCAGTCTTCATGTTAGATATGAAATTGCCAAGGGAATACACCACCAGCACATCTTTGTTTTCCTTTTCATTCCTGACCACTTTCATGGGCTGAATCACGTGTGGGTGTCCTCCTATGATCAGATCAGCACCTTCCTCCACGAGAAAATCTGCCAGGTCGCGCTGCACCCCATTTTCCAAAAGCACATACTCAATGCCCCAGTGCATGGCAACCACGAGAATTTCTGCCCCACTGTCGCGGGTCTTCTTCATCTCCTCTTTAATCTTTGCCTTATCAATAAGCGCAACTTCCACTCCCTCACGCGGGGGAATACCGTTGGTGCCATAAGTATAATTTAGAAACCCCACCTTAAAACCATTAATATCCTTGATAAAAGGCACGAGGGAATCTCGCTGTGCGGCATCATAGTAAGTGCCTATGTGGTCTACCCCTATATTGTCGAGGGCAGTGAGTGTGCGGCGGGCAGCCTTGTCTCGTCGGTCGAGACAATGGTTATTTGCCGTGAGCATCATGTCAAACCCCGCATCACGCAGAGCCTCAGCGTAAGAATCGGGCGCACTGAAACATGGGTATCCCGTATAGTCAGGACCACCTCCCAGCGGCACTTCAAGATTGCACACTGCGTAATCGGCTTTCATGATTTCCGGGGCTATGAGTGAAAAACAGTCGGAATAATCATATCCCTTTCCTCCGGCGAGTTGCTTGGCACGGTCAAGCTGTGCCTGATGCTGCATGGCATCGCCGGCAAAAAGAAGCTCCGCCTTGGGGGCGGAGCCTATAGAGTCTGCCCCTGTTATGAAAGAAATGAGGCTGAAAAGAAGAATCTGAAATAGCATGAACAATCAGGTTGATTATAGATACTGACTTGAGAACGAAAATACTATGAGGGCGTCTTTAGTATGAAGACGGGTCATGGTTGGTTTGGAGGTATATGGGGTGCACCTCGTCACGTAGGAGGTTGATGTTGAGTAATAACTGCTTTCCTCCTGAGTTATCTCAACCGGCACAAGTGTGAAATCGACGTCTTCTTCTGTCACGCTCCCTTTCTCAATAAGGTCTACAATATACTCCCTCATAGAGCTGAAAGTATATTGTTTGTTAGTAGAGTCATAAGTCGCGGCGAAGGAAGTTTTTCCATCAGGGAGCTGGTTGTTAGCAAAGAAATCTTCCATCTCAGAAGTCTTGATGAGAAGAAGACTCGGGGTTACGCCTATTCCGTAATCATTTTCAATTACCTCCGCAGGAATGGTAAACTGAAGGTTGTTGACCATAGAGAGGTTATGATTTCCGTTGTTGAAGCGTGTTATAAGATCCTGCGCAGGGAAACGGAGTTGTGTAAGGTATCCGCCGGGGGTGGTCACAACATTATCTCCATCAGTTACCATCTCCTTGATGTAGTCAGACACCTCATAAGAGATGTTATTGCTGCTGAGCACTTCCGGAGCAGTGCAGAATGGATAAGTATATGTGTTTACTATATTCTGAGTGGTGACTGTCTCGCCGTCAACGGTAGAAGTCGTTGTCGTGTAATAATGATAGTAGATACAGAAGTAAATTATCTGAACATTAGCCACACATCCTTTTCCGAAGAAAGGATCAACATATATCCCGGGGAAATACTCCGCAAACGTCTGGGGCCATTGGAAAATCTCCGGCTGTTGCTTATATTTTATAAAAAGATCTTTTCCTATTTCCTTATCCACAGGCACTTCTATAAAAAATCCCTTTGAGTTAAGAAATATAGAGTCGTTTTGAGAAATAAGAGAGGGCGTGAAGCTCTTAGTGGCGATAGGTGAAGCAGGATCATAATACCCTTCAGGGTCAAATGCGTTTGTGATGTCTGCCGGGAGCTGCTTCGTGAGGCGATATACGGCGATTTTCTGTGGGGCAAGCGAGTCGCCGGTGAGGTCACCTCTGCTAATTCCCATTAAGAACTTACAGGAGTCAACTCTTTCAGGCATGAGAATCGAATCAGGCACATCAATCTTGGTGGAGCACATAAACTTCGTCACAAACGAACAGTTTAATTTGCCATATTCCTTCACATCCAGATTCCCGAGCATGAGATAATTTGAACGGGCATCGAATTTGTCATAATCGATTGAGCTCGCCTCAAGATTATAGGTTATTGAGTCGAGAGTGATCGTAGTCTCGCCGGAAATGAGGTCTGAGCCAATCTCACTCACGTTGTCATTACAGGCAGCCACCATAATGGCACCGATGAAGGCGGGGAGGAGAGGTCGGGAAAAAGATAAGTTCATAATGAAAACAACCGTAAAAGATTTTCAATGGAATTACAGCGACTGAATAAACTCAGCGTAGGCATTCGGTTCAGCCTCCAGCTTGTCGGCAGTGATAAACGGTTTGCCGGAACTCTGAATATATTCGAGCAATTCGGGAGACACGTCGGGATCAGCAATTATCACGGCGTGAGAGAAATCTATTGCAAACCTGTGAAACAGATTCGTGTCTCTGACGAGGGTTGCAAACTTTTTGAGGTCTCTTTGAGGTATTCCGTCTGCCTTGAGTTTAGCGAAGAAATTCTCGTCGATGGGGGCTGTAATTTCACCTGGTAACACCGTGTAGACCACCTTGGTTCCCTTAAACGATGGGTCGTCGGGATATAATCTTTTAAGATATAGGGGGATTAGGGCAGTGATCCAGCCGGCACAGTTGATTACCTTCGGGTCCCATTTCAGTTTTTTTGCTGTCTCAAGAGTGCCACGGGTGAAAAAGATAGCCCTCTCGTCATTGTCAGTTCTGTTGCTTCCCACATTGTCTTCATCAGAGTCAAGTTTCTGGAAATAGTCGTCGCTGTCAATGAAATACACTTGAATTCGCGAGGGCTGTAAGGAAGCAACCTTAATAATCAGCGGATGGTCATTTTCGCTGATAACGATATTCATTCCCGATAGTCTGATCACTTCATGCAGCTGATTTCTTCTCTCATTGACAGCACCAAATTTGGGCATAAAAATTCTGACTTCACACCCATGTTCCTGCATGGATGTGGCAATGTTTTTGCCAAGAGAGGAAAGCGGATTTGCCGGAATGTAAGGGGCAACTTCCTGACTAATGAAAAGTATTCTTTTTTTTGCCATGCTACAATATTTCTGCCGTTGACGCCGTCATAAAGCTTTCGGCGAGTAGCCGCTTTCACGATGCGACCCGGCTTAATCGGATGCAAAGTTAATAATTTTTTTGCGTATTTCGGCTATTTTAGCGGTGAATGACATTAATTTTAAATAACTTTAATATAAAAGAGATATTTTTTCACACTATTGGTTGGTAAAATTTTGAATAAATGATTAAATTTGCACCCAAAATCAGCAAACCCTAAAACAAAAAAGGGAAATGGAAATATTAAGAACAGTCAACGATGTCCGTGAATACGTCTCCGGACGGAGACAGCAAGGGGCATCGGTGGGACTTGTGCCCACTATGGGCGCCCTTCACGCCGGTCATTTGTCGCTTGTTGAAAGAGCGGTGAAAGAAAACGACGTGACGGTGGTCAGTGTATTTGTCAATCCCACCCAGTTTAATAATCCGGCAGACCTCGCCAGCTATCCCCGCAAGGAGGAAGATGATTTCAAGATGCTCGCTTCGGCGGGTGCTTCAGCTGTGTTTGCCCCTACGGTAGAAGAAATTTATCCCGGCGGTATTGAGAATCAGCCCCATCATGAGTTTGATCTCGGCTCAGCTGCCCAGGTGATGGAGGGGAAGTTCCGTCCCGGGCATTTTCAGGGTGTGGCACAGATTGTGAGTCTGCTTTTCCGTATCGTCAACCCTACACGAGCTTATTTCGGTGAGAAGGATTTCCAGCAGATAGCCGTGATCCGTAACATGATCAAGAGCGAAGGAATCAACGTTGAGATAGTGGCATGTCCCATTAAGCGAGCCGACGACGGTCTTGCTCTTTCAAGTCGCAACGCCCTTCTCACTCCGGAGCAGCGGAAGATAGCCCCGGAGATACATGCCGCCTTGAAATATAGCGTTGACTACAGCAGGGATCATTCTGTCAGGGCAACCCACGACACGGTCGTGGAGCGACTAAACGCCGTGCCGGAACTGGAAGTGGAATATTTTGAGATAGTTGACGCACGCACACTTCTTCCTGTTGACGAATGGGAGGAATCGCCGTGGATAGTGGGTTGCATCACCGTGTATTGCGGCAAGGTGCGACTGATCGACAACATAGCATACCGGCTCCCAAATGAATGACCGGTGTGACTTTTCAATCTTCCTAAAGATTTGACTACATGCTAATAGAAATGATGAAATCTAAGATTCACCGTGTCACAGTCACAGAGGCGAATCTCAATTACATAGGCAGCATTACTATCGACAGGGCTCTTCTGAAAGCTGCCAACATCCTTGAAGGGGAAAGGGTGTGGATAGTAGACAACAATAACGGCGAGCGCTTTGACACCTACACTATAGGTGGGGAAGAGGGGAGCGGCGTAATATGCCTTAACGGAGCGGCAGCCAGAAAGGTGCAGCCCGGCGACGTTATCATAATAATATCTTACGCACAGATGACTCCCGAAGAGGCAAAAGACTTCAAGCCTGTTGTCATCTTCCCTGACACCGCCACTAACCGGCTTTAATATAACGAAATCTCGATGTTTAATAGTTTATCTGAAAGACTTGAACGCTCGTTCAAGATATTGAAAGGTGAGGGCAGAATCACCGAAATCAACATAGCGGAGACGATGAAAGACGTTCGCCGCGCCCTGCTTGATGCCGACGTCAACTATAAGGTTGCAAAAAGTTTCACCGACACGGTTAAGCAGAAAGCACTCGGTCAGAACGTGATCAACGCTTTGAAGCCAAAGGAGCTTATGGTGAAGATAGTCCACGACGAACTCACCGACCTTATGGGTGGCGTCGAGGCTCCGTTGAATCTTTCCGGCAATCCTACGGTCATTCTTATGTCAGGTCTGCAGGGTTCCGGTAAAACCACATTCTCCGGCAAGCTGGCAAAGAAGTTAAGGTCATCCAAGGGAAAACGCCCTCTGCTTGTAGCTGCCGACGTTTACCGCCCTGCTGCAATCGAACAGTTGAGGGTGTTGGGTGAAAGCATCGGCGTGCCTGTATATATGGAGGAGGGCAACAAGAATCCTGTTGAGATTGCCCTTAATGGTATTGCCGAGGCAAAGCGTAACCATCAGGACCTTGTGGTGATCGACACCGCAGGTAGATTGGCGGTTGATGAAGAGATGATGCGTGAGATTGCTGCCATCAAACAGGCTGTCAAGCCCCAGGAGACGCTTTTTGTGGTTGACTCAATGACGGGTCAGGACGCTGTCAACACAGCCCGTGAGTTTAATGACCGCCTTGACTTTGATGGGGTTATTCTTACGAAGCTTGACGGCGACACGCGCGGTGGTGCTGCTCTCTCAATCCGCACCGTGGTCAATAAGCCGATCAAGTATATCGGTACAGGTGAGAAACTTGAAGATATCCAGGAGTTTAATCCGGAAGGTATGGCAAGCCGAATCCTCGGTATGGGCGACATCGTGGAGCTGGCAAAACGTGCCCAGGATTTATATGACCAGAAAGAAGCAGAACGCCTTCAGGAGAAAATCAAGAAAAATAAGTTTGATTTTGAGGATTTCCTCAACCAGATCCATCAGATAAAGAAGATGGGTAACATTAAGGAGCTTGCTTCCATGATTCCCGGTGTGGGGAAAGCAATTAAGGATATTGATATTGATGATTCCGCTTTTAATTCGATAGAGGCTATAATCAATTCAATGACCCCCTACGAGCGTCATAATCCGGAGGTGCTCAATGCCAGCCGCAGACAGCGTATTGCCAAAGGCTCCGGCACTTCATTGCAGTCGGTCAACAAGTTTATAAAGCAGTTTGAGGAAACCCGCAAGATGATGAGGGCTGCTTCCAACATCAAAAACCCGATGAAGATGATGAACCAGCTGAAGCAGGCAAAGAAGATGCAGGGAAGGAAGTTCTAAAAATGAAGTGAACCCGAGGGTTTACTCACAGAACACAGGAGGGAACTGTTATAAGAGGATATATAAGGGAGATGATAAATGAGGCGGGCATATCAAAATCCGGATTTTGATATGCCCGCCTCATTTATATAGTCTTTTATTCAGAAGACCTTATCAGAATTATATACCCGGTCGGTTATTTATTGACATGGCATTGCCAAGCCCAGGCATTCTTCATGGTGTCTTTGATGTCTGCCTCGGCAGTCCAGCCCAACACCTCATTAGCTTTCTTCGGGTCAGCCCAGATCTTTTCGATGTCGCCTGCACGGCGCGGACCGATCTTGTGGGGCACGGGTACACCTGTGGCTTCCTCAAAAGCATTGATAAGCTCAAGCACTGAGAGACCGCGTCCGGTGCCGAGATTAAAGACCTCAACAGCGGCAGTGTCTTTATTCTCAAGCATACGTTTCATGGCGATAACGTGGGCTTTTGCAAGATCAACCACGTCAATATAATCGCGAATGCAGCTTCCGTCGGGAGTGTTATAGTCATCGCCAAACACTGTCAGCTCCTTGCGGATTCCGGCAGCTGTCTGGGTGAGATAGGGCACAAGATTCTGAGGCACTCCGAGAGGCAACTCCCCGATGAGGGCAGACGGGTGAGCGCCGATAGGGTTGAAATAGCGCAGAAGAATGCTCTTAATAGGTGCGCCGCTCTTCACATAGTCTTCAATAATCTCCTCAGAGATTTGCTTGGTGTTGCCGTAAGGTGAGGTTGCCGGCTTTATGGGGGCTGTCTCATCTATAGGATTCTGATCAGGTTCGCCATATACTGTGCAAGATGAGGAGAACACTATTCCCTCAACGCCGTTCTCCGGCATAAGCTCAAGAAGATTGATGAGGGTGTTGAGGTTGTTGCGATAATATAGCAGAGGTTTCTGCACACTTTCGCCAACAGCCTTTGAAGCCGCAAAATTGATGATTCCCTTTATGCCGGGATTCTCTTTGAAGAGCTTGCGCAGAGTCTCGATGTCGGTGCAGTCGCCTTTCACAAACACCGGGCGAATACCGGTGATTTTCTCAATACCGTCAATCACATCCTCATTGCTGTTGGAAAGATTGTCGATTATGACCACCTCATATCCGGCTTTCTGAAGCTCCACTGTGGTGTGCGATCCGATATATCCGGTGCCACCTGTCACAAGAATTTTCTCTTTCATTATATTGGTTGAGAGTTTAGAATTGAGAAGGGTGAGGTTAGAAAAGTTTTTCGGGATACACACCCTCGTCAACGAGTTTCCGGAACTGAGCCACAGTGGCAGGACGGTCGGCAGCATAGGTCACGCCAAACCATTTAGAGGGAGTGGAAAGCACCTTCAGCTCGATAGTGCCGTCTTGGATAAGCTCGTTTACTACTGTCGGGATATAAAACTCAGCCTTCAGCTCATCGTGGTTTTTAGCGAGGAAATTGAGGAACGACTTCTCTGAATAGTCGAAATAGTCAGGAGTGAAGCCCCACATATTCATTGACACCGGTGCTCCGTCGGGGAAAGATACCTCTTGTCCGTCAACCACCTGTATAAGCTTGCCGTCTTTGCGCTCGATGCCGTGGCATTCAGTCACACCGGTCAGATTCCCTTCAGCGTCTACCTCGCAAAGACCACGGGAGACGCCCCCGTTTTCGCTGAGAGTATTCTCCACATTGAAACCGATCATGCAATAGCGGTTTTTCTTTCCCTCCACAGAGCGCAGGAAATCGGCGAGAATGCGGAAGCTGTCGGCACCATAGTAGTCGTCGGCATTAATTACGGCAAACGGCTCCTTTATTACGTCCTTACCCATCAGCACTGCATGGTTTGTGCCCCAGGGTTTCTTCCTCTCAGGGTTAGGCTTATAGCCGCCGGGAATATCGTTAATGTCCTGGAAGACCACCTCCACAGGCACATGACCCTCATATTTAGAGATTACCTTCTCACGGAATTCCTTCTCGAAATCATGGCGGATAACGAAGACAATTTTACCGAATCCGGCGCGCAGAGCGTCATACACGGAATAATCCATGATAGTCTCGCCGCTCGGACCAAGTCCGTCGAGCTGTTTGAGACCTCCGTAGCGGCTGCCCATTCCGGCAGCAAGAATGAATAGTGTAGGTTTCATATAGTCGTTTATTTTAGGTGCATACAAATAATGCACAATCCATATATAAAAAATTAATTTGCCTTTGCCATTTGTGCCCTACAACTTCCCGATCCCGGAATAACGCCCTGACCCTCAAATCGGCAAATGAGTCGGTTTGGGCGTTCTTATCCATTGTGAGAGGAGAAGCATCAGGTCAAACATCACTATTTTTGCGTTAGCATTGCGTTCTATATCAGTTGCGGCACGCGAAATTTCCGCTGCTAATCCCTCTACGTTCCCCTCATGAATAAAAGGAGAGAACCGGTAGCTGAATTCCTCCTCCTCCGGAGTGAGAAGGGAAATCTGGGGAAGGCGCATGTTGTAGATGAAATTCTCGCGGATCATTCTTCCGGTATATGCAAGAAAGCGTCCTAACTTTTCCCGCCCCATTGCGGCACACACTTCCGAAAGCTGCTTAAGTCTGCGGGCACTCAGGGAGTAGCCCATTCTCATTATCTCTTTAAACAAGGAAGAAAACTCCAGAATCTCATTGGGGTGACACGCCAGCTCTTCAGCCTTCATAATGCTCCCTTCAGCCACTTTTGAGGAGGCATCTGCCACATTCTGCTCTATGCCGTAGGCGGAGACAAGATGCAGGGATATTTCTTCCTGTGATAAGGGACGCATGTTAAACCTCTGTACCCTTGAATAAATTGTGGGGAGAAGGCGTGAGTCATCATTGCAGACAAGAATAAAGATCGTGTCTTCAAATGGCTCCTCTATTATTTTGAGAAGTTTGTTGGCAGCCTCCGGGCGCATCTTTTCCGGGAGCCATATCAGGAAAATTTTATAGTTCTCCTGATATGCCGATAGAGATGCCTTGGCGATAATGCTTTCACTTTCGTTTACGAAAATTGCGGGCTGCGAGTTGCCGGCGTTGATTAGCTCGTTCCATTTCTCCTGAGGCATATAGCTCCATTCAGTGAGCATCTCTTTCCAAGAGTCGATATAGTCAGTGGAGACAAGAGCCTTATCTTTTTTCACCACCGGATATATGAAATGGATATCGGGATTATTGAATTTCTCATGTTGCAGACAAGAAGGGCATACGCCGCAAGAATCTCCGCCTTGGCGATTCTTGCAATGGACATATTGCGCGAAAGCTCTCGCCAGGCGCATCTTCCCTATGCCGGAAATGCCGGTCAGAAGAATTGCATGCGGTATCTTCCCTGAGTCGGCTATGGTGCGCAAGGCACCGACAGCTTCATTATGTCCTGCAATATCTGAAAATTTCATTGTCTGAAGATGGGTGAAGTCTTTAGTAACTTCAGTGCAAAAGTACCAATTTTCTTTGAATAATGCAACCTTTGATGGCTCTTACTCTCAATTATGAACGTATTATTTTGTAGATTGAAATAAATGTATTAATTTAGTGGCGATTCAAATGCTGTTTTAATTACCTGGTATGATTCCCTTTCTTAAGTCGATAGCCAAGGCGTATGCCTCACGCTACTATAAAGATCTTTCTGAAATTTGCTTTGTGTTCCCCAACAAGCGAAGCGGTACGTTTTTTATCAACTATCTGAAGGAGGAAGGCGGGGAGAATCCTCGAATTGCCCCGGAGGTTATGACCATAACCGATCTCGTTGCCCTGATTTCAGGGAAGGTGGTAGCTTCCCGTCTTGACCAGCTTTTTAATCTTTATGATGTCTACCGCGAACTTAAAGGGCTCTCCAAGGAAACTGACGGTGAACACCTGGTCGCTGATTTCGATTCTTTCAAGCCATGGGGAGAGACGGTGATTGCCGACTTTAGTGAAGTTGACCAATATATGGTGTCTTATACTGAAATTTTTAAGAATGTGAAAGACTATCGTGAGATCTCTTCTAATTTCCTCACTGACGAACAGAAGGAGATTATAACAGAATATTTCGGACATTCTGAATATGGTGATTCCTCAGCATTTTGGAAAAACTTTGAAGATACCGACAATATTTCTGAGCTGAAGTCACGCTATTTTCACCTTTGGCAGATGCTCGCCCCTTTATATGAGGAATTTACCCGCAGAATGGATTCTCAGGGCATAACCACCACCGGCGGCTCTTATCGCCGGGCTGCGGAAGTGATCCGGGAAAAGGGTAGGGAAGTGCTCCCTTTTAAGAAAATTGTAATGGTAGGTTTCAATGCTCTCAGTACGTCTGAATTTGCAATTTTCACTGCGATCCGAGATGCGGAAGGGTATGAGGGCATGGATGCATTCGGTGATTTCTTTTGGGATGCCACGGGACCCATTCTTCATAAGAATTTGAATTCCGCCTCAAAATTCGTACATACGAATATTCTTCATTTCCCTGCGCCGGAGTGGGCACGCCCGTTTCTTTATCAAAGTTCCACTGTGGAAATGCCGCGCCTGCGTGTGGTGGCTTCTCCGTCCAAGTCTGCACAGGTCAAGATTGCCGGCATGTTACTTACCGAACAGCGGGAACGTCTGTCGGCAGGTGAGATTTCAGACGCCAAGGTGGCAGTGGTGCTTCCCGACGAGGGCTTGCTCCTCCCAATGCTTTACTCTCTTCCTGAAGGCATGGGCAACGTCAATCTTACGATGGGGTACTCGCTACGCTTCACTCCCGTGGTCTCTTTTGTGTCACTTCTGAGGTCGCTTCACGGCAGGGTGAGGATGGTGGGTAATTCCCCTGCATTCTATCATAAAGATATCCGTCTCCTTTTAGGTCACCCGTTCTCACATGTGCTGTTTGGCGGTGAGGAGATAGGTAATATTGTCAGCTATCTCGACCGTCATCATAAATCTGTCATTTCAGTTGAGGAGATAAGGAATTTTTCTGAAGAGGCTGCCTCTATTCTTGTCACGTCTCATCTTAATGATGATCCTTCTGCCACTATTTCTTATCTCGACGGTATTTTATCGAAGGTGACTCACCTGATTGTGGAGTCAGACAGCCTTATGATAAATTCACGCCTTGATGCTGACCATATTATGGTCTATCGCGATGCGTTGCGCCGTCTTTCCGATATTCTGAGTGGTTATTCCGTTTCGATGAACCCGGCGACAGTGTTCCGTCTTGTTGACCGTCTTCTTGCAGGAGAGAAAGTAGGATTTGAGGGGAAACCGCTCACAGGCTTGCAGGTGATGGGTACGCTCGAGACAAGATCGGTTGACTTCGATTATCTTACCATACTTTCGATGAACGAGGGTATAATGCCTCGGCATGCCCGCTCACGCAGCTTTATCCCCGATAGCCTGCGACGTGCCTACGGCATGCCCCCCTCCAACTATGCCGAGAGCATATTCGCCTACTATTTTTTCCGGATGATAAGCCGTGCAAAAGAGGTGACGATGATTTATGATGCCCGCACAGGTGGGGGAGGAAGTAACGAAATATCACGTTATATTCTTCAGCTTCAACATCTCTTTGCAAAAGGAAGGATAGAGCGTCAGGACTGGCGGTTTCTCCTCAACGGAAGAGAAACTTCAGACGCATCTGTGGAAAAAACTAAAGATATCATGGGGCTTCTTAAGGAATATGAGGTTGTCGGAGGAAAGAATTTCTCTGCGTCGTCGCTTAGCACCTACCGCGCCTGTGAGGTGAAATTCTTTTACAAGAGTGTGTTGGGTATAAATACCGACCCTGAGCCTTCGGAATATATCGACGCAATAATGGTGGGGAACATTCTTCACGATGTGATGCTCAATATCTATGTGCCTGAAAAGTATCATAAGAAATTTTTGCGTTATCCGTTGCTGATAGAGAGTAGTTATCTTGAAAGCCTTATTAAAAATCCTGCGCCGGTCCGCTTGTTGATCACCCGTGCTGTCAATCGGCTTCACTTCCGTCTCCCGGAATCAGAACTCGCCCGCCCGCTCAAGGGGGGCGCAGAGATGGTGGCATCGCAGATTTTCGCACAGGTGATGAGGATAATCCGCCATGATCTTACTCTCACTCCTTTTAAGATTTTAGGTGGTGAGATTGAAGAAACCTTGCGCATACCCCTATCCTCAGGAAAAATTGTCAATTTCCGCTTTGCAATCGACCGGCTTGATGAGATAACTGTAGATGGTAAACCTATGGTTAGAATAGTCGATTATAAGACCGGTGGGCTTAAGCAGGAGGCTCCCGATGAGGAATCAATCTTCAATGGTGATTATAAATCGGAGCAGCTTTTCCAGCTATTTACGTATGCATGGCTGTTGGGGAAAAGCTCCGGGGGATTTTCCGGTGATGATGTGCGTGTGGAAATTTATAATTTGCCTGAAATGATGAAGAATAATATGCCGCTGCCGAAGATAGGGAAGAGCAACGTAGAGTCATACTCTCAATTTTCTACGTTTTTCAGCGAAAGAATGGATAAAATGCTCCGTAGCGTGTTTGAAAATGATGTCTTCCAAGCTACCGACGATGAAGGGCAGTGTACAGAATGTGAACTCCGAACATTATGTCGGAGGTGACAAATGTCTACTTTAAATACTTAATTTTTGTTAAAATCGGTTTACTACCGAAAAATTTGAATGACTTTCGGTAATTTTTAGTTCATTTTTTCAAATTTTAGTATTAACTTTGCGGCGTGATTAACCTTTAAATCTCCTGTGAGTAACCTAAATTCAATTTTTAGAAATAATTTAAATCCGCATTGATTGGATTTTAGGAATATTCAGTGAGAAGGGAATTTTAATTAAAACAATAATAAATGGCACAATCTTTATCTTTTATTAAGTCCACACTTACATGTGTCGCGCTCAGCGGGATTGCTTTTGCAGGCAATGCTAAGACGGCGGATGAGACAGTGAATTTCGGGACGATGGAACCCGGAGTGACCTACGAATATCCCCGTTATGTTGCGGTGTATGGTGAATATACTCCATCTGTGACGGGTCCGGTGAGGCTTCTTTCCTCAACTACTCGGATTCAGCTATATACTTCAAAGGATTTTTCTGATGAAACATGTTTGTCATCTACTCATGCTTATGTTTCAGGAGGACGTCTGGAGTCATACAAGGAACTTGAGGCAGGAGTGACCTATTATGTGTACTCTCCTTTTACTCAGGAGAAGGGTACTGTCACTATTTATGAGGGAGTTACCGAGCTTGAGTTGTTGAGCGTAAGCCCCAAACTTGAAGAGGGCGAGATGTTTTCAGTCAGCAGTAACTACACCATTGAGTTGGGATTTAATGCTCCGGTCACAGTGGGCAATGTGCTTCTTTTAGCAGGAGATGAGAGGGCAAGAATTTCTGGTACTCTGGAGGAGTCATACCTGGTGTGCAACGTGGCAGACGCAATTATTGATTTCTATGATCGTGGTGTGCTGAAGGAGGGCGACGTAATGACTCTCCGTGTCACGAATATCACTGACGCATTAGATCAGACAAACAAATATGGTGACAACGGCAGGCTTGAGCTTGACTTCGTTATGGCTGCCAAGCCCGCACAGCTTGTGGAGGTTATCAATGCTGACATAACTACCATCGATGGACCCTTTAACACATATTATCTGGAAGGAAGCGAGGAATCGGTTATATCTCTTGTATTTGACGAGGAGCTTTCCTCTGAAAAGATTCCCAATGCCTATATTATCTACGGCGACTCCGACAACCTTGATGTAGGGATATATGAAGAGTATGTTCCGGGTGTGAACGAGGGTAACACAGCAAGCTTTGACTTCAGCGGTAAGCTTCGTCGCCCCATTGACATGCTTCCGAATTCCGACAGCAACACTCAGCCGGAATATATCAATATTATCTTCCAAGATATCTATTCAGCCGACGGACAGCGTGCCTATACCGGTCGACGCACTAACCCGACAGGATTTTCTATGTCGTTTAAGGTAAATCTGTTGCAATATACCATAGCTGCCGATTTCACACCGGGCCGTGGGGCTACTCTCGAGCCGGGTTCTACAATGGAAATCTGGGTGATGAACGGCGCGTTTATCAGCAGCACAGGTATCTCTTTCACTTATCTCTATAATGATGAGCCGACCACTACTATTGTTCCCATGTCAGAGGTAATAATAGAGGAAGACCCGATTGCGGATACTGATCTTATCTACACTTTCAAAGTGCCTGACCTGCCGATTGAACCCGGCACAAAGGTGACAGTCTCCTTTGCCGATGTTGACTGCGCCGATGGTATTGACCACGCAAGCGATGTCACTGCTGAATTTAACTATGGCACTTCAGGTGTTGAAACCATCAGCAACACAAATGATGACACAGTGACAGTTTATGACATAGCCGGTGTGCGTGTGTTGGAGAACGCATCTCGCAATGACCTTTCAAAACTTTCAAAGGGTCTCTATATTGTCAACGGCAAGAAAATGGTAATAAAATAAGACATAAAAAGGGGGCACACCTTGTGTCCTCCTTAATTAAATTAATCTAACAAATAATAATTATCAAAATGAACGTAAAACCGTTACTTTGCGTGGCTGCTATGCTGTCTGCCTACGGTGTGGCTCAGGCTTTCCCTGACTACACATTGTCTCCTGCTTCCGGCAGTTCGTTTAACAGCAATCTCAGCTTGGCAAACTTCAATCTGTCATTTAAAGACGCGAAGGAGATTGTGGTTGATGATAATGCCATGGCTATCCTTATGAATGAGGATGGTGATGACATCTACAGCACAAGCTTCGCAGAGTTTCAACTTGAGCCGGGCACAATCATTATCAAATTTGACAGTGATGAAATTCAGATCAACGGACAATGGGATCTTACAATCCCTGCCGGATCTATAACTGTAGACGGTGAGGAAAGCCCAGCAATCAATGCTTCCTACACCCTGAGCGATCCAAACCTTGGTCTTGGTGAATTCCCACAGATTGAGCTGTTGTCAACAAATCCTGCTGACGGTGACAAGTTGCACTTGTGGGGCGGCGATGCTTTCGACCGTGTTGATCTGAAGACATCTGATGACGATGCCGTAAACTATATCGAATGGAAACTTTGGGATGTAACCAATGGTGAGGAAGAGGGCGTTAGAGAATGGCTCAAACAGGGCAATGACAACCGCTTTGATCTTAACCGCTATGGTCACACAGATGATATCTGGGTAGACGGCTTGTATATCGCTGTAGGTGGCAGCGAGAAGCTTGTAGAAGGTCATAAATATCGTCTTGACCTCCGCTTCTGCGGCATCGGTTATGATGTGGAGACCGACCAGTATCCTTCTGACTATCAGATTGAGCTGTCAACTGAGTGTGAGGCATCTGTTTACTATTATGGTCTGACTGAGGCTCCGGAATATAGCCCCTACACCTATGAGGCGGTATCGCCGAATCCTGATGAGTATGTGATCACTTCTCCTGAGCTTGGCCGCTTTATGATAACATATTCAGGTCCGGTTAAGCCTTTGAAATTCACTTATCCACTTGGTATGGGTGCAGGAACTGCTCCTGCCGGTGAATTCGCTCCTGCAATGGGTAATGAGGTAGATGCCGACGGCTGTGCATCAGTTTGGGAATTTGTCTTCGATGAAAGCATTCTTACTTCTAATGTCGGCAACATCACTTGCAATATAGAGACAATTGACAAAGATGGTCTTTATGTGAAGGGTAATGCAGATTATCTGTTTGACAACAATACCTACTCAATAAATTGGATATGCAATTGTGGTGCCCCGGCTCTCATGTCTATTGATCCTATTGACGGCTCAGAGGTTGAAGAGCTTAGCTCAATCACCGTTACCAATGAAGATGGTCAGGTGATGAACTTATCCTATGTGGCAGGCACAGACGTTATTATTGTTGACCGCTTCGGCAGCACAGTCCGCACTCTCGGTGAGCCTGCATTCAGCGTAGACAATACTAATGCTACATGGACATTCGATCCTATCGTAGAGGAAGGTACTTACGCTCTCATTATCCCGATGTATTATTTTAATATGGGTGAAGAATTTTCGGGCACAAACAGCAATGCTACAACCTTCACTTATATCGTTAAGGGTAACAGCACTCCCAGTGAGGCAGCTTACGATCTCTTACCAGTATCTATAACTCCGGAAGACAACTCAGAGCTTTCTTCACTCAGCATGATCCAACTTAATTTCAGCGATGTGACTTACTGTCCGTTGGATTTTGATGGCACATATCCGCAAATCCAGCTTCTGAGTGACGGTGAGATCCTGCAGGAGATTAATCCGGTAGATTTACCCGCTAATGACTTCTTTGATCCTGACGAGTATTATATCTCATTCTCAGAAGTTGCAGAGATCGGAAATTACACTGTAATTATCCCGCAGGGTATTTTCTTCGACAGAGCTTATGACGAGAGCAATGGTGCTCAGGGGCACGCTAACCCGGAGATCGAGCTTAACTATGTAGTCGCTGGCACAGGCGTAGAGGCTATCTTTGGCGCAGACACACTTATCAACGTCTACGACATGAACGGCGTTATGATTCTTAACAATGCTAACGTTGAGGCTGCCAAGGAGCTTAAGGCTGGCGTTTACGTTATCAACGGTAAGAAGGTAATCGTTCGCAAATAATAATCACCCTGAAAAATGCGTTAATAGAAAAAGACTAATGCATCTTTCATTCAAGTGAATATGTACAAAATATACGGAAGGTGTTACGATTCAAGAAATTGACATCTTCCGTATATTTCTAAAAAATAATATTAACTTTAACCCCACACCGCATGAAATAATTCTACTAAACATTTTTAATAAATAATTAACAATTAATAACATAAATAAAATCAATATAAATTAACCTATTACGATTCTATGATCAGTAACAAAAGCATTACTGCAGCCATGGCAGCCCTTCTTGCAGGGGGAGCAATGGCTTACGCGCAGAGTCCTGTCGTGAATGTTTTCAGCGACAGAAACAAGGCTTCGCTTGAGATGCTGTCTGACAACGGCGAATGGGCAGTCGGATACGGCGCGGCTACCTTAACCGAGGTAGGCTACTCTTTCCCGAAGCTCTACAACGTGAAGACTAAAGAAACCAAACAGCTTTTCACCTCCTCCGACGAAACGAATGTAGCTGAGATGATGGCGTGTGACGTCACAAACGACGGCTCATTGGTTGTCGGTCAATATAAGGGTAAGCCCGCAATCTGGAGGGCTGCCACTGAGGAATGGACCATTCTTACCTATAATGGTTCAAGAGAGTTTAGTGGCGGTAGAGTGACCCATGTGACTCCTGATGGAAAGATTGCCATTGGCACAGTGACTTCCCCCAGTTGGAATGAGACTCTCGTGATGTGGGATCTCAGCGGCGATCAGCCCGTGGAGATTACCCCTGACAATCTTCCCAAGCCGATAAGCATGTTTGGCACGCTTCAGGATTATGAGCAGATAAGATCATGTGATCTCTCACCTGACGGCACAAAATTCATTGGTCTCGTGGCATTCTCATACGCCGGTGAGTCATGGACATTTGTATATGACATGACCACTAAAGAATGGACTGCCATTGGATATGATGTAAAGGATAATGGCGATAGTTATGAGTTTACGGCTACCGGCGAAGGTTATGCTTTCCTTGAGGGTGGCAGGTTCCGTCCTTTCTCAAATGAGATAGCGGGTCAGGCATATTTTGCTGTCGACTCTGATGGTCTATATACCTACAATCTCGACACTAAGGAAGTGACCTTGGTAGGTGATTCTGAGAATATGCTTTTCGGCTGTATCGACAGATATGGTCTGATCTATGCTTCCGAGCCTTCAAGCACCCCTATCCGCAACTGGGTTGTAAAGGCAGGTAACTATTGGTATGACTTCAAGGTGATTTACCGTCAGATCTGGGGTCAGGATTGGCAGGAAGATGTTCTTAAGGATGATGTAGGACGCACCGGCACGTTTATGACTATGTCGGAAGATGCCAATGTGTTCATTGCAAGTGACTATGCAAGTGATCCATATCGGTCATTCGTTGTTGAGCTGCCCGAGCCTCTTTCCGAGGTTTGTCAGCGTGTAAATCTTCTGAGCAACAATGTGGTTTATCCGGTTGACAATTCCGCCTTCGCTATCCTTAAGGAGATGAAAGTGTATTTTGACCGTAATATTGAACTTATCGGTGAACAGCACAATGCTGTGGTTGCTGTCTCTGAAAATGGCGAGCAGCATAACTCAGTATCTGTGGCAATTGATCCGGGCGACAGCAAGACTCTCAACATCACATTCCGTAACCGCCGCCTCAATGTAGGTGAGACCTATACTGTGACAATCCCCGAGGGTTTGGTAAGCATCGCCGGCGATGCCGAGAGAATTAATCCGGAGATCACGGTCAGCTATAAGGGTCGTCCGCAGGCTCCGGTGGCTCCGGTGACCATTTCACCTGCCGACGGTACCAGCGTAGCCAAAATCAATGCTTCTTCCAACCCTATAGCCATCACTTTCGATGCTGATATTTCTCCGGTGGAAGATGGAGGCGACGTGCATCTGTTCCTTCTTAATGATGATGGCAACCGCGAGGAGATCACAACTCTCAGTGGCTCGATCACCGGCAATGTGCTTTCACTCTATCCCGTGATGGAGCAGCGTCTTGCAAGAGGTTTCAGCTATGAGATTGTGATTGATAAGAACATTGTGGCTGACATCTCAGGTGCTGATCCCAACGAAGAGTTTACAATCCACTATGAGGGTGACTGGACTAACCAGACAGATCCCCGCCGTCCTTTCTTCGATAATTTCGATGAAGGCATCACTCTCGACAATTGGATGCTCTATGACGGCGACCAGCTTGAACCGGCTGAGACACCTACAGGTTGGGGCTTCAATAACACACTTCCCTGGTGGGTGGCTCGCGATGAGGAATACAGCACTGACATGGCAGCCGTTTCTCACTCTATGTATTCTCCCGTAGGTAAGGCTGATGACTGGTTGGTTACTAACCAGATTTATATTGCCGACGATTCTGCAGTTCTTTCATTTAAATCTCAGAGCTATCTGAAGGATAAGACAGACCATCTGAAAGTGTATGTCTACGAGAGTGAGGATATCTACACAGCACTCACAAGCTCTATCATTGACAACATCAGATATTATGGCGATCTCATTTATGATGAAGTTCAGAAGCCCGGTGAAAGAGAAGAAGTTCTTTCTGACGAATGGACTGAAAACGCCATCAAGCTTGACAAGTATGCAGACAAGTATATCTATATCGCATTTGTGAATGACAACCGCAACCAGTCGGCTGTATTTATCGACGATGTGCTCGTGTCTCGTGACGTACAGTTCCTTGTCTCTAACTTTACCCCCGCTTCAATGGTGGCAAAAGACAACGTGACTGTAAGAGGTATCCTTTCAATAGAGAGCCAGACTGAGACTTTCAAGGGTTATGAGCTTAAGCTTGTAGACGCTGAAGGCAATGTGATTTCTACTGTGGGCAACGCAGATGTAGAGCTGCAGGGTGGCGACGAAATAGATTTTGTATTCCCCGAGCCTCTCACTACTCCTATTGGTAAAGAAGTGAAGTATACTATCGATGTTAAAGTCGGTGAACTCACTGATAAGGTGGAATCATCTGTAAGAAACCTTGCAATCTCAACAAATAAGAAAGTTGTGATTGAGGAATACACAGGTCAGACTTGTCCTAACTGTCCGATCGGACACGCTGCCCTTGATATTCTTGCAAAAGACTTCGGTGACGTTGTTATTCCATTGACTATCCACACTTATCCCGGTGATAACTTTGCAACTCCGCAGGCTGTTCAACTTCAGGAGTTCCTCGGATTCCAGGCAGCTCCGACCGGTCGCGTAAACCGCAGGGCAATCTCTTCTCCGATGGAGATTGTAGATGGTGTCTACTTCTATAAGAACAATGGCGTATGGTATGACCAGGTAGTGGCAGAACTTAACGATTTTGCTGAGGCTGACATTGACATTACAGACGCTTCCTTCGATGGCGAAAACTTCAACGTTAATGTCGACGTTAAGTATGCTCTCGATATGGACAATCTCAATGTAAATATCTTTACAGTGATCTGCGAGGATAATCTCGTTGGTATTCAGCAGAATAACCGCGCCACTGAGGAATCTGAGGTTCTCGGTGACTGGGGTAAAGGCGGCATCTATGGCGAAAGCAACGTGGTTTACAACTTCCACGACGTAGTTCGCACTTGGGCTGGCACAACTTGCAACGGTACCGGCGGATATATCCCGGCAAGCGTAGTAGGTGGTCAGAGCTATACAGCTGAAATCATTGTGCCTACCAACAACAGAATCTATGAGCCCGCTAACACTACAGTGACTGTAATGCTTATCGATGCCAACACAGGTCTCGTAATCAATGCAAACCGTGCTAAGGTTCAGACTACAGGTGTTGAAGGCATAGCTGCTGACACTGCTGCCGCTGCTTATGTAGAAAACGGCAAGGTGATTGTTAACGCTGCTTCCCTCACATTTGTTGATGTATTTGCAGTTGATGGCACTCGCTTGGCTTCTCAGGCTGCTGAAGGTGAGTTTGCAATTGACCTTAACGGCTACAAGGGTGTTGCTCTCGTAACTCTCAAAAATGCTAAGGGTCAGAAGACTGTTAAGGTTTTTGTGAAATAATATTTGAATAATTGAAATATTATTCGTAACTTTGGGGTGTCGTTTCGGCGACACCCTTTATTGTTTTTGCAAATCATTATAAACCAAACAAATAGATAAATATGAAGAAGTTTTTACTCTCAGCAGCCCTGCTTACCGGAGCATTTGCTGCAAATGCTGATTACACCGAGTATTATAAGGTGTATTACAATGGTGAGGAATTACAAAACGGTGCTACCGTCTATTGTGATCACTTTGAGGATAATACCGATATCAGTGGCTTTAACATGGGTTATACCTATGAGGCTAATATTTCTTATGTGAATCAGACTGAGGATTCTTTCCTTCTTCGCACATCTCAGGGCTTCCTCGATATGCCGACTGAGGAAGAATTTAAGGAAGGTCAGTATGATTATATAGCAGGTACCATGGCAACCAAATGGGGCACACCTTCTCTTTGCTTTGAAAACGGTGGTGAGGATGGGAATGAGAGTAACTGTATTATTCTTCCTTTCAATGCAGTGTTGCCTGACAATACCCATGATAGCTTCAGATGGCAGTTCCATCTTCAGACAATTTCTCCCGATACTAAAATAGCTAAATATACCTTGACTACCATAGTAGCTTTCGGTGATCAAAAAGATTTTGAGGAAGTTGAAGACACAGAGTTCACAGTAAATATTGTGTTTGGTCCCGAAGTTAATGGTATTGAGGGTATCGAGTCTGACAACAATGCCACTGCAACCTACTTCGACCTCCAGGGCCGCAGAATCGACAATCCGTCTCAGGGTCTTTATATCGTGAAGAAAGGCAACAAAGTCACCAAAGAATTCATCCGCTAATATTCCCTCCAAAATTATAAACAGATAAATTCCAAAAATCCGAATAAGCCGGGGCATTCCCGGCTTATTTTTTACTTTCAAATTTAGCTACTATCAAAAGTCTAATAAAACTCATAAAAGATTGAAAATTAACGGTTGTAGTTTTAGGTATCGCTCCTTCTCATTCTCATTAGTAGGTAGTTATAACTACCTACTAATGAGAATGTACAACTATCACTGTTGTAGATATGTTTCTCAGTCTATTTGATTTTATGTCAAAATTTTTTCGTAACTTTGCAAAATAGTAACGAGAATAATCTGAAAGATGGTCATAGAAATAGCATATCAAATGGCAGCGATGCCCTAAAGTCAACTCCGAAATAGTCGTTACGGGTTAGACCATGCCTCAGATTTCTGTCTTGTAGTTGAAGTGTTATTAGCTTGTAAAGAATGAATTTGCAAACTATTTCAAAAACTAAGGCAAAGCCTTTCCTTAAATGGGCAGGTGGTAAGACTCAGTTGTTGCCAACCATTGATTCTTACCTTCCGGAATCTTTCGGCAAGGAAAAGAATGTAACCTATATTGAGCCGTTTGTTGGAGGAGGAGCAATGGTTTTTTTTATGCTCCAAAAGTATCCTAATATTAAGAAGGCGGTCATCAATGATATAAATCCTCATTTAATTAAGACCTATACTATAATCAGGGATAATCCTTACTCTCTGATTAACGTACTGACTGAGTTACAAGAAGAATTTAAAATAATCGGTGATTTTGAGGCACAAAAAGAATTCTTTCTCAACATTCGTTCTCGTTTTAACCAAAAAACGCTTACCGACATTGAAGAAGCTGCGTATATGATCTTCTTGAACCGGACATGTTTTAACGGTCTATATCGAGAAAACTCTAAAGGATATTTCAATGTCCCGTTTGGAAGATACTCCAATCCAACAATATGTGATACCTCTCTACTTATTGCAGATAGTGAACTCCTGCAAAAGGTGGAGATTTTGAATGGAGATTTTGCCCATACCGGTAATTACGTTGATGGCTATACTTTCTTCTATTTTGATCCTCCGTATAGACCACTGGATGCAACATCAAGTTTTAATTCCTATGTCAAGGAAGCCTTCGATGACAATGAACAGATCCGACTTAAAGAGTTTTATTCTTACCTTTCATTAGAAGGTTGTCGAGAAATGCTCAGTAACTCCGATGGTAAGGGGCGTAATGTAGATAATACTTTCTTTGATGAACTATATCATGATTTTTTTATTGAACGAGTTTATGCAAAAAGAAAAATAAATGCTAATGCCTCTACACGTGGTGTTCTCACCGAATTGTTAATTAGAAATTATGAGAACTTTCAAGGTTCCCCCATAACCCCTTTTGAATTATAAAATATGGAAGACCGTTTTAATAAGTTTATGAAGCCGCTTAAAGAAACCCACTTCGCATTGAAAGATTATGTGGATTTCCCGAAGGTTACGGCAAATGTAGAAGCAATATCCATCAAGCTCAATCAACTCAATTATCTTATTGGACAAGAAGATATGGCAGCCGCTGTAGATCGTCTATGGGAGGAGAATCCCAAAGTTTTCTCCGTTCTGGATATTCTTATTGCCGTGCGCACTAAAGACAAGAAGAAGGCGATTAATGAGAATGGCAATATCCTCCTTATCTCTGATTACTTCTTTTCTCCGGAGCAAGTAACGAAGTTCCTTAATGATACTGGACTCACAGTGGTGTTTCAGAAGAAGCAAATCAAGAATCTTGTTGATTATGTATTTGGAGTTGAGGTTGGTCTTGATTCTAATGCTCGCAAGAACAGAGGAGGACATATAATGGAAGACCTAGTAGCTAATATATTCAATAAACATGGTATACTGTATGACCAAGAAGTGTACTATACAGAATTTCCAGAAGTGGTAAAGGCATTGGGAGCTGACAATAAAAGATTCGATTTTGTGGTAAGAGGCAAGGACAAAATATATCTTATTGAAGCAAACTTTTATACGGGCGGAGGTTCCAAGCTTAATGAGGTTGCCCGCTCTTATTCTGAACTTGCTCCTAAAATTAATGCTGTACCCGGATTTGAATTTGTATGGATAACAGATGGCATCGGTTGGGAATCTGCTCGCAATAAACTTGAAGAAGCCTTTGCTCACATTCCAAGTATATACAATCTTACAAATATCAATAGTTTTATTGAAAAACTTAAATGATAACAGATGGCACGAATACCTATGCTACCAATAGCTTGATAAATTATGATAATTCCATTCTATAAATCAGATGACAGAGCCTTCACACTCGTTCATGGTGACTGTTTTGAAGTGCTCCCTCAGTTTGATTTTAAATTCGATATGATTTTTGCCGACCCACCTTATTTTCTCTCCAATGGAGGAATAAGTTATCATGCCGGTAAAGTTGTGTGTGTGGATAAAGGAGAATGGGATAAAGGGGGGACGCCGGAGTCTATTATGGAATTTAATCGTAAATGGTTAACTCTTTGCCGTGAGAAATTAAAAGATAACGGAACAATATGGATTTCTGGTACCCATCATAATATTTTTGTCATTGCTAACCTTTTGACAGAACTTGGTTACAAAATCCTAAACGTAATTACCTGGGCAAAAACTAACCCACCACCAAATATCTCTTGTCGGTTTTTTACTTATTCCACGGAATTTATACTCTGGGCGAGGAAGTATCCTAAGATACCTCATAAGTATAATTACGAACTTATGAAAGCGATTAATGATGGTAAGCAGATGACAGACGTATGGTGTCTTCCTACAATTGGGCGTTGGGAGAAATCATGTGGAAAACATCCTACCCAAAAACCTTTGGCTCTCCTTACACGAATTATTTTGGCAAGTACTGATGAAAATGATTGGATTCTTGATCCTTTTGCAGGATCATCAACAACTGGTATAGCTGCAAATCTTTGTGGAAGAAGATTTCTTGGAATAGAGAGGGAGATAGAATATACTTTCCTTAGTAAAGCTCGAAGAGTAGAGATTGAGTTGCAAAACTATAAAACTGCCTACATTAATAAACTTCAAGACTTAAAAAATTTCTCTTTTCATAAATTTTTAAATGAACCTCTTCCTATATATGGTACAGAATTACCTTTTTAACTATATTAGACTCTGTGATTTAAGCCCAAATTTATCTCTATGATAATTTATAACTGATTTTATCTTATTTATTATAAATTAAGAAGTTTAGTTTCATGTGCTACAATAAACTTATCTATTGAGAGGGTTGAAGCGTAACGCTGTCTATTCAGAGATAGATTGCATTACCGCGATCTCTATCTGTAAATATATTTTATGTTACAGTGAGACTGTGATGCCCTTTTTTTATTTCTATTTCATTTCCACGGTTACAAACAAAGTAGGATTATAAAGTGTTTTTATAGTGAGTTTTCACTCTTCTCTCCACTTTAAATTCTCCACTAAATAAACCCTTAACTCTTAATTGTGTAATGGAAAAAATAGTAGTAATAGGCGGTGGCTTTGCAGGTCTGAACCTTGTGAAATATCTTGATAAAGATAAATTTGAGATTAAGTTGATTGACAGGGATAATTTCAATTGTTTCCCTCCATTATTTTATCAGGTGGCATCATCAAGTCTTGCCTCCGCTAATATTTGTTTCCCGCTTCGTAATGAAATTAGGAAATATAAAAACGTGTCTTATCACATGGGGCACGTAAAAAATATTGATGTAGATAAAAAAGAAGTCACCACCAGTTATGAGACAATTCCCTACGACCGACTTGTGATAGCTGCCGGCTCCGCTAATAATTATTTTGGCAACGACAGCCTGAAGGAAATCACTTATGGAATAAAAACTGTTTCGCAAGCAGCCCATACACGCGATGAGATTATCGATCGTCTGGAACGCGGCGCAATGGCTAAGGACCCGGAACGCAGAAAGCAGCTTCTCAGCTTCCTCGTGGTGGGTGGCGGTCCTGCCGGAGTAGAGATTGCCGGAGCGTTGGGTGAGATGAAAAAATATGTAATTCCTAAAGAATATCCCGATATAAACCCCGATGAAGTGAAAATAACTCTTATTGAAGGAAGTGGCAAACTACTTGGTGCAATGAGGGAAAAATCATCGGCAAATGCATTGAAATATCTCAAGGAACTTATGGTTGACGTGCGTCTGAATACACTTCTGAAAAGTTATGAGGACAAGCAGGTCACTTTTGCTGACGGGAAAAAGGAATATTGGGAGACGGTGATATGGACCGCCGGCGTGAAAGGTGAGCCGATGCCCGGGCTTCCCGAAGAATGCTTTGCAAGGGGGGGTAGAATTAATGTGGATAAATTTAACAGGGTTGCAGGGCGCGACGATGTAATGGCAATCGGCGACATTGCCTGTATGGTGAGCGATGACTATCCGAAAGGACACCCGCAGATGGCTCAGCCTGCAATTCAACAGGGAATTAATCTTGCAAAAAATCTTAATAAAGGTGAGTTTGTAAAAGAATTTCATTATAAAGACAAAGGGTCGATGGCAACAGTCGGTAAGAACCGTGCAGTGGCAGATCTTAAAACTATGTCGTTGTCGGGATTCATAGCATGGTTCGCATGGATGGCAATCCATTTGCTGTCACTTCTGGGAATGAGAAATAAAGTGACCGTATTTATGAACTGGGTATGGAACTATTTCTCAAATTCATCATCGCTTAGACTTCGCCTTATTCCGACGCGCTACCCGCTGCGAAAGCATTGGGGCGACTGATAGGGAGCGCAGCTGGCAAAAGATATGATCATGGGATTTGGGGAAATTTGGAAATTTTGTTAATTTTGCAATAATTATGAAAATTACTAACATACATATCTCATTGATTCTGTTGGCAATGTTACCCTTTGGTGCATGTAATACGGTTGACCGGACAGCACAAAAATCGAAAGGCAGCGTAGGCAAAGATGTCCAAAAGGAAGCCGTGTTACCCACTGACAGGGAAAAAATTGTAAAACCCGTATCAGCGGTATATACTTCCGAAGATCTTGCAAAAGGAATTGTGAAAGGTGATTGGGCGATAGAGACAGTCAACGGCATAAAGACAATAGGGGAGATTGCTCCCTTTATCAAGTTTGTGCCTGATCAGAAACGTGTCTACGGCAACAACGGTTGCAATGTGATAAACGCCACCTATAATTATAATCCGGCTGATTCCACAATCGACTTTTCCAACTTCCTTTCCACAATGAGGGCTTGTGACACGGAAGGAATCACCGACACTGAGATCAACATGGCCCTGGCTGATGCGAAATATTATACATGGCGACTTAATGAAGACCATTATTATCTTACCTTGTATAATGAGGATCGCACTCCGGTGATGGAACTTATGCATCAGAATTTTCAGTTTCTTAACGGGACATGGCTTGTGAAGGAGATCGACGGGCTGCCGATGAATGTGCCTAATATGAAACTGGTGATTGACGTTGATGAAGGGAAACTTCATGGCAACACCGGCTGCAATATAATCAACGGTAAACTTGACACTGACATGGACGCGGCAAACTCCATTTCCTTTCAGTCAATCGGAATGACAAGGAAGGCATGCCCGGATGCCAACTATGAGACACAACTCGTTATGGCACTTGAGGAGGCAATGAGGGCAAAGCCTTTAAAAGAGGGGAGAGTTGCGCTTATTGACAGTCAGGAGAAAGTGGTGCTTCTCCTGGAACGAACTTCCGATAAATAATTTTGCTATGGCAATGACAGAAGAAAGAATTGATAAATGGCTGTGGTGTATGCGTGTGTTCAAGACACGCACAATTGCCACCGATGCCTGCAAGAAGGGGAGAGTAAGCGTAGGGGGTGCTATGGTAAAGCCCTCCCGTGCGGTAAAACCGGGTGATATTATTGACGTGCGCAAGCCCCCGATCACCTATACTTTCCGGGTGGTGCAGCTTGCACCCAATCGTCTTGGCGCAAAACTTGTCCCGGATTATCTTGAAAATCTTACCCCACAAAGTCAGTATGAGCTGCTGGAGATGACCAAGATTTCCGGTTTTGTTGACCGTCATAAGGGACTCGGACGCCCAACCAAACGTGAGGGGCGTGAGTTGTCGCGTTTCAAAGAGGAAAGCTATGCAGATGCTTTCTTTCTCGATTGGGAAGATGACGATGATGAGGAAGAGTAAGCGGGCATGTTGAAAGACTTATATGTTTAATTTTTTTAGACAACTATTTGGAAATGGCAGTAAAGCTGCCGTTTCTCGTAAAGAGACAGACATGAAAAGATTTTTGATTTTATGTTTGGGTAACATGGGACCTGACTATGTGGGCACACGCCATAATGCAGGATTTATGGTAGGCGACACTATAGCGGAAGAGGCAGGTGTGCCCTTCAAGTCATGCAGATATGGCGACATGGCGATAGTGAAGGTCAAAAATTGTGAGCTGATGCTATTGAAACCCTCCACATTTATGAATCTCAGCGGTGTGGCTGCACGATTTTGGATGAATAAAGAGAATCTTCCCCTTGAAAATCTGTTGGTGATTGTAGATGACATATCATTGCCTTTCGGGTCGATAAGAATCCGCCAGCGAGGTTCAGATGCCGGGCACAACGGATTGAAAAATATTGCCGAGCAACTTGGCACTCAGAATTATGCACGATTGAAATTCGGGGTCGGTAATGATTTCCCTAAAGGGGCACAGGTTGATTTCGTGTTGGGGAAATTCCCTCCCGAGGAACAGAAGCTCCTCCCTGAAAAACTAAAGAGGGCTGCCGAGGCGGTGAAGGCATTTTGCCTCAGCGGACCGGCATTTGCAATGAACCATTTCAACAATTAGTAATTGAGAAAACTACCTGTCATTACTAATTATTAATCCCTAATTACTAATTGATTAAATGATTGATTATATAAATGGTGATCTGGCAGAACTGACTCCTACGGTTGCTGTGATTGACTGTGGAGGAGTAGGGTATGAGATCAATATATCCCTTATTGACTATGCTTCTCTCAACGATGGTGGCAGCATGGGGAAAGTGAAGCTCTTTGTGCATGAAAGCATCAGGGAAGATGCCCATGTGTTGTTCGGATTCCTTGATAAAAGGAGCCGTGAGCTTTTCCGGCTTCTTATCGGAGTGAGCGGAGTTGGTCCCAACACTGCCCGCCTGATTCTTTCCTCCCTTACGCCCGATCAACTTGAAAGCTCCATTGCGTCCGGACAAGATTCGCAGCTGAAGGCTGTGAAAGGAATTGGAGGAAAGACAGCCCAAAGAATAATAGTAGACCTCAAAGATAAAATAAAAGTCACAGATGCAACGTTAATTGAGAGTGTGCCCATGGCTGGCGAGGCTTACGAAGATTCTATCGCTGCATTGGTGATGCTTGGCTTTACTGCCCAGCAGAGCCAGAAGGCTTTAAAGAAGATTTTCGCATCTGACCCGACTTTGAGCACCGAGAAAGCAATTAAGCTCGCTCTGAAGATGCTCTGAAATGATTTTTGGGAAACCTACCATAATACAGACCATAAAATGGCTGCCGGCACCTATGATGATGCTGGCGGCTACAGCTGTGACTATAGGTCAATACCGTAAGACGGAGATCACTCCGCCTCCACCTCCGGTGCCTGAATATCTCGACGATACGAACATTCCTGACAGTGTGTTCCTTCCTTCCCCGGTGCAGACCACTCTCCCGCAGCGTTATGAAGACTACATCACACGGGAGTATGCCGCCGACTTGCAGACACCTCCCAACATCAAGACGGAGGTGGTGTATGATCCGGAGTTGGGAATGTATGTTATCCACACAAAGCTTGGCGACCGCGACATAATCACGCCCTACATGATGACTGCCGAGGAATATAACAATATGATGACGCGGCGTGAAATGTTTGGCTTCTTTCAGCAACGCAACGCAGAGGTGTTTGCCGACAAAGACAAGCAAGCCTTTGACTTATTCGATATGAACTTTGCCCTCGGTCCGCTGGAGAAAGTATTCGGTCCCGGTGGTGTGCGCCTCACCACTCAAGGCTCTATTCAGCTCTCGATGGGAATCAAGAGCAACAAGACCGATAATCCCGCGCTCTCACTGCGTGCAAGAAGAAAGACTTTTTTTAGTTTTGACCAAAAGATTCAAGCTACCATTGCTGCCTCTGTGGGTGATAAGCTCAAGTTTAACATGAGCTATAACACCGATGCCACTTTCGATTTCGATTCCAAGAACCTTAAGCTCAACTACGAAGGGAAGGAAGACGAAATTATCAAAAATATAGAGGCTGGTAATGTGAGCATGACCACCGGGTCAAGTCTTATCAGGGGTGGCACATCACTGTTTGGTATGAAAGCCAAACTGCAGTTTGGCAAGCTTACCCTTACTGGGCTTGTCAGCCAGCAGAACAGCGAGTCACAGACAATCACCACTCAGGGTGGCGTGCAGACAACTAAATTCTCCATCAAGGCAGATGAATATGATGCCAACCGCCACTTCTTTCTCTCACAGTATTTTTATGATAACTACGACAAGTTTGCGTCAAAACTGCCACACGTATCTTCGGGCATCAATATCACACGCATAGAGGTTTGGGTCACCAATAAGAATAACAACTATGACGAGTCGCGTAACTTTGTAGGATTTCAAGACCTTGGAGAAAACACCAGGCTTGGCAACGACTATTGGGTGCCTGACTTCTCTGTCGATGTACCCTCCAACCAGTCGAACAACCTTTTGAGCGTAATCAAGTCGGAATACCCTGATGCACGTAATATCAACCAGGTCACCCAGGTGTTGGCACCCCTGCAGGCGTATGGCATCACGGGTGGCAGAGATTATGAGAAAGTAGAGAGTGCCAGGCTGTTGAAATCTTCTGAGTATACTCTTAACTCCACTCTTGGATACATCTCACTTAAATCAGCTCTAAACAGTGATGAAGTGCTTGCCGTGGCATACGAATACACATATCAAGGAAAAGTGTATCAGGTAGGTGAGTTTTCCGGCGACGTAACCACCACTTCCCAGTCACTTTACCTGAAGATGCTGCGCGGCACTACCATCTCTCCGCAGCTCCCTATGTGGAAGCTGATGATGAAGAATGTCTATTCACTGGGTGCCTATCAGTTGCAACAGAAAAACTTCAAGCTTAATATCAAGTACTTGAGCGATACTACCGGAACAGAAATCAACTATCTCCCGGTGGGTGACATATCAAATCTCCCGTTGCTCCAGGTGATGAACCTTGACCGCATTGACTCCAATCAGGAATCTAATTCTGACGGCTTCTTTGATTATGTGGAGGGCTACACCGTACAGCCTACTAACGGACGCATCATTTTCCCGGTGGCAGAGCCTTTCGGAGCTAATCTGGAGAGGCGCATCGGCAATGAGGCAATCGCTGCTCCATATGTATATAAAGAGCTTTATGACTCTACTCTTGTCGTGGCGCGTCAGTTTGCCGATAAAAACAAATTCTCCCTTGTGGGTGAATATCAGGCATCTAACGGTGCTCAGATTCGTCTGAACGCTATGAATGTGCCTCGTGGTTCGGTAGTGGTGACTGCCGGAGGTGTAACCCTTACGGAAAACAGCGACTATACGGTTGACTACAGCATGGGTATAGTCACGATTACTAACCAGAGCATTATTGACTCCGGCACAAACGTGAGCGTGACACTTGAAAACCAGTCGCTCTTCAGTATGCAGCGTAAGACCCTACTCGGTCTTGATGCGCAATACCGCTTCAACAAAGACTTTACGCTTGGTGGAACAATACTCAATTTCTCTGAGAAATCTCTCACGGAGAAGGTCAACATCGGCGATGAAGTGATCAACAACACGATGTGGGGTCTGAACCTGAGCTACAACAAAGACTTCATGTGGCTTACAAATCTGCTCAACAAAGTTCCGACAATCAATGCTGTCTCTCCGGCATCATTGCGCCTTAGCGCGGAATTTGCACAGCTTGTGCCTCATAAACAGAAATCCGGCTCAACCAAAGGTTCATCATATATTGATGACTTTGAGAGCACTCAGATTGGTGTGGACATGAGGAACCCATATTCATGGTTTCTCGCTTCGACTCCCTACGATCCGGAACCTGACGCACTCTTCCCGGAGGCTGCCTTGTCAAACAATGTGGAGTATGGTAAGAACCGTGCGTTGCTTGCATGGAATTATATCGACAGAATGTGGACCCAGAAAAACTCATCAATGCTTCCCGGGTATCTCCGCAGCGACCTTGAGCAACTTTCCAACCCTTATGTAAGAGAGGTGGAAGTCAACGAGATTTACCCCGGCAGGGAATTGGTGAGCGGTGAGTCAAACTATATTCAGACTCTCAACCTCTCGTTCTATCCGCGTGAGCGTGGACCGTATAACCTTGATGCCGACAATATCGACGATCAGGGCTATCTCCTTAATCCGGAGAAACGTTGGGGTGGAATCATGAGGAAGATGGACAACACCAACTTTGAAAGCTCCAACGTGGAATATATCCAATTTTGGATGCTTGACCCATTCCTTGACGAGACTAATCCAAACACCGAAGGCGGCGACCTTTATTTCAACTTCGGCGAGATAAGTGAAGACATTCTCAAAGACGGAATGAAGAGTTATGAGAACGGAATTCCAATCGATGGGAATGAGCAGTTTATGACTGAGACAAATTGGGGACGTGTATCCACGCAGAACTCTCTTACTTATGCCTTTGAGAATGCCCCCAGTGCTCGTCCGATGCAGGACGTAGGTCTTGACGGGCTTCCCAATGACGATGAGTTCACTTTCGGATCTTATGCTGATTATCTCAACAAACTGCGCACAAACCTCCCTGCCTCCACAATAGCGGAGATGCAGCAGTCGCCGTTCTCTCCGATGTCTGACCCGGCAGGAGACAATTACCATTTCTATCGCAGCGACTATTACGATGAGCAGCGTGCCTCTATCCTGGAACGCTATAAGCATTATAATGGCGTAGAGGGTAACTCTCTGTCGCCCGATCAGAGCACAAATCCAATGTATCAGTCTTCAAGAAGCGTGCCTGACGTGGAGGATATCAACCAGGATAACACCCTTAACGAATATGAGAGATATTTTGAGTATAAGGTGTCCATACGCCCGGAAGACCTTGTGGTGGGTAAGAACTATGTGACTGATCGTCGCGAGAAAATTGTCAACACACGTGTAGGTCCGAAACTTGCCGTATGGTATCAGTTTAAAATACCTTTGAGCCAGCCTGATAAGGTTGTGGGAGGAATCAATGATTTCTCTACGATACGTTTTGCGCGTATGTTCATGACCGGCTTTAAGGAAGTGACTCACCTCCGCTTTGCCTCGCTTGAACTTGTGCGTGGAGAATGGCGTGATTATAAGTTTAACCTCAACAGCCGCAATGATGCGCCTGCCGAGGGCGAGCTTGACATGTCGGTGGTAAACATTGAGGAAAGCTCCGGTCTGACCCCGGTGAATTATGTGCTTCCCCCTGATGTGACCCGTATACAGGATCCCGGACAGGCTCAGGCAACTCAGCTTAACGAACAGTCGCTACAGATGAAAGTCACCGGTCTGCAGCCGGGTGATGCTCGTGGTGCATATAAAAACACTCAGCTTGATCTCCGCATCTACAAGAGAATGCAGATGTGGGTACACGCCGAGGCTTTTATTGACGACCCGACCAATCTTAAGAACGGCGACCTCGCAATCTTTGTGCGCGTCGGCTCTGACGTGAAAAACAATTATTACGAGTATGAGATTCCTCTGGAGCTGACTCCTGCAGGGAAATATAATAATCTTTCCTCTGCCGACCGACAGATCGTATGGCCTATTTCTAACTTCCTTGACGTTTCATTTGATGCTTTCACTGATCTGAAAGTGGCTCGCAACCATGACAGGAGTGCCGGAGTGGAGGGCGTGGGGTATGCAACCTTATACTCGGCACGAGATCCTCACAATGACCATAACACGATAAGTGTGCTGGGTAATCCGAGCCTCAGTGACGTGCGCGTGATGCTTATAGGCGTGCGTAATAAGTCAAACTCTGTTAAGAACGGTACAATCTGGGTAAATGAGCTTCGTGTCACTGATTTTAATGAAGACGGTGGCTGGGCAGCTAAGGTCAACGCCAATCTGACGTTGAGCGACCTGGGTATGGTAAATTTCTCAATGCACAAGGAGACAGCCGGATTCGGAAGTGTTGACCAGGGACTTTCAGCCCGCAGGCTTGATGACTATGAGCAGTATAATTTCGCAGTGCAGGGTGATGTAGGCAAAGTATTCCCTGCCGCTGCCAAACTCTCTGCCCCCGTCTATTATTCACGCTCAAGTGAGAAAACCACACCTAAGTATAATCCACTCGACCAGGATATACTCCTTAAGGATGCTCTTGACGCTGCCACAACCAAACACGAGAAAGACTCAATCAAGAGTTTTGCCGTGACACACAAGACAGTGGAGAGCTTCTCTTTGTCGAATATGAAATTCAATGTCCAGAGCAAGAACCCGATGCCCTGGGATCCTGCTAATTTCCAGGTGTCGTTCTCTTTCAATAAGCAGCGTAACACCGATCCCAACACTGAATATCAGAACACATACGATTATCGTGGGTCGTTCCAATACAGCTATTCCCCCTATGTCAAGCCGATTAAGCCGTTCAGCTTCCTGAAAGGGAAAGGGAAGACAGCCAAGTATTTTAAAGAATGGGGCATCAACTGGATGTTTAACAGTTTCACTTTCTACACCAACATGTCACGCTACTATTATGAGGAGCAGACACGCAGTGAGGCTGACGTTAACTTCCAGCTGCCTGTGCAGGTGAGCAAGAACTTCCTGTGGGACCGCCAGCTTAACATCACTTGGAACATTATCCAGTCACTGAGTCTGTCGTTCTCCAGCAATACCACTGCAAGAATTGAGGAAACTGTCGGGGCAGTCAATAAGCGTCTTTTCCCCGACAAATACAGAGACTGGAAAGATACGGTTATGTCTTCAATCCGTGGACTGGGTACACCGTGGAACTACAATCAGACTTTCACAGGCACTTACCGTGCCCCGTTCAATAAGATTCCGGCGGTTGATTATCTCACCGGCTCCCTTAGCTATACATCTACCTACCGCTGGGATAAAGGTGCTACCGTTGATGATTTGTATATGGGCAACACCATTCAAAATCAGTCAACCTGGAATGCTGATGCAAAATTGAACTTTGAGACTCTCTTCAATAAATCAAAATATCTGAAGGAGATTAACCAAAGATTTGGCAAGCCTTCCAGCTCGACGCAACGCGGTGGCAACAACCAGCGTAATAATCCGAGAGAAGCAGCGTCGCGCAACCGTCCTAAGAAAGATGCGCCAAAGAAATTTGAACGCGCGATTACCCTCTCTGAAGACTCAACCACAACCGTCAAGCATAATCTAAAGACCAACAAGGTTAAGATTAATGCCACTATGGGCAACAAGCCAATCAAACTTGAGACCAAGGTAGTAGACGAGAATACGATTGAGATTCTGACCAAGATGAAAGGTAACGTGAAGCTTGTGGTAAGAGAAGACCAGACTAAGCCCAAGAAATCTTTTGTGAGTGAGGCAGCCCAATATGCGTTGCGTTTCGCGATGATGCCGCGTAGCCTTTCATTCAAATGGCGCAGCACCCATTCTCTAAATCTTCCTCAGTTCTCTCCCAATGTAGGTGACATATTCGGACAGTCGGTAAAACACGGACCCATGTCTCCCGGTCTTGACTTCGCTTTCGGTTTCTATGACGAGACATACGTTGACCGTGCGCTTGACAGAGGCTGGCTTCTCACCTCCGGCGATATGACCTCACCTGCCGTCTGGAATCAGGGTAAGGAATTTAATTTTGAACTTACCCTTGAGCCGATAAGAGGGTTGAAGGTGGTTCTTACCAGCAACCTTACTGATAACCGCACACGTCAGGTGCAGTTTATGTTCAGCGGTATGCCGACCACCCATAGCGGTTCTTACACACGCACGCATGTGGCGCTTGCCTCTGCTATGCGTAACTCTAAAGCACAGAACGGATATGAGTCGGCTGCCTTTACCAAGTTCCTGCAGAACATTCCGATTGTGGCACAGAGATTTGAACAGATGTATTCCGGCACGATTTATCCCGATGGAGGTTTCCTTGAAGGGAATGTGTTAGCGGGTACCCCCTATAATCCGACTGTCGGAAGTGTCAGCCCCACAAGCCCCGATGTGTTGATCCCGGCTTTCATAGCTGCATATAGTGGCTATGACCCAAAGAAAGTCTCACTCCAGCATTTTGGCGGTCTTGAGGCAATGCGACCTAACTGGAGAGTGACATACGATGGCTTCCTGCAGCTTGGGAATATGAGTAAAATATTCAAGTCGTTTACAGTGAGTCATGCTTACCAGTGCACATATTCGGTTGGAAGTTATTCAAGCTATCTAAACTGGATAGGCATTGATGGAAGCTCTGACATGGGTTTCACCGTTGATGAACTTACGCAGCAACCGATTCCTTCGTCACCTTATAATATTTCTTCTGTGGCAATCACTGAGAAATTTGCTCCCCTCATAGGCGTGAACATGACATTTAAGAATGATGTGTCGGTAAATGCCGAATATCGTGACTCAAGGACTCTTAACCTGAATTCATCTGCCGGGCAACTCGTGGAGACCACCAGCAAGCAGATTTCCATAGGGGCGGGTTGGAAAATTCCTAACTTTAACAAGGTTATCAAGTTTGGTAGCTCACAGGGTGGTACAAGTAATGACCTTTCTCTCAATCTCGACCTGGCATTCAGCAATAACCAGTCATTGATTCGTCGTATCGAGACTGCATATACTCAGGCAACCCAGGGCACACAGACTTTCTCTCTCAACTTCATGGCAAGTTATCAGCTGAGCCGTAAAGTCACCATTTCGGCGTTCTTTGATCATCAGGTCAATACTCCGCTTGTATCCAACAGTTCTTATCCCACTTCCAACTCCAACTATGGTATTTCCATAAATCTCTCTCTTGCCCGTTAAACTTTTGGACACTCTATTAAAGTTAAAAAGCCTCCGACATCTGTTTTATGGTGTCGGAGGCTTTTACTTTATAATTAGAGAAAAAATTGTTATCTTTGTTCCCGAAAAATTACCAAAAACAAAAGGTACGATGGAAGCATCAATGAGGTATCCCATCGGGCAGCAGGATTTCAATGTTCTCCGGTCAAGGGATTGCGTTTACGTTGACAAGATAAGTTTCATTGAGAAACTTGTTAATGGTGGAAGTCAATATTACTTTTTGGCTTGTCCGCGCCGTTTCGGGAAGAGTCTTTTCCTGTCAACGCTACAATATTTCTTCGAGGGTAGGAGAGAGCTGTTCAAAGGACTCTACATTGATTCCACCGACCCGAAAGATATTCAAAATCGGGGTCAGTTTCTCATCAAAGAGCCGAGAAGATTGGAAAATCCTCTATCTCATAGAATTATCGGCATACTTTAGTCAGACACTAAAATAATATATAATGAAAAATTTTTACTGTATAGTAGGATTGGCTGCAATTAGCATCCTATCTCCTATAAAAACTAACGCTTCTGATATAAAAGCAGAGAAAAAATTGGTTTGCAATCATAAGTTCGGAAAAATTGCAAACGGTATGGGAAGATTATTTAAGACCCCGGCAATGAAGGGCATTGCGAAAGACGGGATAATTGATAATCCGGTAGGGGAGAGGGAAGTCTATTCACGTAGTTCAGTTTCAGTTGTGCCTATTGGGGGTACCCCAATGGAAACCGAAGATTATGGCTTTGCCGGTGTGTTGGTATTTGGTGAAAACGGTGAGGTATATCTTAAGAATCCTTTTTCTCAATTTGTTACCGGCACTTATATTGAAGGTGTGACAGAAACGTCTACTAAAAATGACTCACCTGATATTCTTACATTTGAACTGCCTCAGTTGGTTTCTGTATATGAGGACGATGGGGATTACTATGACCTCTATGCATGTATGCTGTCATTTTCCGAAGATGGGGAAGAGTTGGAAACTTCAGAGTCGCAGCAACTTGAATTCAGATTAATAGATGGTAGCTGGGTAATGTCTGATCCGGAGGCTATTCTCGGACTGACATTCGATGACGCTTCATGGACCGGATTTGCAGAAATGCAGATGACATACTCCCCGATTACCGACAAGACGGCAGAAGTGCCCGATAATCTGGCATACGAGAAATGGATGATTACCTACGGCAATGAGGGTCATTATGTTGATGTGGCTATTGACGGAGAGAATTGTTATGTCAAGAATTTCCTCCCTACATCTGAAGACACACTTGTACCTATGGTTGGCAAGTGGTCTGACGAAGGAATGTCGTTTACTTCCCCACAATACTTGGGAGTGAATGAAGATACCTCTTATCTTACTTATTTTTATGGAGGAGGGATTGAGAGAGTAGAATTGGAGGATGCAATTCTGACATCATTTGTTCCCGTTGAAGAGATGCAGTTCAGACTCACTGACGATGGTGCTTATGCTTCTGATGAAACGGCTCTCTTCACGCCATTCAAAGATATTAAAAGCGAATATTTCTGGTTTGAGTCTATTTTTGAAGCTCCGACGCTGAAAAAGAGTGAGACTATTGATTTTGTCCCGGCAAATCCCTCTGTGGTAGACTATCGTTATTATCCAAGCTTTGATTTTGGGTATGTGTCATTTGAGATTCCGATGCTCAATAACGATGGTATGATTCTTAATACCGATAACCTGTATTATAATGTCTACCTTGACGGAGAAATTCTTGAATTTGACAATGACGAATATCATTTGTTTGAGGAAAAAATGATTGATATTCCATATAACTTTGAAGATGGGGTTAATGGTAGCGGCGACATCAAACTCGAAGGCTCAAAACATACGATAATGCTCTTCCGTGAAGGTTTGGAAGAACTTGGAATACAGAGCTTCTATGTCGATGAATCCGGCACCCGATATTATTCCGATCTTATTACAAGTTTTATTTCCGGAGTTGAGTCAATATCAACCGACAAGGAAATTTCCGGAATAAAATATTACGATCTGACAGGTAGAGAAATCTCTAATCCCGTCAACGGTATCTACCTCCGTACCCTCCACTTCTCCGACGGCACCTTACTCACCCATAAAGTCAGGAAATAACTGGGATTACAGCCTATATTATTAAGTAAGTCGGCGGCAAAATCTCGATAAAGATTTTGCCGCCGACTTACTTTTACACAAATATTTACTGTAGAAATTATATATGGGTTATGATGTCTATAAAGTTGTAAAGGATATAATCCACGTCCTCATCGGAAAGTCGGGTGTGTAGAGGGAGCGTAATCTCATTTTCAAACTGAGCAAAGGCATTTGGATAATCCTTTATATCAAAGCCGAGTGCCTTATAAGCCGTCATCATTGGGAGAGGCTTATAGTGAACATTTGTCGCGATACCGCGCTCAGCCATCTGTTCAATCACCCGGTTACGCTGTTCTGAGGTGGCACCATTGATTCTGACAAGATACAGATGCCCACTTGATGAATGGTCATTCCCGTAGTGGTCAAGGACAGTTACATTATAAGGTTTCAGAGCTACGTTATAACGCTCGATAAGTTGACGGCGGCGGTTAAGTAGTTCCGGATAACGTTTCAGTTGTGCAATCCCTATGCCAGCCATTATATCGGTCATGTTACACTTATACCATGTGCCGATTATGTCATATTCCCAGCCACCGAGCTTGGTCTTGGCGAGTGCGTCCTTGTTCTGTCCGTGAAGAGAAAGGAGTTGGAGTCTCTTATATAACTCTTCATTGTCAAGACCTTCACGACTTTTCCATGTGAGGGCACCCCCTTCGGCAGTAGTCAGGTTCTTAACAGCATGGAAAGAGAAAGACGTAAAGTCAGCGATTTCGCCACACATCTTCCCATGCCACATGGCACCGAAGGCATGAGCGGCATCGGCAATCACAATGCACCTGCCGTAAAGCTTTTGTAGTTCATTTGCAGGCTTGAAGAGAGATTTCTTAGCTTCGACAGCTGCAAAAATCTTATCGTAGTCGGCTACTATTCCGGCAAGATCAACCGGCATAACAGCCTTTGTTTTATCAGTAATGACTTCCGCAAGTTTGTCGTAGTCCATTTCAAAAGAACCGGCTGCACAGTCAATCATCACAGGTTTGGCACCGACATGACAGACAGCACTCGCAGTGGCTGTATAAGTATAAGCCGGCACAATAACCTCGTCACCTTCGCCGATGCCAAGTACGCGAAGAGCCATCTCCATGCAGGCAGTCGCAGAGTTGAGGCATACGGTTGTATGTTCAGGTTTCCCTTCGGCATCATACTTGACAGTCTGACAACAAAGAGAAATAAGATGTTCAAATTCCTTAGTCTTGGGACCAGTGGTGATCCAACCGGAACGGAGGGCTTCAGACACAAGTTTAACCTCGCTGTCAGAAATGTCCGGCGGCGAGAAAGGTATATTTCGTTTGGTATTCATATAGTTGTAGTTGCGTTTTGGGTTTTTCATTCTGAGTTAGGCATTGAGCGTTTTGTGCAAAACGCTCAATGCCTAACTATTTCTTTGAAAGTAGAGAAAATTAGTTTAATATCAGTGAGAAGATTTGCCTTACCGACATACTCTAAATCGATTGCGAGTTTATCAGGCATAACCTGTTCGATGTATGCCTTATCGGGATCAGGGGCTGCCGCGAGAATATCGTTCTCATTACGATACCTGATAGAAGCAAGAGACGTTATGCCAGGTCTTACGTTTAAAACTTTCATCTGCTCCGGAGTATACATGTCGACATATTTCCTTACTTCCGGTCTGGGACCTACTAAACTCATGTCGCCGAGAAAGACATTGATTAACTGAGGGAACTCATCGAGTTTATATTTACGGATATAATAACCGGAGCGTGTCACACGAGGATCATGACCTCCCACAGTTATTAACCCTAATTTATCTGAATTTGGGCGCATCGATCTGAATTTATAGAGACGGAAATCCTTATTATCTTTCCCCACACGCGTCTGGCGGTAAAATACCGGACCCTTGGAATCAGTCTTAATCCAGACTGCTAAAATAGCAAACAGTGGACTAAGGACAATCAAACCAAGCCCACTCGCTAAAATATCGAATGCTCGTTTCATAAATTTATCAGATTTCGCGCCGATAGGCTTACATGCATTAATATTCCTGTTCTACTGAATTATATGTATACCTTATTTAAGGAATAGGACAGTTGTAAATATATGATGAAAAATAATTTATGAGATGTGCTTGATGTAGAAAGCTTTTTTATATGCTAGAGTTAAGACAATTATCGAATACTGTATAAAAATTTCTTAATACATTTTGGGGTCATAGTCATGATAGCTATAAAGATAGCAAAAATATTTGCACGGATATCATAGTTCATTGTTTTGTTAATTTCTATCCTTGACTTCAACATTTGTTTTGCTCTCTTCCATCCATTTCTTCTGTTATAAAAATCATCAGTAACGCGAAAATTCAAAACTATCTCCTCAATATTTGCAAAAATACATCCATTCATAAATCCGTCAAACCAAAGCATAGTATCCTGATTTTTTCGGTATTCTGGTCGGTACCCTTTTGCTTTATCAAAAAAACTTTTGCGAAATAACACTGCTGGATGAGCTAACGGATCACGATAACGAAAAAATTTACGACTTTCTTCGTGCGTAAGAGGATATACTATCGATTTTCCCCTAAGATTATTATTTTCGTCAATTTCTGTAATTGCTCCTCCTACGACATCTACTTCTGGATGACTAAGTAGAAAATTAATCTGATTTTTAAATCTATTAATATCACAGATATCGTCTGCATCCATTCGTGCTAAATATTTATATTCCCTTTGAAAAGATTCCTTGATAAGATCGTTAAGTACACAAGCAAGACCTCGATTTTGCTTGTATTTTATTATGATAATATTTTTGTTTTCTTCATAGGTATTAAGAAGTTCTTCCAAACTATGATCGATAGGTCCATCAACTCCTATAAATATTGTAAAGTACTGATAAGTCTGGTCTAGTACAGATTCTATAGCCTGTTTGAAGTAATGAGGAGAATCGTTTTTATAGACTGAGAGTAATACAGCTATTTTTTCCATTTTTAAATTTTAATTATATATAATCCTCTATGACCCTCAAATGCTCCATCAAAACATAATAAACTTCCATCTCTGCTCCATCTCGGATGAAGATCACATCTTGTGTCATTATCATATTTAAAGGGAGCAAAAACCTGTGCTACGACATTAAGATTTTTACCTTCTTCATCATTTTCTTTACCTATAGTTATTTTCTGGATTCTCTTACTGTCTGGATAAGAGTCAAAAACTATAGTTTGGTTATCAATAGGAGAATAACTTGGATGACCATCATTACATACTGATGCCCAAAGGCGTTTATATTCTTTTGTTTTATCTTTCATGAGATAGTAACCTGGTCCACTTCCATGTTTATTCTCATAAGCAATAATTTCATTATCATTCTTCCAATAGCAATGACTCACCATATTATCATCAGACAAATTATACATTTCAGATCCATCAATGTTACACGTAATTAGTCTTGTGTATTTTCGGGTACCTTGAAACCATCTATGAAGTACCATAAATCTTTTACCATTTGGACTCAACATGAGGTGATTTACTTTATGTACAGCACCTTTCATCTCTGGTCTAGAATCAAAATTAACAAAATCATCATATCTGAATAGAGATGAGATTTCATTTGTTTTCAAATTAAGTTTCCATATTGCCACAGATTCAGGTAATATTTTCCCTTTAGTAGCTTCAGGTAATCCAGCATATCCGTAACCCTTACGAAGATTATGAAGTCTTGAAAAATCTAGAGTTAAGGCTATTTCCCCATCTTGTGATACTGTATAAATTGGCATATTTATAATAGTTTCCTTACCGGAAGCTACTTCTAATATCACTGAACAGTACTTACCCTTACGAAGATCATTATAAATAATCTTAGAAGAAAAATCTGGACCAAGCCACTGAGCCATACATCCTTGTTGTACGTTCCAACTTTTTGTGAGAGCTAATTTTCTAATATCATTATTAGTTGTATCAATTATAAGGATATCGGCAGGTACAGTAGGATCAGGATCTGACCACGTATCTTGTGCTCTCATACAGAGCATATACCTTCCTGAAGCATCCCAAGGTGACTTATCATAGTAACCAAAGAAATACTCCTGTCCATCATTTGGGGACACCTTGATAATATTACCTTTGGATTTAATCTTATGACTTAGAGCATACATTGTGTGTTGGTATACTCGCTTTATGACTTTTTTAACCTTGGGATATTTATTTAATTGGTAATTAATTTGTTGCTCAATACTCATCTCAGTGGTAACCCTTTATGTGTTCAAATTATTTTTCACATGTTTTACGGAGAACATTCTCCCATTGATCATATATGTTTGTTGGGGAAAGTTTTTCTGTGATATGCATTGCACTGATACTTATTTTTTTTGCTAATTTGGGATTGGATAATACCTGATCAATAGCTTCAGATAGAGCTTCTGCAGAACCAATAGGGGTAATAATACCATTTTTTCCATTAGTGATTAACAAGCGTGCACCTCCTGGCTTGCAGTCAGTACTAATACAGGGTAAGCCTAAGGCCATAGCTTCAATCAGAGCATTTGGAATGCCCTCATAATCAGAACTAAGAACAAATAGACTAGCACTTTTAATTTTTTCTCCAATATCAGATACAGTTCCCATAAAGTGTACTGCCTTTGATAAGCCAAGCTTATGGCAAAGAGCATAAAGTTCGTCTTTTAATTCCCCGTCACCATATAGTTCCAAACTATAGTCTTTATATTTATGGGCAATTTTTGAAAATGCTTCAATAAGTATCTTTTGATTTTTCTGGTGAGACAATCGCCCGACAGTCACAATACGCCTATCTCTTAGACCTTCATAAGGCTTTTGTTTTTCTATGAAGCATGCGTTGGGGATTACAATACTATGCTTTGTGACGTATCGGTCATTAAAATAATCTCTTGCTCCATTACTTTGGAATACGAATGTATCAATTCGTGGAAGAGTCAGCTTCCTAAGTATTCCCATTATTCCCCCATATTCTTTATCTCCTGGATCACCTCTTTCGGAATATAATATTTTTCCCGTCTTCTTTTTATTGGAGAATGCTGAAAAATATGCTGATTGAAAATTGAAATTAATAACAATGTTACATCCAAGTTCGTATAGTTTACGAATTAAGGCTTTTCTTCTTGATAAAATTCTTGTAAGGTAATTTCCATGCTCAGCCTTAACTAATGAATGCTTGACTACACGCTGGTCAAGCTCATAGCATAGTTTTTCTTCTGCTAAAATTATCAGATGAACCTCATGCCCTCGGTTGACCATTTGATTTGCCAGTATGATTATCTGGCGTTCTGCACCTCCAAAGCCATGCAGATAGGCTATACAAGCGATTCTCATCTCACCTTTCTGATTAATGAAATTGGCAGACTGAGGCACTTAAAATTAATAGCGAGAGCTATTGCCAAGATTTTACGACTGATTGGAAGAGGAGCCTTTAAAAGTATGAATACATTACGGCGGTGATTGGAAGTTAATTTTTTGATTATTGTCTTTCTATCACCACAGTTGTTGTCTATGCCATAATATGCAATCCTACATAGGAGAGAAAAGGGGGTGCGGGCATATTTTACTTTTCCAAGAAATTGTATCTTCTTATTGTTCTCCTTTTCTGTGAGCCTCATTAAAATACCTGCAGCTTCAAAGAGATCAAAGTCACGTTTCTTAAGAATACCTGTAGTTGTACTATTTCCTGATTGGAAATAATAATATTTTACTTTATTACTTACTACAAATCTATTACATTCACTTAAAATTTTATATTTGTAATCAATGTCTTCATTCACTTTTCCTTCTCGGAATGAATATTTTTTGCATATATAGGATGGGAATAGACATCGGCAAACAGAATATTCTCCTGAACGCCTTGTACCAGCATCAAGATAGTATTGTAATATATTTTCTCTTCCAGTAATAGTCTCTATTTCTTCCTTTTGTTCATTGTGGATAGTACTTTGATCGCTTGCCAATATGATATCAATTTGTGCTCCATCAGCCTTATTATTCATAATGAGAATATATAGGGTCATATACATGTCAGGCGCAATCCAGTCATCACTGTCGATAAAACCTATATATTCTCCCTTAGCAGAATTTAGTCCTACATTACGGGCTGAACTTTGACCACCATTATTTTTATTCAAAGATTTTATAGAAGGGAAGAGTCTTGAATATTCCTCACAAATAGTCTGACTATTATCGGTTGAACCATCGTTTATAAGAATTATCTCTATATTGGGATAGGTCTGGGCCAATACACTATTTACACAGCGTTTTAGATATTTTTCAGCGTTATATACAGGAATAATTACTGAAATTAATGGATAGTTTTCAATTGACATGTTATTTTATACCTATATGTTTTATACGAGTAAATAACCATTCCCCATAGAATCCAAACCATAGCATCTCCTGTAACAATTGCAGGATTATGAAACAACCCATTCAGGGTATAAGCTGCAAAGGCGAGACTTATTAGCATATTTTGATGCCTCTTGATTAATCGATATGTAATTTCTGCCTGTCTAAATAATATATATATAATACAGCTACCTCCAATAATACCAGCATAGATAAATCCTGAGGCAATTACATTGTGAGGAGGGAAATGTGTTAATTTGATAAAACTTGCCAATCCCCCAAATAATAGATGAGAAAAGATGAAAGGTAGTATAGCGCTATTTATATCATCTCTTACGGTAGATTTCTCACCTACCCAACGGCTTTCTTGTATGATATCACTTCCAATAAAATCAGAAATAAAAAATAATAATGAAATAAATATCCCAACACATGTAATTTTAAATAGTATTGTTTTTCTATATTCTCTATATATATAGAGAGAGAGAAGTAAGAGGGTAATTCCAAAACAGCTCCGTTCCCCAACCATAAATAGAGAAATTAATGATATTAAAACAGAAATTATTTGAACTATAGAATTTTTATTTTTTAATCTAATTAGTAAAATGAAAGGTAGAATCATACTATAATATCCATTATATACAATGTCGCCCATAATACCCATAAGATTTGAATGATCCCCGTCCATTATTCTTGTTAGCTGGGCTACTTTTACTGGATCATTTAAGTCTACAAATATCCCACCAATAACATATGAAATACCTATACCAAAATACTGAAGAATAGTTATACTACAATTTATTAATCCAACTATTATGAAACTATCAAGGAAGTAATTTAATGTATTATATTTTTTTAAAATTATGATCGTTGATAGATATCCAACTATAGATACTAAATATAAGGCAATTAATTGTCTCATAAAGACTATTAATGTACCACTCATAATAGAACTAATACCATACATAATAATAAAAATACAATATATCGGTAGCAAATGAATATATTCCTTTATTTTATTAAAATTTTGAATAATATTTATAAAAAAATATATTGCTCCATATTGACGAAGTGTGCATGGTCCAAAATACAGTCCATTTCCGACCATTATAGATCCTATAAATATCATATATATTATCTTCGTCATGATGTGTACTAATTACGATTATATAATTTCGGCCAAAATTTAAAATCCATTCGTGAAGTGGGCAGTTCTACAAATCTATGGACTAAGTAGGCTAGGATTATTGAGATAGATATTGGTATAAATATCCAAAATTCTTTAATTAATCCAATTTGTTGAAAATATTTGATAATTGCAAATCCTATCATCTGATGTAATAGATATAATGGATAACTAATTAATGCTATAAATTCTAAAGGTTTATAGATATAATTTGGAATATTGAGTTTTTCAATATTTGGTAGAAATATAAGTATTAATATTGTTATTAGTAAAAAGATCCAATGAACATAAGAATATAACCATAATAATTGGTTAACAAAGCAGAGTAGAAGTAAAATATAGTAGAACGCTCTATTTTTTAATTGTAATTGATATATACATATTCCAATAATAAATACTTGTATCCAATCTACTATTAAAAATACTCTTAAAAATTTAAAAAAATAATTATCGCTAGTTATCCATAATGAAGAAATGATAGAAATAATAATCCAAGAAATAAGTAATGTCTTTCTAAGATAGATATTTCTAATCATTAGTATTATTGAATATAATATTGCAAATTTTATTTCATAAGCCATTGTCCAATATGCTCCATCAATGAATTTTATCTTAAACATACCAGGCATCATGGTAAGATTTATGAGATATTCATATATAGTGACTTTTGCTTCTTGAAAAATTATATGTAATACAATAGTAGTTATTGTCATACAAAACCAGAAAGTAGGATAAAGACGCCAAAGCCTTTTCTTTAGAAATTTATTAACTATGATATCTGTGTTATTTAAGTATTTAGAAAAGAGATATCCAGAAATAATAAAGAATGTCACAACGGCACCATACCCCCAATTTATGGTAAAGGACCAATTTGTCTCAGTATGTGTTCCTATTATATAAGGATTCTGATTATAACGATAGGTATAGTGATACAGAACTATTAATATTGCAGAAACTCCTCTTATTAGATCAATTGTTTTAGAATGTTTAGGTATAATATACATATTTATTAGAAGTATATATATAAGATTATATTATATATTATTTTATCTTTACTTTCATACTTTGAATCCGATTCTTTAGATTTGCAAGATAATAAACTATTCCTTGTAAGAACGGAAAATGTAATAAAATATTTACTATATGTACTTTATAATATTTGCCAGTATAAATATATATTTTCTCTTTTAAATCTTTTGGAATAGGTAAATTATTTTTCCTATATATTAAATATGCTCGATAAATATAACCTCCTTCAATTTTATCGTTTAAGATTTTATTATTCTCTAAATATTTATTAGCGAAATAATGATAAATATCAATTGTATTTCGTGCACGCTTTAATTGGAGATTGATATCAAGTGAATGACTAGCTGAAGTTTCTAATATTCTATATACTGCAGTACAATCTCCTAATGTTTTAACTTTTCCATGTGCAGCCATATAAAGTACTAATGGCTTATCTCCCATAAGCCAATTTTTATTCTCTGGGGAGGTTTCCGTATAATATTTATTATATAGAGATCTTATTAATACTAGGGTTGCTGTACCGAATTGAAGATCTTTCCATAGCATATCTCTTAAAGATGAATAATCTTCTCCAATAAGAGCATATTTTTTTTGAATTACCTCATTATAGGAAATAAATTTAGTTAAACAAGCACTATAATCTGGATGAGTTTCAAGAAAATTAACCTGTTTTTGTAATTTTAAAGGGTCAGTCCAATAGTCATCTCCTTCACAAATTGCAATGTATTTTGCTTCTGTGGTATCACAAGCCTCATTCATAATCTTTCTCAACGATCCGTTATGCTTAGAATATTGATTTTCTAATTCAAAAATTGGAAAAATTATATCTGGATATCTGTCTGCATACTCTTGAATAATTGCAGGGGTGCTATCGGTAGAGGCATCGTCATGAACTATGGCCACATAGTGAAAATCAGCTTTCTGCATCACAAAGCCCTCAAGAGCATCACGAATGTATTTTTCGTGATTATATGTAATACAGCGGATTACAACAAGAGGTTTTATATCCCGGCACCTTTTCTTAATATAATTTATTTGAGTTATTATTGAATGAGTTTCTTTCATTACTGAAATTAATAAATTTTTTATTCATCAATTCTGTAAGCAACTATTAAGATTCTCTATAGGGGAGCTTACAAAGTATCATGATATTTAACTCAGGCATATTCTATGGAGTTATAATTATCGTAATTACGATAATTATAACTCCATTTTAAAATCTTAGAAAATTATATTTAGATAGGTGATTTTGTTGAGTATTTTTCTAAATATTTATTATAGGCTTCATAGAATTCGTGCTTTAATAACCCCATTATGACCTGGTTATGGTATCTACCATTTTTATATACAGATTCACGGAGTACCCCTTCCTTTTTAAACCCACAACGTTCCTGTAGCTTGATAGATGGTAAGTTGCTTTCAAGAATATAGGCAAATATTCTACGTAGATTGCGCTCTTCAAAAGCAAATTTTAGCATTAGCATACGTGCTTCCATGGCATATCCTTTATGCCATTCCGTTTTGTCCCCAATCATTACTGGGGCATGAGCCGTGCGGTTTATCCAGTCAATCTCTTGTAACATTGCGTTACCGATATATTTATCGTTCTCACACAGACATATTGCTAAAACGATTTTGTCCTTTGAGTTCATGACATTCTGCACCCATTGACGCTCAGTCTCAATGGATACAAAATGGCTATGTCCACCGACCATCTTTTGAATTTCGGGATCATTACGCCATTTATAAGAAGTCTGATAATCATCAGGGTTCAGGGCCCTAAGGTATACTCTCTGTCTCATTATATAAATTATATAAACTTATTGATTACATGAATAATGCTTTTGATATCTTTCTGGTCATATCGCTGATCAATCGGAAGTGGTATCATCTCCTCTGAAAAACGATATTCCATAGAAGTGGGATTACACCAATTCAGTACGTTGGGCCAATATGTGGCTACAAAGATTTTATTTGCAATCAGTTTTGAGCGTAGGCTGGGATTAGAGGTCATGTATGGATAGACCATTGCACAAGCAAACTCATTTATTGGAGGTATAATAAGCTGGTTTGTCTTCACTAACGATTCCTGTAATATCTCAAAGTTTAAGCGTCTCTTATTTTTTACTCGTTCAAAATCTATAGTAGCCAGCAGTCGACTTGTAAGATGAGACATCCTTGTAAGCGGTTCCTCATGCAATGTCATTGAATTAGCTCTAAAATTATCATACCCTGCTGCTGCCCCCTCGTCAATTCTTCTTAGCAAATGACTGCAACGGCTAGCGGAGTAGCCTTTGGGTAGTGTGGTGCTATAATTAAAAGTACCTATGGCTATGCCTCCATCTGGCAAACCGAAGAATTTCCGGGGACTGTAGATATAATTGACCTTGTGGCTAGGCTTACAATACCATGCCTGTGCATTGTCAACGATGAGGCGCTCACCATACCTGTGAGCCATTTCGCTTATGTACTTATCCTTTATACCGAAATAGTTGTTGACTATTATATAGTCTCCGTCTGTTAATTCGGGGTATTCAGCCAGTTCAAGATTCTCATTGACATGATAGAACATATAATCAAGGCCAAGTCGTTTTATCGGCTGCAACACCACATCGCATGTATAATACGGGAGCCATACACGCCTTACGCTGCCACCAAATGACCGTAGGATATACTCCAGGGCATGTCTGCCGGAGTTTACCATCACCCCTTCTGGGATTTGTGAAAAGTCAGGTAAGGGGAGTTCCAGTTCAAAGTAGCCTCCTATCTCTTTCATTTCAATACTGGCCGTATATGCTGGTTCAGTTTACTTTGGATGTGTTCCATGGCTATTTTGTCAGGGAAGCGCATAAACACTATCCCGAGGGCTTTCCCTGCACCATCGAATGCCTCCACGGTGTCACCCTCACTCTTGTAGTGTACCCTGCGGTAGATGTATGGTTCAATCTCCCTGGAGTATTCAACCCCTTTGTAAATACCGGTCTCATTACTGTGAAGGACGTATGTCATGAAGCATTCCTTCGGCTCAATGGGATTCAAGTTTATAGGCTCACCCAAGGCTGCCGCAACATTGGCTCTGATTAAGTCCACATCAAAGGCATCGGAAAGCTGAATGGGTATCATATTGCCACCGGCACGTGGACCAAGCTCAAGGAAGTGTGGTCTGTCTCCCTTGTCAATGATGAGTTCAATGTTGAGTTCACCGTTTCTTATTCCCAGTTTATTAATGAGCCTTTGCAACTCATTATGCAGCATATTAGCTTGAAGTTCGTTAAGACCATGTGGTTTTTTTTTGCCGATGGGTATAAGACCTTTCCCATTGTCGTCACGCAGGCACGCCATATCTCCATATAGAACTATCTTTCCATTCTCAACGAATATGTCACCCCCAATGACATAGGGAAATCCCCTCTCAATAAACTCCTCGGCAATAAGTATCCTGTTGCGTGAATACTTACGGGCATGTCCTATTGCATCTTGTAAACTGGTCAGGTCTTTAAGGAATGTCACCCCCTTAGAGCCGGAAGAGTCAGTGGGCTTTATCACAATAGGGAATTTGAGGTGTTCAAGATCTTGTCGTACTTCTTCGATTGGAGTGTCAGGGGAAAAGGTGTATGTGTTGGGACATGGAAATCCATTCTCCTGAAGAAATCTTCTGAACTTGTGTTTTACCCCCAAGATCTCAACTGACTTTGGGGGATTTGTGGGCAATCCTAAGCGCTCAGCGACAATTGCTGCTGGTAAAGCAGCCGGATCTGATGCATATGGCAATATTCCGCTGACCTGTTCCTCCTTTGCTATTCGGTATACCTCTTCAATGTCAGTGGTGCTTTCCTGATACCATTTGTCAGCAACGTGCTGTCCCGGATTATCCGGGAGATAATCTATAAGGACAGTGTGATAACCCATGTCCTTGGCAGCCTGTATTGCGGGAACCTGCTGTGCCGACCCGCCAAGCATCAGTATTTTTCTCTTAGGACTCATTTATGGAAGAAGTTAAGCACCCGGTCAACATCACCTTCCGAAAGGTCGTGGTGCATTGGGAGGCAAAGCACGCTGTCGGCTATTTTATATGCCTCGGGCAGATTCTCGCGGGTTGCTGAGGGGAGTCCCCGGTAAGTTGAGAACTCACTGATCAGCGGGTAGAAGTAACGTCTGCCGAGAACATTGGCATCTTTCATCTCTTGATATAGCTGGTCACGTGTCCTTCCGAACTTCTCCGCGTCAATAAAGATGGGGAAGTAGCTGTAGTTGTGTCGTACTCCCGGCATGTCGTCAAAGAATGTTATCCCCACCACGTCACGCAGTGACTCTCGGTAACGGTTGGCAACCTTACGGCGTGCGGATATGGCAGCGTCAACCTGCTTGAGATTGAGAATACCGTATGCTGCCCTCACCTCATCCATCTTGGAGTTTATGCCGGGTGCGACGACAGTTGTCTCGCCGGCGAATCCGAAGTTCTTGAGGTAGTCAATACGCTTCTTGGTCTGCTCGTCCCTTATCACCATTGCTCCCCCCTCAATTGTGTTGTAGACCTTTGTGGCATGGAAGGAGAGCGTGGAGATATCGCCGGCATTCAGGATTGACTCACCGTCAACCTCAACGCCGAATGCGTGGGCTGCGTCGTATATTACCTTAAGGCCGTATTTGTCGGCAATCTCCTGTATGGCTTTGGTGTCACAAGGTTTCCCATAGCAGTGCACGGGCATTATGGCAGTAGTCTTAGGTGTTATGGCAGCCTCAATCTTATTAGGGTCGATTCCGCAGTTTGAGGGATCGATGTCAACGAACACAGGCTTTATACCGTTCCACCAAAGAGAATGTGTCGTAGCTACGAAACTGTAAGGTGTCGTAATGACCTCGCCTGTTATTCTGAGAGCCTGAAGTGCCGTGATCAGTGGGAGGGTCCCATTGGTGAAGAGGCTAAGGTAGGGCACCTTTAGGTAGGAGGCAAGTTCTTTCTCAAGCCTTCTGTGGAATGAGCCGTTGTTTGTAATCCACTTTGCTGTCCATATTTCCTTGAGCAGATTATTGAGTTCCCCAAGGTCAGGCAGTAGGGGGGATGTAACGGTTATCTGTTTTTCGTTAATTTCCATATATAGGGTTTAGTTTATTTTTCTTCGTAGAAGTGATACCAATTCTGAGAATTCTGTAAATCTCAGTATCTTTGCCATGACAGCATACAGAAGGATTCCTTCAATGACACCTACGGTAAGTGCAAGCCATGCCTCCATGGGAAGGTATGAGACGGTCAGGAACACGGCTGCTCCGACCGTAATGCTGAGTACAAGTGTAGGCAACAGGTCACGCATCTGTGCCGTGAACCCGAGGTGAATGAGCTTGCCGGTATAGTAGGTGTTTATGATCAGGGCAATTATTGAGTTTACTAACATTCCCCAGCACATCGGTATGAGACCGAGAGGTAGGGTGATACAGAGCATGATGACACCGAGGGTCTTCTTTATGATCTCAAGCCTAAGGAAAAGATCGCTTCTTCCTTTGACCTGCAGCAGGTTCAGGTTTATGGAATGTACAGGGTACCACATCTGGGAGAAACAGAGGATCTGTATTAGCGTAGCCGAGAAGAGCCATTTCTCAGTCAGAAACGCCAGGATCATCGGTTTGGCAACGGCAGCCAGTCCCGTCATCAGTGGAAATATTATAAATGCTGATGTCTTTAGGAGTCTCCTGTATACATCCGCCAGCCGTGTGTCATCCTCCTGAATTGAACATAACACGGGGTAGGTAACACGTTGAAATATACCTGTGATGTTGGAGGAAGCGAAGTCAGTGAACTGGTGAGCACGTGTATAATATCCTAAATCAGCGGCTTTGAATACCTTGCCTATTACAATCAGGTACATATTCTTATATAAAGTGTCTAATAGTCCAGAGGCAAGCATTTTTGAGCCAAATCCGAAAAGTTCATGGAATGATTTCCATGAGTATACCCAGATGGGTTTCCAATGAGACAGTACCCACAGCATTACTGTAACTACTGCGAGGTTTGAAACTTGTTGCCAGGCTATTGCCCAAACTCCGAAGTTAGAATATGCCATCCATATTCCTATGATACCAGAAATTATTGCCCCAACAAACGAGGCTTTTGCTTGTGTCTTAAAATCAAGATTAATGGTAAGTAATGCTCTTTGGACAACTACGAGTGAATTAAAGATTAGACTTAAACCCATAGCACGTGTGAGGGGTGTAAGTATCGGTTCATTATAGAACTTTGCAATGAGGGGTGCTGAAAGAAACAGCAGTAGGTAAAGAAGAATACCGACTGCAATGTTAAAGTAGAAGACGGTGGAATTGTCTACTTCTGATCTATCAAGTTTACGGATAAGAGCCTTGGAGAACCCACTGTCAATAAATGCTTGAGAGAGAGCTATAAAAATAGTTAGCATACCTATAAGCCCATAGTCATCAGGTGTAAGTAGGCGAGCCATAATAATCATGACTATAAACTGGATACCCTGTACCGAGAATCGTTCGAGAGTACTCCAAAGAGTTCCTTTAATAGTCTTATTTTTTAATGATTCAGTCATCTTCTATTTTACTTAAGCAATTATGGCTGAAATCTTATCCAGATTAGATATTATGATAGGATTACGATAAGAATTATTAAGAATTGTGTGGAATAGTTTTCTTTTGTGATTCTTATCGTAATCCTTTAGATGATTATCAAGAGATTATGACGAATGAGAGGAGGGATCTAAGAGAGTTAGGAGATAAGTGATGATAGGATTATAAAGTTAATTGAGCTATTAGTATTTTCTGATATGAAGAAATATAGCGGAGGGCACGAGACCAGCGGCGACGGTGGGCGGATTGGGTTATTGGGGAAGGTCCGAGATAGAGGGTGAGATCTTGGGAGAGGATGTGGTTGAGGCGGAGAGCGGCTTCATCGTTGGTGATTCCGCGGAAGCGTCCGTATTTTAGGAGTTCGCGGATCCAGGTGTCGTTGATGGTAAGGCAGAAGTCGCGGTAGCGGCGGTCTTGGTCCATTATGTGCCAGAGGAGAAGCATGAGCCGTGTTTGGGAGAGGGATTTGTCACCAGCGAGCCATCTGTCGGCAGTGTCTTTGCGGACGGAGTTGAGGAATTCTATTGGGGGAGCCGTCTGACGACATGCACGGTGGATTAGGTCGTAGGCTGATAGTAAGGATGGGATGTAGGCTGTAGGAGAGGAGGGTGTTGTGTGTGGGAGGAGGAAGGTTTCCACATTTTTGAGCCAGATGTCTGCCTCGTGGTCGATGAGTTTTATTGCCGGGGAATTTGTGCGCGGTGAGTTTAGGGCACCCTCGGCTTCGTAGTGCTTTAGGAGCAGTAGTTGGTAGTCGAGGATTACCTTAGGGGATGAGTAGTCTATATTGGAAGCTGATGGCAGCACTTAGAGAAGTGATTATGTGTTAGGAGTATTTAGTGTCAGAGAGTAGGGGCTCTATGAATTCTTCGTCAACTGCTACCTCAATCTTCATGAAGTCTGATGAGGAAATTCGCATGTATATTTGGCGTGTTGTTGGCTGATTGTCGGAGTGTTGGTGTATGGTAGTAGGCTTTATGTCATATATTATGCCTCGGTACCCTGCGAGAACTCCTCCTGTGATGCAAACCTCCCTACCGATTGAAAGCGGAGCCCTGTCGGTCAACTCTACCTTCATATCCGGTGTGAGGAGTCCGACCGCACGTTCAAACGTGAGCATAGACGCGTTATCGATGATTGAGTATTCACTATCCGGTGTATTTGTCATTCTGAATACCCATGCCATGCCTGCGTGCCGTAGTGTCCGGTCGATGTCAGCGAGGTGTCGTTGCTGAATACGGAGAAACACGATGTCGGGAATCACCGGGACTGTTTCCCTGACTATCCTCTTGCCGATCTTTTTTACGGATTCCCGCTCCGGATAGAAGAATGAAGCTGCCTCGTAGGCATCTGGTATGGTACCAGAGAGTATACTGGAAATGTCACTGAATGATATACCCCGCCGGAGCTTCATGGCGTACCAGTGGTCTGATGATGGTAAGAACGCTTCGGCAATGGTCATTTTTATGGTATCGGTGCGTTCCGGGGAGAGGACAGCGGGGGTTACGAGGGAAAGATATGGGAACTCTCCGGGTACTTCGGGTATTATGGCACAGATCTCGGGGAGTGTAATGTCTGCCATGCGTGCCATTGCTACCCACAGAGCTATGACAGATGATGGTGAGAACTGCCGACTGAGGTGTATACCGCGTGTCATCAGGTATGATTATGTGTCAGTGAGCGTCTCTCTGCACAGTTGTGACATTCTCTTGCGACTTTGCGCGAGATCGAAGACATATCGTCGGCGGTGGTGAAATGTATCTGGGTCAATTACGCTGTCCATCTGTGGGAACTGTGGTTCATAGTCACAGGTTTGGAGCGATATTGCTGCCTTTAGGTCATTTGATACGTTCAGGAGCATGTACAACAGGACTGCAATCTCCGGCTGATACCGTGCATCATTTATTACCATACCAAATACCTTTCGCAGGCGTACTGCCATTCGGGTTGCCTCTTCAACCGCCTCGGGATTGGTTCTGATATTACGAAGGTGGATCAGAGAGTCTACTTTAGCGGCACCTGACTGCGCCAAATACTCCTTATATATATTGGAGAGTGTGCCAAGGTATCTTGTGCGACTGGAGTCGGACAACCCACGGTCGATCATTACTGCCACCCAGTCTGCGAGCATTGCCTCAGGAGTGAGCGCATATCCGTGTGCGGCAGACTCAAGGAATGACCTCATAGCCTTTGCGGCAGTTGAATTAGGGTCAGCCTGCGTGAGTCTTATTGCAACAAATGACTGGAATTGAGTTTGCAAATGTATTGAAGATTAGATATTTGCAAAAATAAGTCTGCGAACCGGGCATATATTCCCATTAATGTTTTATTTCCCTCTGCCTTAGGGTATTGTGCTCGGGCAGGGGGTTGAATTGGATATGTCTTTTGGTGTTTGGCACCGGTTTTCATTACAGGGGTATTAGGAAAAACCTTCATGTCTCTCGGTAAGAGATTTGGATGACTTGTAAATAATTGAGAATAACGTGTTTAGGATATATTAAAATTGGTAATTTTAAAACAAGTTGTGCGAATGATGTAAATCAGCGGGATAAATTTGGTTGTGGCGGTAGCCTCCGGAGTTATAATTGGAGTGAAATTTATTTGCATAATTCAATAGCAATTAGTAACTTTGCATTCAGAACAGGAAAAAGGGAGTCCGCAGGAGTGTTTTCCTCGGAAATTTCACACTCTCTTACCGAGAGATTTGGATGACTTAAAAGATTTGGATTGCCGTCATCATTAAAACAGACTAAAGGCATGAGAACACTCGCCCGTGAGGTATGGATGGTACTATTAAACACTTGTGTCTCTATTAAAAAAGATATGGATCAGAGACAGATTTGGATTATACAACGGCGTATTATAATATAAAAGTACAGGAGATTCCGGTGGAGAGAAGATAATGACGTAAAAACAGATAATAGATATGGGTTAGGATAGGTAGTTAAGCAGATGGCGTTTTATAGATTTTGGTTTCAAATTTTGAGATTATTGTGTTTTTGGCTCATTATTTTTGTGTTAAAATTGGGTTATCGTAAAAAATGTTATATATTTGCGGTTGGAAAGAAGATTGAGGTCTTTTTTAATTTGAGAAATCTCTTATGACGGATAGATACATTATTTGTCGTTTAAACTTTTTACAGGAATGATTGGTTTTAATTAAAGAAATCTCATTTAAGATCCTCTTTCCGCATTTTTCATGGAAATGAAAAAGTCTAAATAATTTCATAATTAATAGAAAGCCTTTAAAAAAATAGTATCATGAGCAAGCCTTATGTATTAGGTGTCGATATAGGTGGCACCAACACAGTGTTCGGAATCGTAGATGCGCGCGGTCACGTAATAGCAAGTGACTCAATCAAGACACGCAAACATTCAAACTTTGATGATTATGTGGAGGAGCTTCACACAGGAGTGATGCGTCTTCTCAAACTGCATGACGCAGAAGACAAGATTTATGGCATTGGCATCGGCGCACCTAATGCCAACTATTACACAGGTGAGATTCAGAATCCGCCAAACCTTCCCTGGGGTCCGATTATCCCATTGGCAGAGAAGGTGAGCAAAGCGTTCAACGGCATACCGGTGTCAATCACCAATGATGCGAATGCAGCTGCCTTAGGCGAGATGACCTACGGCGCAGCAAGAGGTATGAAAGATTTCATCATGATTACCCTCGGCACCGGCGTAGGATCGGGTATCGTGGTTAACGGACAGGTGGTTTATGGGCATGACGGTTTTGCCGGCGAGCTTGGTCACCTGGTAGTGAAACGCAACAACGGCCGTGTATGCGGCTGCGGACGCACCGGCTGTCTTGAGGCGTATTGCTCTGCAACCGGAGTGGCACGTACCGCAAGAGAATTCCTTGAGGTAAGATCTGAACCATCAGTGCTCCGCAATCTTCAGATAGAAGATATCACTTCAAAAGACGTATATGACGCTGCAATGGCAGGCGACAAGTTGGCAAAGGATATATTTGAATATACCGGCACCATACTTGGGCAGACATTTGCCGACATGGTAGCCTTTACCAGCCCGCAAGCCATCATACTCTTCGGCGGCTTGGCAAAGAGTGGGGATCTTCTCATGCGTCCTATCAAAGAGTCATTTGAGAAATCACTGATGCCTATTTTCCGTGGCAAAACAAAAATTATCCTCTCAGAACTTAAGGAGAGCGATGCAGCTGTGCTTGGGGCATCGGCACTTGGCTGGGAGGCAAAATACCGCTACGAAGACCGTTCAGTCCCAGCAGTAGAGGAGCCAACAGCTGCTTCTTAAAACATTTTGAGTTCCTGGTAAAGGCGATGGACAGGTAGCCCCATCACATTGTAGTAACTACCGTTGATTCCACTAACTGCCACTCCGCCAATCCATTCCTGAATACCGTATGCCCCTGCTTTATCGAGGGGCATATAGTTTTCTACATAGTAGCGCACCTCTTCTTCGGAAAGTTTCGCGAAAGAGACATCTGTCACAGTGGTGAAAGATGTACGGCGGTCTTTAGTTGAGATTGTCACGCCGGTTGCCACCTGATGAGTTTTTTCGGAGAGTAAGAGCAACATTTCTATAGCGTCCTCGGCATCCTTTGGTTTGCCGAGGATTTTATTATCGCATATCACCATGGTGTCGGCTGTGATAATCATTTCATCATCTTTTATTAGCTCATGGTAGGCATCAGCTTTTTTTGAAGAGACATATTGTGGAACATCAATCAAGGGTACTGTATCGGGATAATCTTCTTTAATACCACCGATTGAGACAACACTAAAAGGGATACGGAGCATCTGGAGGAGCTCACGGCGACGAGGGGATTTGCTGGCGAGAAGAATTTTATAGTCTTTTAGATTGGGGAGCATGGAGGGCGTGGAGTTTTGAGGTTGTGAAGTGGTGGGACTGATTACCAATTGAAAGCGTTTTCGTTGGTAAGCCATAGATCTTGCGCTTTCAGTGTCTGCTCAATGAGGTCGCGCACACAACCGTAGCCGCCAGAAAATTTTGATATGTAAGCAGCTGTCTCTTTGGCTTCCCAGCAGGCATCAAACGGAGCAGCGGGCAGACCGACATTGCGCATGCAAGGTAGGTCGGGAATGTCATCACCCATATATGCCACCTCTTCAGCCGACAATTTATTTTTTTTCAACCATTCTTGCAACATCGGGAGCTTCTTATGGGCATTTGTGTACACATCTTCGATCCTGAGAGATTTAAACCGAGCAATAATGGATGTACCGGAACCTCCGGTTATTACTGCTATCTTAAAACCAAGTTTCATAGCCAGCTGCAGTGCATAGCCGTCTTTGACACTTACCATTCGTTTGGGATAACCGTCCTCACCAAGAGGAACGGTGGAAGGGGAGAGTACGCCGTCAACATCGAAGACGAACCCCTTTATTTTACGGAGATCATAATTAATTCCACTCATGATTTCTTATTTATAATCAAATTAGATAGAGATTCATAAATCTTAGTTACAGCAGGATCACCTTTTTTGTCAAGCATCTTCATGTGGGCATCAATAACTTGGAGATCTTTACGTGCTGCAGGTCCGGTCTGAGCCTCAGTGGGTGCCATCGTCTCAAGTTTAGCAATTGTCTGCCGGAGAAGAGGTAGTAATATATGATAATCCATGCCTGCCTCAGTCAGGATGTTGGCTGCCACCCCAATTAGAGCATTAGAGAAATTACATGCAAAAACCGAAGCAAGATGAAGAATTTTACGTGATTCCGAATCAGCAGAATGCACATAAGGAGAGATAAGGGTTGCCAAATGGGAAAGGGCAGAGGAGGTTTCAAGAGTATTACCCTCAATAAAGAAAGGTATCTCAGAATAATTTAAAGGGACATCTTTAGTAAAAGTCTGAAGGGGATAAAATACCCCGAACCTGGAAGCAAATGGAGCAAGCACAGTCATCGGTACGGAACCGGAAGTATGCACCACAATACTGTCGTTTTCAGGAAGATTTGCTGCCACCTCAGAAACGGCACTGTCTTTCACCGATATAATGATAATATCAGTGTGCGGAGGCATACCCTCGAAGGAATGGGGGTTAACCTGAAAAACAGATACCTTGTCTTCCAAAGCCTTACAGAGATGGGAAGCAACGTTGCCAGTGCCTATAATAGCCACGGATAGTGTATAATTAATTTTACTGCTCATATTTATTGACATTATTTAAGGAATTGGCGAGGATTGTAGCCATCCCCATTGTCATTCTGAGATTTATTTCAACACAGGGATTAATTGAGCCCTTCTTATCGGCGAGCATGTCAATGCCAAGGGGTCCGTCATAAAAAGGTGAAATCAATTTCTTGATAACTTCCCTCTGAGCCTCGATGACATTCCAATCCCATAAAGGGGAGTGGGATTTAATAACAGCGAATATTTCTTCCTGTGACAAGACACGATTACTGATGTATGTGCCATTGGAAGAGGTGTGGAAAAGAGATAATCCTATGAATATAACCTCACCTTTACGGCACACCCATTCAGTAGCGAAATCAATTGCCCGGTCATACCCGAACTCACCTAACACACTCCCCTGACGGATAATGGCACCGTGAATCCATTCCCGGAATTTTAGGTCGGTCATATTTTTCCGACAGACTACGCCTCTCCCGGCAGAACTCCAAGGCATTTTGAAATAAGCACCAGGTTGTTGCGCAGCAAACCGCCATACATCTTCCTCATTAAAAAACTCCATTGCTATTTTTACTCCGAGCCGGGGAAGCAATGCCATGAGTTCTTGCTGGAAAGGTATTGTTTTTCTCCTATGTGACAATGAGCGTATCCTGTCAATTTCCAATTCACTTTTCAACAGCAATTCCGGCATGCCCTTCCTTATAAGAGTATTTCTCAGGGAAAGGTTCCAACCCCAGGGGCACACCTCAATATCATTTAGGGGATAAGCGGCGGTTATGGTGGCAACCGCATTCTCGAAGCCTTTGTTGATATTGATTATTATAATGTTTTTCTCTCGCGCCATGGGATGATGGATTGATGACTCCAACTCAGTGGGGGAGAAATCATCAAGCAGGAGAATCACATCGTCTTCTCGTGCGTAGGTAGCGGGGAAAAGGGCACCCTGCCTCCTCAATCGAATTATTGAGGCAGGAGGTGAATAGATTTTCCCCATAAACGCAAGAGCATAATCGGTGTCGGGATTATAGATATGAATGGCTGGCATACGCGGCAAATAAAAAGCCGGAAAAATCAATCCGGCTTATTTATTATAAAAATCCACAGAAAGACTGGGAATCAATCGTTTAGACGGTCACGCTCTTTTGCCGGGTTAGCGAAATAGAGCTTGTGCTCGATATATTCCTGTGTAGCAATAAGAGTGGGCTTCGGAAGCTTCTCGTAAAAACGGGAAATCTCGATTTGCTCACGGTTTTCAGACACTTCTTCAAGATTGTCGGTAGACGCAAATTCCTGAAGTTTCTTTTCGAGCTCTTTCTTCATCTCTACGGCAATCTGGTTGGCACGTTTGCCGATGATGCAAACAGTCTCATATACATTACCTGTCTGTTCCGCCATCGCGATCATGTCGCGGGTCTCAGTGTTGAGGGGAGCGTTGGTCTTCTTATAATCCATGATTTTGAATTATGTATATTAAGATAAATCTATGATACTAATTTTATAGAATAGGAGGGAGGTTAATCCTGCACATGCTTGCGTGCAATCTCGTAGATATTGTCAGCTTCTTTTCTGTTTTTCGATTCAGGAAAGTTGTTGATATAAGAATAATATTCATCGACCACATCACGGAAACGGTCAATTTTCTTTTCATCAACACTTAAGCGTGCCTCCTGATATTTCGACTTTAGGATAAGCAATTCGAAATCTTCCCTGAACTTAGAATAAGGATAATTTTTGAGAGCATTCTGAGAAGTTATGATAGCCGCTTCATAATTATTCCCAAGATAATTCCCAAGGTTATAATAAAGCTGGGCATTCTGAAGCTCTTTAAGGGTAAGCTTGTCCTGCATCTCAAAGATAGCATTCTGCGCAATAGAGACCTTATCACTCTGTGGGAAATAGTCAATGAACCCCTGAAGCTCCTCAATAGCCTTAATGGTTTGACTTTGATCAAGCTGAGGGTCAGGAGAATCAAGGTAGTAGCCATAACCTGAATAGAAACGTGACAGTTCTGCAAATTTCCCACGCGGATAGCGTGAATAGTATGTCTTGAAATAAAGACCGGAATTTAGATAATCTTTATTTTCATAGTAAGACATGGCAAGGAGAAACAATGCTTCCTCACCGTTGGCAGTGCCACGCAATGGTGTGTAAATAGTTTCAAGCACCGTCGATGCCTGAGAGAATTTACGCTGGTCGAATGCTCTCTTAGCAAAGTCAAACCGATAGTCTACATCTTTGCTTTTCAACGCTTTATTGTATTCTCCACAAGAGGAGAACATGAAGAGCATAGGTATGAGATATATTAATTTACGCATCAATACTACACTTTGAGTTGCAAAGTTACGAAAATATTTTTGATTGATAAAATGGTTTGTTAGGAAAATTTTAGCTAACTTTGGGCCTTAAAAACAGAAAAACGTAAAATCTGATGTTAAAAAAGATTAAACCGAAAGCCGGAAAGGGCAGTTTTATAGCCAAGCATCCGGTGCTTGCAAATATAATAGTTATCTGCCTGGTTGCTATTTTAGGCATCTGGATAGTATATCTGTCGCTTAAATTATTCACTCGCCACGGTTCGAGCGACACTGTGCCGAAAGTAGAGAACATGTCGTATACGCAAGCTATCAAGACTCTTCACGACAAAGGTTTCAGGGTTGACATACGCGACTCTATATATAAAGAGGATATGAAACCGGGTTACGTAATCGAGCAATTTCCGAAAGCCGGTGCCACCGTTAAACCCGGAAGGAAGATATTCCTATATATAAACGCGGTGCATGTGAAAGAGGTGGTGATTGACCAGGACAACAATCCGAGGGAAGATGCCCTTAAGAGTTTTTCGTTCCGTCAGGGCATGGCAAGACTTGAGGAGTTAGGCTTCAAGAATATCAGGGTGGTAAGAGTGTTGGGCAACAATGACTGCATAGTGAAAATCACTGCCAATGGAAAGGTTGTGAAGAAGACTGAGAAAGTTCCGGTCAATGCGCAGATAGTAGTAGAGGTGTATGACGGAAGACTGGGAGAACTGCGCGATTCGCTTCAGCTGGAGGAATATCGGCAATACCAGACAGAGAATGCAGGAGAATCCACAGGGACAAGTGATTATGACGAACCGGCTCCGAAACCTGCGGCAGAACCGGATGCCGAGGAGGTGGATGAAGACGAAATGGAAGTGGAACCTGCATTTATTCAGTAATTTAAGGTTATGAGTGAAGAAATAGAAATTCCGGACGAAGTGGCAGAAGAAGATGCCGCTTCCATAGACGAACCGTCGTTTATTACAGAAGACGGGCGTGAGATGTATGAGCATTTCCGGTTTGTAGCCGATAAGGGGCAACAGATGATCCGCGTAGACAAGTTTCTTGTTGACCGCATGGAGAAGACTTCGCGTAACCGGATTCAGCAGGCGGCAGATGCAGGCTGCGTGATAGTCAACGGGAAACCAACCAAGTCAAGTTATAAGGTGAAACCCGGAGATGTGGTCAGCATTGTCATGGACCGTCCACGCTATGAATTAGAGATAATTCCCGAAGACATACCGCTCGACATTGTGTATGAAGATGATGACCTCCTGGTGGTGAATAAACCGGCAGGGCTGGTGGTGCATCCGGGGCATGGTAATTACACGGGTACATTAGTTAATGCGTTGGCATGGCATTTCAAAGATAATCCCGACTATGACGTTAGTGATCCGAGGCTCGGACTCGTGCATCGTATAGACAAAGACACGTCGGGACTGTTAGTTGTGGCAAAGACACCGGAAGCAAAGACACATTTGGGCGGACAGTTTTTCAATAAGACAACGCGCAGGGAATATGTGGCTGTAGTGTGGGGAGATTTCCCGGAAAAGAAGGGTACTATAGTAGGCAATATAGCGAGAAATCCACGTAATAAACTACAAATGGCTGTGTTTGACGATCCGACAATCGGCAAGCATGCCGTGACGCATTATGAAGTGATAGAGAGTTTCGGATATGTGTCGGTGGTGAAATGCGTTCTTGAGACAGGGCGCACTCACCAGATCCGGGTGCACATGCTCAGTAAGGGACACCCACTTTTTAATGATGCCCGCTATGGAGGCGATAAGATATTGAAGGGGACAACATTTGCAAAATATAAACAGTTTGTGGAGAATTGTTTCAAGACATGTCCGCGTCAGGCACTACATGCGAGAACTTTGGGATTCAAGCACCCACGAACCGGTAAAGAGATGGATTTTCAGTGTGATGTGCCTGCCGATATGACATCTCTTATTGAGAAGTGGAGAATTTATCGTAAGAGTGATGAGTAAAATTTTATCCTCAATTGTTTTATATTTGATGTATTAGCATTAACTTTGCAAAAGAGAAAAAGTTCCCCTGCATGAAAACAACAGAAACCGTCTGGGGGAACCAGAAAAACATAAGCCAATGAGTCAGCAAGAAAATATTTTCAGCGACATCGCTCCTTATAATGATTCCGAGTTCCACTCAAAGATGAAAAATCTTGTAAAGGAACCGGGGTTTCTGCATGCCGTAAACTACACTATGCCGCCCGAAGACGTGCCCGCATTGATAGAAGAACTGCTGCAAATCAACAATACATACGATTTCCAGCATCAGATCATGTTTCCTTTCTTGGAAATGCTCGCTAAGACCACGACTTCAGGAATTACGCTCGGGGGAGTGAAATATCTTAATCCCTCGATAAGTTATACATTTATCACCAATCACCGTGACATTGTGCTTGACGCTTCATTCCTGAATCTTGCATTTCTGCGTAAGGGTTTCCCTACCTCGGAGGTTGCAATTGGCAATAACCTGCTTGTCTTTGACTGGATCAATGACCTGGTGAGACTCAACAAGAGTTTTATAGTAAAGAGAAACACGGGTCTGCGTGAGGGTCTTGAGGCAGCGAAAAAACTCTCCGCCTACATACATTACTGCATACTTGAGAAGCATGAATCAGTATGGATTGCGCAGCGTGAAGGTCGTGCCAAAGACAGCAGTGACCATACTCAGGAATCGCTTCTGAAGATGCTCGCCATAGCAGGGCAGGGTCCGTTTATCGATAAGATAAAGGAAATAAATCTTATGCCGGTGTCAATTTCATACGAATATGATCCGAATGACTATTTGAAAGTTAAGGAATTTCTTATGAAGCGTCGTGATCCGAATTTTAAGAAATCACAGCGTGATGATCTGTTTTCGATGGAGACTGGCTTGCTTCAGTTTAAGGGTAAGGTGCATTTTCAGCTTACTCCCCGCATCAACAGCAAGCTTGACCAGATAGGTGATTTCAGAGATAATAATAAGGCTGCCAAGCATGTGGGATGCCTTATTGACCAGGCTATCCATCGCAGCTATGAAATATTTGAGATCAACTATATAGCCTTTGACCTCCTCCACGCTACTGATCGCTTCTCGCGTAAATATACCCCTGAGAAGAAAGAGGAGATAACGGAATATTTCAATAAGCAGCTTGATAAGGTGGATTTGCCCGACATAACGGCAGAAGAGAGGGAATATATGTGGCAGATGATGCTTACCATGTATGCCAACCCTCTGAAGAATAAACTCAAATCGCTTCTTGGCGGTATGGAGTAAGATGAAAGTATAACTAAATATTATCAATTATGAGAATACCATTGCTGGCAGCGATAATGCTGTTTGTATTTTCATTTATCATAGACTTCTATATATCCCTTGACCTAAAGTCAGCGGGAAAGAAAAAACTTAGGAAGGGCTACAATGTAAGTGCTCTTCTCTGCTGGATATTTTTAGTGGTGATAATGTGTATGCCTAAGCGTGCAGAAGACAGTAATCTTCTGCCGGTGATGTGGATGCTATATACCTATCTCACTATCTATGCGGCAAAATTTTTCTATGTAGTATGTTCCCTTATTGGCAGGTTGATAGGCGTTTTCCATAAAGGGAAGAAAAGAGGATATGTATGTAACTGGATAGGTGTATGCTTGGGTATCGTTGCGTTTAGTGTAATGTGGCTTGGCGTAGGCGTAACGAGAAAACATATCGTGGTAAACAGGGTGGATATAAGTTCTCCATCTATACCACAGCCCTTTAATGGCTATACTATTGCACAGATTAGTGATGTTCATGTAGGTACATGGGGGAATGACACCACCTTCGTGTCACATCTTGTTGACTCAGTTAATGCACTTCATCCCGATCTGATTGTTTTCACCGGTGATATTGTAAACCGTGAGACTAAAGAAATAGAGCCATTCTTGCCTGTTCTTTCCCGTCTTAAAGCGAAAGATGGTGTGCTGTCAATTCTTGGAAACCATGACTATGGTGATTATATGGATTGGAAACACCCCGGCGACCGTGATGCAAATAATCGCTTGCTGGCTAAATATCAGAAGGGAATAGGTTGGTGCCTGATGAACAATGAACGGAGATTTATTGTGAAAGATAATGACAGTATAATGGTTTTGGGTGTGGAAAACTGGGGAGATCCGCCATTTCCTACATACGGGGATCTTGAGAAGGCATTAAGCTCATCACAAGATTCAGTATATCATCAGAACGACAGATATTACAAGATACTTCTCTCACATAATCCGGAACACTGGAACCAATATGTTTCAAAAAAGACAAATATCGCACTGACTTTATCGGGGCATACTCACGCAATGCAGATGATGCTTGACCTTGGCGGCTGGAAATGGTCGCCGGCAAAGTATCGTTATGAACAGTGGGGAGGGCTTTATGACAGGCTTAATGAAAACGGTCAGCCCACACAGCTCTACGTAAATATAGGTGCCGGAGAAGTAGGTATGCCTGCACGTCTCCTTGGTGCATATCCTGAAATAACTCTCTTCACCCTTCATCACACATCAAATAGAGAATAACAGGAAGTAATGTCGGTTACAGAATACGTCTTCAGTCTCGGCTCTGACTGGGGAAACAGGGCGGAAGCGGTGAAATCAGCACTTGACTGGCTCTCTTCATTTCTGGAAGGTTTTGAATGCTCAGACATATACGAGACTCCACCTGTGGGTCATAAAGGGAGCAATTATATAAATGCCGTGGCAAAAGGGAATTCAGCCATTGAGCCGAGGGAGATGGAGAGAATGTGCAAGCAGTATGAGCTTGAGCATGGCAGGGACACAGATGCAAGGAAAGAGAAACGGGTGCCTATAGATATTGACATAGTTGTGGCAAATGGAAAAGTTTTGCGTAAAAAAGATTATGCATGTGACTTTTTCAAGATAGGCTATAGTCAGCTTCCACATGAACGACATCATTTTATGCGTCCTAATCTTCATATCCACAGCCATGTGCCGATTAAAGGGATTATGACATTTATAAAAAACTGGACATTGCCGCTTGCCATTATAATGGGCATAGCGGCATATTTCCTGTATGTCAATATTCCTTGGCTTGACTCCACCCATGCGGCTGCCAATAGGATTGTGGGTATAGTGCAGCCGTTACTTATTTTCGGAATGCTTTTTCTGACATTTCTCTCAATTGGTCCCAAAGATCTGCGTCTCACCAAATGGCATCTTTGGAATGTATTGATTCAGATAGGATTGTTTGGGGGATTTGCCTATGTGCTGACATTGATGGAGAATGAAGGGTGGCGCATCATATTGGAAAGTTGTATGCTGTGCTTGCTGTGCCCGACCGCTACTGCAGCAGCTGTAGTGACCCGGAAGCTTGGTGGGAGTGCTGCTGACATCACTGCTTATACTATGCTCATCAATTTGGCAATAGCCGTGACAGCACCTGCATTACTTCCGATCGCTCACCCACACGAGGGGATGACTTTTCTTCCTACCTTCCTTATGATAATTGGCAAGGTGTTTCCATTGCTGATTTGTCCGTTGTTGCTGGCATGGGGAATCAGGGCATTTATTCCCAAGCTGCAAAAGTTTTTGATTCAGTTTAAGGATTTGCCGTTTTATATGTGGGCAGTCGCATTGTCAATAGCCATAGCAGTTACTGTCAAAGCGATTGTACATAGCTCGGTTCCGGCAATATACCTGATTGGGATAATGATAGTAACCATTGTCTGCTGTGTACTTCAATTCTTCTTAGGTAAACTTATAGGAGGGAAATACGGTCAGACAATAGAAGGTGGGCAGTCCCTGGGTCAGAAAAATACGGTTTTTATAATCTGGCTTGGCTACACGTTTCTTTCTCCGGTGACAGCAGTGGCAGGAGGTTTTTACAGTATATGGCATAATATCTTCAACTCCTATCAGCTTTACCGACATCGGAAAAAATAAAACCATGTGGTATTATCCACTTGTGGCAAGACGTCGCATGAATATCTCGGTAGGCTCAGTTCTACTGACGGTAGTTGCGTGGCAACCGCTTCCGGGACTGATATGTATGCTTTCAGTGTCTCTTCCCAATGCCAAAGGAATATATGTGGTAAGTGTTGAAACAGTCACAAAACGCCATACCACCAAACTTACTTTCTGATAAAGTTATAACTTCACATACTTCTTTTTTGAATCAACCTCCATGATACTGTTTCGTGTCATGGAAGTTGATTTATGATAATTATGCAGGAAATTATTGGTAATTCACTACTTATAAAACTGGTAAATCTTTAATTATTGAGGGGTGGGGTGATACTGAGTAAGTTTTCAATATCAGATTGTGAAATACGTAATCTTACAGCGATCTCCGAGATAGTTAATCCGGAATCAATTAAGGTCCTGATTATTTCTGCTTTGCCTTGTGCCATCCCCTTAGCCATCCCCTTAGCCATACCTTCTTCTATACCTTTTGCCATACCTTTGGTAATGCCCTGATTTAATCCTTCTGTTGAGGCATACAACAATTGAGCATGATAATCCCTGTAAGCTTTTAGATCATGTTCATAGCGTACAAGGTCATCCCCCTTAAGATTTTCAACTCTTCCAACATTCTCAACTCTACGGAATGCCTCTTTCATTCCGGCAAATGGTATTGTACTCATAGTCTCAAGATATTTTAATAAATAGACCCATCTTTCAAAATCATTAACACATGCCTCTGGATTCTTTTTCTTGAATTCCGATAACTGCACATATATTAAATTTAATTTGTCAGTAAGTGGCTTTTTACTTTTCTTAATCCTTATATCGGCATCTATTCTGACTTCTCCCTCATTCCCCGGAATGGCAAAATCACAAATAAACACTCCATATACCGGCATATAGCTGTATGGCCATTTACCACGCTTAGCTTGCTCACATATAGCTCTGGCAGCATAGAATATTGATCTGTCCAGGAAATATGGCTGTGGAAAATTTTGCATTTCAACAATGAAACGCTTGTTACATGTTGTCTTACAATGAATATCGTATATCGACTCCCGCTCTATATTTTTGGTAGCTGGTTTTTCTTTGTCAATAAACTCAATGTCTTCAATTGGATCAGTCTCGTTAATCTCGAGAAGATCATTTAGAAATCCGATTAAGATATCTTTGGTATCTTCAGTACCAAATAAAATCTTAAATCCTGAATCTATACGTGGAATAATATATTTGCCCTGGGAGCGGTGATCTTTTCTGCTCATAGTTAAATGCGATTAATTCATTATAAAGATAATGCATAAAAAGATAATTACCAACTAAATGACAATAAAAACGGATTTATAATTCTTATACTGTCAAATAGAAGTACAAATAGGAAAGATTATTAATTCCATTAATTACAATAGCGGATCAATTTTCACCATTACACGCGCAATGCCATCGCAGAAGTCTTCCGCCTCATTAAACTTAGCTTTGAAAGCAGATTCTCCGGCTTTATTGATATAACCCCATTTAGATGTAACCCCAGTTTTAACTCTTGCCAATCCTTCACAAAAAGGTTCTGCAATAAAGAAAGAGGGTTTGATTATAAATTCACCACTATCATTTATAAACCCATATTTGTCGCCATCTTTTGCCGGTAAGAGACCTTCCTTAAATGAACCTCTGTCAAGGTAAGCAGTTGAAGGATTGACCGGGGTACCTGTTTTGTCAATATAGATGGGATCTAAATCTGTAATCACACATGCTATACCGTTTTTGAAGTTCTCTGCAACTTTGAAAACAGGAGGAATAACAAATTCTCCCATTTTGTCAATATACCCAAATTTAAGAGCTTTCCTGGCGGCTGCAAGTCCGTCAGCAAAGTCGCGTACAAATTCAAACTTAGGACAGATAGCATAGTTACCTGAAGTATCAATAAAACCATATTTATTATCCGTCTGTACCCATGTGAGTCCTTCGTGAAAAATTCCCCCTACATCAAATTTAGGCTTCACAATGTAGGCACCTGTTTTGTCGATATATCCATATTTTCCATTTACAATCACCATTGCTATGTCATCATGAAATTCGGTCGCCTTGTCAAATTGGGGACTTATTACGTATTCACCTGTCCGGTTGATGAAGCCCCATTTGTCGTCTGCCATAACGAGGGCAATACCATCAATGAAACTGCCGGCATACTGGTATTGTGGTTCAATAATATATTTTCCAGTCATATCTATGTAGCCGAACAGATAGTCTTTTCTCACTACAGCAAGTCCTTCATGAAAGTTAAAGGCATCATCAAACCGGGGGGTAATAATGTATTTCCCAGTCTTGTCGATGTAGCCCCACAAGGATATTTTTTCTTTTCGCATAGGTATGAAATTTTTAGTTATAATTCTTTATAATACTACTCTGAAACATATAATGGCACTGAATATCTTCATGAAGTCAGGAATATCTGTACCTTTGCATATAATTTATAGGATCACTTCCTTTCTCTTACTTATCTTGCCATACTTTCTGATAAATAGGTCCATGTGATCGACACCCCATTTCAACATGGCATCAATAATAGGGAGGAGGGATTTCCCTAAGTCAGTAATCGTGTATTCAGAACGTGGGGGGAGTTCGGGATATATAATTTTGACTACCAAACCGTCTTCAACCATCTCTTTAAGCTGGATATCAAGTACGCGGGGAGCTGCCTCAGGCAGACACTTATGTATCTCGCTCGGGCGTAGACTTTCACCCGAGCGTAACTCGTCAAGAATACAGGATTTCCATTTTGATTCTATAAGACTCATTGTCAGTCGTAGGGGACAATCGAGATCAACAGGTATTTTCTTTTCGTATGCCATAACAAATAATTTTACTGCAAAATTAGTCAATATTATTCAATATTATAGTACCGAAAAATTTTTCGTATATCGAAAAATTTTTCGGTACTTGACTAATATGATATACCATTGTAATTTTGCAGTCAGATTATAACATAATACCTATAAAATATATGAGAGATAAAATTCAGGAATACGAGGCTGTGGCAAAAGCTGCCGAGTTATTTGTAAAAAGTGTTGCCGAGGGTAACAGTGAGCATGCGAAAAAACTTTTCACAGATGATGCTGTGCTGTTTGGTATTCTGAACGGGGCTATGGAACACGGCTCAATTGAACAATTTTACACAAATGTAGATACTGTTGGCGCAGATCCTAATTTCAAGGCACGTATAGATGTGCTTGCCGTTGAAGAGACAGTAGCAGTGGTGCGTGTGCTTGAAGAAGGGTGGGGTGGCAGTATTGACTTTACTGATTTCCTTCTTCTCCTTAAGATAGAAGGAGAATGGAAGTGTGTTGCAAAAGCCTATAATCAGAATTCAAACACCATTAAGAAATGAAAATAACAGTTATAACTGGCAGTCCGCGCAAGAACGGTAATACGTTTGCCATGGTTGACGCTTTCATCAAAGCTGCTGAAGCAAAAGGTCATGAAGTAGTACGTTTTGATGCCGCAATGATGAAGATAGGCGGTTGCCATGCCTGTATGACTTGCTTCAAGACTGGTAAAGCATGTTCATTTGATGATGATTTCAATATCATTGCGCCTCATATCCTTGATGCAGATGCTATTGTTTATGCAATGCCGGTTTATTGGTATTCAATTCCTGCCCAAATAAAGGGTGTAATTGACCGTGTGTTCTCATTCTGTGTAGCTGAAAAGCCAATATCGGGGAAAAAGATGGGATTGATTTGTTGCTGTGAAGAACATGATCCTACTGTGATGGACGGTGTCAGGATTCCTATGGAGCGTACAGCTGCACTTCTGAAATGGGATATTGTTGGAGAGGTGCTTGTGCCCGGAGTATTCGTAGAAGGCGATATTTATAAGACAGATGGCTGCATGCAGGCTGCTGCATTAGCTGAGAAATTCTAATGCGTTGGCGTTATGAAAAAAATACAGGTTCTTGCATCTCTCTTTATTACATTCTCGGTTTCATCATGTTGTGGAGGATCAAAATGTGATAATAATCCTACTGATTGTGAAAAGAGGTGTAACTCTGCCAAGCTATGCAACTCCATGACCTGTACGCCGGAAGAACGTGCGGGAATAGAGAAAGCACTGAATTTCTATACTGAGGCTGCCATTAAGGGTGACAGTAAAATAGCCATGCGAGGGTTTGCCCCAGCTGCAACAATGTCATATACTGAAAGCGATAGTCTTATTATGATACCTATTCAGGCTTTGTATGATTATTATGACCAAACGGGTCCACACAATGCAACATACGAGATTTCTGCGTGCAGCGTTGCTGGAGATGTTGCAATGGTAAGAATCGAATCAAAATTCGGTAACGCTGAGTTTTCCGATATGTTTACATTAGTAAAAGATAGAACTGATTGGAAAATTGTAAGCAAAGTCTATCATGTAAAGTAAATTATAATTTATTAAGTAATGGGGTATATCAAAATCCCGAATTTTGATATACCCTTATTTTAAAATTTTAATTAGTTCCCCATTAGCTTTTTTGACAATATAGATTCCGGGTTCTAAATTATCTAAAACCGGATTTCCAATGCTTAGACCTTGCATATTAAATATTTCCACATTGATCTTATCATCTGTAAGAACGGTATCTATTCCGCTGGATAATGTGAAGTTTAATGCGTTAATAATAACTGACGCTGAACCTGAATTATATATTTTTATAGTATGTTGCCCTGAGGACAGTTCGGTTATAATGGAAAGGTCAGTCCAGTTTCCGTTACTATCGCTGATATTTACCTCACTGTTTTTTATTGAATCAACATCGAGTGATAATGTAGAATTGTCATTGGTCTTGTAATGAACAGTAAACGAATAAGTCCCATTTATGGGCACATTAATTAAATATTCACTCGCACCTTTTCGGGGAATCTCAATTTGCAGTGGAATCGAAGATGAGATTTCACTGTTGGTGCGAACCTTAACCTGCTCATTATCTGTGGTGGCATTTATATAGTCTTTTGCCATTATTGTTTCACCGGGCATATAATAGCGCGAGTTGTCGAATGCCGACATGTTTACATACGCATTCCCCAATTCAGACAATTGGCTGGTGGCACTGTTGTCCTGAAAAACACTCATATAGGGGAAAGCTGATGCTCCGTCGTTAGAGTTGCCTATAAACCATGCATATCCTTCAATCATATCGCTTTGCTCAAGTTTCTGCACCTTCTGTGTCATTTGGTCTATCTGGAAATATACGTCAGGAAGATAGTCATATTCCCAGCCACAGAATTCAGTAAGCATCATACGCGGGAAATGACCGTTGGCATCCTTAAAATCATCAAGAAATTTTACCAGATTAGGGTATTTACCGAAGTTCTCATTAGTAGGGGTGTAGAGGTCTTTATAGATATATTCCGTTGCAAACCAGGTTGTGGCAGTATACCAGTTCATGTAGCAATGCAACGCAAGGCAGTCTACATGTGCCTCAGGATATAGCCTGAAAAATTCATCATACCATTCATATATTCCCCACACTTTTCCTCCTACCTGTGAGCCTGAAAAATTAAGGGCAGGAGCTACAAGTTTAATTTCAAACTCTTCGGCTATAGCCTCAAGACCGGGCCATGCGGCAGCTGCCTGCGATGGAGTCATTTTTGCCTGATCAGCAAAATTAGGTTCGTTGAAACCCAAAAGATAGCGTGTCTCTGGATGAGCAACCAGCCATGAGCGTATGGCTGCCGCATCATATTCGCCGTTCCAAGCCATCGGAACAAAGCAAAAGAGATCGGAATATACTTCGGGATTTGCAGGGTAAGATCCCCAGTTATATACCCATGCCACACCGGGTGCTAACAAAGAAGCATGATGCTCGTTGAGATTTACCTTACCCTCTTCCCAGCAAATACCTCTTTTAGGACTTCCTCCAAGGGCTACCAAAGGCAGAAGCATTACAACAGCTGCTATAAAGTTCTTTTTTATATCATTCATTATGTCTTGTGAGTTTATATGTATAATGTATTATGACTTAGATAGAATCATGGAAAATATTTATATAACAGACAATATGGTATAGATCAGTCATAGATCAAAATACTATTTCAGCTCTGTCGACTCACCTATTATGAGGTCAACCAAGTGAAAGGCTGTATCTGCTGCGGCAGTCTCTCTGATTTTGTCAATCGGTTCATGCCATGGATGACGAGCCAACGCATATTTTGAATTATGGACGGAAACCACATTCTGGGCACCAAGGTCTCGGATAACTGAATCCTGCTGTGAAGGTAACGTGTGAATGTATCGCCAGTCTTCGTTATACTGACCATTTTCAAGAATAGCATAATTGACTATCGGATAGCGTCGGGCAATCTCCTTATAATGTTCTCCATATCCGCTGTCACCGCCGATATACACGGTTGTTCCATCCGGTAGGGAAATCATAAATGATGCCCACAGTGTGTTTCTACGCTTGAAGAGTCGCCCTGAGAAATGTCGGGCAGGAAGACATTCTATTTTCAGCGGCGTGTCAGACGTTATCTGATACCAGTCAAGTTCCCGTATCTTATCTTTGTTTATTCCCCAGTATTCCAGATGCTCTCCAACCCCCAACGGACATATTACCAACTTTATACGGTCTTTTATCTCCCTTATCGTAGCATAATCAAGATGATCGTAATGGTCGTGGGTGATGATAAGAATATCTGTTTCTGGAATGTCAGATGGAGTGTAGATGTCACTTCCGGGAAAAGGTTTCATCATGAGCGACACTGGAAATTTGGAAGTTAATACGGGGTCAACTAATATCCTTTTTCCTGCTAAAGTCATGAAATATGATGAATGCCCCAGCCATATTAATCGGTTGTCATTCAACGGTAATACTTTAAGGTCAGATTTTATAGTCTTGAGTGGTGCTGAAGGTGTCATGTCGGCGGGACGAACAAATGCTGCATCCCAAAGAGCACGTAACAATCCCTTGTCAGACGTAACTTCGGGCGTTTCTTCAAGATTGAAAAACTGACCATTGCGGAAATTTGGTGACGCTGATATACGTTCAAGGCGATCGCCACGGGGCGACCGTCCAAAAGCCGGATGTAACCATATCACCATACCCACACCGACAACCAAAATAATCAAAACTGAAATTATAACTGTCGTTATCATCTTTATTCGTCCTGATTTGAGTTTCATTCTTAATTATTTCAAATCTATTTAATACACCGATATGGAACGTGTTTACAAAAGTGGTAACTCTGAAAGCATTTTTTTCAAACGTATTGCAAGACGTGGCATAGGTTCAGCTATTGTCAATGCCACAAGCTCTTTTTCGCGGGCAATATCATTGATAAGTCTGACTACCTCTTTGAGTTTCAAACCTCCTTCCGGACCGTCAGCCACAGCCGCAAGAATATCTGAGGGATCCATTACATCCATGTCAAAATGGATCATGACTTTGGAAGCGTTGCTTTTATATAGCCATTCTATTACCGGACGACTATCATTCGCCAGTTCTGCCGGTGAGAAATGAGATAAACCCAGTTCTTCGACTCGCTTTTCAATATATGGATATTCACATTCCCTCAATCCGGCAAGGCAGACCATACGTTTTGAGATATTAGCGGGAAGTTGCCTGATAATAGCTCTATCTCCTTTACCCATGATTGCGGTCAAAGCCATTGCATGATAGCCGTTATAATCATCTCCCGGCAATGTAATGTCAGGATGGGCATCAATCCATATGACAGCAACCTCGTCGCCATACTTAGCTGCCAGGTATGAGAACACTGGTACACTGACCGAACACTCTCCACCAAGAGTTATAACCTTATCAGGATTAGCGATCTTCAAAATATCGAGGGCTGCCTTGGTTTGTAGTGTAAGAATATCACGGTCTAATACACCGTCTTTTTCGTTTCTCTCTGAAACATCAATAGATACGGGTACTCTAAAAGTTTCGCACGCTGTTTTCGGAGCAAGAAATTCAAGTAACATCGAACCAAGGTAATAACCTCTCGAAGCCTCTTCGGGAGGTAAATCAGGTAGCCAACGAGCAATATTCGCACCTTGCCACTGAGGATATATCAATCGTATAGTTTTATTTTCCATGTCATTATAACGCTTTTGAAACGATTTATGTTTTATGCATTATTCAGGCACTCAATAAAGGTGGAATTCGTAAGGAATTTGATACTCACCAAGATTGGTGTTTTACAGAATTGAAGGTTTACCTTAAGGGTAAGTTTATGTAAGATTTAGTGATTATATTCATTAAAGAATTCTTCTAATGTCACATCAAGCCAATATCCACAACCACTTAAATCTTTTATCAATTCTTAAGGGTAGGGGAGGGATATAGACTTTTCACAAAAGTAATTCCTGATGTAGAAGCGGTTAATTTATTGACTTACAAAAGAGTATAAATCTAATCCGTACAAGCCTCGTACATTTTCTCTATTTGTAAGTAGTTAACCCACTGCGATTTAATACATTACAAGCCGTATTTGCCAAACTGACAACAGAAACTCACTGCAAAGATAATGATAATCTCCCGATTATCAAAGTAATATACAAATTTTAACATTCTCGACCGTGCGCTTCACCCTACAAAATAAGTGGAAATGAGGTGTTTTTGTCTTCTATACATAGCCGCAAAATATTGAACAGAAAAATATATTAAACATTGTTTAGTATTCAAATTTTTACTATCTTTGCACTGTGAAAAGTCCATTGGAACAATTAGGAAACATACCTGTCACTGCTGCTGCCTTGGAATCTCTATTCCCCAATATCAAAGGTGGTAACCAGAAAATCAGGTTGCTTGAGCGCCATAAACAGGTCATTCGGCTCAAGAGGGGTCTCTATGTGTGTAGCCCAAATGTGACGGGCATAGCTTTGTCAACAGAGCTGATTGCGAATCATATCTATACACCTTCGTATGTCTCCATGTCCTCAGCTCTGCGTTATTACGGGTTGATTCCGGAAGAAGTCTACGTCATGCAGTCCATGACTTTGAAACACTCCCGTGATTTCGATACACCCATTGGCAGATTTGAATACGCCTATATCTCCAAAGATGCTTTTTCAGTGGGGTTATCAAGTATCAAGAAAAATGAATATGCCTTTGTGATTGCCACTCCTGAGAAGGCGTTGTGCGACTTGATCGCCAACTCTCCCGGAGTGAATCTTCGTTATCCCAAAGATGCGGCTCTTTATTTGGAAGAAGATATTAGGATGGAGCTAAGCGATTTCAAGCAAATGAATCCCGTTATTTTGGACGAATATGCGAAAGTAGGCAAAAAAGCTGAATCAATCCGGACATTATTAAAACTATTGAAGCAATGAAGAATGATATATATGACAATATGCTTTCCGCATACGATTTATCTACTGAGCATCAGAAGCGGAATGCGATTTTTGAGGTCAACCAGCAGGTAATACTTGCCGGACTTCATAACGGAGGGTTCTTTGATGTGGCATCCTTTTATGGTGGTACCTGTCTGAGAATTTTCCACGGTCTTCAATGATTCTCAGAATATATGGATTTCTCGCTCCTGACTCCTGATGAAGATTTTGATTTCACGAAGTATTTCCACATTGATGAATTTGTTATTGTTGGCCGTGAAGTGGAGATAACAAAAAAAGACAAGAAGAATTTTGGGAAAGTAGAGTCTGCATTTCTGAAAGATACAACAGATGTGTATGATGTATCATTCCAGACTGATAAATCCATCAAGATAAAGATTGAGGTTGACACTATGCCTCCGTTGGATTTCAGGACTGAGCAGAAATTGTTGTTACAGCCACACTCTTTTATGACACGTTGCTTTACACTTCCGGATTTGTTCGCCGGAAAAATACACGCTTTGGTCTATTGTGCATGGAAGAATCGTGTGAAGGGACTTGATTGGTATGACTTTGAATGGTAGGTTCGACACAATGTACCATTGGGCTTCACACATCTTGCCGAGCGAGCCTTATAGTTTAACAATGAAGTTCTTGATAAGGATTCCTTTATTCTTCGACTGAAAGAAAAGCTGATGTCAGCAAATATGAATCAGGTTAAGAGTGATGTGCTTCTATTTGTGAGAACTTGATATATGGTCAAATGATTATTTTATCCAGCTTGCTGATATGGTAAGATTTGAATGAAAAATCCAATACAAGGAGAATTAACAGATATGGAACTTATTCCGGGAGTATATGAAACACTGGTAAGTGCAGCGATCGAAAAGAAACTCACTGCGTTGCCAGAAGATAAATACTTTGTAAAGAAAGTTGATATTGACAGTGCAGAATCATGTAAGATGCTGTCAGATTATCTTGCTGAAGTTGTATGCGAGATTCTCAATAATTATTTTAGAGAGCACGATAAATCAAAGCAAATATCTGCACAGGTTGAAGTAGTGAATAGGGTTCTACAATTTATAGAATCTGAATGGAAAATTACAGCGGACTATAAACTCAGTGATAAAAGCAAATTGCAATTTTTGAGAGGTGTTTATAGTAAGGTTGGATATACCCAGGCTCAAATCGAAGAACGTGCAAAGAATCACCCTATTTCAGGATACCGTGTAAGCAGTCTGTTTACCGGCGGAAATGATATTTCTATAGATGATGAAATCAAACGAGATATTCAGACTGCTGACCAGATTGATTTTGTTGTATCATTCATAAAATTTGAGGGACTTCGCTTAATTTATCAATATCTGAAAGAATTTTTGACTCAACCCTGTGCAAAACTTCGGATACTGACAACGACGTATATGGGAGCGACAGACCCAAAAGCTATAAGGAAGTTATTCGAGCTAAAGGAGATTGGCGACGTTGAGATTCGCGCCTCATTTAATACTAACCAAGAACGTTTACACGCTAAGGCTTATATCTTTAGTCGAAATAATGGATTTGATACTGCATACATTGGTTCAAGTAATCTGTCACGATCGGCATTGACCAAAGGTCTTGAATGGAATATGCGTGTGACTTCCATTGAGAACTCGCATATCATCAATAAGACAAAAGCTACCTTTGACAGTTATTGGAATAGCGAGGATTTTGAGGTTATTGATACAGAAGAAAAACTTATAGTTTTTGAGGATGCTATTAGGGAACAGCATGGATACGGTTCGCGTGAATCTGAAGATACACAGTATCTCATTAGATTTGAACGTAAGACCCATCAGATCAAAGTGCTCGAAAAATTGCAGTTTGAGCGTAGTCAGATGAAATCGTATAAGAATCTGGTTATTGCGGCGACTGGTACTGGAAAAACAGCAATTTCAGCATTCGATTTTAAGGATTACAATAAGGAGACTCAACGGACAAAAAATCGGCGTGCAAGAATCTTATTTGTTGCACACCGAGAAAAAATTCTTAAACAAGCAAGATCGACATTCCGTTCTGTGATGGTCGATGCAAATTTTGGTGAAATATGGACCGGACGAACATCGCCCGGAAGCAGATCTAATATTGACCATTTATTCATAACAATTCAAACACTAAATAATAACTGGGACACATTTGAACGTCTTGGTAAGAATTATTATGACTATATTGTAATTGATGAGGTCCACCATAGTCAGGCGGGATCGTATAGAGAAATATTCACAAGATTTACCCCAGAAATATTTGTAGGGCTTACGGCAACTCCTGAACGAATGGACGGAAAGGAAATTAAACCGGATTTTAATAACAGATTTGCTGCCGAAATACGACTTCAGGAAGCTCTTGACCAACGGTTATTGTCGCCATTTGACTATTTCTGTATTACTGACGATAGCGTGGACCTGTCAATGGTACCATGCAAAGGCGATGCCTATGATAAAGGTATATTACAATCATTATATAAGGCCAATAATATTCAGCGTTTTAGTTTAATTCAGCGAGCACTCGACAATTATGTAACAAATCCACAGGAATGTAAGGCCGTATGTTTCTGTGCCGGAATTGATCATGCGGAAATGATGGCTGATATGTTCAATAAATCAGGTTATAAAGCCGTTTCGGTCACATCTCGTAACAGTGCGGATATTGATAAGGTTTCCAGTATGCTGGCTCGTGGTGAAATCAATTACCTTTGTGTTTCCGACATTTTAAATGAAGGTATTGATATTCCGGAAATTGATACCGTGTTGTTCTTAAGACCTACTGAATCTTTGACTGTCTTTTTGCAACAGCTTGGTCGTGGCTTGCGCCTCGCTGATGGTAAAACATGCCTGACAGTTCTGGATTTTGTAGCCCAAGCAAATAAAAGCTATAATTATGAGCGTCGATTCAGGGCTCTCGTAGGAAGATCGATGAAGAGTATTTCTCGCGAGATTCAGACTGGTTTCAAATTTCTTCCACGAGGTTGCTCCATAACTATGGAGCGCCAAGCTCAGGAGTATATTCTTCAGAATATCAATGACGCAATATTTAATAAAAAAAGGCTGATACAGGAAGTATCCGGGTTTGAGCACAACACTGGTCTAACTTTAAGTTTAAAAAACTTTCTTGAGAACTTTAGTCTTGATATTAGGACTGTTTATAAGAGTCCCGGCTCGTGGGCTCGTCTGAAGCAACTCGCGGTTATGGCCGTTCCAACCTTTGATCCCGCCTCGAAATATACGAAATTGTTAGAAGGTGGTATTGCAAGGCTTTATCATATCAATAGCTACGACTATCTAAATTTCTTAAAATCACTATTGGATAATAGTTTCAGAGTTTCTCTCAAAAACGACAGAGAGCGGAAATTTGCTAAAATGTTCTATTATACGATATGGCTCAATCCTGTGGATAAATTGAATAAGGAGTATGTTAAATCCTTTACCTCTATTGACGATGTAATTAATTCTCTTAAAGATCAGTCATGGATTGTAGAAGAATTACAGACTCTTATAGATATTAAGATTGAATCGCTTAGTAAGACAACGAGATGGTTTGAAGTAGCTGATGGTTCAGAAATAGAACTTTATGGTTGTTATTCTGCCGATGAGATTCATCTTCTTTTAGAAGATAAACCTGGCAGGTGGCAAGTGCTGGGTACTCAATATAATAAGGAGAAGAAATTTGCTATGGTATTCGTCACCCTTAATAAATCGGATAAAGAATATTCTCCCTCTACTTTATATGAGGATTATGCAATTTCACAGTCTCAGTTCCACTGGCAATCAATGAATAAGACACAAGAACTGAGCGAAGAAGGACAACGTATAATCAATCAGAAAGAGAATGGTTGGAAATATGTTCTTTTCGTTAGATACTCAAAAAAAGACGAATTTGGAAATAACAATTGCTACTATTGTTTAGGTATGATGGATTTTAATTCCAGTCATGGAGAATGCCCAATGAATGTTGTATGGGATATGCAAGAGCCTATCCCCGGATTTATTCTTGAATCAGCAAAAGCAGTTTAATGTATGGAGTTGACAAAAAGGACAATAAGAGTTGTAGGAGCCGCTATTATCGATTCAGGAAAGATATTAGTTGCGCAAAGACCAATTTCCGATAAAGACTACAAATCTCTTAAATGGGAATTTCCCGGAGGTAAGGTCGAAGCTGGAGAGACTGAAGAGACTGCCATAAGACGTGAAATTCGAGAAGAACTTGATTGCGAAATAGCTGTGGATATGCTTTTGCCTGAAATAGAGCATGAGTATCCTGACTTCATCCTAAGAATGATTATATGCATATGTCATCTTGTTGGTCCGACAACCCCAAAGTGTCTTGAACATAATGCAATTGGCTGGATGACATTAGATATATTATCGGACTTAGATTGGGCGGCAGCAGATGCTCGTTGTTATCCCATGGTTGTAGATTATTTGAATCAATAAAGTGACGATGAAGATACAGTATTGTTCCGATCTGCACATGGAGTTTCATGACAACATGCGCTTCATGAAATCACTGCCACTGGAGGTGGTAGGTGATGTGCTTGTCATTGCCGGCGATGTAGGATACCTCGTTGACACGACGATTCCGCATCTTAGATTTTGGAAATGGGCTTCTGAAAACTACCGTTAGGTACTTATGATTGCCGGAAATCATGAGTATTACAATAACGGAGATATAGCAGCTCAAGGCTGGAGCTGGCAAAAGATGTTCTTGCCAAATGTCGGTTATTACCATAATAAAGTTGTTAGAATAGATAATGTGGATTTCATTTTCTCAACTTTATGGTCGAGGATTCCGCCTGTTGACGAATTCGCTATTCAGAACGGCATGAATGACTACGCCCAAATTCTGTATAACAAGCATCGGCTAATCCCTCAGAACATCAACGATGAGTTTGAGAGAAATCTCGTATTTATCAAGAAAGCTGTGTTGGAGAGTGATCCCGAAAAGATAGTAGTTGTCACACACCATCTGCCTACATTCGCTGCTATCGAAGATAGAATAAAGGGAGTGTGCTGAATGCCGCCTATGCTACCGAACTCGGTAGATACATTGCAGACAGTCGAATCACCGCATGGATTTACGGCCATTCACATCACCGTACTGACCTAATGATTGGCAATACCCACCTCGTCAGCAATCCTCTGGGCTACATCTTCTGTGGCGAAAACACCAACTTCGATGACTCCACTGTGGTAGTAGTCTGATATAATTAACCTAAACCTATTTGAAATGCTGTAATATTTACGACGAAAGCATACCATCTGCAATTCGACATAAAATATTACATTTGTAAAAAACATAACTTATGGAAACATCTTTTTGGGATTCAAACTTATTTCAAACGATAGTACTGATTCTTACAATTGGTACCACTGTTGGAATTGCTTTATGGCAATTTAGAGCACATAAACGTAAGGAACTGCAAAATGCAGTTTCAATTTTATTACTTCAGATTAAAGATATAGAAACGAATATAGAATATATATTCTCAGAAGGTCTTATAAATGGAATGATTCAAGAAGTACCAATGCACTATTCAACCATAATTTTTGAAGATAACCAATGGAATAAATACGCTCATAGTGTTGTCGGTCATCTATCGCAAGAATCATTTGAGAAAATTGATATGTTTTTTAAGGTTGCACAACGAATAAGAGAACAGCAAATTTATATAAAGCAAAAAATCCAGTTGGCTACAGAAAATAGGGCTTTCTATTATTATAAACAAATATATAACAATGCTGTTATTGAGAATCCTACTCAAAATGTCATGTCAATTGTTGAACGATTTAATAACGCTAATATCCCTTCATATATTCAAAAGGAGTTAGCATTATATCACAAATTGACCGATGGTATTGCATATACTGAACTTCTGAAACTAAAGTAAGATTGACAAATACATTACTTTTTTCTCTTCTTGTTAAGTTCCCTATACAGAGCAGAGCGCAGTTTACGGTTGTATTCTTCAATCTCCTTTATTCTTGGAGAATTGGGAGGTACAATTTCATAGTCTCCATCCAATACGTGACTGCGCTTTGTATCAGTCTCAGGCATAGTGGCGTAATGGGCGTTTAACAACTGACTAACCTCGTCACGTGTTATTTTGCCCTTTACGTTTCTGATTGCCAAATCAAGTAGCAATGCTGAAACCTTCAGTTCGGCTGCCCCTTGCAGGCCGATACTGATAAGCCATGCATCAGCCTTCTCTTTTATATTCGACTCATCGCTATGCGATAACTCTATAAGCTCTCGATATTTCTCGCTATAATCCATGATCGTGATTTATTTCTTATTTAGCATATCTACTATTTTTTGCTCTTCACTATGCCCAACTGTTGAAAGCCGCAGTAGAGGAAGACCATATAATGCAAGGATTTTGTCTTTTATCCTGTCTCTTTGAAACTGTTCGGTCTTTTCATTGTGGAAACTATAGCCATCAGTCTCAATCGCAAGAAGAGGTTCTTTCGTTACTCGGTTGATGACCAAGAAGTCAACATGCGTTGACGGATGCAATGCGTATTGTCTCTCCCGTTCCGATAAACCTTGTGTATCGTTTATAAGATATCTAACGGGATAATGGCAAAGGACTTTGATGTGAGACAGATGAAGATAATTGACTCGTATACTTTCAATCAAATCAAAAGTCAAATTCTCTGAATCGTATTCAGATACTGGCTCGTTTTCGCGATTATACGCATGAATTTGAGAAAAAAGGTAATCGAAGATTGAGCGAAGCTTGCTCTGTATAACTATACCTTGCTGATATTTGATGTAATTGATTAGATCATGAATATTACCGTTCAGCTCCTGTGGATCACCGGAAACGACAAGGCAAAATTTGTTTTTGGCTCGTGAGACAGCAACATTCAGAAGATTGGCGTTATCAGCAAATTCAGTTATCGAATCATCTGTGACGCTCATAATGATGGTATCTTTTTCCCGCCCTTGATATTTATGCACTGTGGCGGCCTCAATATCAGGAATCTGATTGCGGAATTGATTAACCTGACTATTGTATGGGGCGATAATGCCGGTCTCCTCGAAATTATCAAGTAACGGCATCAACTCAATTTTCACAGCATCGATTTCGCGTTGGTTATAATGTCCTCTGCAATGTTGTCCGGGAGCTGTTGTTAGCGCGAGCAGATGTTTTTCGTTATCGTTCCGTTTTGTCAT